>JAKSPL010000001.1 GCA_024404815.1 Oscillospiraceae bacterium
GGAGCGGAGCTCCATTTGGAATGCATCGCAGATACAACTTTATCAACAAACTGAAGCGGCACACTCGTTATAGTGTGCCGCTTTTGAATTCTGATAATCAGCCGAAATATCTCTTGAGCAGGCCTTCGAACGCCTTGCCGTGACGTGCTTCATCCTTTGCCATTTCATGAACGGTATCATGAATCGCATCCAGATTTAATTCCTTTGCTTTCTTAGCAAGTGCAAGCTTACCTGCGGTTGCGCCATGCTCAGCAGCCACTCTCTTTTCGAGGTTCTCCTTTGTCGAGGAAGATACCACTTCGCCCAGAAGCTCTGCAAACTTTGCAGCGTGCTCTGCTTCTTCGTAAGCTGCCTTTTCCCAGTACAGACCGATTTCTGGATAGCCCTCTCTGTGGGCAACTCTTGCCATTGCTAGATACATACCGACCTCGGTGCATTCGCCTGCGAAGTTCGCACGCAGACCGTCCATGACTTCCGCATCGGTCACATCCTTTGCGATGCCGACCTCGTGTTCACAAGCAAATACGAGCTTGCTGTCATCTTCTTTCTTGATGAACTTCGCACCCGGAACGCCGCACTGCGGGCACTTCTCGGGCGGTTCGTTTCCTTCGTGAACGTATCCGCATACGGGACATACATACTTTGCCATTTGTTTTTCCTCCATGTACTGTTTTATATCGGATGCTGACCAAACAGACAGGCATGATTCGCCTGATATTTCGCTCTGACATCCGTATTTCCGCATTTTTTTGCAACGCCAAATCGTTTATCAGTCTTTTGTCGTTCCTGCTGCCTGCGGTTGCGGCTGAATTTATGCACTATGAGAATGCTTCATTCCGTATCCTGACACGATGGACAAATGCCTTTGAACAGAATATCATATCCCAGAAACGTCATGCCGTGTGCGTCACGAATCCGTTCGGTCAGCCCAAGAACTGCGTCCATATCCACATCGAATACCGCTCCGCATTTTACGCACTGTACATGATAATGCTCGGTGATCGTAAAATCATAGCGGTCTGGACCGTCGGAAATCTCCACACGGCGGATACTGCCCTCATCTGCCAGAATTTTCAGATTGCGGTAGACCGTTCCCTTGCTGATCGCGGCATATTCCGCAACTGCTGCTGCATAGACTTCGTCTGCTGTAACATGACCGTGCAGTTTGCGAACCGTCCGCAGCACAAGTTCTTTTTGAAATGTCGTTCTTTTATTCATAACGACTCCTTATTAGGAATGATTCTCAATAGCAACATAAATATCATAACATATTTCCACAATGATTTCAATGGTATTTTTGCACAAACTTTCCCATGTACATTCTGTCAATCCCCACAATCGCCGCTCTACTCTGCATCAAGACAAAATACGGTCGGGCCGACAAATTGCCGACCCGACCGTACTTTCTTTATCTTGGGACTACTCCTCTTTCACACTTTGGGATATTCTTCGAATCGGAATTACTGTCTTGCAGTACCGAAGAAGATGTTGTTGAAGAATGCCTTGGTCGCATCGACACCGAGCACCATCTTGAACATATCGGTGGAAATACCGCCCTTATCGACAAGATTGTCCGAATACTGCTGGATTGCTGCGACCTTGACTGCTTTCTGCTCTGCATTGAGCTGCGGCATATTCTTGGAAGCGTCCAGCGTGATGCGGAAGCTGTCGTTCAGCATTTCGGCTGTCTTGTCTGCATCGGTGTAGCTTGTCATCTTGAACAAGCCCATTGTACGGATCTCGTCATACCATGCAGGTGTCGGTGTGACGCTCATAAGGCCTGCATACTTGTCTGTCAGACCACTCAGCTTGCCAACGACATTCCGGAAATCCTTCGAATTCTCATCGTTGCTCAATCCGTAGAATTCGATGTAGGAAATATGTGCTTCACCATTGAACATATAGTCCGTAGAGATCAGCGGCAAATCTTTGTTAAATGGGGAAAGTACGATGGTTGCCATCTGGTTTGCACCGTCTGTTTTCATAACGCTGAGATTGCCGTAACCTTCGACTTCATACTGTTCAATGTCGAAAATGTACATACCGAGGATATTAAGCTGCTTGTACTCCCCTGTATCCACAGGCGTCAGCTTATAATACTGAGAGATCACATCCAGCGTATCATCAATGTCCTTGTTCATCAGGTAGCTGTTGTACTTGTGAATATAATCAGCGCGAGATTCGGATACATTGCCTGCCGCATCCGCATAGGATTTTCCGTAGTTCGCGTTGACATTGTTGGACACCAATGTAATCGTATCTGCGATGATGACCGTATTGTTGAGGTTGATATTGTTCGCACGGATCTCGACATTGCCAAGCGGTGCATAGACAATACCGTTCAGATTGACATTGTTGCAGTCGATCGTAATGTCACCAAATTCGGAATACAGCACAGGACTGTTGACGTTGCTGACATTACCGCTGATGTTGATGTCTGCATCCGCCTTGATGGGGGCGGAGAGATTCAGATTGCCGTTGAGTGACGCATCGCCGATCACGTCAAGCGGCTTATTCAGATTGATGTTTGACTTGGAAAGGTTCAATCCGTCGGAAACCTCTGCACTGCCAAAATAACTTGCGGTCAGCTTGTCGCCGATAAAGAGCATTTCCTTGCCTGCGTTTTCTGTCTTTTTGCCGTTGATGTTTACCTTCTTGCCGGTTTCAATCGTTCCGTTTGCTGCAATATTTCCGTTCAGCGTAAAATGCTTGGCATCGACCGTAATTGCCCCTTTTGCAGCCGATGATGCAAACAGAGCATACGGGAAGCTGCTGTCATTTTCCGCAAAAACGGACGGTACAGCAGCCGTGGGCAAAGCCATGAGAGATACCATTGCTGAGAGGACGATTGCAGATTTTCTGATACTCTGCTTTTTCATAAGAACACACTCCTTTTAATATATATGTATATATAGTTTCTCTGAGCCTTTTGGGCTCTATATACAGTATAGCATCTATTTCATAAATGTCAACAATTTCCATAAGCATTTTACATAGTATTTTCACATTTTGTGCATTTGCACAGTATTTAATTCGTGGTTTGTGCAACCGTACAGAGGTGCATTCAAAAATCACATTGTGAACACAGCTGCCAAAAAATCCCATTGTGCATTGTCACCAATGAGAATACTGCCCCGCAGCGGCAAAATTCGGCTTTCTATCGGTATTTCTGCTCGTGACCGATTGACTTTTCTCTGCGGATATGGTATCATAGTTACAAATCATTTGACATTTTCATACAGGAGGTACCATTCTATGCTCGACCATATTTCCGTCAACACCCAAAGCAGTATCCGCATTCAGGACAGCAAGGTGCTCTATTTTGATCCGTTCAAAATCGAAGGCACTCCGCACGACGCCGACATCATTTTGATCACCCACAGCCACTTTGACCATTGGTCGCCTGAGGACATCCGAAAAGTGATGAAGCCCGATACGATTCTTGTATGTCCGAAATCGCTCAAAGAAGCCGATACCCTCGGTCTGACGGTCAAATCCGTTTTGCCGAACGAAAGCTTTTCGATTGACGGCTTAGAATTCCAGAGCGTTCCCGCATATAACAAGGTTCTGCCGTTTCACCCGAAACACGAGGGATGGGTGGGATACCTGTTCCACAGTCAGACAAACGGCGATATGTACATTGCAGGCGATACCGACATGACCGACGAAAACCAAACTGTACGCTGTCAGACAGCATTTCTCCCCATTGGCGGCACCTACACCATGAATGCTGAACAGGCGGCAAAACTTGCAGATATCATTCAGCCTGAAACCGTGATCCCGATCCACTACGGTTCAATTGTCGGCACACCCAATGATATCGATCAATTTACAAAGGCACTCACCAAAAACATCACAACTATTCAAAAATTGACATTCTGCTTTCAGAAGCATCGACAACCGCAAGATAACACAAAAAAGAAACGAATGAACAATTTTTGACCAAGACAGCGGATTCTGCGATGTTTTCGGAATCGTAGAATATTGAACAAAGTGTCGCGCAAGATGGGCGGCATTTACAGAATTTAAGGTTCATTTAATGCAACTATAAATTTGTTGCGATGTTTGAGAAAAGACTTGACATCACATCGTTTTTTGTGCTATACTAATAATAATCTGGCAACAGATTACAAAAATACAAAGAGAGACAGAAATAAGAAAATTGAAAATGGGCAGAGGAAAACTTCATAAGAACGGAGGGATTTTGATGCACCTGCATCACATCACCAAACGAGGCACGGCCTTCGGCTGTTCCATTCTTGTATCCGCTTCTCTGCTCGGCGTACTTCCTTCTTTACCGGCAGTTGCGGCTTCACAAGTCTGCATCAACGAGGTTTGTACCAAAAACACCACGAACGCTGCTCCCGATGGTCAGTTCTATGACTATGTAGAACTTTACAACAACAGCAGCAGCGCAGTTTCGCTCAGCGGCTACTGTCTGTCTGATGACGAAACAGTTCTCAATGCGTTTCAGTTTCCAAACGGCACTTCCATCGCCGCACACAGCTATCTGACCGTTTACTGCGGTGTGGATAACCCCACAAGCAGCTTCCTTGCTGCAGACTTCGGCCTTTCGAAAGACGGCGAAACCATTTTCCTGTCTTCAGGCTCGAATGTCATGGAGAAAATGGAAGTTCCTGCGCTCAAAGATGATACCGCTTATGCGCGTACCCCTGACGGCGCAGACACCTACGGCATCGTGACCAGCCTTACACCCGGACGCTCCAATCCGCAGTCCGCAGGCTCCTCTGTTGTCGTTCCGATGCCGCAGTTCTCACAGGGCAGCGGTTTCTATTCAAGCAGCTTCTCCCTGACACTTTCTGCTTCATCGGGCAGCACCATCTACTATACCACAGACGGCAGCGACCCGACGACTTCTTCCACACGCTATTCGGGTGCAATTTCTATCTACGACAAGAGCTCCGAAGAAAACGTATACAGCGCGATCACCAATATTTCTTCGGCGGGCTATTCGGCTCCTGCTGACCCCGTCAAGAAAGCAATGATCGTCCGTGCGATTGCTGTTGATTCGCAGGGACGTACCAGTGAAATCGCAACCAACAGCTACTTTATCGGCTATACAAGCAGCAACTACGAAACCCAGATGCGCGTCATCTCGCTCGTTACCGACCCGTCCAACCTGTTTGATGACCAGAAGGGCATTTATGTCCTCGGCAACAAGTACAACCAGGGCGGCGCAGGCGGCTGGGCAGGTATGGCAGGTATGGGTAACCCTGAAGCCAACTATACACAGTCCGGCAAAGAATGGGAACGTCCCTGCAACTTCACCGTATTCGAAAAGGGCAAGGCTACCTATTCCGCAAATGTCGGCATCCGTATTCATGGTGCATACACCCGTCAGGACCCCCAGAAGTCCTTCAACCTCTATGCACGTTCCGATTACGGTCCTTCTAAAATGAGCTACGATTTCTTCAATGGTCAGCTTACAAATATCAAGGGCAAGGTCATTGATGAATTTGATTCCCTGACACTCCGTACAGGCGCAAACGATAAGGATACCAAGATTCGTGACCGCTTCAATCAGGAACTCGTCAGCGACCGCGATATGGGTACGCTGATGCAGACCGAATGTGTCGTATTCCTCGACGGCGAATACTGGGGCGTTTATAACCTCATGGAGAAAATCAGCAAGGATTATGTCAGCGACCACTATAAGGTCAAGGCAGGCGATGTCTGCATCATCAAAACCGATGAACAGACTGACGGTTCTGAGGCAGGCTGGCAGGATTACCAGACGCTGAAAAATCTTGCAAATTCGAACTTCTCGAACGCAGATGCTGTCAAGCAGTTCAATACGCTTGTTGATGCAAAGAGCTTTGCAGATTATATGGCGGCTGAACTCGTATTCGGAAACTCCGACTTCGGCAACAACAACTACGCACTCTGGAAAACCGAAACCGTCGATACCGAAAAAGTCTACGCAGACGGAAAATGGCGTTTCCTCCTGTTCGATACCGAATACGGTCAGGGACTCTACGGTCAGAGCAATGCAAATACCAACGCATTCCAGTCTTTGCGTTCCAAGAACACATGGCTGACCAAGCTGTTCTTCGGAATGCTCGAAAATAATGCAGAATTCCGTCAGCTGTTCGTTACCTGCTACTATGATATGTGCAACGAAAACTTCGAGCCCACAAAGGTTCTGAACAAGCTGAATCAAATGGTTTCCGTATATTCCCCGATCATGCCCGACTCCCTGAAGCGTTTTGCAGGTAAGGGTGCAGGCGGCATGGGCGACTGGAATATGGGCGATTGGAACATGGGCGACTGGAACATCGGCGGAGACCCCAATGCCGGTGGCTGGAACATGGGCGGAGACCCCAATGCAGGCGGCTGGAACATGGGCGGAGATCCCAATGCAGGCGGCTGGAACATGGGTGATATGGGCAACTGGGGCAATCAACCCGCACAGCCTGCTCCCGGAGATCCGAACCAGAACCCCGGTCAGCAGCCTCAGCAGAATGTGGATTACTCTCAGCAGTTCTCCAAAAACGTCGAACCGATCACCAGTTTCTGGAACTCCAGAGCAACAAATGCTAAACAGCATCTTGTCAACTTCCTCGGCAGCAAGGTCACAAACCAGACCTGCACGGTTTCTGTTTCGAACAATGCACAGCAAGGCAGTGTCCTGTTCAACACCCTGACACTCCCGTACAGCTCCTGGAGCGGCGGCTATCTCATGGAAATGCCGATCACACTGGATGCGGATGTCAAGGAAGGCTACCGCTTCTCCGGTTGGCAGGTTTCCGGTGCGACCTTCGCTTCCGGCAACGCTTCTTCGCAGAGTGTTGTTTTGACTCCTACCAGTTCGACCGTTTCCATTCAGGCTGTCTACACGACAGGCGACGGATATTCCAAGACGGATGTCCGCACCCTGCTCGCATTCCTCACAGGTCAGGGCAGACTGTCCAAATCGCAGGCTTCTTCCTACGACATGAACAAAGACGGCAAACTGACTGCAACCGACTTGACATTGCTCAAACGTCAGGTACGATAAGAACACCTGAATCGCCCTTGAATACGCGTTCAAGGGCGATTCTTTTGTATACTTTTTTCGATTGGAGAGATTTCAATGTACAAACTGTTTCTCGTTGAGGACGACAGCGGCATTGCTTCTGCTGTTACGAAACTTGCTGAGGCTTGGGCATTCGAAGTGCGCTGCTGCCGCGATTTTCGCCGTGTTACCGAAGAACTCACTGAATTTGCACCGCATATCGTCCTGCTGGACATCGGACTGCCCTTTTTCAACGGGTACCATTGGTGCGGCGAGATCCGAAAACTCTCCAATGTGCCCATTATTTTCATCTCCTCCGCCGCAGACAATCTCAATATCGTCATGGCAATGAATCTGGGCGCAGACGATTTCATTGCAAAACCGTTTGACGGGAATGTGCTGATGGCAAAGGTACAGGCTTTGCTGCGCAGAACCTATGATTTTGCTGAATCCGCACCGATTCTCTCCCATCGAGGTGCATTTCTCAATACAGGCGACAACACCCTCACCTATCAGGATGAACGCATTGAACTATCCAAAAACGAATACCGCATTCTCGCCTGTCTGATGGAACAGAAAGGCTCAGTTGTAAGCCGTGAAAAGCTGATGGAACGGCTCTGGGAAACCGACTCCTTTGTCGATGAAAACACCCTCTCAGTCAATGTCAATCGACTGCGGAAAAAGCTGGAAACAGCCGGACTATCAGGATTCATCACAACAAAATTCGGTGTCGGCTATCTGATTGAATAAGGAGATTCCTATGACATTCCTGCTTGCATTTCTCAAAGACAAACGATACACGCTGCTGTTTGCGCTGCTTACTCTGCTCGTGCTTTGCATCAGCTTTCTGCTCTACCATCTTCCGTTACAGGCAGTGGTGTACCCCTGCATCGTCTGTGCGGCGATTGGTCTGGGATTTTTGTGTATGGAGTATCTCCAGGCCGCCAAAAGACACAGACAAATGCAGAAACTATTGCAGTCCGAACAAATTCTCCGTGATATGCTTCCCGATGCCGAAACCGTTGAAAGCAATGACGACTATGCACTTATCATAAAGCTTCTGGATGACTTACAGGCACAAAAACTGCGTGCAGACGAAAAATTTCAGGACATGATGGACTACTATACCGTCTGGGTGCATCAAATCAAAACACCGATCGCATCCATGAAATTATCCTTGCAGAACGAGGATTCCGCGCAGGCACGCCGTCTGTCTGCCGAATTGTTCCGCATCGAACAATATGTCGGCATGGTACTCGCCTTCCTGCGGCTCGACAGCAACTCCACAGACTATGTGTTCCGCAGCTGCGATCTGGATACCTTGCTGCGGCAGTCCGTCCGCAAATACGCTGCCGATTTTATCGGCAAAAAGCTGACGCTCTCTTATGAGCCGCTCGGTCGGATGATCGTTACCGATGAGAAATGGTTTTCTTTTGTCATAGAACAGCTCCTTTCAAATGCCATTAAATATACCCAAGAAGGCGGTACTATTACAATCGGCATGACAGATGACAATACCCTGTTTCTCTCTGACACAGGCATCGGTATCGCAGAATCTGATTTACCGCGTATTTTCGAAAAAGGATACACAGGCTTCAACGGTCGTACCGACAAATCCGCAAGCGGTATCGGACTGTATCTCTGCAAGCGTGTCTGTACACAACTCCATATCGACATTTCGGCAGAATCAGAGCCTGCAAAAGGGACGACCATGCGCCTGAATCTTTCACAGAACCCCTTCCATTCCGACTAATCTTTCAAAAATGTAAGATTTCAGACGGGAAATGTAAGCCGATGCAATGGCAAACATTTCCCGTCTGTGCTATAATGACAGTATCAAATACAAACGGAGGTACAGACACCATGATCCTTGATGTCCGTCAATTAAAGAAAATCTATACCACACGCTTCGGCGGCAATCAGGTCGAGGCTCTGCGGAATGTGAATTTTTCTGTGGACGAGGGCGAATTTGTTGCCATTATGGGCGAATCGGGTTCGGGAAAAACCACCCTACTCAATATCCTCGCCGCCATCGACCAGCCTACCAGCGGTACCGTCACACTCAACGGCAAATCGCTCTCCAACCTGAAAGAGAAAGACATCGCCGCATTTCGGCGTGACAATCTCGGCTTCGTCTTTCAGGAATTCAACCTGCTCGACACCTTTTCACTCGAAGACAATATTTTTCTGCCGCTCGTGCTTTCAGGGATGTCCTACGAGGAAATGCACAAGCTCCTGACACCGCTCGCAGAACGGCTCGGCATCTCCGAACTGCTCTCCAAGTATCCCTATGAGGTCTCGGGCGGACAGAAGCAGCGTGCCGCAGCAGCCCGCGCACTCATCACCAATCCGAAGCTGCTCCTCGCGGACGAGCCGACCGGGGCACTCGATTCCAAATCTTCCGATGAACTGCTCCGCCTCTTTGGAGAAGTCAATGCGCAGGGACAGACCATTCTTATGGTCACACACTCCGTCAAGGCGGCAAGCGTCGCAAAACGTGTCCTGTTCATTCGGGACGGCGAGGTGTTCCACCAGATCTACCGCGGCGAGGACACAGACCAGCAGTTCTATCAGCGCATTTCCGATACCCTCACGATTCTGGCGACGGGCGGTGATGCCAAATGAAAACCGCTTTCTTCCCGAAACTTGCCTGGGCAGGCATCCGCAAAAACAGCAAGTTCTATCTCCCCTACCTCTGCACCTGCATCGGTATGGTCATGATGTTCTGCATTATGCAGGGACTGAGTTCTTCCCCACAGCTTGCAAACATGAAGGGCGGCGGAAATATTGCACTGATGCTTTCGCTCGGCAGATATGTCATTCTTATTTTCTCGCTGATTTTCTTATTCTATACCAATTCATTCCTGATTCGCAGACGCTATAAAGAATTCGGACTTTATAATATTCTCGGACTCGATAAGCGCGGCATTTCCAAAATCATCGTATGGGAATCGCTCTTTGTTGCAGGCATCAGTCTGAGTATCGGCATTTTACTTGGCGTTCTGTTGCAGAAACTTGCAGAACTCGCGCTTGTCAACATTGTCCGCGGACAAATCAGTTACGACATTCCATTCTCCGCGGATTCGATTCTCTATACAGTCCTCGCATTCGGCGGCATTTTCCTGCTGTTGTTTATAAAGACCGTGTTTCAAATCCGAAAAAGCAATCCTCTGCGGCTGATGCAGAGCGAAAAAGCAGGTGAAAAGCCGCCAAAAGCCAACTGGTTCATGGCATTGCTCGGTGTTTTGATTCTAGCGGCTGCATACTTCATTGCCGTTTCGATCGAATCCCCTCTCGCCGCATTATTGCTGTTTTTTGCGGCAGTCATCCTTGTGATCGCTGCGACCTATCTGCTCTTTATGGCAGGCTCAGTCGCGCTCTGTAAAATTTTGCAGAAAAAGAAACGCTACTACTACAAAAAGAATCACTTTGTATCCGTTTCATCCATGCTCTACCGCATGAAACGCAACGGCGCAGGACTTGCATCCATCTGTATCCTCTCAACAATGGTACTGGTCACGTTTTCTTCATCCGCCTGCCTGTATCTCGGCAAAGAGAACAGTCTGGACTCCCTCTATCAAAACGAAATTTCCACAACCATCTATCTGAACAAAATGGATCACCCTGAAAACTTCGATACGGAGCAATACAAAAAAGCATTTGCGGATTTTTTCGCTTCGCACAATGTCACGCCAAAAGAAACATTCATCGAAACGAAAGCCAGTACATTCGGTATCATTAAGAACGACAAAGTCATGATGAACCCCGAAGGCAATGACTATACCTCGCTGGAACTCAACGATTTACGCGCATTCTATTTTCTGACTGCGGACGAATACGAACGGAAAACAGGACAGGCTGTCACACTCGCGGATAATCAGGTACTGCTCTATACCAAAGATGTCGATTATCCGAATGATACCATTTCGTTCGACAACCTGACACTCCGGATCATCGGACGGCTTTCGAAAATGCCCGATATGAACTTTGGAGATTCACCGCTCGAAAAGAAGTTCATTTTTATCATTTCCAGCATGGATACACTTGCACCGATTCTGGAACTGCGTGATTCATATGATGATCCGCTGGTTACATACGGATGGTACTACGGTGTGGACCTCGGCCTTGAAAGCGAGCAGGAAATTGAGCTTTTTGAAGAATTCTGGCCAATGATCGGGAGAGTGAACAGAGCAGAAGGCAGTTTCGGCTATTCCGCAAGCTCAAAAGCTGAGCAGGCAAATGATTTCTATACAACATTCGGCGGGTTGTTCTTTATCGGCATTCTGCTCTGTATCGTCTTTATTTTCGCCGCCGCTATGATCATCTACTACAAGCAGGTGTCAGAAGGATATGAAGATCAGGACCGTTTTGAAATCATGCAAAAAGTCGGTATGACACAGGAAGACATCAAAAAAAGCATCAATTCTCAGGTTCTGACTGTGTTCTTTGCACCTCTGCTGTTTGCAGGTCTGCACCTCGCATTCGCATTCCCGATGGTCTGGCGCATCTTACAGCTGTTCAATTTCACCAACCTTAAACTGATGATTCTCATTACCATTGCGGCATTCCTGATTTTTGCGGTGTTCTATTCAATCATTTACAAGCTGACCGCAAGAGCCTACTACCATATTGTCGCACCCAAAAACTGATTTCCAGATCTGAATAAAAAAGCATCGCTGTAATCCCAACAGCGATGCTTTTTCCATAGAAAAAACCGCACAGGCATTGTTCCCTGTGCGGTTTTCTGTTTAATCAGTCGTTAAAGGAATGTGCGGTCAGATCGGAATAGGTCTCAAAGTCCTTACCTGCGCTGCCGCCGATAACGTCCATTGCGTTGCAGTCGTAACGGAACTGGAGGTCAAAACCTACAAAGCCGGGGTTCTGCGCCATGTCAACGACCATATGAACGGTTTCGCCTGCTTTGCCGCTGACAACAGACGGTGTCAGGGTAAGTCCTTCGCCCATCTGATTCTCAACCTCAGGAGCAGCAGCATCACCGACTACGATATAGCCGACATTTGCCAAAATATTCTTCAAAGAATGTGCGTCATAGTTTGCAATATCCAGATGTGTGAATTCCAGCGGATAGACACCGTCCGGTGCATCGTCCTTGATCTTAATATCGAAAATCAGGAATTCGCCGTCAAAGACAAAGTCTGCACGCTGGGACATATCCAGCCAGAGTGCCTGATAGGTGCGCATTTTGGGCGTATATTCAGGTGTTGCATAAGATGTTGCAAGCGTTGTGGTCGTAACTGTTGTACCGGTATATTCCACAGTTACAGGCGCACCGCCCTGCTCAGTCACAGTCGTACCGTTGATATCGGTCTGTGCGACATAAACCTTACCGTCATCAGCAACAATATACGGTGAAGTCGTTGTGGTCGTGGTCACAGCCTGTTCTTCATCCGGCAGCGCACCGATACTCAGCTCGAAACCGACCAAACCAGTTTCGTCCTGTACGATCTTTTGTTCATTTGCTGCCATAGAGCCTTTTGTTTCAGAAGGTGTGTTCTCATCTTTCTTGGCATTCGTAACGATCTCTGTCACGGCATTGCCCTCTGCATCCGTTACCTGATTGCCCTCAGCATCGGTCACAACCTGTACAACAGGCTCATTGTTTTCGTCTTTATGCTGGCAGGCAACACAGGGAAGTGTCATCGCGCCGACCAGAAGAAATGTAAGTACCTTTTGTGTCAATTTCATTTGAATGAAACTCCTTTCAAAGTGCAGATGGATTATTTCCTATCTGCTACCATTATACCGAATAACGCCGCAAAAGTCAAGTGAAATTTCTGTGACAAATATTTCAGTTGATTTACAAGAAGTGATTATCGTCACATTGCAGCAGGCGGTTGATCGCACTCACCAGCGCATATACGGACGAAGTCACAATATCCGTATGCAGTCCCACGCCCCATTCTGTGCGTTTTCCCTGCCGCAGTTCCACATACGAAACTGCCTTTGCACCGGAACCATCTGCCAAAGCGTGCTCGGTATAAGTATTCAATGTATAGGAAATATGGAGTGCCTGTTTCAGCGCATTGCTGACAGCATCCAGACGGCCGTTTCCGATGCCCGATGCCGTTTGTTCTTCTCCGCAGAACTGGAAACGGATCTCTGCTTCGATACCGCTGTTCTGCTGATAGTGTGCAGACAGAAGCGTCAGCGGTGCGGAAAGATTGACCAGTTCGCCTAAGAAAATATCGTACACCTGACTGCTTTGCAGCTCCGTTTTCAGGCGGTCGGAATACATTTTTATCATCTGGCTGAAATACAGGTGCATCTCACGCGGCAGATCCAGACCGTACTGCGAATGCAGAACATACACAATACCGCCCTTGCCCGACTGACTGTTGATACGGATCACATCGGTTTCGTATTCTCTGCCGAAATCACTCGGATCAACAGGAAGATACGGGACATCCCACATATGGGACGGATTTGCTTTCCGATAGGCAAAGGATTTCGCAATCGCATCCTGATGCGAGCCGCTGAATGCCGCATAGACAAGCTGTCCGCTGTACGGCTGCCGCTCGTAGATCGGCATTCCCGTCAGCGATTCAAACAGACCTGTGACCTCCGAAAGCCGCGAAAAGTCCAGATTCGGATGGATGCCCTGCGAATAGAAGTTCAGCGCAAGGGTTATCAGATCGACATTGCCTGTCCGCTCACCGTTTCCAAAGAGTGTGCCCTCTACACGGTCTGCACCTGCCATCAGACTGTACTCCGCACTCGCTACCGCACAGCCGCGGTCGTTATGCGGATGCACACTCAGTACGATTCCCTCCGCAGGTGTCAGCTGTTTGCGGAGATAAGCTACCTGATTTGCATAGATATGCGGCAGGGATACCTCTACCGTTGCAGGCAGATTGACGATCACAGGATGTGCCTTTGTCGGGTGCCAGACATCGCAGACAGCCTGACACACGGAAAGTGCAAAGTCAGGCTCGGTCGCAGAAAAACCCTCCGGCGAAAACTCAAACCGAATCGCATTCGGATCACTCGATGCCAGTCTTGCCGCCTCGCAGATTTTCGCGCCGTGTACCGCAAGTGCCAGCGTTTCCTCCTGTGTCATATGGAATACCTGCTCACGGTGCGCGACAGAAGTCGGCGTATACAAATGTACAATGACGTTCTTTGCGCCTTCGATCGCTTCAAACGTCTTTTCGATAATATGGGCGCGTGCCTGTGTCAATACTTGTACTGTCACATCGTCCGGAATCAAATCGTCTTCGATCAGCTTGCGGCAAAACGTATATTCCGTATCATTTGCCGCAGGAAAGCCGATCTCGATTTCCTTGAATCCGAGTGTCACCAGAAGTTTGAAAAACCGCAGTTTTTCTTTCAGCGACATCGGAGTGGCAAGAGCCTGATTCCCGTCCCGCAAATCAACGCTGCACCAGATGGGCGGCTGTGTCAGCGGCTCCTGTGTCAGCCATTCACGGGTGGAATCGGGTGCTGTCATATATTGTATTCCATATTTGTCACTCTGTTCCTGATTTGTCATGGGAGGATTCTCCTTTTTCCATTCCAAAACTGTCTTTGTTTTTAAGCATTGTCATAAGTGCTTTCGGTGTCGGCGGATTGCCGCGGTAAAGCACCATCAATTTATAGAGCATCGCTGCGATATAAACACACACGACGCACGCTGCAATCAACAGCAGTACAGATATGCCTGCCGTCAGATTCGATACATCGCCGAGCAGCAGCTTTCCAGGCAGCGACAAAATCGCGGTAAACGGCACGAGATCCATCCATGTGACCGAAGACTCCGCGCTTGCAACGATTTCATCCATGCTGCTAAACGCAACAATCATGAAGCTGATGACCAATGTGAAAATGAAAATATAATTGGTTTTTGCAAGGTCTTCCTGCTTTGATGCCAAAGAACCGCTGATCGCGGCAAGTGACAAATACAACAGGAAACCAAGAAGTACGATCAGCAGTGTCCATGTGATTCCGCTCATTGTAAGATACTGTTCACCCATCAGCAGCTTCATGGCAACGCTTGATGTTTCCTCTGTCATTGCAGCAGTCGTTTCTCCGCCGGTTTGCATCATATCCGCATTCATATTCAGCACGATTGCACCCATTATACCGTTGATCAATGCAAAGATCCACAGACAGAACTGAATTGCCGCCGACGTCACGATCGCAAGCAGCTTTCCGAAAATGATGGCAAACGGATGCACCGAAATCAGCATGGTATCCATCAGCTTGTTGGTCTTTTCCAGCAGAATGGAATTGCCCAGAGCCTGACCATAGACTGCGACCATCGTATATACCAGAAGTGCCATGATAAACGGAACCATGAAATTCATCGCTTCCTGCATATCGCTCTTATCCGCAACTTCCGTACCGTCTTCTGTCAGTATCTTGGTCGATGGCCGAATATTCGTGGAGAGCAGTTCCGCTGCTTCCTCCGAAATCTCTGCTTTCTGCATCCGTATATCGTCAAAATTATCGACTACGAACGAACAAAGCGCACGGGCATCGCTATCGGTCAGCGTTGTTTCCTCGGGCAGATATGCCGTCAGCGCAAAATTCGACTCCTCGTCTTTCGCAATTTCCAGAATCAGCGTTTCATTTGCATTGACCACAGCAGCATTGGCTGCATCTACCGATTCATATGGTTTCCATTCCGTTTCGGAATAGCCGCGCTCCTGCAAGAACGAATAATCAACCGTTCCTTCTGTTTCATCGCACACATACACCTGCGAGATCGTCCCGTTTTCGCTGTCATCCGAACTCTGGATTTTCGTGATCAATGTAAAGACAAGCGGAATGCCGTACAGCAGCAGGGCAACCATGACGATCGTGGAAATCAGCCATCCCTTTGAAATGACAGTATCAGAAAGTGTAAAGCGGAATACTTTTCCGGTACCCTTTAACAGATTACGTCTCATCTGCGCCGCCCTCCTTCTTCACAGACTGATTCTCACGCAGCATTTTGAACAACTGCTTCATCTTCGGGAAATCTCCGCGGTAGAGAATCATCATGTGGTAGACCTTGCCTGCCAGAATCGCAAGCACCACGACACAGACCGCCTGGATCGCATAGCTTGCCAACAGAACGGGAAGCGATATTTTTCCGCAGATATAGTTGACAGGTGTCATGAACATTGCGGTCGGCGGGAACAGCGAAGCAACGATCGTAGCCGCTTTGTTCTCCACCATCGGAATGATCAGACCTGCAAAATAACCTATCATGACCACGATCAGCACACCCATCGAAGCATACTGCACATCCTCTGTTTTGGAACAGCAGGAACCGAAAATCGACGCAATAAATGCGATCATTCCATATGCAAGCAGTACAGCTGTGATCAGCAGCAGGATTTCTTTCAAGCCGATGCTACGGATAATTTCCATCGCACCGACCGATTCCAGCGCAGTTGTCAGGAAGTCAATACTGCCCTGCGACTTTGCCATCAGCAAAGACACACCAAATGAGCCTGCAAGCACAAGAATGCCCACCGTCACAAAGATAATAACAGACAGGATCTTTCCTGCAAGCAGCGCAGTCGGTGATACACTCACCAAAAGCGTGTCTACCAGTTTCGATGTCTTTTCTTCCAGCGTCAGCGAAATAATATAGCTCATCGAAAGCATGGACACAAAAATGACAAGATAGCAGTACAGCAGATTCAGACTGGAATGTGCCTCCATATCTGCTCCCTGACTTTCCGTATGAAGATCTGCAATCTCCTTGACATCACCGTAAACGGATGCAAGCATTGTTTGCTTCTGTATTTCGTTGACTCCTGCCGTATTCAGCAGAACCTGATACATCGCATCGACACCCATAGAAGAAAGGACATCCGCAGACTGTCCTGAAACCTCTCCGTCCTTTGCATACAAAAGGCGCACGCACAGGTCATCGTCTTCTTCCGAAATGACATAGGCAATGCTGGTCGGTTCGGATGCAAGCACCGCACCGAACGCTTCATCTGAAGACTCCGACACCGTCACCTCGGCTTTTCCGTCTCCGAAAGCCTCCTGAAACACAGTAGGCTCGATCTCCATATCCGTATCATTCCGCAGATATACCTGTCGGATCTCCGGCAGTGAGAATTTATCTTCTCCCGTTTCAAATACCACACGCAGCAGCGGAACAGACGCAAATCCGAAGATCGCCAATACCAAGAGAATGATTTTGACGGAGAGCGATTTGTAGTGCTGTGTAAGCGTATACTTCGCAACCGTTAATGCACCGCGAAACGTATTATTCTTCATGCGTTTCGCCTACCTTTTCAACAAAGATCTCATGCAGGCTCGGTTCACGCAGTTCAAATGCGATCAGCGTCACATTGTCTGCAACAAGTGCTTTCAGCAGACGGTTTGCGTGTTCTTCGCCCGTTACCTTGCACTGATAGCTGAAACCGACCTGAGAAAGGATCTCGACCTCTGCCGCTTCCATATAGGATTTCAGCTCCTGCTCTGCTTTTACGAACAGATGAATTCTGCCGTATCCCTTTTTGATCTCCGCAAGATTGCCCTGCAAAACAACCTTACTGCGGTCAAGAATCGTCAGATCGGTACAGAATTCCTCGATCGTTGCCATCTGGTGGCTTGACATGATCAGGTACTTGCCCTTTTCGACTTCCTCGCGGATAATGCCCTTAAACAAATCCGCATTCACAGGATCCAGACCGGACAGCGGTTCATCGAGAATCAACAGTTCGGGATCGGAAAGCAAGGATACCATCAGCTGAATTTTCTGCTGATTACCTTTTGAAAGCTGATCTGCAACCTTCGGCTTGACCGCTTTGCCTGCGGTTTTCGGCGGGAACAGATATTCCGTCGCTTCCAGACGCTCCGCCCAGTATGTAATCCGCTGCTTTGCAACGTCACGCGATACACCGCGCAGCTCCGCAAAATACATCAGCTGATCCATCAGCGTTGCCTTTGGATACAATCCGCGCTCCTCCGCCAGATAACCGACATTACAGGTATCGATCGACAGCGGTTTGTCATTCCACATGACCGTTCCGCCGTCCTTTGCAAGCATTCCAAGCATCATACGAATCGACGTCGTTTTTCCTGCACCGTTCGTTCCAAGCAGTGCATACACACCCGGAGACGGCATCGAAAAGCTCAGATGGTCAACAACAACTTTATTTCCGTATTTTTTGAATAATTCTTTTACTTCAAAACTCATGGCTGAATCATCCTTTCATATTATTCCAATGTGTGCGCTGACACCTCGGTTTCAAACCGTTTATCCCGATATCAGCAACAGCGGAAACGCAATTATTATAGCATATTTTCAGCCAAAAAGAAAGCCTTTTGAAGCTGATTTATGCAATCCATCAGATTTTATCGGAGGGCTTTCAGCGTTTTTAGGGATATTCTATGATTTGAAAGAGAATCATTTGGAAATTTGTGCAAAATGGCATTTTTCCGAAATATCCTTGACGAAAAAGCGATTCTGTGCGATAATAGGAATACTGAACGCGAAAGGAACGATAAAATGATGGCATTTTGCATGGCTTTGGCGGCTTCCGGCGGCACACAAGCCCTCGCTGAAAAATTAACCGATGCACTCGGCGGTCTTCCGCCGCTGCTCGTGGTGTTCATTATCTCTATGATCCCGATCCTTGAACTCCGCGGCGGTCTGATTGCGGCATCTTTGCTCGGAATTCCCATGTGGACCGCTGTCGGTGTCTGCATCATCGGAAATATTATCCCCATTCCGTTTATCCTGTTCTTCATCGAAAAAATTCTCGACTGGATGGGACAATGCAAAATCGGATGGATGCGAAAACTTTCTCTCTGGCTCCGCGGAAAAGCAGACGGAGAAAAAGCAGAAAAAATTCGAAAATACGAATTTATGGGATTACTGCTCTTTGTCGGTATCCCGCTCCCCGGCACTGGCGCGTGGACAGGCAGTCTGATCTCTGCTCTGCTTCATGTGAAAATCAAAAAAGCCGTCCCTGCGATTTTCCTCGGACTGATCATGGCTACGATCATCATGTGCCTTGTATCCTACGGCGGATTATCCGCAATTATAAATCTTTTCTGAATAAGTTATATATGCTTCGGCATTGTCATATTTGTGACAATGCCGTTGTTTTCTCCGCGCACGACTGTATGAAATGCTGAAATTCTGCAAAAGCGGCGAGAAAAAAGAGGTTTTTGCGTGCGTTTTGGCGTATATATGGATAGAACCCCTCGAAATGCCCGACACTTCCGCCAACAAACACAAGGAGATGCCGCATGACAATCCGAGAAGAGCTGGAACAAATCGAACGCTCCTATTTATGTGAATATGCCTGTCCGTCTACGGCAGCTGTACGCAGACGGGCTGAAGAACCATGCCCCTATCGAACCGAATTTCAGCGCGACCGCGACCGCATTCTGCACAGCAGTGCGTTTCGTCGGCTGAAACGTAAAACACAGGTTTTTCTCTCGCCCATCGGCGACCACTACCGTACACGACTGACACATACGCTGGAGGTTGCTCAGATCGCACGGACTATGGCGCGTGCCCTGCGGCTCAACGAAGATCTGACAGAAGCCATTGCGCTCGGTCACGACCTCGGTCACTCCCCGTTCGGTCACGCAGGAGAAGCCGCTCTGAATTCTATTTGCCCGTTTGGGTATAAGCATTACATACAAAGCGTCCGCGTCGTCCACTACATCGAAAAAGACGGCAGAGGACTCAATCTTTCTATGCAGGTCAAAAACGGGATCGCCTGCCATACCAACCGCATTTCTCAAACAGAGGAGGGCAATCTCGTCCGACTCGCTGACCGCATTGCTTACATCAATCACGACATCGACGATGCCATTCGCGGCGGTATCCTACGTTCTTCCGATCTGCCCCGCGACTGCGTGGAGATCCTCGGCGATACGAAATCCAAACGTATCACTACGATGATCGCCTCTGTCATCGAAAACGGTCCGCAGTCTGTCGGAATGAAACCCGGTATTCAGCAGGCACATGACAATCTGCACACGTTTCTGTGTGAAAATGTTTACAAGAATTCTGCCGCAAAACTGGATGAACCCAAGGCAAAAGACCTGATTCTGCGGCTATATGATTACTACATCCGCAACATCGACAAATTGCCGCGTGACTATAAGCACATCGCAGAACGCATGAACAATCACCGCGCAGTTTGTGACTATATTGCCGGCATGAGCGATGACTATGCCATCTGGATGTACGAAAAAATATTTGTTCCCCGTTCGTGGGATGTCCGATAACCCGAAAGGCAGGTGAAGCAGATTGCTACCGGAAGATTTCATCTTTCAGCTCAAACAGGCAAACCCCATCGAGAGTATCATGGGACGGTACGTTGAACTGAAACGTTCAGGCAATCTGCTGAAATGCTGCTGCCCTTTTCATAGTGAAAAAACACCATCCTGCATGGTTTATACCAATATTCAGGATTCCCATTTCTACTGCTTCGGCTGCCATGTCGGCGGCGATGTCATCACGTTTCTCATGAAAATCGAGGGCGTCACCTACATCGAAGCCGTCGAAATGCTCGCGGAAAATGCTGGCATGACGGTTCCGCGTGACGACCACGAACGCAGAAAAGCGCAGCAGAGAATGCGAATCTTTGAACTGAACCGTGCTGCCGCCGGCTACTACTATCAGCAGCTGCTCGGCGCGGACAAGCGTGGTTTGTATTATCTTGCGGAACGCGGTCTGAAACCGGAAACCATTAAAAAATATGGTCTTGGTTTTGCAGGTGACGGCTGGGACGGACTGTTCAAAGCCATGCAGAAGCTCGGCTTTTCTGAGCAGGAGCTCCTCGATGCAAACCTTTGCAGCCGATCGTCCCGTACAGGCGGTATCTATGACAGATTCCGAAACCGCGTCATTTTTCCGATTTTCGATCTGCGCGGCAGCGTCATCGCATTCGGCGGCAGAACCATCGACAAGGACGGAGAACCAAAATATCTCAACTCGTCCGATACACCCGTCTACAAAAAAGGCGACACGCTGTTTTCGCTCAATTTCGCAAAGAAATCTCAGTCCAAACGACTGATTCTCGCAGAGGGTTACCTCGATGTCATTACCATCAATCAGGCGGGTTTTGACAACGTCGTCGCGTCCCTCGGTACCGCGCTGACGCCCTCGCAATGCCGTCTGATGCGGCAATACTGTGAGGAAGTCGTCATTTCCTACGACAGCGATAATGCAGGACAAACCTCTGCGAAAAAAGCGGTCAACCTGCTCCACAGCGTCGGTATTACCACGAAGATCCTCCGCATGGAGGGTGCAAAAGACCCCGATGAGTATATCAAAAAATACGGTGCTTCACGCTTTCGCCTGCTGCTCGAAGAAGCCGACGATGCCGTCAGTTTCCAGATAGAACAATGCAAGGTCGGACTCGATGTCAACAATGTCAGCGAGAAAAATACCGTGCTGCAAAAAATCACGGCGGTACTGGCGGACATTTCCAATGAGCTTGAACGTGAAGTCTACATATCGAAAGTCGCAAAGGAGTATGAGGTGTCCATTGAAGCGATTCGCGCACAGGTGGACAAAGAACTCCGAAAACGCGAGAATATCCGCAAAAAAACAAACTGGCGTTCTCTCTCGACACAAGTACAGATGCGCGACCCCGTCAATCCCGATGCCAATGCACACAGACGCGAGGCAAAAGCGGAGGAACTTCTGCTCTGCTACCTGTTTCGCAACCCCGATGCCCTCAAAGATGTACTGCGGCAAATCACAGCGGACAACTTCGTGACGGAACTCAATCGGCGCGTATTTACTTGTTTTTGCGATGCAATTCAAAACGGCAGCAGTTTCTCGCTCTCCATTTTCTCCGAACAGTTCTCGACCGGCGAAATGGGACATATCACCGGAATTCTTGCCGTTCACAACGATATTGCCATCAGCGAAAAAGCTGTTGCGGACTGTATTCAACTTCTCAAACAATACCAGCCCGAACAAACCTCCGCCGAGGACATTTCCGATGAGGAATGGGCGGCGGCTCTCAAACGTAAAAATTCAGGAAAGCTCTGAGCTTCTCCTGTCGAATATCTCATGCACCAGACTATACGAAAAATCGTGTATTCCAACTTAAGGAGGATGTAAGATGCCAAGTGATAAGAAAAGTTATGACCATCTGCTCGAAAAGGCAAAATCCAGCGGAAAGATTTCTACCAGAGAATTGAGTGACGCTTTTGAAGAACTCGATTTCGACAGCGACCAGATCGACAACTTTTATGACAACTGCGGCAATATGCAGATTGAGATCGTGGATGACTTTATTCCCGATGATGCAGAGCTGAAACTCGGTCTGGATGCTGATTTGACCGATGACCTGGAAATGGCTCTCTCCACCGAGGGTATTGCCATTGATGACCCTGTAAAGATCTACCTCAAAGAAATCGGCAGAGTTCCGCTGCTGACCGCTGAGGAGGAAACCCAGCTTGCAAAGAAAATGCAGCTTGGCGACCCGTACGCTAAGAAACGTCTGTCCGAAGCGAACCTTCGTCTGGTCGTCAGTATCGCAAAGAAATACGTCGGCCGCGGTATGCAGTTCCTCGACCTCATTCAGGAGGGCAACCTCGGTCTGATCAAAGCAGTCGAGAAATTCGACTACACCAAGGGCTTCAAATTCTCGACCTACGCTACTTGGTGGATCCGTCAGGCCATTACCCGTGCGATCGCTGACCAGGCACGTACCATCCGTATTCCCGTCCACATGGTCGAAACCATTACCAAGGTCAAGAAAATTTCCAGTCAGCTTCTCCACGAAAACGGTCACGATCCGACAGCAGAGGAAATCGCAGAACGTCTTGAAATGCCTGTCGATAAGGTACGTGAGATCATGCGAATCGCGCAGGATCCTGTGTCCCTCGAAACGCCGATCGGTGAGGAGGAGGACAGCCATCTCGGCGACTTCATTCCTGACGAACAGGCACTCGCACCGACAGAAGCTGCATCTAACATTATGCTGAAAGAACAGCTGAACGAGGTACTTTCCACGCTGACAGAACGTGAGGCAATGGTACTGCGTCTGCGGTTCGGTCTGGATGACGGCCGTTCGCGTACTCTCGAAGAAGTCGGTAAGGCATTTGATGTTACCCGTGAACGTATTCGTCAGATCGAAGCAAAGGCACTCCGCAAACTGCGTCACCCAAGCAGAAGCAAAAAAGTCCGCGACTATCTCGACTAAAACAAAAGCAAGCAGATACTTTTTCGTATCTGCTTGCTTTTTTGAAATACATCAGATTTTGTTTGACATCATTGCTGCATTGTGGTATAATCAAAACAGCAGCTAAATTATATGCAAATGAGAATTCATCATGAAAAACTACCTGATCGTTGTCGATATGCAAAAGGACTTTGTGGACGGTGCGCTCGGCTCGAAAGAAGCAGTCGCCATCGTCCCGAATGCCGCAGAGAAAATCCGCACATTTGATGGAAAGATCTTTGTTACCTTCGATACACATTTTGCAGACTATATGGATACACAGGAGGGCAAAAAACTCCCTGTTCCGCATTGCATCAAGGATACCGACGGCTGGCGGCTCGACAAGCAGATCGAGGCGGCACTCGCAGACAAGGACTTTGTCCGTGTTGAGAAAAACACATTCGGTGCCAAGCATCTTCCGAAACTCATTCAGGATGATGCTCACGGTGAGGAATTCACCATCACCCTGATCGGCATCTGCACCGACATCTGTGTCGTATCGAATGCTCTGCTACTGAAAGCGAATTTCCCCGAAGCAGAAATCAGCGTGGTCAAAACCTGCTGTGCAGGTGTCACCCCTGCACTCCATGATGCAGCGATCACCACGATGCAGTCCTGCCAGATCACCATGACTGAATGATAACAGTATCCCATATATCATTTATGCCCCGAAGCAGCAGCCTGTCGCTTCGGGGCATTGTATTTGAATTCTGTTCCCAAGGCATCCATTATAGATCTTTTTCAGCATATGGTTTGTTCCATGAACCGATTTCAATCAGATTGCCTTCCGGATCAGCAATATAGCAGGTTCTCTGTCCCCACGGTTCCAGTTCAGGCTGAAGGATCGGAACAGCTCCGTTTTCTACAGCCTTTCGGAACACATCATCGACTTCATCAAAGCTGTCAACATATAGAGCAATTTCAAAATGTCCGTTGAGTCCCTTGATATACTCATATCTGCGGTCGGTCATTTTTTCAAAGTCTTTTCTGCCATACAAGAGAAACAAAGTCCCGTCTTTTACAAGATATACATTGGATGTATCTTCTGATTCTTTGATCTCAAAGCCAAGTACATCCCTGTAAAACCGTATCATTTTCGCCATATCTTCAACAAACAGTCCAAAGCCGTCTAATCTCATCATTACACTCCTGATATTGTTATTTGAATAGTTTCGGAGAAATCCGCAGACGAATCAGGCCGTGACGGTTGCAATATGCATAGAGCAGACCATCGCGCCGCAGCGGAAACCGCGCCTGCGCCGCCCCCTCAGGATACAGCTTCGTCAACTGGATATTGTCGTCCGTTACAAATGCAAGAAACGACAGAAAATGCGATTTCTCCATCGGATGCGCCGCCGTGACATAGTAATCATCCTCGACACGCTCGATCTGCAATGCATGGTCTGTTTCCGCTTCGTCCTCTACTTCCAGCGGCGGCAGCGTCATACCGCAGCAGGTCATCACGCATTCACCCATCGAAAAAAGAATGTTTCCACAGTTGGGACAGACATAAAACTTCGCACGCATAACATTCCCCGAAACATTGCGGTTGGTCACACACTCCCCCTGCATCAACTCCGAAATCGAAATTCCGAGTGCTTCTGCAATGGGCGAAAGCAACGTAAAATCGGGGAATCCTCTGCCCGTTTCCCAGCGGGATACGGCTTTATCGCTGACAGAGAGTGCCTGTGCAAGCTGGGACTGCGTCATAGCCTTTGCCTCTCTGCGTGTCCGAAGCATTTGTCCGATCGTTTTGGCATCCATAATATGCCTCCTTTCTGTATGGTTCTATCATACCACATTTTCCCTTGTTTCGCAACCTATGCTTCGTAGAGAGCCAAACAGGACTGCACGGATATACCCATACAGTCCTGTTTTTTCGCTATTTCAGCAAAATCTGTTTCAGCAAGGTCAGGTCGGTTACCGTCAGTCTGCCGTCACCATTGAGGTCGGCACGGCTTCCCTGTGCAGCAGTCAGTTTCCCAACAGTCATCAGATACTTGTACA
The DNA here is from genome assembly GCA_024404815.1 of Oscillospiraceae bacterium. Classification (GTDB taxonomy): domain Bacteria; phylum Bacillota; class Clostridia; order Oscillospirales; family Ruminococcaceae; genus Firm-04. The sequence goes on from JAKSPL010000001.1 coordinate 25,192, forward strand.
GCAGCACCGCATCTGCCATCGTCACGGCACCATCGCCGTTGACATCGCCGCGTACCACCATGCCATCAGGTGCGGTCAGATGTAAAACATCCACCGTCTGTTCCATACCATCCGCCGCTGTGATTTTTACTGAATAGTCGCCAACCAGCGCATCAGAGTTCTTGTCTGACAAACGATAGTACGGGACATTCGTTTCTGCAATCTGCTTGTCATTCTGATACCATACATAGGACACATCGCCCTCCAGCGCGGTTTCCACTGTGAGAATCGGCGCATCTTCCAGATCGCAGGGGTAGGAAAGCGGCACGGAATAGACCGTAAAACTGCCGTTTAAGCTGCATTCACCTGATTTTACGCTGCCGCAGCTTGGCCAGTTGGTAATGCTCATATCCTGCAAAAATACTCGGACATATTCCAGCTTTGTCCCTGCCTGCAAGCCCATCATGTCCCCAAGCGGTATGCGGAATTCGCACGCATTATCTGTATATTTCACCATACTGCCCTCATATGAGCCGTTGTTGAAATACACCGCACCGTTGCTTGCAAAATACAGCCAGTACCATGTGTCATTATCCAGATTTTTCAGCTGGATATTATAAACAGGTGATACAGCCGTATTCTTTATCGTCGCAGATACGTAGAAATACTTCTCGTCATTCCAGATATACAGCTTTTGCCCGTCTTCCTCGGCAATCAGCCGTTCCTCTGCACCCTCGCCGTACTGCGAAATCATACCATCGGTGTTGCAGATGCCGTTGATCGTATACATCTTCCCGTTCCATGCGGAAATGTCCGCAGTCGTTTTCTGCGAGAAATCCATCGAGTATGCGGCTGAAGCAGACGCTTCCGATACTGTAAAACTGCCCAGATAATTCGCGCCCAATGCGTCATTCCATATCTCGCCGTTCGCAAAGCGCACCGACCGCAGTCCAAGCTGACTGATCGTATTATCTCCGACCGACAATTTCAGATAGGCATTCCATTTTCCCGTTTCCAGACAGGACGGAATCTGCATATCCAGTTTGATGTCATTGGTCGTGCAGGATGCCCATGTTCTCGAATCTGCATCAATCTCCGTGCGGATATAATTACCGTCCTTTTCGAGGATCAGCTCTGCTTTCTGCGGACGGATCGGGTTGGCAAAGCCTGTATTCTCCACAGAAAACGCCAGCTGCAAATCTCCGCCCTGCGGTACTGTCTGCGAAAGATCACTATCGCGCAGCACAAACCGATAGCCCAGATGGTCACGCATAAATTTCCAGACATTCTGTCCGTTGTATGCGCTGTTGTCCACATTCGCAATCGGGTAGGTCGCTTCGTCAAATGTGTAATCCTTATATAATCCGTAAATATTGCTGTTGATGTAGCTCAGGTGGGTGTAGTACATTTCAGGTATCGCGTTTTCAGGGAGATAGGTGTCGTACTGCTTGGTGAATTCCAGATTGCCCGAAAACTCACCGCCGTAGTAGGATGTGGTCGTCTGATTGTGCAGCCATGCGGTCTCGATCTCACGATTACCATATGTTCCCAAATCGCTGTTGGAACCCATATAGCCATCGTTGTACAGTCCGACACGGCTTGCACGGCTGTTCGGTTCACTCACCCAGTCTGCCATTTCCGATGTCTTGATTCCTGCCCAAGATGCGAAAATATTCGGGGTACGGACAGTCACGGGAATCCCATCGGGGACAACATCCAGCCACAAATCAAGCAGTTCGCCCTTTGTCGCTGTCGCACAGTATTTTCCGCCCCACTGCTCGCCATAACAGCCGACCAAACCCGATTCGACATACATCAGGATATCCTTGTATTCCTCCAATATGCCGCTGTCACGAATCTGGTAAACGTGTTCCAGCATTTTCTCATAGGTCGCAGGCTCAGGATTTGCCGTTCCGTTTTCATCATATCGAAAGCGCAGTGCGATCGTACAGCCGTTTTTGCGGCAGTTTTCAAATGTTCCGCGCAGTCCTGCAAAAAATGCATCGTCCAGCGGATAATCCACACCTGTTCCCTCTATGGGATTTTTGTCCGCATCGCGCTCGCAGTTCATACCTGATGAAAATTTACCGATGTCAATAAACATCAGTACCAGCGCACCCGTCGGGTTGTAAACCGGTGTGTTGTTCGGCGCACATTTGTACCAGAGTGTCGAAGTGTAACCCATACCGGGGTTCAATATCGTTTCTGTCGATTCGGTATAGTCGATGCCCGAATCCACAAGCTTTGTATCTGCGGCAAAACACGCGTCCGACGGCATACATCCGACAGTGATTGCTCCTGCCGCCAGAATTGCAGCAAATTTCTGTTTCATAATGTCCTCCCTTTGTGTCATATGATATGGAATCGTCCACATTTAGTATACACGAAACCGCCAGAAAAGTCAAGGATTCTGCACAAAATATCCGTTCACGCATCAAAAAGAATGTGTCAAATGTTCAAAGGTGTGCCGTTACTTGACATTCGATGCAAAAAGCGGTATAATAGCAATACTTCTTACACGGCAAAATCTTTCGGCAAGGAGGTCTCCGATGGAAACCAGAGTCGCTATCATCGGCATTATTGTAGAGGATCCGAACGCTGTTTCGGATTTGAACAATCTGCTCCACGAGTACGGCAGCTATATCATCGGTCGCATGGGCTTGCCGTATCCGCAGAAGCATATCAACGTCATCAGCGTTGCGATTGACGCACCGCAGGACATCATTTCCGCCCTATCCGGAAAAATCGGACGGCTGAACGGTGTTTCTGCCAAAACAGCATATTCCCATGTTATCACAAAAACGGACGGCAGCAGCCAGACCTGACTTTTCTACCGCACACTTTTTGAGATTGCAATCAGAGTTCTTCTGGTTGCAATTTTCTGCTTTTCAGACTGCCGCTTTCCTCCGCCTGAATCCCTCAAATAGGAAGTGACCATATGAACCCCAGCGCAAATCTCTGCGAAGGCCCTTTAACCAAGCGGATGATTTTTTACACCATCCCCATTATTCTCACAGGCGTTTTACAGCTTTTGTTCAACGCCGCCGACTTAGTCGTTGTCGGACGCTGCTGCGGCAGTCTTTCCGTTGCCGCGGTCGGTGCGACAGGCTCCATTATCAACCTGATCGTCAACCTGTTTATCGGACTGTCTGTCGGTGCAGGTGTCACCGTTGCCCACGCATTCGGCGCCCATATGGACGAGGACGCAAACCGCACCGTACATACTGCCATCCCCCTTTCAATCATCTGCGGCATCATCCTGACGATCATCGGACTGTTTGGCGCAGAAACGTTCCTCTCATGGATGGGAACACCGGATGACATTATTCACCTCTCTGCGGTCTATATGCGCATCTACTTCTGCGGCATTACCGCTTCGATGGTCTATAATTTCGGCTCGGCAATTCTCCGTGCGGCAGGCGACACGCAAAGTCCGCTCATCTACCTGACAGTCGCAGGTGTCCTGAACGTCATTCTCAACCTGTTCTTTGTCATTGTATTCAAGATGGATGTGGCGGGCGTTGCGCTTGCGACCTCCCTCTCGCAAACCGTTTCTGCCATACTGGTTCTGTTTGCACTCCACCGCCGCACAGATGCCTGCCACTTATCATGGAAGAAAATGCGGCTGCACAAAAATCAGCTCCTGAAAATTATCAAGATCGGCTTGCCTGCCGGTATTCAAGGCTCGCTGTTTTCCATCTCCAATGTTCTGATCCAGTCGTCAGTCAACTCATTCGGCTCAATCGTCATTTCCGGCAATTCCGCCGCGCAGAATATTGAAGGATTTACCTACACGACCATGAATTCCTTCCACCAGACCGCGCTCAACTTCACCGGACAAAATTATGGCGCAGGAAAATTCGACCGCATCCGAAAGATCCTTGCCATTTCGCTGATTTGCGTGACCATTGCAGGACTCGGCGCAGGTGCGGCATCGTACTTCTTTGCACACCCTTTGCTGAGTATCTATATCCCCGGCGATGAGGACGCGATCGCCTACGGTGTCACCAGACTGGCATATATTGCACTCCCCTACTTCCTCTGCGGCATCATGGATGTTATGACGGGCATGATTCGCGGACTCGGTTCTTCTGTTGCTCCGATGTTTATTTGCATCATCGGTGTCTGCGGTATGCGAATCACTTGGATCTACACGGTTTTCCGTATGCCGAAATACCATACGCTCGAATGTCTGTACAGTTCCTACCCGATCTCGTGGATGCTCACATTCATCTGCGAAATACTCGTATTCTTCCTTATTTTCCATATCAGCAGGAAGAAAATGCAGGAGCACACAGAACCTTCGGAATCGGAAACCGTTCCATCATAAATACAAAAAGCAGCTATGCAAAAATCGCATAGCTGCTTTTGTTTTATTGTGTTTTGCGTTTAAGGATCTCTTTCAGGAATTTTCCCGTGTACGATGCTTCGTTCGCGGCAATCTGTTCAGGCGTGCCCTCTGCAACGATCATACCGCCTTCGTCACCGCCCTCGGGACCTAAGTCGATCACATGGTCGGCTACCTTGACCACATCCAGATTATGCTCAATAACCACCAGCGTATTGCCGGCATCTGCCAGTTTCTGCAAGACATCTATCAGGCGGTGGACATCCGCATTGTGCAGACCTGTTGTCGGTTCATCGAGAATATAAATGGTCTTGCCCGTCGAACGGCGCTGTAATTCTGTCGAAAGCTTCACGCGCTGTGCCTCGCCGCCCGAAAGCGTTGTTGCTGGCTGTCCGATTTTGATATACCCCAAACCGACATCGCGCAGAGTCGTCAGCTTTCTGGCAATTTTCGGAATCGCAGAGAAGAACTCACAGCCCTCCTCCACGGTCATTTCCAGCACATCATAGATATTCTTGCCTTTGTATTTGACTTCCAGCGTTTCGTGGTTGTAACGACTGCCCTTGCACACCTCGCACGGCACATATACGTCAGGCAGGAAGTGCATCTCGATCTTCACAATGCCGTCGCCCTCGCACGCCTCACAGCGTCCGCCGCGGACATTAAACGAAAAACGTCCTGCGGAATAGCCACGCATTTTCGCGTCTGCTGTCTGTGCAAACAATTCCCGAATGTCGCCGAACACACCTGTATAGGTCGCAGGATTCGAACGCGGTGTTCTGCCGATCGGCGACTGGTCAATACAGATGACTTTATCAAGATACTCGATGCCCTCTATCGAATCGAATGCACCTGCACGGATTTTCGCACGATTCAGATTTGCCGACAGATATTTATAGAGAATCTCGTTGACCAGAGAGGATTTGCCCGAACCGGACACGCCTGTGACGCAAATCAGCTTGCCGAGCGGAAACTCCACCGTAATATTTTTGAGGTTGTTCTCTCTGGCACCGCGGACGATCAGCGAATGTCCGTTTCCCTCCCGCCGCGTTTCAGGAACAGGGACATACTTTCTGCCGCTGAGATATTGTCCTGTCACGGATTTCTTACACTTTATGATCTCATCATATGTACCTGCACAGACGATCTCACCACCGTGAACGCCTGCTCCGGGACCAATGTCTACAATATAATCCGCCGCACGCATCGTATCGTCATCATGCTCGACCACGATCACCGAATTGCCGCAGTCGCGCAGTCGTTTCAGCGTGGCAATCAGCTTTTCGTTGTCGCGCTGGTGCAGTCCGATACTCGGCTCGTCCAGAATATACAGCACACCCATCAGCGAGGAACCGATTTGTGTTGCCAGACGGATACGCTGACTTTCGCCGCCCGACAGAGAACCTGCCGCACGCGATAGTGACAGATATCCAAGTCCGACACTTTGCAGGAATCCCAAGCGCGAACGGATCTCCTTGATAATCAGCCGCGCAATCAGCATTTCGCGCTCGGTCAGCTGCAAATCTGCGAAAATACTTACCAGATCATTGACCGAATGACGACAGAGCGTATCAATATCCATACCGCCGACCGTTACGTGCAGAGATGCTTCTTTCAGACGTCTGCCGTGGCAGGTCGGACAGGGGCTTTCCGCCATGTAGACTTCCAGTTCCTCTTTTGCACGCGGAGATGCCATCTGATAGCGGCGTTTCAGATTCGGGATCAAGCCTTCAAACGGATGCTTATAGACTGCGCCGCCGTACTCGACTGCCTGATGCAGTTCAAGCGCATGGTCGCCTGTACCGTAGAGGAACAGATTCCGCTCCTCCTCCGTCAGGTCACGCACGGGTTTATCCAAATCGACACCGTATTCCTTGTGCAGCGCGTTGGCATACATATTGAATGTCGATTTCGGATCTGCATAATTCCAGCCAAGCACTTTGAATCCGCCCTCGTGAATCGACAGATCTTTGTTCGGCATCATCAATTCAGGATCAAATTCCTGAAAAATACCGAGTCCTGTACAGGTTTCGCACGCACCGAACGGATTGTTGAACGAGAACATTCGCGGTGTCAGTTCCTCGACAGAAAAACCGTGTTCGGGGCAGGCGTAGGACAGCGAATACAGCTGCTCCTCCCCGCCGATCACATCCACCAGTACCGTTCCCTCCGAAAGTGAGGTTGTCGTTTCCAGACTGTCGGACAGACGCGAACGAATGCCGTCTTTGACCACCAGTCTGTCTACGATCACCTCGATATTGTGCTTCTTGTTTTTATCGAGCTTAATCTTTTCCGACAGATCATAGATGCTGCCATCGACACGAACACGGACATAACCCGATTTTTTTGCCTGTTCCAGTTCCTTTGTATATTCGCCTTTTCTGCCGCGCACGATCGGTGCCAGAAGCTGGATTTTGGTTCCCTGCGGCAGCTGTAAGATCTCGTCTGCGATCTGATCGACCGTCTGCTGTTTGATCTCTACACCGCACACAGGACAATGCGGAATACCGATACGCGCATACAACAGACGCAGATAATCGTAGATTTCCGTAACGGTTCCGACTGTCGAACGCGGATTCTTCGAAGTGGTTTTCTGGTCTATGGAAATCGCAGGCGACAAACCCTCAATGCTGTCCACATCCGGCTTTTCCATTTGTCCCAGAAACATTCTCGCATAAGATGACAATGATTCCATATACCGCCGCTGACCGTCCGCATATATGGTATCAAACGCAAGTGAGGACTTTCCGGAACCGGAAAGTCCTGTAAATACAACAAGCTGATTTCTTGGAATCTCCAAGTCGATATTTTTCAGATTATGCTCCCGCGCCCCGCGGATGATAATTTTATCCAGCATATAACCGAATCCTTTCAAATACTGTCAAAAAAGATAAGCTGCATATGCTCACATCACAGGATTATATGTATCCGCATTGAGCAAAGCGATGAGTCCCAGAATAGCAGCCGCCACCAGTACACACATAACAATTCCGAAAACCAGAGTGGCTTTGAAAACTTTTTCTGCCTTTTCTGATTTTGTTCCAAGCTCAGTATGCAGCGCATGGTAGTCCTCCTCAAACATCAGCGTCGATGTTTCATCCACAGGAAAACTGTAATATGTACGAAAACGAATCTTCTCAGGCAGAAGTCCGTCCGCACCGCGCATCGGATCCAGAACCTCCGACGGAACGTCCAGAACAGGTGCAGGAAGCTGTATCAGGGAAACAGGCATTCCCACCGCATACAGCAGCGGCTGCTTTGTGGAAATACCGATAAATGCACGGTGAACCTGTCCGTAGGTATCTGTATACTGTATCGAATATTTATAATGCAGCGGATAGGCGGTATTGTCCTGTACTAATGCCGCATCGCAGATCACACCGTTGACATGACCTGCATTTTGTATAGAATCCTGTGCTTTTTTCAATTTTTTGGATTCACTGAGATTTCCAAATGCTGCGGCAAATAAACCGATTCCTGTCGGTATCAATATGGTCAATGCGATGATCAATCCCACGACTGCAAACAGCATTTCAAAACTATCCATTTTTCTTTTCCTTTCTATTCTTAGCCGAATTCCAATCTATCTGCTTCGTATCATTATATCTGGGAACGGATCAGTTTCTCAGCGTACCAGAAACCAAACAGAAAAACGCCCACCAGAATGACACCGAACAGAATCAGGAAGAATGCCGTTCTTCCTCTTGTCCGTATCCGACTGTTCATCGTACTGCGGATTCTTTGATAATCCTGTTCCATCATGATCGTTGCCGTTTCATCCAGCGGTGCATTCTCCCATTCATGAAAATGAACCTGTGCAGGCAAACGCTCTGATGCGCTGCGAACGCCCTCCAACGTTTCCTGAGATACTCTCAGCAGCGGTTTCTCCACAATACGCAGCGGCAGCTTCATACCGACTGCAATTTGCAGCGGCTGATTGGAAGTGATTCCCAAATATGTATGACAAAGATTGACGTCTGCATCATAATATTCCAACGCGTATTTGTAGTGATACTCCATTTTTGTCAGGTTCTGTACCACATCTGCATCTGTCACCACGCCCTCGATCGCTGCCGCATCTTTGATTTTGCGGAATTTCAGTTTTGCTTTCCAGCGCATACAAAGTGGAATCAATGCGATCAGCACAAGCAGGACTCCAATCAAAAGCCCGATTGCGCAAAAGACAAGCATCAATGCGTCATAGAAATTCATTCTTCAGTTTCTCCGTTTCATAGATTGAAATATACAGTATTTTTTCACTTGTCAGCATTCAGCGGTTACTGCGGTTTTGTCAGCAGTTTCTCTGCAATCCGTCTTGCAACATACACACCGCTCGCAGAGGCATGGGACAGCGAATGCGTCACACCCGACCCGTCACCGATGACATACAGACCTTTCGCTGTGGTTTCGAGATTCGTGTCCAGTTCTACCTCCATATTGTAGAACTTCACTTCCACACCGTACAGCAGCGTATCGTCATTTGCAGTACCTGGGGCAATTTTGTCAAGCGCATATATCATCTCGATAATTCCGTCCAGAATCCGTTTCGGAATGACCAGACTCAAATCACCCGGTGTTGCCGCCAATGTCGGAACAACATAACTCTCTGCGATTCGCTGGGCGTTGCTTCGTCTGCCGCGGATCAGATCACCGAACCGCTGCACGATCACTCCGCCGCCCAGCATATTCGAAAGCCTTGCAATACTTTCACCGTAGCCGTTGCTGTCACGGAACGGTTCGGAAAAATGCTTGCTGACCAGCAGGGCGAAATTCGTGTTGTCGGTATGCAATGACTCGTCCTCGTAGCTGTGTCCGTTGACCGTTACGATGCCGTTGGTGTTTTCGTTGACCACTACGCCGTGCGGATTCATGCAGAATGTACGCACCAGATCCTCGAACTGCTTCGTGCGGTAGACGATCTTGCTCTCGTAGAGTTCATCGGTCAGGTGAGAAAATACCACAGCAGGCAGTTCAACACGCACACCAATATCCACACGATTCGAAAGCGTGCGGATACCAAGCTGTCCGCAGACACGCTCCATCCACTTACTGCCGCTTCTGCCGACCGATACAATGCAGTTTGTACAGGTATACTGTTCCTCCGCCGCTGTCGTCACGGAAAAACCACCGCCGTCCAGCTGTTCTACATTTACGATCTCTGTTCTGAAGAAAAACGTCACCTGCGATTTCAATGCGTTATAGAGATTTTCCAGAACGATGTAGTTGATATCCGTACCAAGATGCCGCACCTGCGCGTCCAGCAAATGCAGATCATTCTCACAGCATTTCTTTTTGATGGCGGTATTTGCCGTGGAATACAGCTTTGTCCCTGCGCCGCCGTGTGACAGATTGATGTCATCCACATAGCGCATCAGCTCCAACGCCTGCTGTTTCCCGATGTATTCATACAGTGTGCCGCCGAATTGGTTCGTAATATTGTACTTGCCGTCCGAAAATGCACCTGCGCCGCCAAAACCGCTCATGATCGAGCAGGTCTTACACTTGATACAGCTTTTCACCTTCTTGCCGTCAATCGGACATTTTCTGCGTTCCAGCGGAGCACCGAGTTCAAATACCGCCACACGCAAATCAGGTGACTTCTGCATCAGTTCGTATGCTGAAAAAATACCGCCGGGACCTGCGCCGACAATGATGACATCATAATCCATTGTAAACCCTCCCATGCAAGGAATCGTTGTCCCACCTATTATAGCACATTTGTTTTGAAAACGCAATATCTCCGCACAATTTTCCATACAAAAACAGCCGCACTCCGAAAATACGGAATACGGCTGTCTGCTTGTCATTTGAAACGATTCTGTGCGGCATCGTATGTAAAACCGACAGCGGATAGTTTCTTCTGAATCGCCTCTGCATCGGCGTCATTTGCCCTGCAGAATTCTTCCAGACTGTCGTAGGAATCACGCAGCTGCGTGTTTAGGTAACTCAGCAGAATCATCGGATCATTGGGAAGTGCCATATGTGTTCTCCTTTCTGTTTCGCACAAAAATGGGAATAAGCACGAAAACCACCTGTTTATTAGAAAAATCGCAGCAACGCGCTATCAAACACAGTATAACATACGACTTTGCGATTGTCAAGAAAAATGGAGAAAACGGGCGAAATGCACAGATTTTTTTGTAAATTTGGTCGTTTTCGACATTGATTTTTTTGGTTATCTATGTTATACTATCAACATACGGTAAATCACCGTAAAAATAAAACATAAAGGAGAATCATCATGTTATTACCATCCTGTTTGATTGACCTACCCTTTGGCGCAAACCTGACCACGATCATTGCTGTCGTTGTCATTGCGATCGTCGTCATCATCATCCTGTTTAGCGGCTACCTCAAAGCGCCGCCCGATACTGCATACATCATTTCCGGTCTGCGAAAGAAAATCATTATCGGTAAGGCAAGCATCCGTATCCCGTTCTTCGAGCGTGTTGATAAACTGAAACTCCAGCTCATCGCTGTCGATGTCAAAACGTCCAGTGCTGTTCCTACCGCTGACTACATCAACATCAATGTCGATGCAAACGTCAACATCAAGGTCAGCTCCGATCCTGTTCTCATTAAGCTCGGTGCTGAAAACTTCCTGAACCGCGACACCGAGTACATCGGCAAAGTCGCCAGAGAAGTTCTCGAAGGTAATATGCGTGAGATCGTCGGTCAGATGACACTCGAAGCAATGGTCAATGACCGTAAGGCATTCGCTGAAAAGGTACAGGAAAACGCTGCACCCGACCTCAACCGCATGGGTCTGGAAATCATTTCCTTTAACGTCCAGAACTTCCGTGATGACCAGAACCTCATCGAAAACCTCGGTATCGACAACACCACAAAGATCCAGAAGAAGGCTGCTATCGCAAGAGCAGAAGCCGAAAAGGAAATCGAAATCGCAAAGGCAAATGCCAAGAAAGAAGCCAACGATGCCCGTATCCTCTCCGAAACGGAAATCGCACAGAAGAACAACCAGCTCGCTATCCGTCAGGCAGAACTGAAAAAGGAAGCCGACACCCAGCAGGCTGTTGCAGATGCTGCTTATGAGATCCAGAAGGAAGAACAGCGTCGTACCATCGAGGTTTCTCGTGCAAACGCAAACATCGCTGCTTCTGAAAAGGCGATCGAACTGAAAGGCAGAGAAGCTGAAGTCAAGGAAAAGGCTCTCGAAGCTGATGTCAAGAAGATGGCTGAAGCTGCAAAGTATAAGGCACAGCAGGAAGCAGACGCAAAACTCTATCAGCTCAGAAAAGACGCAGAAGCTGACCGTTTCCAGCGTGAACAGGAAGCAGAAGCTCAGAAAGCAGAAGCTGCTGCACAGAAATTCGCAAAGATGCAGGAAGCAGAAGGTATTGCTGCTGTCGGTAAGGCAGAGGCTGATGCGATCCGTGCAAAAGGTCTTGCAGAGGCAGAAGGTATCAATGCAAAGGCAGAGGCTATGAAGAAATACGGCGAGGCTGCTGTCCTTGAAATGTACTTCAAGGCTCTCCCCGATGTAGTCAAGAACGCTGCTGCTCCGCTGTCACAGGTTGATAAGATCACCATGTACGGTGATGGCAACTCCAGCAAGATGGTCGGCGATATCATCGGCTCGACTGTCAAGATCACCGATGGTCTGACTGAGGCAACCGGCATTGACGTCCGCGCACTCCTCGCTGGCTTCCTCGGCGGCAAGCTCGCTGACGGCAGAATCACACCTCCCCCGACCGCTCCTGCACCTGCTCCCATCGCAGCAAACGACTACGAAGAAGTAAACGACGCTGACGATGCTGAAATGGAAACACTCTGATTTTTACAAAAAGCAAAGGTGAATACGAATGAGTAAACACAAACGATTTCAGGTGATCCTGGATGAAAGCACAGGCCTGATGGGAAACGAAACGGAAATCATCGTGGACAAGGCAACAGGCGTCAACTATCTGTTCGTCAAAAACGGATACGGCGCTGGTCTGACTGTCCTCGTTGACGCAGAAGGCAAACCTGTTATCACTCGTACCAACTGATCTCACAAGTTCTAATGCAAAACCGACCGAATGGGCATTGCCTGTTCGGTCGGTTTTTACGTGCTGTTTGGTATGGGGGGAAACCCCTTAATAGGGTTTCCCCCCATGCCCCCATCCTGATTATTTTGACGAAAAAAGTGTTTCGCGCTCTGCGGAGCGCGACTTAGGGCTCTGCCCTAAGAACCCGCAAGCCTTTGAAAAGGCTTGACCGAAACTTTTGTTGCGCTACGCGTGTTCGCACACAAAAAGAGCAGAGAACCGAATCTCCGCCCTAACAATGATAACGTTCATGCTAAAATGGGATTCCATAGGGACAATGGCAGATGGTGTGGGGGCCGAAGTCCACCACAAAAAAACCACGTTATTTATACTGACAAAGCAGCGTGATCTCCTCCTCAGTCAGCGGACGATACCCCCCAAGCGGCAGCGATTCGTCCAGCGTCACACCGCCGACTGCAATGCGTTTCAAGCCGCAGACACGGCAATGTACCGCACGCAAAAGCCGCTTGACTTCATGCTTTTTCCCCTCCGTCAGGGTGATACGTCCAAGAAACGCCGCACCGCTCGGATTTTTCAGATAGCGTTCTCTGCGTTCCTGCGGCAGGTCCTCCAGAATGTCCGAAACCTGCATCGTCCGCAGCACTTCAATTTTCGCAGGACGGCTGACTGTCCCCTGCTGATCCAGCGGTACACCTTTTTGCAAAGCATCTGCCGCCTCGGAAGTCAGAACACCGATCGCCGTAAATTCGTATATTTTTCGGACGGTATGCTTCGGCTGCATCAGCGCGTGCGTCAACGCTCCGTCGTCTGTCAGCAAAAGCAGACCTGTCGTGTCCAGATCTAAACGCCCGATCGGATGCAGTCCATATGCTGCCTCCTGCGGCAGCAAGTCCATGACAGTCCGCTGTGTACGGTCGCTGCACGCGGTCACACAGCCGCGCGGTTTGTTGAGCATATAGTATCGCGGCATTATGCCCTCCTTGACATCATTTTTGTCTTGTGCTATAATGAATGTACCACCCTATTCGGAGGATACCAGAAAATGATTGAAATTACGGATTTTTCAGCACCCGAACTCGATATATTTGCAAGGCTGTCCGAACCCCAGCTCCTGCACTACTATGAACCTGACCTCGGTATTTTCATTGCAGAAAGCCCGAAAGTCATCAATCGTGCGCTCGATGCAGGCTACCAGCCGATCTCTTTCCTCTGCGCTTCAGAAAATCACCATCCGGATACGAAAGAACTCCTTGCACGCTGTGCCGACACACCTGTCTATACCGCCACTTCTGAAGTGCTTGCCGAACTCACAGGCTTGCAGTTTTCGGGCGGCATTATTTGTGCACTGCGGCGAAATCCGCTTCCAGCGGTACAGACACTCTGCGAAAATGCCTCGCGCATTGCCGTGCTAGAGGATGTTGTCAATCCGCGCAATATCGGTGCAATCTTTCGGAATGCCGCTGCACTCGGAATGGATGCGGTTTTGCTGACATCCGGCTGCAGTAATCCGCTCTATCGCCGTGCCGCCCGTGTCAGTATGGGTACGGTTTTTCAGGTGCCGTGGACGATTTTCCCGCAGAATTGCGATTATCTCAAAATGCTGCACGACATGGGATTTACGACTGCGGCAATGGCATTGCGAAATGATACACGGCGTATTACTGACCGTACGCTCAAAAATTGTGACAAAATTGCGATTGTGCTCGGAACGGAAGGCGAAGGATTACGGGACACAACGATTTCCGCCTGCGATGTCACCATCCGCATTCCCATGACACATGGTGTCGATTCGCTCAATGTCGCTGCGGCAAGTGCCGTTGCGTTCTGGGAACTCGGTACCCTGCGCGAAGCAGAACTCTGATACATAAAAACACCCTCTCAGATTGAACTGAGAGGGTGTCATTCTTTTTATTCGCTCCAAGTTTCCATCTGAATCATGTAATTTTCGAGGAAACCTGTGTAGCCCTCCTCGCATTCATCATGGTAGGAAAGAATCAGCTCAGCATCTTTCTCATCGATGAATCCGTTTCTGTCCACATCGGCAAGCACCAGTTCAAAATCGTTGAGTCCGGGATCTTCGCCGTTCATCAGACAGGTTGCGGCATATGTTGCCAATTCCGCATCTGCTTCATCCAGAACGCCATCCAGATTCACATCGCCCATTTTTACGATGCAGGCAGGAAGCAGTTCGGATGCTTCATTTCTCGTATGCGAACGTGCCGATGCGATCGCCTCATCTGTGGTCATGACCGTTGTCGGCTGATACCACGATTTGCAGACATCCACATTGAACCATTCGCCGCCGATCTGTACAATATTCCATGCGTGATTGCAGCCGGTGACTGTCTCAGAAACGACACCGCTCAGACCAAGCAGGTAATTCAGCAGATCTGCATATTCTGCACAGAGCATTCCCTTATGATTGACCAGATCCTCACGGAATCCCTGCGATTTTGTATCGTTGTCTGCATTGTATTGGAACTCTTCGTTCAGGTGCAGTTCAAAATACAGACTGCGCACAATCGAATACTCCTCAACAGGCGTCAGCGTGCCTGCACTGCGGCTGCCATCGCCGATGATTCCAAGACGATTGAACAAACGCTGAGCAAGTTCAAAAGTCACAGCATCACAGAAATCCGAATCGGTGAATTCAGAATAATGCGTCATCAGGAAATCATATTCTTCAGGAGTCTTTTCTTCACTCAGAACGATGTCGTACAGACTTCTGTAATCGCCGTATGCATTGTCAAAATAGTAGATATCCTGTACCGAAGAATGTCCTGTGCCGAGCATACCCTTAGAACCGTCAGGCGCAATGTTCGTCATGTTCTTCGGCAGGTAGAGTGTCGTAATGTGCTTTGCGTCACGGCTCAGTGCCATCGGGCAGATGCTCTCCAGTTCGCTGAATGCACCCGACGAGAGATCAATGACATTTTCATCATAATTGCCGATCACTTTTGCATCGTAGTCCATCAGCACCTTGCCGAGCAGTACATAGCCCTGCTCCTGCCGTACATCGCTGATCCAGCCCGAATTGTTGAACGCGCTGTAACCAACCTGTGTGACATTCTCACCGCCGTTGACTGTTTCCAGGAACGTGGTATTTCCAAAGGCATATTTTCCAATGGTCGTTACCGTATCCGGAATCGTTACTTCCTCTACACAATAGTTTGTGTTGCAGAAGTTCTTTCCGATCTCTGTAATCGTATAGGTTCTGTCGTTCACAGTGACTGTGGAAGGCAGATCCAGCACAGATTCGGAAGTGGAAACAAGACTCGTCAGCGTAGCGGTTTCGGCACCTGTCACCTGAAACTTGTAGGTGACATCGTCAACCGTGACTTTCAGAGTCCCGACGGCGTTGGCTGTCAGCAATGAGCCGGTATCAACGGAATATCCGAGTCCGGACATCAGCATGGCAGTCGAGAGTACAACAGCAATCCCCTTTTTCATTGACATAGTGGTAACCTCCAAATGTTTTATAAATTCCTTCCCCAAATCCTATTATAATATATAATTCCACATTTTTCAATATAATAATATTGCTCATTTTTTGCGTATTTTAATTCAAAAATGATATAATGAATGTTATAATAACCATCAAAAAATGCGTGTCAAATATTACTGTTCGTATATTTCTTGCTGTGATCGGTCCGGTTTGCAGATTTCTCCAATGTATATTCTGCCTGATTGTGCAGACAATACGCCTGTGGTTTCCAGCCGAAAATCGAACAAATCCGCGCATTCTGCGCTTCAATGGAGGAATTATGCTATGAAAGCAACTGGAATTGTCCGCCGAATCGACGATCTGGGCAGAGTGGTCATCCCAAAAGAAATTCGCCGTACCATGCGAATTCGTGAGGGCGACCCGTCATGGATAACATTGACACGGGATCTGGCATTTTGCATCGGGATAGAATCGGCTGCAAAACGGTACGGTGGGAAGTGAACAGACAAGTCCCTGCTGTTCTCCGTTGGCATTTTAGTCGTTATTATGTACATCTTGTCATTTCGGCTCGGCAACTTAGTCGCAGAAATGTACATCTTAGTTGCGATTTTGTACCTGTTGGGCAAACCATATTGAAAAATGTTAATTCATATGCTATACTATATGTATCCCCTTCAAAAAACGCTTTCTATCCCCTCGAAAGCGTCAAACCACATTATGCTATATGAAATACCGAGAAAGGAAAAGGTCATGAACAAAATTGCAAAACACCTGCTGTCGGCCGTGACAGCAGGCGCGATGCTCTGTGCGGCGCTCCCCTCTGTCGCACTTCCGAGCTTCGCAGATGATGCAGTGCCCACCCTCAACGACAACGGCACACCCGACAATGCGAAGGATGACTACTACGAGATCAGCAATGGCAAACAGCTTTTCTGGTTTGCGAATCTGGTCAACGGCACAGAAGAACAGGATCCCGTTCCGAATGCAAATGCCAAGCTGATGAACGACATCGACTGCTTTAAACTTGAAGACTGGACAAGCATTGGCGCAACCGTCTCTTACACCGGCACATTCGACGGCAACGGATACAGCATCAGTTACCTGCATCAATACGTCGAGAATGCCGCATTTTGCTATTCTCTCGACAACGGCGGAAGAATCCTGAATCTGACGCTGAAAGAGTGTTCATTTTTTGGCAGGGAGGAAGCAGCAGGCTTCTGCTGTTCTCTGGGAAAAGGTATCATCGCGCAATGTGCTATTGTGTCAAGCTGCGTTAGATCGAACGGATTGCGTGCAGGCGGCATTGTTGCATATTCGGGCCGTTCAGCGGCTGGCACAGGCAGCATTCAGCAGTGCCTCTGCAACGCCGATGTAGAAGTCAGAGAGCCCCAGTACGAAGTCGCTTACGCAGGCGGTATCGTCGGCTACCTCAATGCCGGAGAGATTTTCCAATGCCTGACGCTCGGATACATAGATTCCACCACCGTCGATAATTGCCAATACTACGGCGGTATCGCTGCGGTCATCAATTCCAACAGCGGCGCAAAGGTAGATTCCAGCTACTGGCTGGATGAGGCGATCAGCGTCCGCGCGCAAAAGATCAACGACACCAAGAAAGATGTCGGCAATTCGGATGAAATCCATTGTGTCGATAAAGCGGAAATGCTCAGCGGATATGTCTGCGTCGAGGTGAACAACGGCGAAAGGGTATTCCATCAGAACATCGGCAGAGAATATCCGACACTCGAACCGAATCACCACACACCGACTTACAGCAACGATATTGATCCGGATACAGGACGCTTGATCATTGTATCCGATCCCTGTGTGTATGACGAACACGGCTTCTGCACACTCTGCGGCGATGCAATGCCTGCCACCGACAAGGACAGGGACGGCTGCTACGAGATTGCCAATGTAGGTCAGCTTTTCTGGTTCGGTGACTATATCGTGCAAGGACACCTCGACACCGATGCCATCCTGACAAACGATATTATCGTCAACGACAGCCGCACATGGAAAACACCGAACACCAATGATGTCGGCTACAAGGGCAAGTTCGATGGTCAGGGACACGTCATCAGCGGTCTGGTCCATGACGCAAACTGCACACTGGGCTTGCTGTTCGACACCATCGCAACGGGTGCTGTCGTGAAAAACCTCGGCATTGTGGACAGCTTTTGTCCGCCGCTCGTCAAATGCAACGGTCTCGGCGGCATCTGCGTGGAAAACCGCGGCACGATCCTGAACTGCTATTTCGTTGGCACGTTCAAGTATAACGGCGAGGAAACCCCCGGCGGTATCTGCAAGAAGAACATCGGAAATATCATCAACTCTTATTCCTACATTCTGGACGCATTCCAAACCAAAAGGACATACGGTATCTGCGAAACAAACGGCAACAACGATGCTTCCAAGCCGACCGCAGGTACAGTCGAAAATGTCTGCTACCGTGAGATGGAGTATATGTCAACAGATGGAAAGACACAAATGACAGACTTTGCGAAAAATGTCAGAACAGAAAATGTGAAAGACTGCACTTCCGGCACCGATGATGCATTCGCAAGCGGCGAGATCTGTGCCCTGCTGAACGCTCGCGCAGGCGAGGAGATCTGGTATCAGGAGATCGGCAAAGACCTCACCCCTGTACTGAATCCCAAGCACGGTTCTGTAAGCGGCTATACCGTCACAGTCGGCGATAACACCTTCTCGAAGTACGTAAACGATGGCGTAGTCGGCGATGCGAACGATGACGGCGAATTTAACATGGCAGATATTGTCCTCCTGCAAAGATGGCTGATCGGCGAGGATGTCGAGCTTTCCAACTGGGAACTCCTCGACTTCAACAGCGACGGCAGACTGAATGTCAGCGACATGACACTCCTCAAAACTGTGCTTCTCCAGAACGAAGCAGCGTAAACCTTTTTCGCTCTGATCGTATTCAAGATTATTCCTGAACCTCCCCATAAAAAGCAGCACCGCCCCTGACTGTCAGCCAGTCAGTGACGGTGCTGTTTGCACTATATGGAATGTATGGCTTTGAACCATGCAGCATACTACACAGCACTTACTGTGCTGTATACCATTGAGAATTCAGGAATTCAATTCGGCTTTCAAGCCATTGATGCAGATATTCAGCCGCTTCTGCTTCGGTTTTGACTTTTCTCTCCGCTGCGGAAAGTTCCTCAACGATCATAAAATTCAAAAGAATATTGTTCCACTTCTGATAGTTTCGCGTGAAATCCGCCTGCAAAGCTTCGGAATCGCTTTTTACCATTTCCAGCGTTCTGTCAAAAACGCCGTCGTCTACAGCCTGTGTCCATTTCTCCTTGACAAGTGTCTGGTACCAGTCCGCATAGGCAAGCACCATCAGCCACGGATTTGCCGATTCTTCCTCAAAATCCGGATCCGGTACGATATTGGCGGCATAGAACCCCTGTCCGTCCTCACAGCGCGGTCGACAGCCCATCGAGGAATCGAAATCCCACGGGGCCTGAAAAGTCAGCTTTTGATTGCCTGCCGCACTCATATCGACAGACAGATAGAAACTCGACCATGTAATATCCGCATCGCAGGTCAGCTCGCTGATGATATACATATCTGCCAGCGAATCCAGATCGACAACTGCCGCGACAGCCTCCTGCGGTGTCAGCTCCGTCGTTTCGGAGATCGCAGAATCATCCGCATCAAACACGAACGCCTTATTGTTGTATGCAGCTTCGTACATGATCTGATACACACAGTTCACATAGTTTTCAATGAAATCATGCTGTTCCTGCGAATAGATATCGCTGTGAATGGTCATACCGATGGGCTTGTGATATTCTGCATCGTCAGACGAAATGCACTGTATCGTCCGACCGCTGCCGCCGTTTCCGTCATATGGTGTCAGCGGTGCATTGTCCGCAAGCTTCAGCGGGAAACTGTACAATGGTTCTTCATTGACAAAATAACCGTCATATTCCAAAAAGTAACCGATATCCGTCCCCGTGTAGTCTTTTTCCGGCTCGTTGATATTCACTCTGTCCTCGTTGACCTGCGGCATTTCAGCGAGAAGATATATACCATAATACTCGCCGTTGACTTCCACCTGTACAAGCGCCGCATCTGACGCATACAAACCATCTTTTTCGAGGATCTCTCTTGCCGCATACAATGCAGTCTTATTGCGAAGCATGGATGCGTCCTTGTATTCTGCAAGCAGCAGCCAGTTTTTGAATGCCGCACCATCGTTCAGACCAAGCAGCTTCTGCTTTTCAGCGAATTTGATGCGAAGCGGTTTCTTCGGATAGAGGGTTGTCCAGTTTCCTCTGACTTTGACTTTTGCATCCGCGCCGTCCATCAGGGAATTCCCGTCTGCATCACGCACCATGACCGTACATTCCTCATAGTACGGTTCGGGAACATCTTTATAAGAAGGATCCCATTGTGACATATCCTCAGCGACCACCTTTGCAACAGGTTCATCCACGAACTTCATCACATCTTCGGCATCGCTTTTGGTCTGTATCGACAGCACGGGCAGGACACCATAGGATTCTTTCGGTGTTTCCGCCGCGGCGGCTGCGGTTTCCGCAGTCGTTGTGACAGCTGTATCAATTTGTTCCTCCGTCGGCTTGGGTTCAGAGTTTTGATTCTGACAGCCTGCAAGCAGCAGACACGCAAGCGTTGCAGCACATATCCGATGGATCTTATTCATATCATACACCTCCAAACAGTAACGAATATTATACCACAAAAGCACAAACCAGTCAATCACTATTCAGATTTCCTTGACAATACATTATAGTTATGGTATACTGATTAGAAGTGTGAATCGCAGATTCTGACAGTGACAGCATAGAGATCATTTCACACCGCAAGCACAAAAAGGAGTTATATCAATGAAAAAAATCGTATCTTTGATGCTCGCGCTGACATTTCTTGTGACAGCAACAGCCTGCACGGGAAAGCAGGATGGAACGGATAACAGTCAGCAGACAACTGCCGCTGTATCCGAAACGACCACCGCAGCGGAATCGACTGCGCCGTCGGAATTTGAGTATAAATATCAGAAATATGCCTCAATGAAACCTGAGGAAATTGTTGCGGAACTGACGCTTGAACAAAAAGCCGCACAGATGGTACAGCCTGCCATCTACTATCTGCTCGATGATTCCTCGGACATGGCAAAATATGACTACGGCAGCATTCTCTCGAAAGTCGTTCCGACCTCTGAAGATGAATGGGTCACATACACAAACATTTTCCAGAAAAACGCTGTGGAATCCGAGTCGGGTATCCCGATGCTCTACGGCAATGACGATGTTCACGGTGTCAACTTCTGTTCGAATGCCGTTATTTTCCCGCATAACATCGGTCTGGGTGCGGCAAACGATGAAGAAATGATGGAAGTGATCGGACAGATCACCGCAGACGAGGCTAAACTTTGCCATATGCCGTGGAACTTTGCGCCTGTCGTCACGCAGTCTGTCGATCCGCGCTGGGGCAGAACTTACGAATGTTACAGCTCCGATCTCGACATCATCACAAAGCTCAGTACCGCCTACACCAAAGGACTTGTGGAAAACGGCATTGTCGCCTGCTCCAAGCATTTCTTCGGTGAGGGTGCTGCAAAGTTTGGTACAGGCGAATGCTCGATGAACGGCTACGAAATGGTAGAGCGTCTGATCGACCGCGGCGATGCAACACTTTCTGACGCGGAAATCGAGGAACTGCTGAAAGTCTATCAGGCACAGATCAATGCAGGCGTACAGACCATCATGGTCAGCCACGCTTCTTTGAACGGTGTCAAAATGCACGAAAACAAAAAGTACATTATGATGCTCAAAGAAGAAATGGGCTTTGAGGGATTTATCGTCAGCGACTGGAATTCTATCCAGAACATCCCGAACATGGAATACGAGAAGCAGGTCGTGACCGCAATCAACGCAGGCATTGATATGCTCATGGAACCCGACAGATACAATGATGCCATGGAAATCATCGTCAACGCTGTAAACAACGGTGACATTACCGAAGAACGCATCAACGATGCTGTCAGACGCATTATCAAGGTGAAGCAGGATGTCGGTCTGTTTGAAGATCCGTTCTATGACAACGCGGAAACCAAGCAGGATGCAGTCGGCTCTCAGGAATACAGAGAAATTGCAGAGCAGATGGTACAGGAAAGCCTTGTACTGCTGAAAAACGAAAACAGCGTTCTGCCGCTGAAAGATGGTACATCTGTCTATATCGCAGGCCCTGCCGCAGACAACGAACAGGTACAATGCGGCGGCTGGACGATCGACTGGACATCAAGCCCCGATAAGAGTATTGAGGGCGCGACTTCGATTCTGGAAGGCTTCCAGGAAGTCGCAAAAGAACACAATATTACGGTACTGACCAAGCCCGAGGACGCGCCGAATGCAGATGTCGTCATCAATGTCGTCGGCGAACAGTCCTATGCAGAATGGACAGGCGATACCGCTGACTTGGAGCTTTGCGGTGATCTCGGACTTTCAGGCAACCGCAAAGTAATCGACGAAGCTGCGGCACTCGGTAAACCCGTTGTCACCTGTATCGTGGCAGGCCGTCATGTTCTGCTCGACCAGGAAGACTACGACAGCTGGGATGGTGTAGTCATGTGCTATCTGCCGGGTTCGGAGGGAAAAGGCGTTGCAGATGTACTCTGCGGCGATGCAAATTTCCGCGGCAAGCTCCCCAGCCCGTGGTACAGCTCGCTCGACCAGATCGGTACCGATGAATGCTGGCTCGAAAAAGGCTACGGTCTGACCTACGAAGAATAACAAAAAAATCCTGCACGCGCAAAACGTGCAGGATTTTTTCTATGTATGCTGTTATGCAAATGCTTCGGTATTCCCCTGCTGATATGCTTCCACAAGGGCTTCGATGCCTGCTATCGTGCGGAGCTTGTTACGGTCGATTCTTGTCGGCTGAATATTGATGCCGTAATCTTCCAGCATGGCAAACAGCTCGATAAATGCGTAGGAATCCAACAGTCCGCTTTCCACCAGATCAATGTCAGGCTCATACACGGCTTCATCTTCACAGATCTCATATAACAGCGCAGGTATGTCGATTTTATTCATCATGCACCCAATGCCTTTCTGTCCGTTTTCCCGTTGGAATTGACGGGGAATTCTTCTAATATTTGAATTGTTTTCGGTATCATATAGTGTGGGAGCGTCTTTGCCAGTTCGCCGCGGATGAATTCCGCATTCAAAGACGGATGCTCCGTCAGCACAAATGCCTGAATGGTCTTTACGATCTGACGGTCGTTGCGTTTTGCGGTGACCACACAGTCACGAACGCCGTCCAGCCGCAGAATATTCTGTTCGATGTCGGATAGTTCGATGCGGTAACCCTTGAACTTCACCTGACTGTCGCTGCGTCCTTTGCAATAGAGTTTCCCGTCTTTCAGGAATCCGAGATCACCCGTGCGGTAGCAGTCCACACCGTCCTCGGTAAAATATCCGCCTGCTTTTCCGTCCAGATACCCATGAAATACGCTTTCGCCTTTCAGGACGATCTCGCCGTCCCGAATGGAGATCTCCGTTGCAAAATCGGAGGCATCCCCCACAGGAAGCAGTTCTTCCTCATCAACCGTTTTTTTGTCGATCACGATCGCAGACACCGCAGAGGTCGCCTCGGTCGGTCCGTATGCGTTGATGATTTTCAGATTCGGGAAGCGTTCCAGCAGTTTCTTTGCCGTTTTGTTTTCCAGACATTCGCCGCAGAAATATGCACACTGCAAATGCGGAAAATGTTCTGCGCAGAATTCATGATTGGTCAGGCAGAGCTTATAAAATGTCGGCGTTGTGACCGTAACCGTGATCTGCTCGGACTGCATCAATGTAAACACACGGTCATAATCCGCCTGTGCGGCGTGGTCGCAGGCAACAAGCGTATGTCCGCTGCAAAGCGCATAGTACAAATCTGCGACACTCAAATCAAAGCTGAAACTCGCCTGATTCATCACCACGGCATCGTGATAACCGCACAGCGGCGGAAGACTGCAAATCCAATCTGCAAAATGCCGCAAGTTGCTTCTGGAAATCGGAACGCCTTTCGGCTCGCCCGTGCTGCCTGATGTGAAAATCATATAGGCGGTTTCGGAGATGCAGTCACATGCTTCCGCATCTGCATACCGTTGCAGGTTCGTTAGCGAACAGCATTCTGCCTGTCCGACATCCACCGTCTGCTCCGATATAATCAGAGAAGCACCCGTCAGCGCAGCTATTTTTTTCAAACGCAAAAGCGGTGTCGGACAGTCCACAGGGACATAGGTACGATGTGCCAAAAGACAGGCAATCATCCCGATGACCATTTGAGGTTCCTTATGTCCATACAGGATCACAGGCGTATTTCCCTGCCGTTTCAGCAGTTCCGCCGACGCATTTGCCTGTGTCCAGAGTTCCTGATAGGTCAGCTGCTCATCATTGATACGATAGGCAGTCTTATGCGGATGCTGTGCTGCATTTTGTTGAATCTTCTGTAACATCATCTGTATTCCTTATCTGTTCCGGCGGAATGAGTGCATAATCATAAAGCACTTCGGAATGGTTGTCGAGAATCAGTTCTTTTTTTACACGTTCGTTGGTAGCGCGGTCAATGACTTCCCGATATACCTGTGAAATACGGTAGTATTTTTCGCCCTCTTTGCGGAAATGGTGATTCTCCTCGACCAGTTTATAGCGGAACGGAAATTCCCGTTCGCTCCGCAGTTCTCCGCAGAGTTCCCCGTTCTCGCACCAGACCAGAATCTGTACATCCTGTTCGGTCGTGTTGCAGAAACGATAGTCGATATAATTATAGCAGACGGATGTACCTGTTCCGAACGGCACTCTCCTGCGTTCGTCAGGGAACAGCGCATCCGAATGGTGATGCAGTTCCGTCACCGTCAGCGGACTGTTCAGTACCAGCCAGTGGATCATATTTGCCATCTGACAAAGTCCGCCGCCGTAACCTTTCGTCAGACCGTTCTTGCTGATGACCAGACCTTCTTTATAACCAAGCTTCTTCGTTGTTTTACCGACGGTCTTCCAGTAAGAAAAAGTTTCTCCGGGATGTATGACCATGCCGTTGATCTTCTTGCAGGCAAGTTCAATGTTCGTGACCTTGTTTTCCTGCAAGGTCAAATCAACGCCTGCAAGCTTCCGCACCAGAATCGAACTGTGTCCCTTTACGATATTGGGCAGTTCTTCGGTCGAAATGGTTTTTGCGATCTGTTCCCTATGAAAAAAATCTTTGAGATTTTTTTTGCAGATCTCTTTTTGGGTAGAAATCTTGTAGCAGGTCGGGCTGAGTTCACAGAATAGTTTTCTTCCCATATGTCAAATTTCACTCTCCAAACGATAAAAGATTAGGTGTTCACCGCAGAAAGCGAACGGCCTTCACTCTATTCGTACGGTTTTCATCGGAAATCTTTCTTTTTTTCAAAAATTATCCATAATATTATACACAAAAATGCCAGTATTGTCAACCACACGACAAACGAAATACAGTTTGCAGCCCTTTGTTCTGCCTTGACACGGCTTTTGATTCGTGCTATACTGATGCTGGCAGATTCTTCGGTACATATGAATATGTACGGGAACATTACGGATGAAAATGAGGTGTATGAAATGAAACGAGAATTGGGTATTGCCAGATGCGGTCTGGCTTGCTGTCTTTGTTCTGAAAATGTCAAATGCAAAGGCTGTCCGACAGACGGTTTTCTGGAACTGGACTGGTGTCAGGATGCCGACTGGTGCGAAAATCGAAAATGCGTCCTTGAAAAGAAAATCAGCGGCTGTTATGAATGTCAGAACAGCGATTGCCGCAAAGGGCTCTTTTCTGACAAGATAAAGCCGCGTGCATTCTGTGAATTCATCCGCCGATATGGTATGGAGGAACTGCTTGACTGTCTGGAACGAAACGAGAAAAACGGCATCGTTTATCATCGACAGGGTATTATGGGCGATTACGATGATTTTGATGATGTCGAAACGCTGCTCGCCTTTATCAAAAACGGGAAACTATGAATCCCCTGCACTCTGCTTGCTGAATTTCCTTGACAAATGCTTTCAAATGTGATATACTGTCTTTTTCCAAAGCAGGAATACCATATCAACCACACAGCAAGGAGGACTCAACCATGATCACGATCCGCGTTATGACAATCGAAGACTACGACGGCGTCTATTCGCTCTGGGACAACACTCCCGAAATGGGCATCAACAGTACCGACGACAGCCGCGAGGGCATTGAAAAATACCTCCGCCGCAACCCCACTACAAGCTTTGTTGCAGAAGACAACGGCGAAATCGTTGGCGCGATTCTCTCCGGACACGATGGCCGCCGCGGATTCATTCAGCATCTGACGGTTTCCACCGCCTGCCGCCATCAGGGCATCGGTGCAAAACTCGTGGACGCGATCATGCAGGCACTCGATCAAGAAGGTATCTCAAAAGTCGCAATCCTGACTTTCAAGAAAAACCTGAACGCCAATGCATTCTGGGAGAAAATGGGCTTTGCCCTGCGTGAGGATGTCAACTACCGCAACAAAAGCATTCAGGAACTTTCCTACCGTGACAATCCCTTTACCACAAGATAATTGATGCAAACCGCCGCGGCAATGAAGTATGCCGCGGCGGTTTGGGGCTGAAACAACATCATCCGCCTGCGTGTGTAGCCACTCGCAGACGGATGTTTTTGAATACAAGTATACTAGGAAATGCCTGTACAACAAAGGCATCGTTGAACAGACAGCGCGTGAGGACGGCTTTCCCGATGCCGTCCTCAGCGTGCCGACCGACTGTGAAATAACTCCCTGCACGATGGAGGAATGCAGTTTCCCGATGAGATATTTCAAGACGGTGTCTGTCAGCTGCAAATTCCCGTTTTGCAAGCCGATTTGGGTTCGAACTCCATTGTGTTTTGCTTTGCGTCTTTTCCTGTTTTCTTTCTTGCTGTCATTTGGACAACACGGCCCTACCATTCAGCATTTCATTCCGTGTTTCCTTTTGTCCGA
The DNA here is from genome assembly GCA_024404815.1 of Oscillospiraceae bacterium. Classification (GTDB taxonomy): domain Bacteria; phylum Bacillota; class Clostridia; order Oscillospirales; family Ruminococcaceae; genus Firm-04. The sequence goes on from JAKSPL010000001.1 coordinate 51,987, forward strand.
AGTACCCGCAGCATATATAAAGGGTAAATATCTTTCCCTTTATGCCCTAACCGCATTTTATCACGTTTTTCTGCGATTGTCAAGCGATTTTGACAACAGGTCATATACGGTGACAAGAGGTGCAAATTTGCGACTAAGATGCCAAAATCGCGACTAAGATGCCACTTGGCAACTTAGTCGCGAAAATCGGCATCTTGTCGTCAAATATTCCTTGACAAAATGCCGCAGGCGTGCTAAAATAGTAGCAGAATCCTTTGTAAGGGAGGTGCTGAAAATGGCAGAAAAAGGAACTATCTGCGTCATTTTCTCGGACTTCAAAAATGATTTTAATGACGGATATGTGCTCGGCATCCAAAAGCAGGCAAACGCCCTCGGATACCGCACCGTTACATTCTCCATGCCACAACTCAGCGAGCTCTACACCAACGCTGAGGAAGCGGTATTCGAACTGATCGATTTCGACAGATATGACGGCGTGATCTTCTCAGAGCGAAGCTTTGCCGCACACCGAAATCTCATCCTGCCCATCGAAACCGCCATTCGGAAAAAATGTCATGTGCCCGTTGTCGTCATCGGCGAATCAGACATCACTCCGAATGTCGTTCAGCTCGATATGGCAGATAAATTTGCGCAAATCGCCAAACACCTGATCGACGAACACGGCTGTAAGACGATTTACTGTCTGGGCGGTGTCAAAAACACACCGGATTCCCGTATCGACAGCTTTCAAACCGTCATGCAGGCGCATAACCTTGCCTGCGATGACCGCACGATGCTCTACGGCGGCTACTGGATTCAGGGTGCGGAACTGCTTGCAAAAGAGCTTGCCTTCCATGAACGTCCGCTGCCTGACGCCGTCATGTGCCTGAATGATGAGATCGCCTATGCACTCATCAAGAACCTGTTCCGCTTTGGGATCCGTGTGCCTGACGATGTGCTTGTCACGGGATTTGCAGGTTCACATCTCGCGGATAACGGCGCACTTTCCATTACCACTTTCCCTGCCGATACACAGGAATGCGGCTGTACTGCAATGGCAATGCTGCACGGTCTTCTGACCGGAACATACCCACAAACGCTCCCTACAAAAACGCTTTCCCTGATTACGGGAGAAAGCTGCGGCTGCGGAAAAAAACCGTCAGAACACGTCAGTGCTTTGCTGGATACACTTCAGAAAACAGAAACCGCAGAAATGGAATTCCGCAACGCCCGCATCGAAGAAAAACTCTATAAAATCCAGTCAATGACGGATTTTTCGCTGTTTGTCAAGAACCATAAATACCTCATCCGCGACCAGATCAGCGTTGGGGTCAACTGTATGGGACGCGGTGCAAAAGATGCCGTCTGCGTCTACCTGAAAGACTATCTGATCAACGGCGAAAATGTACCGTTTCGCGCACAGAATATTTACCCTGACATTTTCTCGTTTGGTGCTATTCAGAATGTCCATGTACTGCCGCTGGTTTTCGATACACAAATTTACGGATTTATGACCATCGGCTACGCCGAAGAAAAAGTCTTCACCATCCTCGCCAAGCAGTTTGCCAAGTATCTCGCGATCGGTCTGGAAATCCTCTCCGTCCGACAAGCTGCGCCATCGCTCTCTGTACAGCCAATGCTGCCCGATACGACTCCTGTAGAATTGTCAACAGCGGATAATCTCAAATCTTCGGCATACATTTTAGTTGTCAAAAACAATGGAATGCACAAGATACCGATTGATAATGTCCTCTATTTTGAATCGAGCAACAAACGTGTCTACGCGTTCACAAAAACCGCAAAAATGGAAGTCAAACAGCGACTGGTCGAAATTGAACCGGAGGTTTCAGAACGCAATTTCCTCCGCATCTCTAAGTCGATCCTCGCTAACATGAGCAAAATCATCGGCTACGAACCGGAAGATGACCGTACTCTCTCTGCAACGCTTATCAACAAAGAAGTCATTCGTGTTTCAAGAAAATACGCCACAGCATTTATTGAAATGTGGTCACAAAACGCTGATTAAATACACATTATATCGGACAGATTCGGGAGGACAATATGTTAGAACCGGTTGCACAGCCCATTCACAGAAGTCCCTTGCGCCGTAAATGCGGCGAACTCTACTACGGCACGAAAAGAAAGCTGTTCTGGGTGAAAAAACGCCGCTATTTTGCCCAAACGCAAGCCGATAATACACTGGAATATCCCTATTTCTGTCACCAGACACCCCTCCTGCGAAAGCTGAAAGATGTCGATATGTGGCTACAACACAATAAAATCACCAACCTGAAACTTGCCGCCGCCAAGATCGACGGCATTCTGATTCGTCCGAACGAAGTGTTCAGCTATTGGTTTCTCATCGGCAAACCCAGCAAACGAAAGGGATATGTCGAGGGCATGATCTTACAGGACGGCAAATACAAGGCAGGTGTCGGCGGCGGACTTTGTCAGCTTTCCAATCTGATATTCTGGATGACTGTTCATACACCCTTGCAGGTCGTTGAACGTCACCGCCACGGCTACGATGTATTTCCCGATTCCAACCGTACACAGCCGTTCGGAAGCGGTGCAACCTGCTTTTATCCGCACGGCGATCTGATGATCTACAATCCGACACCCTACACCTACCAGATTCGCGTCAAGGTCGGAAAGAAAAATCTCGAAGGCTGTATCTACTGCGAACAAAAGCCTGAATTCCGCTTCGAAATCGAAGAACGCGAACATGTTATGCAGGGCGAATACTGGGGCGGTTTCAGCCGTCACAACCAGCTCTGGCAGGTCAAATATGACTTAAACGGCACGAAACTCTCCGAAGAAATGATCGTCAAGAATTCTGCGATCATGATGTACGATCCGTTTCTGCCGAACAAAACCGAATAACACATTCGAAAGGAGTATTTCTATGACATTGGTCGCTTTCTTTTCTGCCACAGGAAAAACCCGTGCGCTTGCTGAACGCATTTCGAAAATTCTCGGTGCGGATTTATATGAGATCGAACCGCAGGAGAAATATACCAAAGCAGATCTGATCTGGGTCAATCCATTTTCCAGAAGTTCCAAAGAAATGAAGAACAAATCTTCGCGTCCTGCGATCAAAGATCAGCCCCTCGACCTCAGCAAATATGACACCATCTATCTCGGCTTCCCGATCTGGTGGTATGTTGCGCCCACGATCGTCAACACTTTCCTCGAAAAGTTCGATTTTTCAGGAAAGAAAATCATTCCGTTTGCTACTTCGGGCGGAAGCAAAATGGGCGGTACCAATGCAGGCTTACAGGTCAGCTGTCCGAACGCCTCGCTGCTCGAAGGCGATGTTCTCAACAAAATGACCGATGAACAGCTCGCTGACTGGCTGAAAACACACTGCTGACCATACAGCACAAAACAAGCGGATTCTGTTTTGGGAATCCGCTTGACTTTTTGGACATTTCGGTGTATAATAGTAATGTTCGGTTTGTCTGACACGTTCACAACCGAGATGCGGGTATGGCGAAATTGGCATACGCACCAGATTTAGGTTCTGGCGGAGCAATCCGTGCAGGTTCAACTCCTGTTACCCGCACCAAAGAAACTCCCGAAGCTTTTCGGGAGTTTCTTTTTGTATACATCAAAAATTAGGCGCACAGTTTCCGTTTTCCCGTAAGCTGTGCGCCGTTTTTTAGTCTGAAACCGCAGATACTGCTTCGAAATCGGTTTTGCTGATTTTTCGCCAAAGCATCCAGATGACAAGTCCAAGAGAAAGCACATCTGCAATCGGCTGCGCCCAGATCAAACCGTCCACTCCCATGATTGTTTTCAGAATGAATACGGCAGGAATGAAAATGATTCCCTGACGGAACACAGATGCAAGCAGTGCAGGTGTCGCCGCTCCGACTGCCTGCAAGGTATTCTGACAAATCGCAAATGCACCGATCAGCCATGCGGTACTCATCAGAATGCGCGTGAAATGTACGCCAGAATCCAGCGCGGTCAGATCCGTCAGAAAGATTTTCACAATCGGTTCTGCAAAGATGAAACACAGCGCAGATACCACAAAACAGAAAATCAGACCAAACATTGCGGAAAAACGGATGCCTTTGGTCAGACGTTCCTTTTGCTTTGCGCCATAGCAATAGCCGAGAAAAGGCTGTACACCGCTGCCGATTCCGATGCCGATGAGCGTAACGATCATAATGACTTTTGCCGTTACACCATAGCCTGCAACGAGCATATCGCCGTCTGCATACTTCGAAAGCTGTGCATTGACAACGATCGAGGACACGCTGACCAGCAGATTTGCAAGCGATGCGGAAATGCCGACAGACAATACACCGCTCAGGATCTTATCGCCACATGAGAAATATTTCGGACTGATACTGAGCGCAGATTTTCCTTTCAGGAAATACAGAATATAGTAGCCTGCTGCAACGGCATTGCCGATGACTGTTGCGATTGCAGCACCGACAACGCCCCATTTGAATCCGAGAATGAAAATCGGATCGAGGATCATGTTGAGCAGATTGCCGATCAGTGTGCCTGTCATGGCTTTCATCGCTTCGCCCTCCGTTCGGACGATCGCAGAAAAACAGTTGGAAATCATAGAGAACACACCGCACCCGATGGCAATTCGGAGATAATCTTTTGTCAGTCCGATACTGTTTTCACTTGCGCCGAGCATCGTTGTAACATCGTCCAGAAAGATCCACAGAAGCGCCATAAACACGATGCCGACCGCAACACTTGCCCACATACAGAATGAGCAGGCTTTTTTGGCACGTTCCGTATTATTCTCGCCCAGCGCACGAGATATGACCGATGTACCGCCGACACCGAACAACGTACCAAGTGACATGAATATCATAAACAAGGGCGTTGCAAACGATACCGCCGTCACCTGTAAATCATTGTGCGTCAATCCAAGAAAGAACGTGTCTGCGAGATTATATACCATGACCATAATCATGGCGATCAGTGCGGGAATGCTGTTTCGTATCACAATGCTTGCGATCGAATCTTTCTGGAATGATTCGATGGCTGATGGTTTTGCTTCATGGTTCATGTCAGTTACCTCCGTCTGATTGTGTCAGTTTTTCTGCGGCGGCAAGCAGCCGTTCGCAGTAGTCCTCAAATTGCTTCTGTTCAGTTTCAGAAAGACAAGTCAGTATTTCTGCCAGCCAGTTGTTGTGCAAATGCAAAAGAACTGAGATTTTCTCACGTCCGCGGTCGGTCAGCGTCAGCCGTTTGATGCGTTTATCCGTCTTGTCCTGCGTCCGCACAACACAGCTTTTCTTTTCAAGCGATGCCAATGCTTTTCCGACGGTCGTTTTGTCGGTTTTCAGCGCGACCGACACATCGTCCTGCGAACAATTTTCATGAGAATAAATATAGGAACATATCATACATTCCGTATCGCTGAACTCCTGCATTCGGATTTTCTCGTGGCTGAACGCTTTTCCGCATCGAAACAGCAGATTGAGCGTCTGATACTCCATTTCTCCCCTCCGTCCGATAGTAGAATGTTCTACTATTATAGCATACAAGCCGCGCAATAGCAAGGGATACATACAGTTTCAGCGCAAGATTATGACTTTTTACTGAATTCTCCGACTCCATGCGAAAAGCAATCGTTCAGCATCATACTGCCATCACTTTTTTCTGATGAGATTGGAGACACAACAGTTTCTGTATCATATCCGTCTGACTGTTCGATTGCACAAAACAGATACAAAAAGAGGACGCGAGCCAAATGGTTCGCGTCCTCAACTATGCAGTGTATTTCAGGTATATGCACCAAAAACCGTCAGTTTCATTTTCCCTTCATGAAATACCGTTTCATGAGTACAAAGTCAACGACATTCAGTATATTGTCACCGTTGAAATCAGCCGCTTTCCAGTTGGTGAGTTTTGCATCGGGTACTGTCAACAGCCACTTTTGAAGAGCTGCCAGATCAGCAATACTGAATGTTCCGTCTGCATTGACATCGCCCTTTATCGTCTGTGGTGTCCATTCGGACACAGCTTTCACAGACGGTATCCATGATGGCTTTGTTTCGCCCTGTTTCAAAGGAATGCAGGCTACGGAAATCGTTGTATCCTGCGTATTGGTCAGGTGAATGGCAAGTTTTCTGTAAGCGCTGTTGTCCGTCACATTGGATACGGCAGGAGATGTCGGCAGAGGTTCGGCATTCATCACAGTAAATTGACCTGCTTCACTCATGATGCCTACCCATAATTTCTCCGAATCGACCGTTACAACAGCACTTCTGCCATCAATTGCAAGTTCGATCTGTCCCTTTGTATGCGCAAACCAGTATATATCACCGGGGGCATTCAAAGAAATCTCATCCTGAATGACAACGCATTCCTTATCCTTTATCATTTTCAGCCCTCGCACAACGCTTTCTGCGCCGCTCGGCTCGTAGGCATCCGTCAAATCCGCAACAGCATAGGCTTCATCTCCTCCGCTGAAAGCGGTGATCAGGCATTCTGCACCTTCTTTCTGGTCGAGTTCTTTCGATGGATTGATCGCAAGCGTATTATGACCTTCCGCTCTGATTCGATAGGAATACTGGCGATTCTCAAGTTCATAATTCTCATTTCCCAGATCCGTAAAGAATCTTGCACCGTTGGATTCCAGATAGAATGTGCCTAAATCATAGTGACCATGATACTTATATCTGTTCTCACCTGCATGAAGCGCCGCAACAATTCCGCTTTCATCCCATGTATTCCTGAAACTGGCATTGGATGCGCCGACTTCACCCCAGTCAGTGGGACTTTCCTTCTTCGAATCGGATGTCTTATCTTCATCGATCCAGAGAAGATCCAGATAATTGAAACTGTCATTCGCTATTTTCCCAATGCGAATAGCAGAAATGTCCGGCTCCTGAAGATACTCCCCTAACCACAAAAGTACAGTCCAGCCCGTATCTCTGCTGTCACCATCGTCACCAAAGCTGAATGATTTTGGCGTGTTGGAACTCATATAACGGATAAAATCAACGGATTTGCGAAGTCCGTCATAGTCAGCAAGCCCGTAGTCTGTTCCTGTGGAACTGATCAATGAAGAAGAATGCAAGCCGAGGTAATAGGTCGCATAATCCCAATAGCCCAGTCCTTCCGTATATGTTCCGTCTTTTGTGCTGTAAGCACGGCGGACAAAAGAATAGGCTTCCTTGTACGCATAGGTGAGAACGGCAGAAGCGATCTCTCCTGCGTCTGATTCATCTCCGATTGCAAGTGCCGCCATGCTCATACTGCCGTTACAGACCAGCTTCCAGTTATCGCCGGGATAATCCTGATACCAGCGGTAAGTACGGGTACGCGGCTTGTCCTCATAGTCATCCATGACCTGCATGAGTCCTTTTTCGATCATGTTTTTCTTGATAAATGCCCTTTGATCCGCATTCATCCAATGATAAAGCCAGTCATAACCGATCGCAAAGCCCGTACTCATTTCCGCGACATCCAGAAAATGACTCGGATTCCAATCCTTGAAATTACACGCCGTTTTCATCTCCGTATAGCATCGCTGTGCATATTTCTCTTCTCCGAAAATATGATATGCCATTGCAAGCGCAGCTATACGGCGCTGTATTCTTTTGGATGTTTCCAGAAGTCGGATACCATCCGGAATCTCATATTGACATACTGACGCATTCATGATCCTGTCCGCTTCATTGCGTAATTTTTCAAGTAGAACGGCTGTAACAGAATCATCTCCGATATGCGTTTTCAGTTTTGCAAATTTCTCCTCCGTCATGATGATACGCGGATGCGCATACATTCCGTTCTTTTCAATCATATCGCTGATGACCTGTTCGCCGTCAATAAAATCGCCGTAGCTTTCCGTTTGAGAATGATCGGAACCATTGTCCTCAGCAAACACAGCAGACGGCATCATAACAATTACCATGACCCATACAAGAAGAATGCTGAACAACCGTTTTTTCATAACAATACCTCCCAGAATCCAAAGGTCTCTTCTTTATGCATTATAACACAAATACAAATGAATTTCAAGCCTTTTTTATACAAAAAATCGTTTGTATGTGGGTTGTGATATATGGGTTATTTGAAAAAAGGACGGAGAACTGTATCTCCGCCCTATGTATGATGCTCTCAAATCAGCTGCTGTTCATTGATCATCAGCTTGAATTGCAGTCCCAGCTTTTCGGCTGCTTTCCGACACAGTATCATTCTGTCAAGGAAAATCTCAAAATAATCCATCACAGAACCGAATTTTGTATCTACAAACAATTTCAGTTTGATGAGTGTATGTGCTTCGTTGATTTTCAATTCTGATTTTTCAACAGAGTAATTCACTCTGTCATGGATATCAAAGCTTGCGATGTCCCGATTGCGAACACGGCTTCTTCGAACATCGGATTTGTCTGCCAGAATCAGCGCAGCCGCTACATCATTGACAGGCTGTCCTGTGCCTTCATCGTGATTTCCGATCGCAGTCGTGATCAAAGCGATCTCTTCGGGCGGAAATCCCAGTTTATCCAGCAGTCGAAATGCCATTACAGCACCGCTTTGGCTATGTTCGATCCGATTTACCAGATTTCCGATATCGTGCAGATACCCTGCGATTTTCGTCAGTTCAACTGTCCGTTCATCATATCCCAGTGTTTGCAGGATATACCCTGCTTTCTCCGCAACCTGTGTGACGTGTGAAAAGCTGTGTTCTGTAAAGCCAAGTGCGATCAGTGATTCATCTGCTTTTTGGATATAGGTATTGATTGCCGGATCCTGTTTGATCTGTTCGTATGTCATAAGCTTCCTCCGTTCATCCTGCGGTTCTCAAATTGCAATCATAATACCATATTTTCAGCGAAAAGTCAAGAACGAGAAATGGTTCGGCAGTTCAGACTCCCCTTGTACCATTGACAGCTGCATACAGACAATGGTATAATAAAATGAGAAAGGATGTTGATGATGTACCGCTGTGAAACGATGAACGACCTCAAACAAATCGAATCTGTCTATCGGAAATGGATGAAAAAAGATTTCCCTCCAAGCGAACTGAAACCGTTTGCTTCTATCAAAAAAGATTTTGTCAATCAGGAATATGTCTGCTATGGGATTTTTCGGGAGGATACTCTGTGCGGATATGCTTTCTTTGCCACAAAAAATATAGAAAACGGCCGCAGACAATATCTGCTGGACTATTTTGCTGTTGCGGAAAAAGAACGAAATCAGGGCATCGGTTCGCAGTTTTTACAGTTGCTTGCGAATGCTGTCACAGACTGCGATTTGCTCATATGCGAAGCAGAAAACCCACAGGATGCAGAGGATGAAGCGGAAAAGCTGCTGCGTCAGCGGCGTGTCGGATTTTATCTTCGCAACGGATTTTCGGATACAGGTGTCACCACACGGCTGTTTGGCGTGGAATATGTCATTCTTGCGCTGAAAAATACTCCCCAACATTCGCAGGAGGAGATCAAGACTTTCTATCATGCAGTATACAGTCGTATTATACCCAAGCTGCTCCTGCAAAAAAATCTGATCATCCACTAATACCGACTGGCAAAACGTACTTCTATACAAAAACGGCAGGAAGAAAGCATCCTGCCGTTTTGTATTTTATCATTTCTGAATATCGGATACTGCTTTTTCCACATGAGAAAGTACATTCTCTTTCCCTGCAAAATGCTGCTTCCATTCGCCCATTTCTCCAAGCTTTTCCCCAACAGAAAAATACTGATACGGACTGTAAAGGACCGGACAGACTGCCGAAAGATCAATATGTTCCCTGTCCATATCCTGAAAAGCGCTGTCAACCTGAATATTGACCATCTTTGCTACAAACAGATTCGCGCCGTCCAGCGCCAAATGCCTGACAACCTCACATTCATAGATCCAATGGCTGTCATCCAGCGTCGGAACGTCGAGTTTTCGGCCGCGCGAAACCGTATACGGCAAATCGTCTTTTTTCTTCTGTTCGCCGCGCGTTGTTCCGAAATAATCTGCCAGCCAGAGCGTATCCTCCGTGACCATATTTGCTGAGAATCGTCCCTCGCGCAGAATATTACTGACCGTCAGCTTACTGCCGCCAATGGTCATCACCAAGCATGGTCCATCGTCCGCAGAACACCCAAGCCATGTTATCACACAAAAATTCGGACTGCCGTCAGGATTGTTCGTTCCGATCATATACATCGGCTGCGGACTGAACACAAACCCAGTTTCCCAATCAATATGCTCCATTCGGTTTGTTCCTCCTGTTCAGAAGACTCAGCTGCGCATAAGCGTCCGTTTCAACAACGTCAGATCTGAGATATTGATCACGCCGTCACCGTTCTCATCTGCCTCCTGCAAGGTAAATGCGGTCGTTTTCTGCCCTGTCAGCCATTTTTGCAGCACCACAGCGTCTGCGATCGAAACCTTTCCGTCATGATTCAGATCACCTGCTTCTGACGGACTTTCACCCTCAATGAACATCTCCGCAGAATCAGTTTCGATACAGTACCGCCAGAGGCTTGCATCCTGACGCGCAAAATAGACATAGTGCCGCTGATCGGATGCATCATACGCTTCCGCAACAACATTTGCCGAATTGTCAATGGCAAACCGCTGATCCAGATAGGAGATCGTGAGGATACCGTCCGCGCTCAGACGCCAGCTGCCGCCGCATTCGCCTTCGGTTTTTTCTCCCGATTCATACCAGTCGCCAAAGAAGAACGAACCATGCAGCGCATTTTTCAAATCACAGGTCGGTTCCTCCAGCAAAGTCACCATTCCTTTCCCATCCATCAGATAGGCATTGCCGTCTGTACCAAGATAACAGCTTCGGCTGCCTTCTTCTTTGGTCAGGAAAATACCGATGTCAGCCGCTTTTTCTGCCGCCTTTTTGAGTACGCCTCTTTCATAAGTCCAGACAAAACCGTTTTCATCTAAAATATCATAATAGAAATACTTTTTCGGCATTGCCATATCAGTCACACGACAGACAGCCGTTTTCGAAGACGATACGGTATACAGGCAAACTTTCCCTTCTGTCGTCAGGTAGATCGGGAATTCTTCCGTTGCAAGAATCTCCGCGCAGTTGTCTGCGATCTTGATACTGATATTCTCGTCGTTCTGACGATAGATACCATAAAGCTTGTGGTCATCCGTCATCGCGCAGTTTTCACGGATGCTGACAAAATGTTCTTCCGGCAAGATCTGCTCACCGTCCACATACAGCGTACCGTCTTTATGCAGTTCCATTGGTGCAAAATGGAATGAACTGATGCCTGAAAGCGTGTCGAGAAAGACACTCTGCAATGCGGATACGCCCTCTCGCAGCAATGTGACTTCACCGTTTGTTCCGTCAATATGGAACAGGCGGCTGCCGACTTTCGTCTCTACAACATCTCCCATTCCTGTCGGATAAGTATAGTCCGCCCATGAGATCACATGATTTGCAATGGGTTCATGTTTGAGATTCTGCGGCTCCACCGTAATCGTACCGCAATAGATCTCCTCTCCGTCCAACAGCACATGATACGCAGTTTCGCCCTCGGCAAGCGTATAAAGTTCCTGTCTGCCTGACATACTGCCGAATTCATCATCTTCAAAAATCAATGAATGGTCGTCAATGATAATCTCATACGAATCATCTTCAAAGAGTCCGTTCGGTCTGATTTCAATGGTCTCGGCATATCCCTGCTCAAAGGTGTAATCCTGAAGCCGAAGAAGGTCTTTTCTGTCAAACGCGCTGCGGCTCTTCACATTTTCAAGCATACAGTAATCCAGACACATATTGTGCAGAAATGACAGGTCATCCAGCGTCATATCCCGAAGTGTCAGCGACATGATCTGCGGATAATTTGTCAGGACTGCCAGATCAGAAAAACTGCCGCCTTCCAGCGTCAATGACTGTAAATGCGGCAGTGCTTTCAAAAAAGAAAGGTCTGTCACGCCGGTCAGATCCAGATATTCAGCATGAATGGCAGAAAGTTCTTCGGCGGAAAGTTTTCCGTCTCCGTCTTTGTCACGGCCGGATTCTATCATCTGCTTTTCGATGATCTCATCCAGCTTCGGTGTCGCAGAGTCATCTGCCGCAGCAGCTCCAAATCCCTGCGTAAACATCGCAAGTGCGCATAAAATCGTCACCAGTTTTTTCATTATTCTTCTCCTTTCGTTCTCGTTTGATCGGTTGTGAGAACAATGCTTTGGCATCTATGCATTCATTATAGTACAGAAAATTTGAACAAGTCAAGCATTTAAGCATTTTTCTCTGTTTTCACTATCATTGACAGCAGCGTTTAGACAATCTGACAGAATTAAAAATGTGCATATTGGTCAAATACCAGTTGAGCAGAATCCAATGCGAACGCCTTTTTTAATAAAATATTAAGATTCGCTTGACAATCAAGCTGAACATATGCTACAATAATTTCAACATTAGAAAGATATATTCAGGCGCACATTTCATTCTAGGGGAAAACCAGTATTTTTCAATAGTGGTTTCAAATGAAATTGTGCGCTGTTTTGTTTTCTGCCGCATACAGCCGCACTTGCTTCATAAAGTGCGGCTGTTTTTTTGTATCAGAAAAATGTCGGGTTTTTCTGAACTGTCCGTTTGAAAAAGGAGGGATGTCAGGCTCGTATCATCGAGGACATGCGGTCCCACTTCAGGGGCACAATAAACAACTCGGGGAAAAAAGAGATAATCCCAGTTAGGAAAGGAAAAGAAATGAAATTACATCGCAGATTATCCGCACTGGCGTCAGCAGTCGTGCTGACACTCTCCATGCTGCCGCTGCACGCCGATTCAGTCGGGGCGGCGGACGGCAAAACCTACAAGATCATGCCGCTTGGTGATTCTATCACATACGGCATGGCGGACGAAGGCGGCTACCGCAAGTATCTGGATGTCGCACTCAAGCAAAAAGGCTGTACCAACTTTGATTTTGTCGGCCCTGAGGGTTCTGACACCGCGACATTCAACTATCACGGGCAGACCGTTTCCTACGACGACAATCATGCAGGCTACAGCGGCTACACCATCACCGATCTGGCAGGCGGCTGGTTCGGCAAGTTGAACGGCATTCTGGAAACCATGCAAAACGGCGACTATATCCGCAAGTACGCTCCCGACATGATCTTGCTGCAAATCGGCACAAACGATGTGTCCAACGGCTATCTGGACGGCTCGGAGGAACGTCTGCACAAGCTGCTCGACTACCTGTTGGAGAATATGCCGTCGGGCGGCACGATCTTCCTTACGACTATTCCCGATCTGGGTGCATCCATGTGGGGCGGCGGCGATAATACCGCCAACATCGCCTCTTACAATACGCTCGTCAAAAAGGTCGCAGGGGAGTACAGCTCCAAGGGTGTCGTTTTTGCAGACATCCACAGCGTCATCAATGCTTCCAATGACTTGGCGGACGGTGTTCATCCGAACGCAGGCGGCTACGAAAAAATGGGCAATTACTGGGCTGAAACGATTGCTCCCTATCTGTCGGGCAGCGGATCGGTCACACCAACACTCACATCGGACAGCAACGTGCTGGGCGACTTGAACGGCGACGGCAAACTGACCGCTTCTGACCTGTCCCTTCTGAAGCGCGGCATTCTGAAGTCGGACAGCAGCAGTTCGTTCAAGAAAACCGCAGATGTCAACAACAGCGGAAAGATCACGGCGGCGGACGCAGAAATGCTCGCCGATTTCCTCGCCGGAAAAATCCGTGCCTTTGAGCAGGCTGAACCCGAAGGACCTTCACAGCCTGTCACCTACGAGAAAGCTTATAAATTCCCGTCCGTCAGCAGTATCCAATCCTCCAAAGACGTTCCTGACCCCTTTGTATTCATGGACGGCTCCAAAGTGGAGAGTCAGGACGACTGGTGGAAACGTCAGAGTGAAATCAGCTGTATGTACGAATACTATATGTACGGTGTCTGGCGCGATGGCTCGGATGATGAGGTCACATACAAAATCAACGGCAGCCAAATGACCATCAACATCAAGCGTAAGAGCACAGGAAAAACAACATCCTTCCCTGCGAACATCAACCTCCCGAACAGCGTGCGGCACGAGGGCGGTGCGCCTGTCATTATAGGTATGCACAGCGGCATTTCTGAAAAGACTGCACAGTCCCTCGGCTACGCTGTCATTACCATCGGCGGCGATATGTTCTCCAATCCTGTTGCATCCGATGACATGAATCACAAAGGCGCATTTTATGACCTCTATCCCTACGGCAGCGACTGGAAAGAGCAGACAGGTGTTCTGATGGCATGGTCCTGGGGCTGCTCGAAGATTCTGGATGCCCTCTATAACGGTGCGGCAAAGGAACTGAACATCAATCCCGACAGCTCGATCGTCACGGGCGTTTCGCGCTGGGGCAAGGCGACTGCTGTCTGCGGTGCATACGACAAGCGTTTCAAGATGGTTGCACCGTCCTGTTCGGGTGCTGGCGGACTCGCACTCTATCGCTACTCCTCTGTCGGCAAGACATATGATTTCTCCTCAAAGGGCGGCAGCAGCAGCTATCGCTACTCCGAAAACGAACCCCTCGGCAGCTTGCAGGCAACAGGTGAGCGCGGCTGGTTCAACAACCGCTTTATGGAATTCAAATCAGGCGAAAGCTTCCCGATGGATCAGCATATGCTCGGCAGTCTGGTTGCCGATCCGAACCGTTATCTGTTCATCATCGGCTCCTGCGAAAACGAGGACTGGGTCAATGCACCTTCCGTCTGGATGAGTTATCTGGGCATGAAACACGTCTGGGATTACCTCGGCATCAGCGACAACCTCGCAATCAATATTCACCGCACAGGTCACGCTGTCATTGAGGAAGATGTCAAATATATGTGTCAGTATTTCGATTACCATGTCTACGGCATCCAGCCGAGTATCGACCTTTCGATCTTGCAGACCTCTGTATTCGCACTCCCCAAGAACCACGATACCTACGCAGACACCTTTACAAGCAAGTGGCTCTACTAATATGATATGAATGGAAAAGCGGCAGGCAAAACGCGGTCAGAATATGACCATCCCCTTTCGTTCTGTCTGCACGCCCGATATTTCCGCATAACAAAAGGCAGAAATCTCTCATAAACAGAGATTTCTGCCTTTGCTATTGTATGGAATCATGTAAGATTGTCGGAAGGCGGAAACAGAATCGTTCTTCCGCCAAGATATTCCGCCTCGGAATGGTCGTGTGTCACACAAATCACGGTTTTGCCTTTGGTATAGCGCAGTACGTAATCCATGACGCTTTGTTTTAATTCTGCATCCAAGCCCTGAAACGGTTCGTCCAGCAGAATACAGTCCGCATCAAAACAGATCGCCCTTGCAATCGCCACACGCCGTTTCATACCGCCGCTGAATGTCCGTACAGGCTGATGAGAACCTGCATCAAGTCCCAGTTCTTTCAGATGTGCGGAGAGCTCCGCTTTTGTCTTGCTGCTGCCGCACACGAACCGCAGATTGCTGCGTGCGGAAAAATCTTCGCAAAGACGATCCTCCTGAAATACAAATGCGATTCGTTCAGGCACACCCGTTACCGTACCGCTGTCAGGCTGTTCGATGCCTGCGATCAGACGCAGCAAAGTCGTTTTGCCGCAGCCTGACGCACCCTCAATACAGGTGATCTCTCCTGCCTTGAACGTACACGAAAACGCATCCCAGACCTGCCTTTCTCCAAAGGACTTGCTGACATTTTTCAGTTCAATATCGTTCAAAGCTTCTCCACCCCTCTGAATACAGACTTGACCAGAAATACAAAGATCTTTTCCGACAAAACACTCAACAGGATAATGAGAATCGTCCAGCAAAGCAGATCTGCGTTCTGGAAATACACCTTTGCCTGATACAGCTTTTCCCCGACAGAACCGTCCACCAGTCCGATGACTTCTGCCGCGATTCCCGCTTTCCATGCCATACCGATCGCAACGCTGCAAGCCGACAGCAGATACGGCTTGACTGACGGCATATCCATATATATGAGCCGCCGCTGCCACGGCACACGGTAAAGTTTCGCAAGTTCGCGCATTTTCTTATCTGTACTCCGTATCCCCTGCAGCACATTCGTATATATCACAGGGAACGCGATCAGAAATGCAATGAGAACCGTCAGCTGATTGAAATTCATCCACAGCAGGCAAAGAATGATGAATGACGCAATCGGTACGGTCTTGATCACAGTCACATACGGGAACAGGAAATATTCAAGGAATTTCAGGCGTCCTGCAAGAATCCCCAGCACGATCCCTACCGCAAACGCCAGCAGAAATCCAAGTGAGATCCTTCCAAACGAAAAGAACACCGCTGACCAGAAATCAGTCTCTTTCCAAATGCCTGCCAGCCGCTTCAATACTTCGACAGGCGATGCAAGCAGGATGTTCATTCCGATTTTCATTGCAAGCAGCTGCCACAGAAGCAATGCAAACGCAGCCGACAGCCCTTTCCATAGCTGTGTCTTCTTATTCATAAATTCGATAGAACTGTTCGTCAGGCACACTTCCGCCGACAGACTTGCTGTCAAGTTCCGCCAGAATTTCCAGATAGCCGCCCAGCGCGGTCTGCATTTCTTCTCCTGTCATGCACACGATATTGCAGAAAGGAATCGCCTGTTCTGCGACCGCCGCCTTGACGATGTCATACTTCTCGACCAACTTTGCCGCCTCTGTGAGATTGCTGTTCACATAGTCAGTCGATTGCTTGTATTCTTCCAAAAACTGCTTGACTGCCTCGGCATTGTTCTCTGCAAATTCCGTTCTGACAGCAAGCACAGCAGTGATCAATCGGCTGCCGTTTTGCAGGCTGTCCCATTCTTCCGTCATGTCAAGTGCCATATGCAAATCGTCAAACTGATTTTGTGCGACTGTCGCAAACGGCTGCGGCAGCATGGCAACCGCGTGTTCTGTCGCTGCCATTTGTGCAACAATTTCAGACGGTTCGTTTTTCCACTCGATCGTCACATCTTTTTCTGCGTTGATGCCGTTTTCTTTCAGCAGATAGGTCAGCGCAAATTCAGGTGTCGAACCCTTGCCCGATGCAAAAATCGTCTGACCTTTGAGGTCTGCAATACTTTCGACAGTATCGCCGCCCTTTTCGACAATGTCTAAAACACCAAGCGTGTTGACGGCGATGACCTGTACTGCCCCATCGGAATTGTGATACAGAACAGATGCCAGATTTGCAGGCACCGCAAGAATATCCAGTTCACCTTTCAGCAGCTTCGGTGTCAGTTCATCCGCAGAACCTGCCATTGTAAACGCATATTCATTTTTCGTCAGCTTTTGTTCCGCATCGTCCAGCAGTTTTACCATACCGATAGACGTTGGACCTTTCAGTCCGCCAAGACGTACCAGCGCGGTTTCTCCGTTTTCCGCGCCCCCGTTCGTGTTCTGCCCGCAGCCAGCCAGCACAAACACCGCAATCAGCATCGTCAGAAACAATGCAGCCATTCTTTTCATACATATACCTCATTCCATTTCACTTTGCCGAAATCCTTTTGCAAACTCAGCCTTTCTATTTTACCACATTTTCTTCCGCTGTGCAAGTGTAATATCTGTATTGCAAAAAAATCCCGTACAGGCACTCGATACACCTGCACGGGATGCTCAGTTTCTCGTTGCTTGCAATGCAGACAACGGAGGATTGTGTTTTATCGGACAAACGCCTTGATGCAGGCATTGTTCTGTACTGCATCCCTGCCAAGCAGTTTGGCCGTGTTCTCCTCGCTCAGGTCACACCAGCCGCTCCCATCTATCCAGATATAGCTTTCTCCTTTTTCTGAATGGAAATGGCTCACGACTGTCACATAGCCTGTATCCACATCCGAGCCGCTGCCTTCCACTTTCAAAACACCTTTGTCACCACAGTTCCGATAAGATACCACAATGCTGAATGTGTCCCCTTTTTTGAGCTGCACAGGTGTTTCCAGTTCCACAATGCCGTATCCTGCATATCCGACGACCGTTTTCTGCTCAGCCGCAGACTGACCGCCGTCAGGAACACCGTCAGGCACATCTTTGCAGACAGACACAGTCACCTGCTGATTTGGCATACTCGTCCAGATCCCGACCGCTGTCAGCAGTCCGTCCTCCTCCGCGGTAAATACATTCGCAGCTCGGGTTTCAACACCTTTGACAGAAAGAAAGCTTTCCATATAGTCTGCGCCTTCATCCAGCACACCGTCATACTGATATATTCTGCCATAGTCAGCACGTTTTCCCATAACCATAGAACCCATGAACGCAATGGTAGGATCATCATACGCGACATAGTAAGTATTGCAGTCCAGACTGTTTGGAGCACTATCCTGAATCAGCCAGCCGCCGTCATGTGCAGGCTGATTTTTGAAGGATTCCTTTGGTATCGTATCATCCCAGCCGATAACCGCTGCGGCATGATTCGCTTCATTCGGCTCCGCATTGCGGTATGTAACGGGATCGCCTTTCTGAAAACTGTTCTTGTCATAACAATATCCGATCATCAGCGCACCGTTTTCCATAACAGATCGCTTAACTGCCTTGCTGTTGCCTGTCAGATCTGCCGCTTTGCAGAGGAGATATTCGCCGCCGTATTTCTCTGTTTTGCCTTCATCGGCCAGCTTCTGCGTTTCCTTTGTCATCTGTTTGAGTGCCGCACGAAACGGCATCTCCTCCTCGCAGACAGGACCGATGCCGCTTGCCAATGCTGAAACAGACGTCAGCCACCCTGCACCGACATAGTATTTGACACCGTCATAACTCGGCTGAATATACACACCATCCGGTGTGGCATCCGTAATAGGCGCATCGGCAGTATCATGCGTATACCAGACAAGATGATTTTCCGATAAATCCAGCTTTTCGGCGTCAGTTTCATAGCCGCGAGTCAGAAGGCTCGATTCCACACATTTTATGGTTGTAAACGCCCAGCACATACCGGAAGCCGCCTGACTCTTTTCTGATGTAATACACCCGTTCTCGGCAAGGCTGTACTTTGTCGGCAACGGCTCTTTTGACCACTCCGCAGAACATCCGCACAAACCTGCTGTCACAATCGCAAGCAATACCGCAGACAGTTTCATTCTTTGCTCCTTTCTCTAAAAGAGGAATGCACATTTTCTCTCAGTATATCATCTGTATACAGAAAAGTCAAGCTGCACGGCACAAAGCGAAAACTGCCGCATCAGCGAAATCATTGCTTTGATTCGCCGCTGCGGCAGTTTTCATGAATATGAGGAACAACAAAATGAAAAGAGCGTTTGGAAATTATTTACCTGCCTGCTGAAAAATCTGCTGCTTCATCATGGTCAGGTCAATGACATTTACGGTATCATCCTGATTGAAGTCAGCCGCTTTCCATGTTTCTTCACTGACTTCTGTTTCGCCTGTCAGAATATCGGTCAGGGATTTGGCATCTTCTGTACTCAACTTTCCATCGCCGTCCAGATCGCCGACCGTCGGCGTGGGCGGTGCGGCATGGATCTCATCGCCGATGGTAAAATGCATTTTGATCTCACCCTCGTAGTAGCCGATGCCCGTAATGGTGACAGTAGCCACTCCGCGCTCGGTGTTATCTTCATAGGTGAGCAAGTAGTCAACGTCCTTCTGGAGAACACGTCCCTTGGATGTCCGGACATCGACCAGCGGTTCTACGGCATAGCCGGAATAATCGACTTTTCCTGTGGACGCAAGCTTTGCATTCTTGAAGCTTGCCTCATAGTTCGAAAGGTCGATCAGCGGAATGTTATAGAATCCGCCGTTGCCGCCGCTGTAATTCTGCGCCTTCGCATGGATCGCAAAGTCAATCTTTTCCATACGCAGTTGATTCTCATCCCAGAGGAACATTCCCTTGATATAGTAGTCATCATCTGCGATCACATAGTTTTGTTTGTCGCGGAGTTCCAGCTTCGGACGGATGTAATCGTACAGGTCAGTCTCGGGATCTTCGGGGTCGAGCGAACTCGGAATATACGAAAGGGTGGCTCGATACATATCCTGCTGTGTAATGGTAAACGGAATTGTATAAATGCCCTTGAAACGCGAATTCGGATTGTCCTTGTACGGGAAAATGACAACATATCCCGTACCTGCGTTAATATTGCGGATATACGAATAATCATAATCCTGCATCGCAGTCAGCTCGGTTACTTCGCCTGTCTGCGGATCTTTCAAAGAAAATGTAAAGTCAGGGAAATGGCGGTCGTGGTCATACTCAAATGTATCCTCGGAAAGTGTTGTAACTGCTTGGGAACCATCCAGCGTTTCGAACGGTTCGTAGGGCGTTTCCTCGGTGTAGCCGCTGTAATAGCATTTCCATGTAACAGAACCGTCCTGCTCCTCGTCAGGGAATGTGATGTCACTTACGATATAGTCATGGTATGCGGTAAAGGTGAATGACTGCGAATCGCTTGGATTATATTTCGGATAGATGACCATGGTGAATGTGAGAGAATCTCCCTCAAAATCGCCGATCTTAAAGACGGTACAGTCATTGTAATAGAACTCATCGGTCTCTTTTACGTATTCCGCACCCTCAGTAATCTCAATACAGAACTGGCTGTCTTCTTCGCTCAGAGTGGTCGGACGCACGGTCTGGGGATCTATGGTGAGGTAAGAACCCGGATGCAGCTCCTGACCGTGATATGAAGACCATCTAGAACCAAGCGCCCCGACACCCCCTAAAGTTGCACCGAAGCTCATAAGAGTCGGTACCGGATAATAGAACGTGGGGACGGTATGCTCGACAACCTTGCCGCACTTCGAACAGGTTTCGTAGGTTTTCCCGTTTGCATCAGGATGATCGGTCAGGGTATAATCGTGCGCACCCATGTATACAGTCTGATCGGTTTGCTTTGGATCGCTTACATCAATCGAATAGAAAGTGACGAATTCATTGTTCCAGGTATACCAGTATACTTTTCCGCCACTGTATACAGGTTCACAGTCGGACAGTTCGCCTTCCATCGTATAGACTTCACTTGCAGCCGCGCCTGTGGCATCAAGAATCACATAGGAAAGGGTGTTTTCATGCTGCCAGAGAAGGAGAAAACGGTCGTCACCGATCGGTGTGATATGCGGACAATGTACGGATTCTTCACCGACTGCATAGTCCGTCAGCTGATAGGTCACGATATTTTCTTCTGTTGCGCCGTCCTTTGGAACCGCTGCGATCATGACGTTTCGGGTGTCCTGATAGAATTTCTTATCGGGGCAGAGATACGGACAGCCGCAGATGCAGGTTCCGTCTGCACTTTTGCGCCATTCATCCTGATTGATGGAATTGAATGCCGCGATGTAGTGGGTACTGCTCTGGACAAATCCACCGACGGAAACACCCGTATAGTTCATGTACTTGTTATAATTCTTCGAACCTCTGGCAACGTCAGGAATATTTTCATCGAGCGGCGCGATCTTGTACAGCTCGCAAAGGTCGCAGAGGTCGCCCAAAATAGGCTGGATCTCTGTGAATGATCCTGTGGTATAGTCGGACTTGTAGGACATCATGACAAGAGAACGCGGAAGATAATCGCCGTGGTCAAGGGATACGATTTTGTTCCCGTCGAGCAGTACAAACTGATTAAACGAATGGCTGACATAACCGAAGCTTCTGTGGCTCACATCATAGAGCGAATCTGTGATCTTCATGGTTTCCATATCCAGCTCGATGGTGACATTCGCCTGATGTCCCTGCGTATTGCTGCCGTCGAACATTTCGTGGCAGGTGCGGACAATGAGATATTTGCCATCATCTGCACAGCGGGCTGTACCTGCGTTGAACGGTTTGGCAGTATTCGCACCGCAAAGCTGGTCATGTCCGACCAGTTTCCAGTCGGTCGTGTATTTTGCAATATCAAAGACAGGCTTATCATCTTCCTCGTCAACATTATCCTGCCCTGTCACGAGATAGTAGTAACCGTCAGAAGCCTGATAAAAGCAACCGAACAGCGGCAATTCCAGTTCCACAAATTTGCGGCTGACAAGGTCAAACGATGCAGTGTAGTATTCGATCAGGATGCTGCCGCTGAATTCCAGATCATCCGCCTGTACTTTCATCCAGCTGCCGTCTGCAAGCGGTACGAGCGCAGAATTTGTCGGCTGTGCGGCGTTCAGATCGTATTCGGTGTTGTAGTCCTGTCTGCCGATGTTCGTACCATTGTAGTAGGTACAGTGCAGACAGTCTTCTCCGTCCTCAGCACGAATCATCTGACCGTGCTGCATACCGATGCAGTTTCCGGTCAGTACCGCTGCCAGCAATGCAGCAATCAGCTTGTGTTTCATACAATCCCTCCGATTATGTTTTATTTGTTTTTCTTTTTCAAAACGGCAAAATGCAGCTTTCACCATATGTAGTATAGCATATGTTTCATCAGTTAGCAATAGTTTTTGACAAGAGGTACAGATTCAGGCACAACAGGTACAGATTCGCGGCTAAGATGCCATATACGGCGACAAGATGCCAAGCATTTGTGACAAGATGTACAAATATGATACTGAAATACCATGAAGCACTCAAAACATATAAAAAATCCGTGACGCATACGCATCACGGATTTTTTTAAGATGATTGCACGGACTGAATTCTGTCAGGCGGCAGGCTTTTCGTCCTTTTTCTTCTTTTTCTTTGCTGCGAACAATGCTGCTGCAATGCCGCCGATCACCAGTACACCGCCGCCGCAAATTGCAGCGATCGTTCCATTTGTCATGACAGTACCTGTCAGATTTGCATTCTTGTCCTGCGTAAAGAACAGGTAAATACCCTGCTTGCCGTCGCTGGTTGTACCCTCATAGACATAATGTTCATCAATCAGGTTGACAGGGTTTGCATAGGAGAACATTGTCAGGGACTTCGCTCCAAGCGGCACTTTGCTGTCGCCGTACTGCACGATGAAATCTGTGGTGATCGGATTTCCTGCGGACAGATCCTTTGTTGTATAAAGTGCCACCCACTCTTTGCCGATGTCACCATTCAAATCGCCGTAGTCCTTTAACAGCTCCACTTCGTTATCAGCAGGCTTCATGCCCATTTCCTGACGATTGCACCTGACGACCTCATAGAGCGTAAAGTTTCGGACATCGGTTTCGTTTTTGTCGGCGCGTTCTGCAATAAAGTGCGGTATCTCAGTCAGATCGGTGTTGTAGTATTCGATCAGATCAATCACAAAAGATACAACCGCCCAGATTGCCAGCACCGCACAGACAAAGTTAAAGGCAATGCTCAGGAGCTTTGCTGTGCTGAGTGTCGAAACCGTATTTTGATCTACGGTAAAAGATTCTTCTTTTACAAGAACTTCACCGTTCGCTTTTTGGACACTCGCTTTCGTTTTTTGATAAGCTACATAGGAAGAAGAAAGCTCTTCGTCTTGGGCAATCTTATCCAGTCCAAATCTTCTCAGGTCTGATGCCGCATTATCTTCAGTCAGCCAAGTGGTTTGAGAAAAACCGTCATCAAAATATGAACTTTTCGCCCTCCAATATTTTTCCAGATAACTCTTTTTCATATCTGAAAGGTGATACTTTTCCAATAAACTCTTGTACTGGTTACTGAATCCATCTATCGCATCTTGCGTTGCTGACACACTTTTATAGCTGATAGTTTTGACCTTCATCTGTGCAGCAGCAGTCTTTTCTGCCATTACAGCGTTATAGTCTGATGCAACAATCGCCGCGATTCCAAATACTGCCGCGCCTGCAAGTTCTACACAAACATACGGCGAAACCTTGTCATAGAAATATTCTGTATAGTAGATATCAGAGGAAGCCTGTTCCTGCTGTGCCCGTTCTGTCAGCGCGACACCGCCCTCAAACAACGCCTGATTGACACCCTCATACATGGATTGTTCTTCGGAGCGCAGCGACTTGGTATCCTCATATGCGCTCATCGTGTCGGAATCAGCGTCCAGCGCACACCACAAAAGCTGCATCACACTCAGATAATCCAGCGCGGCAAGCTGTCCGTCACTCAACGATGCGATGATCGGATACAACATCATTCTGTCCTCTGCGGAGTTCTCATAGTCTGCACTCTCATCCATCAGGACATCGTAAAGTGTACCGTCATCATAGGAAAAGCCGCAGGTATTTTCGTAAGCCGCCGCCGCATTCATCCATGACATACAATCCTCATCAGGATGCGCCTCAAAATAGGCTGCGATCGTTTCCGGTTCGTCATTCAGCTTTAACTCGCCTGCTTCGTACTCCGAAACGATCTCACGGAAATCAGACAGTTTTTCTGCAAGAACCTGCGCTTTTTCATCGTAGTTCTTTGTCAGCATCTGATAGATCTCCGAGGTGGTTTTCTTTTTGTTGGAGATTTCATACGAATCGTACAGTCCGTCAAAGCCGCCGAGTTCTTCCAGACGTTCCATCCATGTATCATCGCCGCAGTCTGCTGCCAGCGCCAGATACTGTTCCATCAGTTTCAGCGAAGCGCTGTTTCCGCGCAGCAGCATCTCTACCAGATCTGCGTGCTGTTTCTTTTCATCTTCTGCCAGTTTCTCATATTCTGCATCGGACATTTCCTGCTTGACGGGATTCAACAGCAAATCACCCAAAAGCTGGTCGGTACTCAGCAGATTACCGCTCGTATCTTTCAGATCATCGCGGAACATATTCAGCAGGTCATGTGTTGCGATCGCACGGGGATTATTTTTCTGATAGTTTTCGCGGTATTCCTGCACCGTGACAAGAAATCCCTTCACGAAATTCTGAATATTGGTCTTCTGCTGTTCCAGAACTTCTTCGTACTTATCGAAGCTGTAATCGCCTTTCATGTTCATCGTTTTCATGTCGGTGATGGCTTCGCTCGCATCATTGGTGGTACGGTAGCCCATATAAACGGCACGCGCTTTGTCAAACACAGAATCTGCGTTTTCGTTGAGGTTCTTGTCCACGACCTCGTAGCCGTTGTCGGTCAGCCATTTTTTCGCTTCTTCTTCGGTATTGCCGTAGCTGAGGATCACATCGCTGACGTACTTTTGTTTTGTTGCCGCAAATGCCTGCAGCGGATTTTGAAACGTCAGCACTACGCCCAGTACCGCAGATATCATTCTGAGTCCTAATTTTCTCATTTTCAAACCTCTCTTTTTCACTGTTTCTGATGGATGGGGCAATCGCTGTTTCAATCTGAGATTCCCTTTATATATTCTACCATATTACGCTGATTCTGTCAATCCCCAAGCGGCTGCAAAAAACAGCACCGCACAAATGCTGTACGATGCTGCCTTTTGCATTATTTGAATAAGTTCTTTAATTTCTGCCAGAACGACAGCTTTTCCTTTTCCGCAGGTTTCTCTGCTTCAACAATCGGCTTCACAACGGAATCCGTCTTGATGACAAACTGCACACTCGACACTTTTGTATTCTTGTCGGACACAAACGATACATCTGCAACATCTCTGCCCATCAACTCGTCAAGCATGGATTCTATTTCCGTATTGATCTTCTCGTCAATGCCGTTGGTTTCATCGCGCAGTTTTCCTGTTCCGTCCGCAAGTTCTTTCGAACCGTCTGACAGTTCTGCCGTTCCGTCATACAGCGCAGATGCGCCCTTTTTCAGTTCATCCGCGCCCGATTTCAATTCCTTGCTGCCGCTTGTCAGGGCAGACGCACCGCTTGTCAGCGACTGATAGCCCGATACGATCTGTGCGACACCGTCTGTATACTGATGAATGCCGTTGTCGAGTCCTGAATACTGTCCTGCCAACTCATTGATACCGTCAGACAGCGAAGAAAGCTTAACAAGCATTCCTGAGATCGTATCTACAAGCGTCTGCATTCCTGCGTGGAATTCGTCATAACTGCTGTCAAGCTGTGCAATGCCGCCGTACAACTGCTCTGCTCCGCTGTTCAGCTTCCCGAAATATGCCTGTGTGCCCTGTATCAGACCACTGTTGCCTGTCAGAAGCTGAATCGCCGTTTGGGAGAGTTCGATCTGGGATTGCAGCTGTGCTTTTTCCGCAGAGCCGTCCGGAAGTGCCTGCGCCGCAGCAGTCAGAGCTGTGATCTGCTGTCGGAACGCCTGAATCGCCGCAGAATTTCCGTTTTGCATTGCAGGAATATCCATGCCATTCTGTGACATGGTATCCTGATATGCAGAGTATGCTGTTCCCTGACGGAGAGATTCTGCACCGTTTTTCAGACTGCTGATACCGCTTTTTATCTGTCCCGATGCGTCCATGAGCGTCCGCAGTTTTTCGGTATCTGTCGAAACAGAATTGAGCGCCTCCTGAATCGTATTCAGGGCATCGCGCACTTTTGCCGAACCGCCGTTGAGCATTTCGTTCTTTTCATACAGCGCATTCAGTCCGTCCTGTACCTTCTTAACGCCATTTTCCAGTTCAGCAACACCGCTGTTCAGCGAATTCGCTCCGCTTGCCAGCTTCTGCGAACCGTCTTTCAGGTCTTTTGTCCCGTTTTTGAGCGTACCTGTACCGTCGGAAAGTGATTTTGCACCGTCATCCAGCGTTCCGATCCCGTCTGTCAGTTCCTGAATCCTGTCAGAGAATGATGACGTATCCACATTCATATTGAGGTTGAGCTTCACACCGTTGACAGCTGCTCCCGTCATTTCAAAATCTGTGACATCCGCACATATCGTTGTATGGATGCCCTTGTTCGGTAAAATCGTATAGGTCAGCTGTTTTTTGGAGCCGACATTTGCAATCGTTGCATCCGGAGATGTGATGTTTTTGCACTTTTTCGTATCCAGCGTGAAATCCGCCTGCAATGCACAGCCCTCATAAAAGTCCGAGGTGCAGTTCGGATTCTTTGCAACATCGAACATGATTTTCAGCTTTCCGTTTTTGCCTGCGATCTCCTCCGCGGACATCTCTTTTTCATCCAGATAGTACGTGATCGAAATATCCCACGGAATCTCCGCATCAGGAAGCGTACCCTGCACATAGACCTTTTCTTCATCTGTGGTGAATGAATAACCGTCTGCGGTTTCTTTCAGCGTGTCCATTGTATTCAGCACTTTCAGATCCGTATAGCTGCCGAAATCCACATGACTGCCGCTGCCGAAAATATTGACTGCATATACATTTTTGACTGTGCCTGCCGCATCCGCCATCACGTAAATGACTTCTTCCTTTTGGGAATCCGTATCCTGTGCAGATACATTCAGCGGAAGTGCGCTGTATGTCAGAAGCAATGCCATTGCAGCCGCCGTATATTTCTTCATCCGATTCATATTCATCTCTCCTTTACAAATTCCGAATGCAGCGTGGTCTTGCCGATTATACCATCAAACAGATACAGCAGTCCGGGCAGCACAAACAGTACGATCATCAAAGAACAAAGTGTTCCCCGTCCGATAAACAGTCCAAGCTGTGCAAGCAGTCCGTGTGTGGATATAAAGCCCATCAGGAATCCGACAACGATCATAACGCTGCTGGATGCAATGAGAGATACCACACAGGAAGAAAGCATTTGCCGCACTGCTTCCTTTTTTCCGTATTCCTTTCGCAGTCCGAGATAACGGTCTGTAAACAGGATCGCATAGTCCACCGTTGCGCCAAGCTGAATCGAACTGACGATCAGATAGGATATGTAGAAAATCGTGGTGTCCATAAAATACGGGAACGACATATTGACCCAGATCGCCGTTTCGATACTTAGTACGAGAATAAACGGCAAGGACAAGGATTTCATCGTCAGCAGCAATACAATAAATACCGCTGCAATGGCGATCAGATTGACTTTCAGCATATCGCCTGTGACCGTTTTCATCAGGTCATATGTAGTCACACCCTGCCCTGCCAGATGATATGTGTCATAGAATTCTGCCGCCGTACTGCGAATCTCCTCCACAAGCGCAAACGTATCCGCGCCCTCATATTCGGTATCCAGATTCAGTACCAAACGCGAATAATTCTCCGACACAAGTTTCGACAGCGTTTCCTCGTCCAGATACTGCTCAGGGATTTCAACGCCGACTGTATCGACATATGACAGCACGGATGAAACCTGCGGCAATACCTGAATCTTATCGGAGAGCTTTTTCATGGTCACATTGTCACCTTTCGGCACCATCAGGACATAAGTATCGCTTTTGCCGTAGACTGCCTCTACTGCCTCAGTATCACGGCCGTACTCCGTTCCCTTTCCGAAAATATACGATGCACCATAATAGTAGCTGTTCGCATTTGACGCAAGGTATGACGGTATCATAATGACGGCAAATATGACGGCAAGCGGTATCATCACCTTTGTGACCATACGTGCAAAACCGTCAAATTTCGGGACAAACGGACGGTGGACCGTTTTGTCCATCAGCCGATAGGTCAGCAAAACAAGATTCGGCATCAGCACAAACACAGAGATCAGACTGATCGCCACACCTTTTGCAAGTACCAAACCCATATCAGGACCGATGCGGAATCGCATCAGACAAAGTGCCGCAAAACCGATAACGGTTGTCAGACCGCTCGCCAGAATGGACGGTGTCGATTTGCAGAGTGCTTCTATCATCGCCTCATGCACATCGGACGTTTCCTTGCGGCATTGCTCAAAACGGTGTATGAGAAATACAGAATAGTCCAGCGACACCGCAATTTGCAATGTCGGTGCGGCGGCATTCGATACAAACGATATTGTCCCGAACAGCAGATTCGTTCCCATATTGATCACGATCGCCGCACCAAATCCAAGCATGATAACCAACGGTTCCACCCATGAATTTGTGGTCATGATCAGAATGAATATAACAAATATGACCGTACAGACCGCAATCACCGATACTTCTTCCAAAGTGTTTTTCGTTGCGGCGGCAGTCGATGCGGCTGTTCCCGTGATCGCATTGTCTTCCCCGATGATCTCACGGATCTCGCCAACAGCCTCCGTCACATTCTCCTCCGCGATCGTGACGCTGTATAATGCCGCGCCATCCTTGAAATAGTCATCTACAAGCGTGCGGTCAAGCGTTTCAAGCGGCTGATAAATGTCACAGCTATCGTCCAGCCATGTGATGTCTGTCACGCCCTCCACCGCGGCGATTTTCTCCTTGTAGTCAAGTGCCTGCGGCAAGGTCAGGTCTTTCACCATGACACGCGCATTCGGGATTCCGCCTGTATACTCCCCGCTCATGACATCTATCGCCACGGTTGACGGACTTTCCGATGGCAGATAGTCCGCAATGTCATAATTCACACCGACAAACGGCATCATGATTCCGCATAGAACGGAAAACAGCAGAAAAATCATGACAACGAGTTTCGGTTTTGCTGTGATAATGCTGTAAAACTTTTTCATTTCTTCGCCTCCATCCAACATCTTATCACAGCCCCAAATACTTTGCAACGGATAAATACACCTAGATGTGTGAAATTCGGACAGATATGTAAATTTGATGGTCAGATGTCCGAAATTGACTTGCCAAAAGTCCTGTTTTGTGATATACTTGTCATAAGAGGTGATATTATGCCCTATGCCGTGACCAGCAATAATACCAAGAAAACACTTGCGGATGCGCTGAAAATCCTGCTCGAAAAAAAGCCGCTTGCGAAAATTACCGTAAGCGACATTATCCGTGCATTCAGTCTGAACCGCAAAACTTTCTATTCTCATTTTCATGATATCCATGACCTGCTGAAATGGTTGCTCAATCAGGAAGCGATCGAACGCATCAAAAGCTTTACCATTGCTATGGAATTCGAAGAAGCTATGGTTTTCCTGCTCAAATACATCGAAGAAAACCGCCATATCCTCAACTGTGTCTGTGACTCACTCGGAAGCCTTGAAATCAAGCGCGGACTTTACAAGGATTTTGAATTCATCGCTGAAAAAATGCTCTCCGCCGCAGAAAAAGCACAGAACGTCAGGCTCTCTGCCGAATACCGCACGTTTCTGGAATCCTTTTTCATCGAGGCTATGGCAGGCAAACTGTTTGAGATCATCCAGAGCAAAGAATCCTGCGACCGTGAACAGATCATTGAATACGTTTCGTTCACCATTCATGTTTCGCTGGAAGCACTGGTTGCCTCTGCCGTTTCAGCAGGCAAGGCAAACCCCCTTTAAGCATCCCTCCCCAAGCGGCGAACAAACATCAATACAAAACGGCACGAATGACATTCAAATTGCGCGTCATTCGTGCCGTTCATTTTTATACTTTTATTCAAGTACCGCAAGTGCGGAAAATCTTACTCCAGTCCGACCTCGTAAAATGCATCCATAACTGTCAGATAACCGGACATATAGTATCTGCCGCCGTTTGCACGGAAGTAATCAAGTGCCGCCGCACAGACCGCCGTTTTGCAGTCCGCAAACGTCGCATTGGATGCTGTTGCAGGGTTCAGATAATCCAGCGATGCAAACCAGATCTTGCGAAGCGTTTCTGCGGTCAGCCCTTTCTGATACATCAGATATGCCGCATGAGAAATCACAGTCGAGCACTCGCCGGGAGTGACGCTCCGATTGGATGCCTGCATTTCAGGATAGGTGGTAAAATTGTAATTGTTCGGCAGTTCCGGACAGTTGGTGCGGCTCGGATCTGCTAAATCACGCAGACAGTAGGCTTTGTTGCCGCGCTGCCGATTCTTGATATAGGAATCTGCTGCAACTTTCCAGTCGGGATTTGTCTGCCGCAGTTCTGCCATAATGTCACTATACGCCTCGCCAAGTGCCTGCGTTTCCAGATTTCCGTATTCCCAGCCGAAACGGGTGCAGGTAATCATGTGCATATACTCATGCGTCACGATGTCAAGGTCACAGCCCTGAAAATATGTGGCACTTTCCTTTGCGGTATCCGCAGAACCGATGCCGAACATCAGGACAGGAGAACCGTTCACGGATGTGCATTTTGCTTCTTCCCGTTTATCGGTACGGCTGCTGGAACTGATCGCAGCTTCTGAATTGATCGCAGCATATACAGGCTGTGAGGGCGTATAGCCGAGTCCTTTGAAATAGTCGTAGGTACGCTCCATATTGGCAAGACAGCAAATACCTGTTTCGTTGTACTCGTAGCTTCCGCCATATGTTCTGAGCACATTGTCGATACGCGGCTGAATGGTCTTAAAAGGATCATGCGGATCAACCATCGTGTCGATCACCTTGATGCCGCGTGTCGGATCGTAGAGATAGTCCTGCCAGTCGGATCTGGAAACACAGGAATCCACATTGATATTTGTTCCCAGCAGCAAATTATATCGGTACTCGTGCTTGGCATTCACCTCGGACGGTACAAAATCCTTCGCCGATACCTGCAATGCCGCAAATGATGCGGTCAGCAGGCTTGCAGTCAGGACAGCGCAAATGCGCTTTTGGACTGTATGTTTCATCACAATGCTCCTTTCCGATCATTTCAGATAGCCGTAATCGTAATTCCACGGTGCGGCAACAAAGTTTCTCAGCGCAGAGGTATCTCTTGCGTCTACCACACCGTCACAGTTCATGTCCGCCGCATAATTGCGGTAACGGGTATTTCTGTAACGAGTGGGAGCTGTGCCGTTGATGACTCTGCCGATCTCCGAAATATCCTGAGAATCCACCATACCGTCACCGTTGACATCGCCCTGCATCATCGGACGCTCTACCCATACAAACTCAAAAGATGCGTTATTCTCATTTGTGAATGTGTAAGCGGCATTGCGGTGCATGGTCATGGTGTGTCCCCATTGGATCTCGCAGTAGCCGGAAGAATTGCAGTCTGCATAGGTGAAGGTGTCACCATTCACGGATGTGATGAAAATGCTGTGTTCGGATGTCGCATGACCGCGGGAGTAGCACTGTACACGGAGATGGTCGCCGATCTTCGGCTGATAATTCTGCAAATCATACAGCTGCAAATACTTAGTGGTTCCGAAATAATCATATTGCAGTTTCTTCGCAAAGCCTGCACATTCATAGTACGGCTCCTCGTAGGCAACATTGCACTGATCCATATATCCGCTGAAAAATGTCGTATTGATGGTCACATAGTTGCTCTTGAATCCGTCATGAGAACCGTCAGGGAACGAAATATTTACGGATTCATCCGGCGCATTCGGATACCCGTTCATGACGATCCAGCTTTCGTCCTCTGTCAGATATGCCTGTTTCTTGCTCGCCCACTTCATCGCATACAGATTTGTCTGGGCATTCTTTTGTGTCATTGCGGTATAGAGCATTGCACGTAATTCCCGATAGTCATTCTGATCTACACGGTTGTCATAGTTGACATCCGCAGAACCGAACTGACGGCAATAATTGATGTTGAACCAGTATCTGTTATTCAGGTAATCATCCAGCATTTTGAGGTCTTTTGCATCGACCAGACCGTCATCATTGACATCGCCGCGAATATAGATCTGTGCCTGGTCAAATGCGTCCTTGATAATCCGCAGACAAGTCGCCTGACGGGACAGATCAATCGCATCCAGCGCGGCGATCACTGCCTTGCGGCAGTCGGAAAACGTCGCAAATCTGGTTTCTTCGGTCATATCCTTGATCTTATCCATCGAACGGTACCAGATCGTTTTCATTTCCGACTCTGTAATGCCCATCTGCATCATCAGATACGCGGCGTGGGAAATGAGTGTGGAACCTGCCGCCGCATAGCTGTGGTCATAGGCATTCTGATTGGCGGAGAGATTTTTCAGACTGCCGTCCGCATTGTAGAACGCTGCACGCAAAGCAGGATAAGTCGAGTAGAAATTGTTGTTCAGGAACCGAATATTTCCGTTGGAATCCTGATACGGTGTCTGTGTGCCGAACGGATTTGCCAGATCGCGCTGACAATACCGGTTGGTATTATTTTTGATGTTGTAGAGGTATTGGTCTGTTGCGATTTTCCAGTCTCTTGTCGGATCGGCCAGTTCACCCATAATGTCGCTGTACGCTTCTGCAAGGCAGAAAGTTTCCCCTGCCATGCCGCCGTCCCAGCCAAGCTTATAACCTGTCACAAGATGCGTAAATTCGTGTGTAATGGTGTCAACATCGGTTGCCCAGTTCTGTGTCGTTACCTTATCGCCGACGCCGATTTTAATGGCATTGACATCTGCACTCGCACTATTCGGATTGCTTCTGCTGCTGAGATTTGTTTCCAGTTTCAAATACAGCGGAAGGGATGTGCCGCTGTATCCGGACCATCCGAGACTGTCATAGAAATCCCACGCAGTCGCTGCATTTTTCATCATCAGCGTGTAGTCGTACCAATAGGTCTGACCATCCGAAGAATTGACCTCCATCGGCATATTGCCGTTTGCGATCAGAATATTGCGCTTGCAGTCGTAGTAGTAATCCTTGCCGTCTTTTCTTCCCAGATTGACCGAAAAACGCTGCATATTCTTCGGCGCGAGCGGGTTGTAGGAAACCGAAACGGTAAGCGGTGTATAGTTTCCATCGACCGCGCTGCCTGTCAGACAGAGGGACTGCGCCGCCGCGATCATGGCAATCGAAGCGGCAAGGATTCGGATGTGTTTGTTTCTTGCTTTCATAGTAACCTCCTGAAAATTATATATATTTGTCTGCATTCCGCAGAGAGAAAACACAATCAATCGAAGAAGCGGTATTTACTGATTCGCCTGCTGCAAGATCTGCTGTTTCATCAAGGTCAGGTCGAGAACATTGACCGTATCGTCATGGTTGAAGTCTGCCGCTTCCATTGCTTCTTCGCTGAGTTCCGACTCGCCTGTGAGAATCTCCGTAAGAGATACAGCATCTTCCTTGCTCAGCTCACCATCGCCGTCCAGATCGCCGTAGACAGGTGCAGGCGGTGCAGGATGCTTCTCAGGAACAATGTCAAAATGCAGCGTAATTTCGCCCTCGTAGTAACCGATACCCTGTATGGTCACCGTGGCAGTACCGACCTCCGTCGTATCTTCGTAGGTCACGATATAATCAACGTCCGGTTCCAGAACGCGGCCTTTCGACGTTGTCACGCTGACCGACGGATTCTGCGCAGAACCGGAATACTCTGCCTCACCTGTTTCCGCCAGTTTCTCATCCTCAAAAACTGCCTGATATTCGGACAGGTCGATCAGCGGAATGTTGTAATACTTTTCGATGCCGCCTGTGTAGTTCTGTGCCTGTGCATGAATGGCAAAATCAATGTAATCCAGATGCAGGCAGTCCTCATCAAAGATAAATGCACCCTTGATATAGTAATCTTCCGGCTGGATCCGATAACCCTGCTTGTCATAGAATTTCAGCGTCGGTCTTGCCGCATCGTACAAATTGGTTTCAGGTGCTTCCACATCCATCTGTCCCGGTGTAATGATACAGGTTGCATCACCAAGACTCTGCGGTGTGATCGTGAACGGGACAAACATCGTACCCGTCAGCTTGTCGCTGTCCGCTGTCGCGGTCACGATCGCAGTTGCCGTTCCCGCATTGACATTGTTGATATAGCGGACGGTGAAATCGGTACCTGCGGTCAGCGTGGTTTCTTCGCCTGTTTCGGGATCTGTCAGCGTCAGAGATACGTTCGGTTTCCGCTCGGAATGGTTGTATTCCAAAGAATCCTGACTCAGAACAGGTGTCACCGCAGAACCGTCTTTTGCGGCGAATTTCTGAATCACTTCCGTTTTGGTATATCCGCACTTAGTACATTCCCAATGGATGTATCCGTCTTTTTCATCGGTCGGCTCTACGATCTCAGGGACAGCATAGTGATGTCCTGTGGTAAAGGTAAAGGTTTCCGTTAGTGACGGATTATAAACAGGATGAATCGAAATTGTAAAGGTCTTGTTTTCATCTTCGAAATCATTGACCTGATAGATAGGATTGCCGTAGAAATCGTTATCCGTCACAACCTGAATCGCATCCGCGCCGTCCACGATTTCCGAAACACATTGCTTGTCTGTCTGATTCAGTCCTGACGGGGACATTGATGAGATATACATAGAGATCTGTTCGCCTGCATCCAGCTGTGTGGTCTGCGGATCCACATAGTTCCATGTACTCAGCATACCCGATGATACTTTGCGGTACGGAAGTACCCTCATCGCTGTCGGTACGGTATGGTCTACAACATCGCCGCACTTGGAACAGGTATCATGCAGAATTCCGTTTTCATCAGGTTCTTCATCCAGATGATAGTCATGTCCGCCGTAATAGACCACAGAATCGTGCTTGGACGGATCGGTAACGTCAATGCTGTGGAATGTCACATTCGCATCTGCCCAGGTATACCAGTACAGCTTCGAATTGCTGCACACAGGTTCACAGTCAGAAATCTCACCCTCCATCGAATAGGTTTCGCTGATCGGCGCACCTGTATTGTCCAGAACGACATAGTAAACCGTTTTGTCCTGCTGCCAGAGAAGCATGAACGAATCGTTGCCAATGGGTGTCAGGTGCGGATTGTGTGCAGTCGCTTCCCCTTCCGCATAATCGGTGATCTGATACTGCTGAACATTGGCATTGTCAAGATCGTCTTTCGGAACAGCAGATACAACAATGTTTCGTGTATACGCATACAAGCTGCCTGTCCGATCAAAATAGTTGGTCGCACAGTCCTCCCAGTTGTCCTGATCAATCGTGTTCAGCGCAGCAAGATAGTGGGTGCTGCTCTGTTCAAAACCGCCGACTGCAACACCTGTATAGTTCACATAGCTCATATCATTTCGATACTTGGCGTCCATCTCGCCGTACGTAAACATATCGACTTCTGTACAGCGGGTAGAGTAATCAGGCTTAAATTTTCCTGTGGTATAGTCTGTATTGTACTTGTTCAGGACAACCGACCGCGGATAGCAGTCACCGTGGTCAAGCGCGACCAGCTGTGTACCGTCCATCAGAATGAACTGGTTGAACGAATGGCTGACATAGCCAACGCCAAGACTCGATACAGCACAGGAATCATCTGTGATTTCCATAGTATCCATGTCAAATTCAATGGTCACATTGGCCTGATGTCCCTGATATGCGTTGCCGTTGAACATTTCGTGGCTGGTGCGGACAACAAGATATTTTCCGTCATCCACACAGCGCGCACAGCCTGCATCAAACGGTATTGCAGTATTTGCGCCGCAAAGCTGGTCATGTCCGACAAGCTCCCAGTCTGTTGTATATTTTGCAATGTCAAAGACTGCCACATCGGCTTTCTCGTTGACATTTTTCTGTCCTGTGACCAGATAGTAGTATCCGTCAGAAGCTTCGTAGAAACAGCCGAAAACCGGCAGTACCATGGGAACATTTTTCCGTTCCAGCAAATCGAAATCCGCATCGTAGTATTCGACCAGAACCGTTTGTCCGAGTCCCGATACCTCACCCTGTACGCGCATCCATCTGCCGTCCGCAAGCGCAACCAGCGCAGAAGCGTTTGTCTTGGCTGAGTTAAGCGAAGTAAAATAGTTGTAGTTCTGCCTGCCGATGTTCGTACCGCTGTAATACGTGCAATGCAGACTGTCTGCGCTGTCGCCTGCGTGAATTCTCTGACTGTACTGCATCCCGATACAGTTTGCCGTCAGCACAGCCGCTATGAAAGCCGCAATCCTTTTTTGTTTCATATGATCCCTCCGAATGATTTCCTGTTTTGATATCCTTTTCCATCGTGGCGGAGAGAAAGTTCCGCCTGATATAGTATAACATATGTTGCATCAATTTACAATAGATTACGACAAGAGGTACATATATCAGGACAACAGGTACATATTCGCTCCCAAGATGGATTTTTTGTGAACAAGATGCCATGTTGCAACGACAAGATGTACAAATACGCGACTGAAATGCCAAGCTAAAAAACAAAATGCCGAATCAGAACACATGATACCTGTGTTCTGATTCGGCACATAAAAAACAGCAGTCAGGCTTTTGTCTGCCCGACTGCTGTTTTTATAATTGTGTTCATTCTGTCTTTATGACAGCCATTTCAATCTGTACTGCGCGTTCCAGCGCGGTATCAATATGCGAACAGAAGTTATCCTGTCCGACAAGCTGTACCAGTCCCGCTTTTTCCATTGCACGCATCGGCTGTTCATTCACATGGGAAAAGACCACTTGAATCTTGTCTTTCTGACACTGCTTGACAATGTCTTTCAGCAATTCCACACCTGACGCATCGACCGCAGGCACATCACGCATTCGAATCACAAGCACCTTCAAATCGGTATCATGCAGCATATACTGAAACTTCTCGGATGCTGCAAAAAACATAGGGCCGTTGATCTCATATACACGCGTGTTGGTAGGGATTTTTTTCAGAGAGATATGGTCAGGATCGTTTTCTTCATCGTATTCCACCCATTCGCGCGTTTCTGTGACATCCGCCATACGCTTCATAAACAGCAGAGAAGTCAGAACCAGACCTGCACCGATCGCAACGACCAGATCAAACACAACGGTCAGAACGATCGTTGTCAGCAGTACCAGAATATCACTCTTGGGCGCGGTTTTCATCATACTGCGGATATTCTTCCAGCCGCACATATTGTACGCAACGATAAACAGGATCGCCGCAATCGTCGGCATCGGAATCATAGATGCATACGGCATCAGCACGACCAGAATAATCAGCACAACAATGGAGTGCACGATACCTGCAATAGGGGTTCTGCCGCCGTTTTTGACGTTTGCGGCTGTACGGGCAATCGCGCCCGTTGCAGGAATACCGCCGAACAATGCAGAACCGATATTGGCAACACCCTGCGCGATCAGTTCCATATTGGAACGGTGTTTCGAACCGATCATACCGTCAGATACAACACAAGAAAGCAGCGATTCTATCGCGGCAAGAACTGCGATCGTAAAGGCGTTCGGCAGCATAGCACGAACACGTGGAAAGGTCACGGACGGCAATACAAATTTCGGCAGCGCATTCGAAATCGTATACAGGTCACCGATGGTGTTGACAGGAAATTTTGTCAGCTTAACAACCAGCGAACATACGATAACGGCAATCAGCGAAGCAGGAATCTTATCCAGCTTTTTCGGCCAGAAAATCAAAATTGCCAGCGAAAGCAGTCCGATGGCAAATGCCTGCCAATGGAACGTTCCTGCACAGCGGACGATCTCCACCATCTTATCCACACTTTCGATCGGCGCATTTTGGAAGGTCAGTCCGAAGAAATCCTTGATCTGTCCAAGCACAATAGTGACGGCGATGCCGAACGTAAAGCCTGCCGTGATCGTACTCGGGATAAATTTGATCAGTCTGCCCAAACGGCATACACCCATGACGATCATGAGAATGCCTGCCATCACCGTGGAAAGAATCAGTCCATCCATGCCGTCGGCAGCCACGATGCCTGCAACGATGGTCGCAAACGCTGCGGTCGGACCTGCGATCTGCACACGGCTGCCGCCAAGCAGAGATACAAAAAATCCTGCGATCATCGCGGTGTACAGACCTTGTTCGGGATTCACTCCCGATGCCAGCGCGAGTGCGATCGACAGCGGCAGCGCAATGATCGCTACAATGATACCCGCAATGACATCCTGCACAAACTGCTTTGCAGAATACTGCTTCATGACAGAAAAAAGCTTCGGTTTCAGTTTATCTGTCTTTGGTTTTTCCGAGATTTGTTCCATAAAATTTTCGCGTCCTGCAAGCCGCCCCGACAAGCCGCCGCATGACACTCGATTCCTTTCTGCTTTTCATTTTGATAATAAATATACACACAGCGGCGATCACGGCAATGTCGGGCTGCCGTCTGTATGCCGCTGTCTGAAATCGGATTCGTTTCATCACAGATTTTTTATTATGCCACACTTCGCTTGAATTGTCAAGGCTTTTTTCAGGATATCACGCGGCAGATGGCAGATGTCACACAATCATTTGACAAATCATCATGAACAGCGGAAAAAATAACGTGTCATTGCAAGAAAAACATCCAATTCATAAAACGTCTCACCGTCTGCCGTCGGAATGTCCTCGGAGAATTCCGCTTTCATGTTATATTTTCTGATTCTTACAAATCGCAACGGATTAATTCGGAATAGCTGAAAGCGATCAAAGGCAGAAATGAGAATAAGCGCAAATTGTATTTTTTTGCAAGCAGACACATTTGTTTTGCTTTATATTGCCTTTTCAAAATGTAAAAACGAGATGTACAGAAAACAAAAGGAATCACATGAAATCAGGAGCATACACCACATTTTTTACGTACCGGATTTCATATCCGTCATTTCTCGCCGTTGCAAATGTCTGTACTTGGGTGTATAATATACATATACACGATTTCCCAATCAGCATACAAATTCATTTACGGAGGAACGCTATCATGATGACCTGTCCAAAATGCGGTGAAACTTTCTATATTATGAGCGACCACTGTCCCAAATGCAATGCGGAGATCTCGGCGGCAGACCGCAAAAAAAATGAAGAACTGGAAGCAGCACAGGCTGAAGAACGTTTTCAGGCTCGGCTTGAGATGTGCCGCAAAAACAGACCGCGCTTCTATTTCGGGTCAGGTTTCGGCATTGCTCTCTGCGTTTTCTTTCTGGGCATGGCATTTGCGGCTCCCAGCTGGCTTTGGATCATCGCGGCGATCCTCTCGTTCCTGTTGACGGTCGGCGTTGTCATCTTCTTTGGATTCATCAAACAAGGGGCGTTTTGCCCGTATTGCGGTGAGTGGATGCTTGCGAACAGACACCATCCCCTAGACTGTCCTTGGTGCAATAAAAGCCTGATGGACTGAAAGCCTCAATAGTGTCAATAATCGAAAACGGAGCGGCAAAAACCGCTCCGTTTTGTTTGAAACACGTATCAGTACAGATATTCGTATACGGTATATGTTAAAGCGTTGGTATCGCCCCGCATGAAGCGCGACGCTTTGCTTACATTGCCGTTTTCATCATACTCATACTCATATCTGTCATCCGCATTTTGATCTTCTACTACGCCGTTATTGACGACCAGATTGTTAATGCAGGATCCCTCTGCATCATACACATATTCCAATCCGCTATTGGTCTGTTCGCCGTCCAGAACGAGATAAGTATGCGTCTTCAGCTTTCCATCGCTGTCAAATTCGTCCTGATATTCCGTGCGGACATTTCCATCCTCGTCATAATCCGTAAAATGGATCTTATTGCCGTTACTGTCATATTCGGAAACATGACCGACAGCATCTTCGGTTTTTCCTGCCCAGCGAACATATTCCGTTTCCTTGGTTTTGACGCCGTTTGTATATTCCAATTCATAGATCATATGACGCGCATCGAAAGTACCGCTGATAATATTGCCTGCGTCATCATATTCATAGGCACCGCTGTTATCGACAAGATTGTTGATGTAATAGCCTTTGACAGGATTGCCTTCTGCATCTTTTTCATAGGAATAGGTTCTGTCCTCATCATACTCACTATGATCGGTATATTTGTGTTTGCTGCCAATCAGCAGTCCGTTTGCATCGTATTCTTTGACGGTCGATTCCGTCATGCCGTTCCATGTTTCTTTGATCAGATTGCCATTGCCGTCATACTCATACTCTGTGACACCTACATATGCCGGTAACGACAAGTAATGCGGCATATTATCACCGTAGACTTCATCCATCGTGATTTTGACGATTTTTCCATCGTTATTGTACAGTTCTTCGCAGCCTAACACATCTCCGTCAGTAGAATGGTAATAGGACGCTTTTCTTGTCACAATGCCTTCTTTCAGGACCTCAGGTCTTTCTGCTGTATCTGCTTCGGCAGTATCGGTGGTTTCTGCATTGCTGTCAGAACTTTGTTCAGAAGTACTCGGAGTCTGTGTAACGTCTGCACCGGCATCCGACGGATTGCCGCCGCAGCCTGACAATGTGACGATCATAGCCGCTACACATAACATGGTAACCAATTTTTTCATTCTATTTCTCCTCAATCAAAAAAAATTTGTACGGCTTCGCCGTACATCTATCTGCCATTCTCTCAAACAGTCATTCTGCATTATAGCATCCTACGCAGTATTTGTCAAGAAACTATCCCCCACGTTCACACGATAACGGCATATACTTTATAAATCATTCTTCAAGTGCAATTCTTTCTGTGGCATCTGCTGTCGGAACAGAACATACAGCAAACCCGACACTTTTTCTATATGGAAAACACTTGACAAATGACCATTAGACCGCTACAATAAGAATGGATGATCAGGCAGTCTATAACACACAGTCAGCGGCAAAATATGACATAATCCGACAGAAATGCAAATGGAGCGAAAAAATGATTGAAACACAGCGATTAAAAATCTACGCAGCTACGGAAGAACAGATGGAGATATGGATTGCGGCGCAAACAATCGATGTTCTGAAAACAGCTTACACAGAAATGCTGGATGGCTGTCTGGCACACCCTGACCAATGGGAATGGTATGCGATTTGGATGATCGAACTGAAAGACGGCACTCATATAGGAGAACTGTGCTTCAAGGGCATTGATGCATTCGGTTCGGCTGAAATCGGATATGGCATTGCCGACGATTATCAGGGACAAGGTTTTGCAACAGAAGCTGTCAACGCCGCTGCGGCATGGGCTTTCCGACAAAATGCGGTCAACTCTGTGACGGCAGAAGTGGACAAGGACAATATCGCCTCTATCAGAGTTCTCGAAAAATCAGGTTTTGTTTTGACCGAAAAAATCGGAGAAGAAGGTCCGATTTACAGGAAAGAAAAGACGGATTCCGAAAAATCTGAATAACGCAACAGAAAAGCCGAACAGAAATACAAATCTGTTCGGCTTTTCTTGATGACTACAAAAAGTCATACGATGTTATTTCTGTGGAAGCCCTTAGTCATCCGCATTTTCTTCAGCATTAAGGCGCGTGAGTTGGGCAAGATAGCGTTTTACTGCCAGTTCATTCATCACAATATTCAGCAGGAAAACGACCACAAATGAAATCAAAGCCGCCTTCCATGTGTCCGAGAAATCATGCGATGCCAGATAATCCAACAGTCCGCACACCAAACTAAACGCAAAGGCTTCTGCTGCATACAGCCCGAAACGCTTCATGCGGTCCTGCGGTGCTGCACTGAGTTGGATGCCGAAAATGCGCGGCAGATTTGCAACATTGTTTGCACGGTTGTTGAGATAGATGCAGAGCGCCATAATGCCGAGCAGCACCAGCTCCGGCACAGCAAGCGCACCGTGGATGCCGCACCAGATAATACGGACGACAACATATATGAATGCCGCCGCACCGCAAAGTGCCAGCCCATTGGTGGCGACAAGTCCGACGCGCTCATCCGGTTTTTGCAGGGTGGGTATGGTTCTTTTCTCCATGAGATACTCCTTTCTATTCGTGTGAATCCCGATCCTGCGGCTCGATCCAGAATAGATCGTTGAGGGTTTTGCCGAGTGCATCACAAATTGCAATGCAGAGATTCAGTGTGGGATTATAGTTGCCGGATTCGATCATGCCGATCGTCTGCCTTGTGACTCCGACAGCATTTGCCAATGCTTCCTGATTCATGTCGCATTCCATGCGTGCAATTTTCATTTTCTTATTTTTCATGGGATGCGTTCCTCCTTTCGATGTTCTTATTATACACCATATCTTTCATAATGTCAAGTATATTTTGCATTTTGTTCTATATATTTTTCTTTTACTATAAAAAGAAGTCCCCATCGGCAAAGAAACCGATGGGGGCTTGCACGTTATTTGGTCAAATCATAATACTCGGGGGAAATCGCAGGAACAAAACGGTGGCAATACTCTTTCTTTCCGTCAGCGATATTGCCGGTTTCCACAGTGAAACGGTAACACGGAATCCACTTGCGGCCTTCCTCAGTATCATATGTGATATATTTCAGATTTGTCCACACAGGTGTTTCGTTTTTGAGCGTTGCAGCTGCTTCCTCCGCAGAAATGAGCGGGTAATTGCCGATTGTCGATTGGATCGGCAGGCTCGAAGGATAGTTGAGCCGATCAATCGTTCCCAACGATGACATATCAACAGACACGAAACCCTGAGAATAGTACAACAGCGCTTCCTGCGGATCTACACTGTCACAATACGCCTCGTAGATTTGTCCTCTGCTCTTATCTGCATCCAAATAGATGGGATACCAGATACAATGTGGGTCATAGCTTCCAAAGAAACCCTTGTATTTATCAATCGCAGCGTTAAAAACCGCTTGTTCCTGTTCGTCCGTGACCGAACCGTCCGGATTTGTTGTCACAGGCACTTTTCGCAGTTCTGAATTCTCATCTGCTGTCATGGACAGACCGATATATCCGGAATCCAGCACATAAATATACATACCGTTCAGATAAGCATTCACCGAAGTACATTCACCATTCATCCGCGTTTCAGTCTCCACACTCCCGTCCTGAGGAGTATTATACCAGTACTTGATCTGTTGAATTTCTTCGCCCATGTTTGCCGCAATCTCCCGTGCACGGGTTTCCATTTGATCGACAGACCATTTCTGTTCGGCATACTGATAAACAGGCAGCGTTGATGATGCCAGATTGGTGAAATTCGGTTCGTCTTTATAAAACAGATCCAGCGATTCTGCGGC
The DNA here is from genome assembly GCA_024404815.1 of Oscillospiraceae bacterium. GTDB lineage: Bacteria > Bacillota > Clostridia > Oscillospirales > Ruminococcaceae > Firm-04. Next base: position 95,253 of record JAKSPL010000001.1, read on the forward strand.
ATAGAAAGCAAAATCATCAATACTGTCCATATTGAAAGTGGGCGAGCTGAGTTCCAAATGCGGCAGGTTTTCGGTACTCGTATTTTCCGTCTGCTGTTCGGAAGCCGCTGTGGTCTTGCTTTCTGCTTTGGTGGAAACGGTTGTTGTGGTTGTAGACTTGGTATTAGCCGTACCCTGAACAAAAGTCGTTCCGTACAGGACATTCGTATTCTCTGTTGTCGTTGTGTCCTGTGTTGTTACTGTTGCCTGTGTGGTCGTCGCACCTTCATGACCAACCATTTCCTCAGTACCGCCCTGTCGGAAAAGCATAACCGCACCGAAAATCAGTACCGCACACGCCACCGCACCCAGGGATGCCGAAACCGTCATAGAGATATGGCGCGGATGTTCGGATTCCACCAAAAGCTTTTCGTCTGTATAACCGATCATTTCAGATAATGTTTCTTTTTTCATTGTCATTGACCTCCTTTTAATAATAACCCTGCTCCGTCAGAAATGTACGAAGCTTTTTGCGTGTACGCGAGAGAATCATCAGCACATTTGAGTTTTTCTCGTGGTAACGGTCAGCAATATCATCAATTTCCTCTGCATAGAAATACCGCCGCAGGAAAATACCGCGGTCGCGTCTGGAAAGTTTGCGGAGAAATGTATTGATACATTCTTCCATCGCACGCGCGTCGATCTCCGACTCAACGTTGTCGTTTCCTGACACGCAGTCCGCAAGTTCTTCGATCGTGTCAGCAAACACACAGCTTCGTTTTTCTGCATTCCGTGCACGGAGTCTGTCAAGTGCAAGGTTCCGCGTGATCTTTGCAAGAAAAGTCTTCAGGCAAAGGGGAATCTGCGGCGGAATGCTGTTCCATGCACGAAGCCATGTGTCATTGCAGCACTCCTCTGCATCCTCGGGGTTGTCAAGAAGTTTTCGCGCGATCGCACCGCAATAGCTGCCATATTGTGTACCGATGTCTGCAAGTACCGATTCGTCGCGATTCTGAAATTTCATAATGTAGTCTGCATCAGTCATATTTTCACCTCAATAGTTTTTATCAGGAATCCCTTCACTCTACCAGACGGATTCTTTTCGGATTTCTAACACGTTCTGCAAAAAAATTTTTCTGAACGCCGCACTTTGGAATCAGTATACCATATTTTCTACGTTTCTGCAAGAAAAAGCTGCTTTTGTACCACACACATTTTTTTGCATTCAATTATAAAAATGGCAAGAGAAACCATGCAAACTGATTATTTCTGCCCATATGAAACATACTGATATAAAAGGAGTGGGTGCATGGAGATAGACAATCATCAAGACCGCGGCTATATCGAAGTCTGGCTGACAAATGCGGAACAAAAGACGATCAACCGAAAAGAGATCGCAAACCGGCTGCTTGCCGAAGAAGGTCACCTCCATAAATGTCAGATCGTATGCTTTCTGTCCGGGTCAGACAATTTGTATGACAACTTAGAGAATCTGCTGACCTCAAATGTGAAGCCGCGATAAAATCGCTGCCGTCTGAAATCATACGGACGGCAGTTTTCTATACCGTGACGAACAGCCGATTTTCCAATAGTATCATATTGACAACGCATTCAAGTCACGGTACAATATTGTTCAAGATATCCGAATATGCACATAACATTGTACGAAAGGAGAAAGCCATGAACGACCAACTGCATATCGCAGGCTACTGCCGTATCTCCGTCGATGACGAACTGGAACGCGACAACACTTCCATCGAAAACCAAAAAGCGATCATTGCGGACTATGTACACCGCAAGTTCCCAACAGCAGACCTTGACTTCTATGAGGACAGGGACCGCAGCGGCTATACTTTTGAACAGCGCGAAGGCTATCAGCAGCTCAGGAAGAAAATGCTGATGCACGAATATGATATGCTCATCATCAAGGATTTCTCGCGGTTCTCACGCCGCAACAGCAAGGGACTGGTTGAACTTGAAGACCTGCGCGATGCAGGAATGCGTATCATTTCTATCGGTGACAGCATTGACTACCCGACATTTGATGACTGGACTGCGATTCAGTTTCGGTTTCTCATCAACGAAATGCCTGTCACGGACACCTCAAAAAAGGTGCGCTCTGTTGTCAAGCGGCGGCAGGAGGAAGGCAAATGGATCTGCGCAGTCCCCTATGGCTATATTATGACAAACAGCAAGGCGATGCAGTTCAAGGTGGACGAGCCTGCCGCAGAGGTTGTACGCGAGATTTTTCGGCTGTACAGCAATGGCTGGGGATATAAACGCATCGCAAATCATCTGACCGATCAGCACATTCCGACACCGCGCACGGCAGAAAAAGAACGCCGCGAAGCGTGGGGAGAGGAATGCAAACTGCGGGCAGGTTCTGTGTGGAGCATTATTACCGTCAGCGAAATACTGCACAACGATTTCTATATCGGTACTTTGCGGCAGGGAAAATATCGCCGCAAGAAGATCAACGGTTGCGACATGAAATTACAGGAAACCGACCATCTGGTTTTCGAGGGCAATCACACGCCGATCGTTGACGTTAAATTGTTCGCAAGTGTACAGGAACAGATCAAACGGCGTACTCGTTCCAACTATCGCGGAATCAAGAAATATGAGAATGTGTACTCAGGATACCTGTTCTGCGGCGACTGCGGCAGCCCGATGTTTTCTATGAGCCGTGCAGATCTGCCGCCTGCATACCGCTGCGGTACGTACCACAAGCGCGGCAGTAAGGCTTGCAGTTCCCATCATACCCGTGTGGATATGCTGGATGGTCTGCTGAAATCATTTGTGCAGAAAATCAGAGAAAACTCCGAAACGATGCTCGATCAATTGCAGGCGGCGATCGACCGTGAACGCACTGAAACATCGTCAAGCAAATCGGTCGTTGAAGTGCTGAATCAGCAAATAGAGAATACCCGTGCGGAAATCAAACTCCTTGCCCGACAGCACGTTCGGGATATTGCAAAGCATCCTGACCGTGAGGAAATACTCGAAGAAATCTACACGGAACAGCTGGATGAGCTGACGCTCCGCTTGGAGGGTTTGCGCAATCAGATTCAGCTTGCCACCGATCAGCACAACATGATCGTCAATGTCAACCGCACCGCTAAAACGGTCATGGAAGTTTTCGATGCAATTCTGCATAAAGAAAAACTGACGAAATCCGATGTAGATTATATCATCGAACGGATCACGGTCTATGAAGATCGCATCGACATCAAACTGCGTTCAGATATTGATATGCTGCTGAAAACCGATATCCTGCCGCAGCCTGATGATGCGGTGCAAGCCGTAAATTTTCAGGCAGACATTGAGAAATCCAAAGAAACGTCACAATTTGCCGCTGTTGCGACAAGCACCGGCAAAATTCTCAATGTCAATGTTTTCAGTGACGGCGACCCCCTTGAAATCTACACGAGTGCGGAGGGCGAAGTCGTTTTCCGCAAGTATTCTGCCCTCGGTGAAATGACCGAAAACGCCGTTCAGGTAGCGGATATCATGCAAAAACTTGCAGGCTGTCCCGTACTGGTTTTTGACCGCGACCATGTCGTTGCCGTTTCCGGCACGCAGAAAAAAGAATTCCACGAGCGGCGTATCTCGCAGGACCTCGAAGAACTCATGGAATCGCGCAGGACATTTCTTGCCAAAAGCGATTCCGACCATCTGCGGCCTGTTGAGGGACTGACACGCACCGCCCTCGCCTGTATGCCGATCCTGACTGCCGGCGATGTGACGGGAGCTGTGGCTTTTCTCGACCATACCGACGGTGCGCTGTCTACCCCTTCCGACTTGCAGGCATCCCTCATCTCCGCCGCTTCCCAGTTTCTCGGCAGACAAATGGAGTCATAATGAAAACCGCGTATTCACATGAATTTGTGCATACGCGGTTTCTTTTAATGATTTCGTGGTTTCTTCAAATCATCGGTATCCAGCCAGATTGTAAACGGTCCGTTATTTTCAAGCGATACATCCATATGCGCACCGAAAACACCGGTGTCTACATGAGATACAGTTTCCCGACAGCGTGCGACAAACGCCTCGTACAATCGGTTTGCTTCATCAGGCGGCGCGGCATGGGAAAAACTCGGTCTTGTCCCCTTTCTGCAATCCGCACAAAGCGTAAACTGCGATACGACCAGCAGACTGCCGCCGACATCCGTCAGAGAACAGTTCGTTTTTCCGTCTTCATCTGAAAAAATACGCAGTTTCAGCATTTTATCTGCAAGTAATTCCATTTCTGCATCCGTATCGGATTCGGTCACGCCCAACAGCACAAGAAATCCCGTTTCGATCTGTCCGACCGTTCTGCCTTCAACTGCAACAGAGGCATTTCGGACACGCTGAATCAACGCACGCATGGTCAGACCTCCCCGTAGACGGTTCTTGCATAGTCAACTGTCGCTTTTGCGTCCTTTGCGTAGCAGTCCGCACCGATTTTTTCGGCATAGTCCGCTGTCAGCACTGCACCGCCGACCACCGTTTTACAGGTCGGATACTGCTGATGCAGAAGTGCGATCGTTTCCTCCATCGCGCCAACTGTTGTGGTCATCAAAGCACTCAGTCCGACCAGCGATACCTGATGCGAAACTGCCGCATCAACAATCGTCTGCGGCGGTACATCGCGTCCCAGATCAATCACGGTAAAGCCATAATTTTCCAGCAGAAGCTTGACAATATTCTTTCCGATGTCATGGACATCGCCCTGCACGGTCGCAAGTACGATTTTTCCTTTATCACCGCTGTTTTCTGCGGACATATTCGCTTTCAGTACTGCAAATGCACTCTGTGCCGCGGTCGCCGCCTGCAAAAGCTGCGGCAGGAACAGTTTTCCTTTCTCGTAGCCGTCCCCGACCGTATCCAGCGCAGGAATCAGCATCTGATTGACAATGTCCAGCGGCTGTGTGCCTTTGTCCAGTTCTGCTTTTGTCAGTTCCGCCGCTTCCTGCTTGAGTCCGTGTGCGACTGCATTTTCAAGCGTCTGCGCAGATTTCTCGGCTGTCGGAGCAGCAGGAACTGCCGTCGTATCCTGATAGGCGGCGATATAATCCGCACAGTTCTCATCATATCCTGCAAGCATACGATAAGCGCGGACGGTATCCATCATATCCGCTGCCATCGGGTTGAGGATCGGAAGCGTCAGCCCTGATGTCAACGCCATTGCAAGGAATGTGCGGTTGATGAGTGGGCGGTTCGGCAAGCCAAAGCTGATATTCGATACACCCAGAACCGTTTCGAGTCCCAGTTCCTCGTGGACACGGCGAAGCGCAGAAAGCGTGGTATCCGCCGCACCGCTGCCGGTCGAAGCAGTCAGCGTCAGACAGTCAAGATATACATTTTCTTTCGAAATTCCGAGAGATTCGGCACGTTCCAGTATGTTCTTTCCAATGGCAAACCGCGCATCTGCGGTTTCGGGAATACCGTCCTCATCAAGCGTCAGACCGACAATCGCCGCACCATAATGCTTCACCAGCGGCAGGATTGCCTGTAACGACGCTTCTTTTCCGCAGACAGAGTTGATGATCGGTTTGCCTGCGTAGATTCGCAGAGCCGCTTCCAATGCCGCAGGATCGGAAGAATCCAGCTGGAGCGGCAGATCTGTCACCTCGCAGATTGCCTGCACAGCCTGCGGAAGTACCGCAGCTTCGTCAATTCCGGGTGTTCCGACATTGACATCGAGAATGTCTGCGCCTGCTTCGGTCTGCGAAATAGCTTCGCCGCGCAGATAGTCCATATCCCCGTCAAGCAAAGCCTGTTTCATGCGTTTTTTGCCTGTCGGGTTGATGCGTTCACCAATGACACGGGGCATATCCAAACGGACAGTACGTGTGCCTGAGCAGACGGCTTTCGGCACCTGCCGCGGAGATCTGTCGCGTGTTTTTGTGGATAATGCCGATCTCAGCGCACGGATATAGTCGGGCGTTGAACCACAGCATCCGCCCATAAATTGCACACCGATCTCTGCATACTGTGAGAGGACTTCTGCAAATTCCTGCGGAGATACGTGATAATCCCCTGTTACGGGATCGGGCAGTCCTGCATTCGGCTTCGCAATCAGCGGCAAGGTTGTCCACGCAGACAGTTCTTTCATCAGCGGCAGAACCTCCTGCGGTCCGAGCGAACAGTTGATACCAATGGCATCGACACCCAGTCCTTCCAGCGTCAAAGCCGCCGCCGAAATCGGACAGCCAGTAAAGGTTCTGCCGTTTTCCATAAACGTCATCGTGCAGAGAACAGGAAGCTTTGTGTTTTCCTTCGCCGCAAGCACTGCCGCCTTTGTTTCAAGCAGATCGCTCATCGTTTCAATGGCGATCAGGTCGGCTCCTGCGGCTTCTGCGGCGGTCATGACCTCACGGTAGGCATCATAGGCATCTTCGAACGTCAGTGTACCCGCAGGCTGCAAAAGCTGTCCTGTCGGTCCGACATCCAATGCGACAAGTGCAGAATCCCCTGCTTCTTTTTTCGCAATGGCAATCGCCGCTTTGACGCATTCCACCGCGTCCAGTCCTGTCCCTTGCAGCTTGATACGGTTCGCGCCAAACGTACAAGCCATGAAAATTTCAGAGCCTGCATCCACATATGCGCGATGGACCGCTGCGACACGCTCCGGCTCAGTCAGACAGAGCTGTTCAGGTATCTCTCCTGCGGACAGATGCAGCATCGTACCCATGCCGCCGTCGAGAAAAACAAATTCCTTTGAAAGGAGTGATTGCAATGTCATTCCGTATGTACCTTTCCTGATTATCTAGTGACACGGCTGCGGCAGGTGTCATAGCGCGGACAGCCCGTGCAGTTTACACCGCAGACATATTTTCTTGCGTCATGAACAGGCGAATCAGACAAGCCGATAATCGCCGTTACGGACTTCATCGGGAGCAGGAGCTGACGGTCAGTCGCGGTCAGTCCGATTTTCCGTTCTGCGTCCAGCAGGCGCAGCAGTCCGCTCTGTGTCGAAAGCGGAAAATCACCGTAGCCTGCGCTGAATCTTGCCGTCAGGAACGGTTTATCCGTCCGCGCACGCACCTGCTTCTCCACATCTTCACAGAGGTGTTCACACGCTTCTGATGCGATCGCATCCAAGAAGAGTGCCTTTGTCATATCGGTCGCCTGAAAACGGCGGATGATCGTATCCACAGCAGAAGAAAGCGTCACAGCCAGCACAGCCGCCTGTGTACAGCCTTTCAGATGGGCAGCAATATCCTTTCCCGGCAGCGGCACATCGCCAAGACACAGGCTTTTTTCCCATGTCAGCGGATAAATTCGCCAAATCGTCCGCGGCCATGCAACTTTGCAGAGCGTTGCGATCATATCACTCATGATCTGCGAAAGTGCGGCGTCTGTATTGGTTACTCCCAATTCGCGCAGAATCGAAGCGCGGTTAAAATCTTCAGGTCGCATCATATTTTCACGCATTCCCGGACAGACTCGGTGATATACCGAGCAACATCCGCATTATTCATAGTGTAGATGTGGACTCCGCTGACACCATGTTCCAGCAGGTCGATGATTTGTTCGATCGCGTATTCCAAGCCTGCCGCTTTGAGCGACTGTGCATCATCGGAATACCGTGCCATCAGCTTTGCAAGCCGAGGCGGAATACTTGCACCGCAAAGCGAAACCATACGCTCAATGGACTTCTTGTTGGTGATCGGCATTATGCCTGCCTCGATCGGGATCTTGATGCCTGCCGCATCGGTCATTTCCAGAAAGCGGTAGAAATCCTGATTGTTGAAGAAAAGCTGCGAAATCAGGTGCGATACACCTGCATCCACCTTTTCTTTCAGGTGACGGACATCCTCAGCAAGACTTTTCGCCTCGGGGTGTCCCTCGGGATAACAGGCACCGCAAATGTCAAAATCGCCGTTTTCACGAATGAATTCGACCAGATCAGCCGCATATTTAAAATCGGTTTTCGGTTCAAGATCAGGATTTCGGTCGCCGCGCAGGGCAAGAATGTTCTCAACTCCGCGTGCTCGGAAATCCTGAAGCTTTGCAAGAACGCTCTCCTTTGTTTCATTGATGCAGGGCAGATGGGCAATCGAATTGATGCCGTGCTTCTTCTGCAGCGTTTCGCAGATCTCTGCGGTGGATGCGCCGGGCGTTGAACCGCCTGCCCCGTAGGTCACGCTGATGAAATCCGGCTGCAAATCCTGCAATGCGTTTAATGTTTCATAGATCTGTGCAATCGGCGTGGTCGGCTTCGGAGGGAACACCTCAAACGAAAACACACGCTTCTGCTCAAATATTGATGTTACTTTCATATAAATTCCTCACTTGTTATACGTCGATACGCCAGTCAATCGGCGGCATCCCGTGCTGCTCTAAAAAAGCATTGGTCTTGGAAAAATGACGGCATCCGAAAAAGCCGTGATACGCTGAAAGCGGACTCGGATGCGGACATTGGAGAATCAGATGCTGCGGTGCGGTGATGAGCGATGCCTTTGCACGTGCGTTTCCGCCCCATAGCAGAAATACAACAGGCTGTTCGCGTTCGTTCAGGAGCTTGATAATGGAATCAGTCACCTGCTCCCAGCCCATACCGTGATGGCTGTTTGCCTGTCCTGCGCGTACCGTCAGCGCAGCGTTCAAAAGCAGAACCCCCTGCTTTGCCCAAGCTGTCAGTTCTCCATGCTTTCCGCGGTTGTCAATGCCCAGATCATCGTAGATTTCTTTGAAAATATTGACAAGCGACGGCGGCGGCTGAATGCCTTTTCGTACCGAAAAACTCAGTCCGTGTGCCTGTCCCTCGCCGTGGTAGGGGTCCTGCCCCAGTATCACACAACGCACATCTTTGTACGGTGTCAGTTTGAGTGCGTTGAAAATGTCGTACATACTCGGATATATCTTCTTCGTGCGGTATTCGTTGATGAGAAACTGCCGAAGCTGCAAATAGGATTCCGACTGAAACTGCGGTGCAAGCAGCGCATCCCAGTCATTTCCGATATTGACCATAGTTCACCTCATATGTGTGTATTGTTCATTCAGATAGAGCCGCGTGAGCCGTGGAGAATGTTGTCAGATACACCGATCGGTTCGCCATATTGCAGGAAGAAACGCGGTACACGTTCTCCGACTGCACAGACGACCTCGTAATTGATCGTTCCTGTATGTTCGGCGATCAAATCCGCAGAACATCTGCCCTCGGGATCTCCAAAAATCGTCACAATATCACCGACTGCAAGATCATTCGCACCTGTAACGTCCAGCATCAGCTGGTCCATGCACACTCTTCCAATCAGCGGAAACAGCCGGTCACGAATCAACATTTTACAGTCTCCTGCATTCGCACGCCAGAAACCGTCAGCATATCCGATCGGCACGGTCGCAACCATACGGTCGGATTCTGCGGTGTAGGTATGTCCATAGCTGACACTATCGCCTTTTGCAAGCAGCTTCATATGGGAAATAACACTTTTCAGCGTCATAACAGGACGCAGTTCGGGAAGATTCCGCACATCCGCAGAGGGACGCAGTCCATACAGCACCACGCCTGCGCGTACCATATCCAGATGGAACTCTGGATAGTCAAAAATCGCCGCGCTGTTCGCACAATGGCGAATCGTGAACGAGATTCCTTTGGATTCAAGATAGCTGATCGCTTCTTCAAATGCAGCAAACTGTGCACGAGTATAGGCTTCTCCCGCTTCTCCTTCATCCGCAGACGCAAAATGGGTAAAAATACCCTCCGTCAGCAGACAGGGAAGATGGCAGACGGCGTTTGCATCCGAAAGCTCCGAATGACCGCCGTGATGCTGAAAACCGATTCTGCCCATACCTGTGTCGATTTTGATGTGAATATGTACTCTGACACCTGCGGACATTGCCGCCTGCGAAAGTGCCTCGCCGTACGTACGGGAATAGACACACTGCGAAATATGATGAGATGCCAGCAGATCCGCACATTCAGGCGGTGTATAGCCGAGAATCAGAATCGGAAGCGAGATATTCGCCTCACGAAGCTGAACCGCCTCCTCCAAGTTCGAAACAGCCAGATAATCCGCGCCAAGCGATGCATACAGCGAAGCCAGTTTCACAGCATTGTGCCCATATGCGTTCGCCTTTATCACACAGCAAACCTTTGCGTCTTTACGTGTTTGCTTTCGAATCTGCTGATAATTCCATGCGGCATTGTCCAGATTGATTTCTGCCCAAGTCCGCTTTCGGATGCCTTGCATAAATGGTCAGAGTCCTTTCTCCATATATTCCATATTATCATACCATATTTTCTGCAAAATGTAAAGCCTTTTTCAAAAGAAAAAGCCATTGTCGCTGAACAATGGCAATATCGTTATAAATATTGTTCGTCAAATCAGATTTCCGCCTTGATTTTTGCAATCGCTCCTTTTTCCAAACGAGAAACCTGCGCCTGTGAAATCCCGATTTCAGAAGCAACTTCCATCTGCGTTTTTCCCTGCAAAAATCGTCGGTTCAGGATGCTCTGTTCACGCGGTGAAAGTTTACGAATTGCCTCTCGAATCGTCATTTCATGAAGCCAGGATTCATCTGTGTTCGGGTCGCTGATCTGATCAATCAGATAGAGCGTATCGCCCGAATCAGAGTAGAGCGGTTCGAACAGCGAAACAGGGTCAGACACACTTTCCAAAGCCATGACAACATCCGCCCGCTCTTCACCGATCCGCTGCGCAATATCCTCCACATTTGGTTCACGGCCATATGCCAGTGTGAGTTGTTCTTTCGCCTGCATCGCCTTGTACGCCAAATCACGCAGAGAACGGCTGACCTTGACTGTATGATAATCGCGTAAATAACGCCGCAGTTCGCCGGAAATCATCGGCACACAGTACGTTGAAAAACGTACTTCTTTCGTTAAATCGAAATTTTCGATGGCTTTCATCAGACCTATCACGCCAATCTGAAAAAGGTCGTCCATATCCTCGCCGCGCCCGGAAAAACGCTGAATGACCGACAGCACAAGGCGCAGATTTCCCTGTATCAGCCGATCACGGGCAAGCTTACTTCCTGTATCCTGATATTCACGTAAAAGCTGCATTTTTTCACTTTCTTTCAGGACTTCCAGTTTTGATGTGTCGATACCTGAAATGACAACTTTCTGATACGCCATACAATCGCCTCATTTCGTGAGAATAAGGCTAGTATTGCCCAATCAGAGCAAAATAATCCAAATTGCTTGACACATCAAAAATATTGTGGTATGATGTTTCAGGTCAAAAAGCGGCTGTTATTCCACAAGAACGTGTTCGTTCAGTTATTTATCAAAGATAAAGAAAAACGTAAGATTTAATCAAAGAGGATTTGTATGAATACCATTCGTTTTTTTTGGAAGCATCAACCTGTTTTGTGCATCGCCGCTGTGCTTACCCTCATTTCCATGTTCTTTGTACCGCCATCTCTCCACTATTTCGATTATATTAACGCAAATACGTTGATATTATTATTTGCACTTATGGGAGCTGTCGCAGGGCTCAGAATGTGCGGAGTATTCAAAAAAATGGCGTCTGTTTTAACACAAAAATGCAATTCGTCACGTAGACTTGCTTTTTTCATGATGACAATTTGTTTTATAATGTCCATGTTCATCACCAATGACGTTGCATTGCTCACCTTTGTACCAATCACATTGCTTATATATAGCGAATCTTCTGAAAAATCCTGTAATCTTGCACTCATATGGACGGTCATTCTGGAAACTGTTGCGGCAAATCTCGGAAGCATGCTGCTTCCGACCGGAAATCCGCAAAATATTTATATTTGCTCATTCTATTCTATGACTCCAAGCGAATTGATACAAGTATTGCTGCCATATGGAATCATTGCATATGCGTTACTTTGTTTATCCATACTCCTGTTGCCGAAATGTCAGATAGACGCAAAAGAAGATAAAGCAACATCCAACAAATTTTCGTGGAAAACTACCATTTGCTGCATCCTCGTTTTTATCATTTCGCTACTGACAGTTGCAGGAAATGTTCCCTCTCTATTCTGCTTTATTAGTGCAATTGTTCTGTTGGCAATTGCAAGTCCCAGAATATTTATAAAAATTGATTATATGCTTCTGGCGACTTTTGTTTGCTTTTTTATATTTACCGGAAATCTCGGAAGCATCGATCAGATTCGAAATTTGATATCGCAAATTTTGACTGATCACGAATTAACAATCAGTATCCTATGCTCACAAGTATTCAGCAATGTACCGGCAGCCATTTTGTTATCAGGGTTTACAAACGAAGCAAAACTCCTGCTGACAGGTGTCAATCTCGGCGGACTCGGAACACCAATCGCATCTATGGCCAGCCTAATTTCATTCCAGCTGTATTCAAATGAAAAGCACGAATTATCAGGAAAATATATGGTTCGATTTCTAATCTACAACTTTCTATTATTAGCAATTCTCTATGTCGTATCTCTAATATTATAAAATAAGAAAGCACGCAAACAATTAAGTTTCGCGTGCTTCCTTTTTATTTTACATAAATTATTAAAAAGTACAAATCTCTCAATCAGAGTTTTACCATCGCATCGATTTTCGGTGTAATCATCAGTGCAAGGATGAGGAAAAAGCCCTGAATTACGTACATATGGAAATTCAATGTGAGCTTTAATTGCACGAAAATAAGGTCTAAATCGATTTCATCGAATCCAAAATGAGCACTTTTACCAAGGAAAGCAATCAGTCCATACGATGACCCGGCAAAATATTCGCCGACAAATGCGCCAAGAATCGCAGCAAATGCGATCATAAAAAATAGAATAATTCTATACTTCATATTTACAACTTCCTTTCATTTATATATAAATACTTAATTCAGGCCTGTCGAGCCAAATCCGCCATCACCACGTTCGGTTTCTTTTAGTTCATTGGTTGAATTAGTTTCAGGATATATAATCGGAACTGTAACTAACTGCGCAATTCTCATGCCGTCCGTCACGATAAATCCTTTGTCACTTTGATTAATTAAAGATACACAAATTTCTCCGCGATAATCGGCATCTACCACTCCAACTCCGTTTGTGAGCGCAACTCCATATTTGCACGCAAGACCGGATCGAGCGAAAATCAGCAAAGATACGTTCAAATCAGAAGGTTCACATGCAACACCCGTTGGAATCATCTGAAACGAATGGGGCGGAATCTTACAAGGTTCTGGTAAGCATGCATACAAATCAAGGCCTGCACTTTGAGCCGTAGCTCTTGTTGGCAAAATCGCGTTGCTGCGAAGTTTTTGAAAATTCAGTACCATACGCACCTCACGTTAAATGTTCAATATGTAATCCACGACAGTATTCGTTCGGTCGATATAACTGTCCGTTTGACAAAAACGATTTTACAATATCGTGAACCTCTTCAGGTTCTTCATCAGACATTTGTAAGAGAATAAACGAAGCATTTCGAAGCAAATTTTGCTTATCTGCAAGCCAAATAGGTATTGAATTAAAAATTTCAGAATAATCAGGCTTGTCTTCGTATCGCGTACAGTCCACAAAAAGATTTTTGCCCATGCGGTCATGTAGAACATGCTCACATTTTGCGCATCCGATCTGCGCTTGAATCGGGCAATTCCTAGTTAACATAAATGGCAATTTTCCGTACGCAAATGTCCCGAGTCGCATACTTCCGAAAGCGCTGTTCCCAGTTATATTATTTATCATTTCTGGAGATACAACGTCATCCTCACAATTCGCAAAGGGAAAATCAGAGCTACACCAAGAGTTACTATAATGGAGCCCAAGACCTCCGTGCAGTTGCATTCCGATTTTCTCGCCTAAAGCAGCCGCGCCAAGATGATTGCACAGAATTCTCGTAAATCCATTGTTTTTTGCTGATTTAAGCATATGAATTATGTCTGTTTCGCCCAGAATAAATCTCGGTGGAATCACAATACATCGTTCTGGAGAAAAAGACTGTTTGGTCGCCATATATTGTGAAACAAGATTTAACGGAATCAAAAGATACTCAATTTCATTTGTTAGATCGTCTAATTTGTCCAACTGCTTTAAGGAACGAATTTGCAGGCGAATCTTAGCAGTCAAGTCTAATTTCTTTGAAGATACGATATTTTCGATTACCGGAACCGTTTGATGATGTGGTGTGTGCTTTTCAATACGAAAATAATCCATCGCCGCAACCGCTTCGCGTCGCAGAGCATTCAATTCAGACGCCGGAAGCATCGTTTTACCATCAGTCTCCGCGGACACTTCGCCGCAGGAATATATCGTATCTCCTAATTTTTCAAACTGTTTTCGCAGTTGTTCCAAATCAGTCGGACGGTTCTTCGCCGTCTGTGGAACAGCACCGGTCACAGTTCTCGAGTTTCCCTCTGCATCCGATACCCGTAAACTGCTCGGTTCGTTCGGATACAATGTAAATTTTGCATTCAAACAGACGATTTTGCGTGGTTTCTGATAATATTTCCGCAGATTGTCCAACACAACCTGCGCGGCAAGTACATCCTCTTTTCCACGCATTCCGAACATCGCTTTCCGTTGATTGGTGAAATAACCGTCTGTAAAACCACTGCGTGAAAATACAGACTGTAATTCGCTGATGTTCGGTTTTCCACCGTCCAGCGCAGTTCTATATGCCGTCACAGCCGCCGCCACATACTCAGGACGCTTCATTCTGCCTTCTATTTTCAACGATGATACACCGATTTCGCATAGTTTGTCAACGTGACTGACTAAGCACATATCTTTCAATGACAGCGCGTGGGCATCCTTGATTTTCGGATCCGCTGTAAACGGAAGTCTGCACGGCTGGGCGCATCTCCCGCGGTTTGCACTGCGTCCGCCCATGCCTGCTGAGATCCAGCATTGTCCCGACACCGACATACAGTGTGCGCCGTGGACGAACACTTCTATTTCTATCCCAAGCGCATCAGCGGCTTTGCAAAGCTCCGCAATTTTGTCACAAGACAATTCTCTCGCAAGAACTGCACGGCAAAATCCCATCTTCTTTGCCATTTCCAAGCCGCCAACTGTATGGATCGTCATTTGCGTTGATGCGTGCAGCGGCATTGTTGGGATTCGACGTTTCAGATACGCAGCTACGCCAAAATCCTGTACGATACAAGCATCGACTCCTGCATCAGCCATCACTTCAATCAGATGATCAAGCGCAGGAAACTCGTCGTCAAACACCAGCGTATTGACTGCAAGATACAGCTTTACATCCGATAAATGACACAGCTTTGCGGCTTCCTTGAGAGCAATATCGTCAAAATTTTTTGCACTGGCGCGCGCCGAAAACTGTCTTGCTCCGACGTACACCGCATCTACTCCGCAGCGAATTGCCGCTTGCAGCGACTCCATACTGCCGGCAGGTGCAAGCAGTTCAGGTCGCCGATTCTTCTGCATCTGCGTCTGTTTCAGCAGCGGACGTTTCCGCTTCCTGCTCCTTTGTATTCTCGGCAGGCTTTTCGTCCTTCTGCGCCGCCATATCTTCATCAAAGCTGACCTTCAAATCGCGCAGCTTCAACTGATTTTCCAGCTGTTCGACCTTAGCACGCAGAACATCAACCTCACGCATGACTGCATCTCGCTCCAGGCGCACTTTTCCTGCCTCGTCCACATACTCCTTGACCTGCGAACGAATCACTTCGATGTTGTTGTTCGCTTTGGTCAGCTCATCCATCGTGGACAATGCAACCATCATTACCGCAGAATGCACGGAAACACGTTTGTTTGACTCGGTAATATCCGAGATGCGCTTCTCCAGCGTTTTTGCCAGCTGATACACATAGCTTGGTGCATCCTCCGTCTGGAGTACATACTCTTTTCCGCAAAGTACGACTTTCAATCTGTTCAGCATTGTTCGTTTCCTTTCTCTCTCAAGATTCCAAATATCGGATGAGGGCGACAACCTTACCCAAAATTGCCGCTTCCTGCACGAAAATTGGTTCCATAGTATCATTTTCCGGCTGTAGCCGATAGCCGCCGTTCTCTTTATAAAAACGCTTGACTGTTGCCTCCTCGCCGCCGACGAGAACGACCACAATTTCGCCGTTTTCTGCAACATCGCATTGCTCAACAACCACAATATCGCCGTCAAGAATGCCTGCGTTGATCATGCTTTCGCCGCGCACACGCAGTGCAAACAGTTCACCCTCGTAACTGCGCTCAGGAACATAACTCAGATAATCCGTGATATTCTCGATCGCGGTAATCGGCTGTCCTGCGGTTACGGTTCCAATCAGCGGCACATTTACTGCGCTTCTGCCGTGCAGCCGAATGGCACGGTTCTGATTGTCCATCTTGTCAAGATAGCCCTCCTCGACCAGCAGATTGATATATCGATGTGCGGTCGATGTGGAACGGATGCCGAGTGCCGCGCAGATCTCTCTGACTGTCGGCGCATATCCGTCATCAATGCGAGAACGGATATATCTATAGATTTCGCGTGCTTTTTCGTTCAGCATATGCAGACATCCTTTCGTTTCAGACGTTCTTCTGCGCCAAGCGTTCCGCAATCAGCTTCGAAAGCTTGTTGACATCGCCGCATCCAAGCGTGATAATCAAATCGCCCTCTTTTGCAGTTTCACAGACCTTTTCGCAAATATCATCAAAATTGCGGTATTTTCTTGTGTCATTTTCCGCTTCTGTTTCGTCCTGCGGAATCCAGATACAGCCGTCAATTTTTTCTGCCAGATTTCTGGTATATACGCCAACTTCATTCGTTTCTCTGCCGCCCATAATGTCAGTCAATGCGACAATATCGGCAATCGAAAGTGCATCTGCAAAGTCGTTCAGCAGGCGTTTGGTACGGGTATATGTGAACGGCTGATGCACCGCGATCACTCGTTTGAAAGGCATTGCCTTTGCTGCGCGGAGTGTCGCCGCGATCTCCGCAGGATGGTGTGCATAGTCGTCCGCGACCACAATGCCTGCGACTCTGCTGTGCATCTCAAAACGGCGTTTTGCACCGTGGAATTCCAGAAGTCCTGCCGCCGCCTGCGCAAATGTCAAACCGATCAGCATTGCCGATGCGATCGCAGCAACAGCGTTCAGAACATTGTGTCTGCCTGGAACATTCAGCGTTACCGTGCCAAGCTGTTCCTGCAAATGCCAAGCGGTAAACACCGTCTGACCTTGTGCGTTGATGGATACATCCGATGCACGCCATTCGCAGTCCGCGCCCTCACCGAAGGAGATCATAGTCTTTCCTTCCACACGCGATACCGCATCGCAGGTATTGGCATCATCGCCGTTGAAAAGGACATATTGACTTGATTTCTGTGCAAACTTTGTAAAGGACGCCTTCAGATTGTCAAGCGTCTTGAAATATTCCATATGATCCTCGTCGATATTGAGAATGACTGCAATATCGGGAGAAAGCTGCAAAAATGTATCGACATATTCGCAAGCCTCGCAGACAAATGCCTCGCTGCTGCCTGCTCTGCCGCTGCCGCCCAGACACGGAAGTTTTCCGCCGATAACCGCCGACAGATCCACACCTGCCGTGAACAGGATCTGTGCCAGCATGGAGGAAGTGGTCGTTTTGCCGTGTGTACCCGAAATACAGACAGCTTCCTTGTACCACGAGGATACAATGCCCAGCAGTACGCTCCGTTCCATCATGTCCACACCGCTTGCTTCTGCGGCGGCACGTTCAGGATTCGTTTTTGCGATTGCAGCAGAATAGACCACAAGGTCTGCACCTTCCAGATTCTCCGCACGCTGTCCCAAAAATACGGGAATTCCCATGCTTCGAACCGCGGCAAGCGTGTCGGTTTCGTTGTTGTCCGAACCCGTCAGATAATACCCTTTTGCGTGCAGTACCTGTGCCAGCGGATACATTCCGGAACCGCCGATACCGATCATATGGATATGTTTCTTGCCGCTCAAAATGCTATTCATCAATAATTCATCCTTTTCTCACTTATAATTTTCACAAAACGAACACAATACTATGATATGATAACTCCAATCGAATCCAATTCGCTTTGTGAAACGGATTTCTTTCCGCTGCACGACACAACCCTGCGGCGGTCGTACCATGCCATCGAACTATAATCTGAGCTTGACATACAATCTCTGCCCGTAATCAGAACTACGGCATTCTTTATTCGACACAGAAAGGAAACCACTATGGAAATCACCGATTTGAAAATTCGCAAAATGATGACCGAAGGCCGTCTGCGTGCGATCGTGTCTGTAACACTGGATCAGATGCTTGCACTACACGACATCAAGGTTGTACAGGGAGAAGAACGTCTTTTTGTCGCAATGCCGAGCAGAAAAGATGAAGCCGGTATTTTCCGCGACATCGTCCATCCCATCACACCGGCAGCCCGTCAGTATTTCGAGAGCCAGATTCTGGAAGCCTACAGCCAGCAGCTTGCGCTGATGCAGGCGGAAACCGCAGCTTCCGCTCTGACAGAATCCGAAGAAGCTCCTGTCGAATCCACCGACGCTGAATGATCCGTAAATTCACGAATTTTCGAAAATCTGTCCTGTACATTCCGTACAGGGCAGTTTTTTATTCGATACCCATGACCATCATCATGGTTTTCAGCAGAGCAATCTGCGTTTTGGCATCCGGGATCTTATCGCGCATGACCATTTTCACAGCATCCTGCAGCGGCACTTTCTCAACATCGAGAAATTCGTCCTCGTCCAGCTTCTGCTCAGAAAAATGCAGTCCCTGCGCAAGATACATATAGATCACTTCTTTGTCATAAGCAGGTGTCGGGAACAGGCTGCCCAGCGGATAAATGTTGTCAGCCGTTGCGCCGACTTCCTCCAGCAGCTCGCGCTTGCCGCATTCCATCGGGTCCTCGCCGTATTCCAGCTTGCCTGCGGGAATTTCCAGCGTTTCCGACCCGTGCGGATACCGAAACTGCCGTACCATCAGCACTTCGCCGTCCTCTGTCAGCGGTACCACGCAGGAACCGCCCGGATGATGCACCACTTCACGCAGTGCTTCATCGCCGTTTTCCAGTCTGACGGTATCTTTTGTCACTTTCAGAATTCTTCCGTCGTAAATCATTTCCGACGAAATCTTCCGTTCTTTCAGGTGCATATCATCTGCCAGCACACAATGTCCGTTGTCATCACAATCCGCACATTGTCCGTTGCAGGTTCTCTTTTCGTCACTCATAGGATCGGATTACTCCTTTTGTTTTCGATAATGAACGATACAAATATTATTATACCACAACACAAACAAAATGTAAAGGCTTTTTGGAACTTTTGTTTCGTTTTCACGGAGTTTTCACATATAAAAAGACCGTTTCCGCTGTGGAAACGGCTCGGAACAAAAAGTGTTTCCGATGGATTTCGATCGGGACTCCGTCCCAAACCCTGTCAAAGGGACATTGACCCTTTGGAATCCCATTCTATTCATATGATTGATCCAAAATCGGCAAAATGTGTTTCGAGGCGTTCCAGATGCGGCGCACCGTTGAACAGATCGTTCAGCCGCGCCGACAGACTGTCAAACAGTTCGCATTTTACATCAAAGTCCAGCGTGACGTTCTCGCCGAAATCGCTGCCGCGTTCGAGGATTTCATACTCGGGCAAAATGTAGCTGACCTTGCCGTACATCCCATAATCCATTTGCAGCCGCAGGTGCTCTGCTTCACAAAAATGCTGTATCTGCGCATTTTGCACAGCTAGTGCCGCCGCCGCGCTGTATGCGCGTGTCAGACCGCTCGCGCCAAGCAGCACTCCGCCGAAATACCGTGTCACAACGCACCCGACATCCGTCAAATCGCTCTTTTGCAGGACGCCCAGCACGGGGACACCGCCTGTCCCCTGCGGTTCTCCGTCGTCGCTGTACCGTGACGAACCGTCCGACCGCAGGCGATATGCCCAGACATTGTGTCGTGCCTTGTGGTGTTTTCCGCGTATTTCTTCGAGTTTTGCTGTAAAATCCTCCGCTGTGGCAATCGGAAAGAGCTGCGCGATAAACTCCGACCGCTTCTCTGTCACCGATGCCTCACACGGGGCTGCAATGGTTGAGTATTCCATAGATTTCCTTTCAGATTCCGTCTTTTTCCGATTTGACCAGACCGATCATCGCCTTGTAGTCTGCGTCCGCAGGAGCGATCGTGCGCTGTGCCAGTCCGTAAACCGCCGTTGCCCGCGCTTCCAGATCTGCACACACCTTGCACATTCCGCCCAGTTCCGACAATTTTGCCAGAGAAGTCGCATACGGCAAGGTCGTTCCCGCCTGCTTCGCTGCCGCCAGAATATCTCTGCCGCGTTCGTTCAGGGCAAGCACTCTGCCATACGGCGGCGGTGCCTGCGTATGCTCGGGGCGAATTCCTATCATCAGGTCCAGCAGAATTCGGCGCAATCTTGCCATCGGATACCGCTTGCTCTTGATCGCAAACAGCAGCGATTCCAGAGAAGTTTCATGTGCTGCTGCGAGGATCTTATTCTCTAAGCCCTGTCCGATCTCCGGCAGTGCTGCAATTTCCTCCGTAGTTGTTGTCCGCAGTTTGTATAACAACGCACGTTCGAGATTTTCAAACCTTGCAGTCGTTCCCTGTGCCGCGCACTCCGACAATGTCTGTGCGGAAACCTCAGGCATCAGTTCGTCAAATTCCTCTGAACTGCTGTCCATCATCTGACGGATCAGCGATGCACTCGCAATATTGCCTGTCGGCACCTGCGCATCATGTTCCGCATTGCGCTTGACCGTAAACGGTGTGATTTTCAGCTTCACGGCCACCATTGCTTTGAGATACTCGATTGCAAGGACATTGTTGGGCGAACTGAACAAAGATGCGACCTGATCGCCATAGGTCTGACGAATCACCGTCTGTAATGCTTTCGGATACGAGGAACCGCGGCGCATCAGTTCTTCCAGTTCCGGACGCCTGCCACAGGCATATGCCGCCTTGACTGCCTGTGTCAGCATTCCAAGATCGCCGCACTCGCTGCCAAACGACAATTCATCCACACAGCTTAATCCCTTCAACAGATAGATTGCGCCGCGGGCATAGACCTCCGCAGGACTCAGACAATATGCGACAGGCAGCTCAATCACCAGATCTGCACCGCATCTGACCGCCGCTTTTGCACGTTCGAACTTGCTGATGACTGCCACATCACCGCGCTGTACAAAATTGCCGCTCATAATTGCAACAATATGTGTCGCACCATGCTTTCTGGTCTGCTCAATGTGATAAAGATGTCCGTTATGAAACGGATTATACTCACAAATGATGCCGCTGATTTTCATGTCGCCTTGTCCTCCTGATTCAGATTCTTATGACCAAAACCGCCAAATAATCACAGGGATTCGCCGGCATTTTCTGCAAGCGAATTTGTCTTTTTTTCGTCAATCCTCTTGATTATTGACAGAATTTCGTGTATAATTGTAGGGTAGCCCGTCTGCATTTGTTTTTCGGGTCGAATTTATTCTATTCACATCACGAAAGGATGGATTTTACTATGTTAGTTCTGGTTGTTAACGCCGGAAGCTCCTCGCTGAAATATCAGCTCATCAACATGGACGATGAAAGCGTCCTCGCAAAAGGTAACTGCGACAGAATCGGTATCGACGGTCACCTGTCCCACAAGACCGCTGACGGCAGAAAGCTGGACACCGACTGCACATTCCCGACACACACCGAAGCATTTGAAAAGCTCGTTGAGGCGCTGACCACAGGCGAATATTCCGTCATCAAGAGCATGGACGAGATCTCCGCAGTTGGTCATCGTATCGTCCAGGGCGCAGAAGTTTTCGATCGTCCCTGCCTTGTCACTCCTGAGATCATCGACCAGATCGACGGTCTGGCTGAACTGGCACCTGTTCACAACCACGCACACGCACTTGCACTTCGTGCCTGCACCAAAGTTATTCCTGCTACCACTCCGCAGGTCGTTGTATTCGACACTGCTTTCCATCAGACTATGCCGCCGAAGGCTTATATGTTCGGTCTGCCCTACGAAGACTATGAAAAGTATCATGTCCGTAAGTACGGCTTCCACGGCACCTCTCACCGTTTCGTTTCCGCAGCTCTCGCTGAGGCAATGGGCAAGAACATCGAAGATCTGAAGATCGTTTCCTGCCACCTCGGCAACGGCTCTTCCATCACCGCAGTCAAGGGCGGAAAGTGCATCGACACTTCGATGGGCTTCACTCCTCTGGACGGCGTCCTGATGGGCACTCGCTGCGGCGCTGTTGACCCGTCTGCTGTCACTTTCGTGGCATCCAAGCACGGCTTTACACCTGACGAGATGAGCCAGTACATGAACAAGCAGTCCGGCTTCCTCGGTGTTTCCGGTGTATCCTCCGACAACCGCGACATCAACGATGCAGCTGAAAAAGGCAATGCCCGCGCACAGCTCGCTTCCGATATGCTCGCATATGAGATCCAGAAGTACATCGGTTCCTACACCGCTGCTATGGACGGCATCGACGCTCTGCTCTTTACGGGCGGTATCGGCGAAAACTCCTGGGAAGTCCGTGAGCGCGTCTGCCAGAATATGTCCTACTTCGGCATCGAGATCGACGACGAACTGAACCACAGCACACGCGGCCAGCTGATGAAGCTCTCCACCCCGAACTCCAAGGTTGAGGTCTGGATCGTTCCGACCAATGAGGAACTGCTCATCGCACGCGATACCATCGCTCTGATTTCGAAATAATCAAATTCGATACTAATATTATAGCACGCAAACAGCCAAAAACGCAAGACTATTTCATTTGTGACTTTCCACAAATTTCTCTTGCGTTTTTTGGCTATTGCGTTAATACAGGAGGGGTACTGCATGAAAAATCTGGATTCATTTCACAATGAGATTATGGCGGCAAAATTCGAAGCACTCTACAAAGAAGCGGAAGAAGCACGCAAAAATGCCTATGCGCCATATTCGGGATTTCAGGTTGGTGCGGCACTCCTGACAGATAACGGCAGCATTTATCGCGGTGTCAATGTCGAAAACGCTTCGTATCCGCTGACAAACTGTGCAGAACGCTCTGCTGTTTTCGCAGCGGTATCAGGCGGAGAACGTCATTTTACTGCCATCGCAATCTGCGGCGGAAAAGGCACAGATACGAAGGTTCCATGCTATCCATGCGGCGCATGCAGACAAGTATTGTCCGAATTTTGCGGCAAGGATTTCCCTGTGATCCTCTCGGACGGCGTTTATACCCTCGGCGAACTACTGCCATACAGTTTCCAACTGGAAAAATAATTTGAACATTTACAGGCGCACAGAATTTGTTCCGTGCAGCTGTAAATCTTCACACACAGATAGATATATGAACAAAAGAAACAGGAGGAGAACGCGATGCGACATCCCTCAAAAAAACTTACAGCATTGATCGTAGTCGGTACGCTGCTGTTCACGCCGCTGACTGCCTGCGGAAATGACGACAATCCGAACGAAGGCTCGGGACATTCATTTGCATACACGCTGGTTGGAAATCCCGACACCCTCGACCCGCAGCTTGCCGTAAACGATTCTGCAAAAATGGTACTTGGGAACCTGTTCGAAGGGCTGTTTACGATTGATGAATCGGGCAGCCTGAAACCGGCGCTTGTCACGGATTATTCCGTTTCCGAGGATGGACTGCGTTACCTGTTCACCCTCCGCGAAGATTCGTTCTGGTACGATGAAATGCACGAAGATACGCAGTTCAGCAAAGACAATGCGGTTGCAGTTACCGCGTCCGATTTTGTCTACGCATTTCAAAGAATGTTCAATCCGCTGTACCAGTCCCCCTACCGCGAAACATTCGCCTGCATCCAGAATGCGCAGGATATTATCGACGGGAAACAGGACTACACGATGATCGGTGTCTATGCGAAAAAGTCGAATCAGCTGGAAATTCGTTTAGATACGCCAAACGCAAATTTCTTGCAGCTTCTGGCTTTGACTGCCGCGCTTCCCTGCTCCGAGGTATATTTTGATAGTACCAAAGGACGCTACGGACTCGACGAAAATTCCATCATCGGCAACGGCGGTTTTGCGATGCAGCGGTGGCTGTATGACCCTTACGGCAAATACAATGTCATTCAGCTTTGCCGCAATCCGCTTGCAAACGATGTTTCGCACGTATTCCCCATTGATCTGAGTTTCTTCATCGAAGCTAGTGATAATGACGCAGCTTCGTTGTTTGCGGCTGGTTCGACCGACTGTTATGTCACGACACAGACCTCCATGCTCTCGCGCACAGGCATCACCACACAGTCCGCATACAGCATGACGCTCGGTCTGGTTGCCGCGCCGAATTCGCCCTACGCCGATCCGCAGGTGATGAATGCGTTAGCGTTGGCACTTGACAGAGAAAAGATTTCTGCAAATGATGGCGATGTCAAAACCGCATACGGGATTTTGCCGCCTGCTGTTACACTTTTGAACAAAAGCTGCCGCGAGTTAATTGCGGAAAATGTCTACAACCGATTCAACGTGGAAGATGCGAAACTTGCCCTTGCAGAAGGGTTGTTTTCGCTCGGACAAGAGGATTTACCGGAGGGAAAAATCCTCGTATCATCTGGTGTTATGGACTATGAGCCGCTATGTTCTGCCATAGAGATCTGGGAACAAAATCTGAATATTCATATGAGCATTGATGAGGTTTCAGAACGAGATTATCAGAATAAGTTAAATAAGCATGATTATATACTGGCATTGATTGCCGTTTCGGGAGATTCACAGGATGCTTCTTCTACATTCGAGGATTTCCTCGTAAATCCGAACATTTCATGTGACAACGAAACAGCGATCCGTGAATGGCTCAGCGGTGCATCTCAGGCAGAAAATTTCAATGCCTGCGTGGAACTGTACCGCAATGCAGAAACGTCGATTTTACAGGATAATTGCTTCATCCCCCTGTTCTATAAGAATCGGTATCTGCTCTGTCAGGAGGGCGTTTCAGACGTTGTGTTTAATCCGTTCAGCGGACAGTTGAATTTCTATAATGCTAAACATTTTGATTGAATAAGGAGAGAATTTCGTGAAAGCTGTTACTTGGAATGTCAATGGATTGAGAGCGTGTGAAAAGAAAGGATTTGCAGACTTTTTCGCACAGATAGATGCAGATTTTTTCTGCATTCAGGAAACAAAAATGCAAGTAGATCAGCTGGATTCGTTAAATTTTCATTGGGACGGCTATCACGCATTCTGGAATAGTGCTGAAAAAAAGGGATATTCGGGAACCGCCATTTTCGCAAAACAGGAACCGATCTCCGTTCAATACGAAATGGAAACAGGCGGCGTGTCCAATGAAGGCAGAGTCATCACGCTCGAATACCCTGAATTTTATCTCGTAAATGCGTATGTTCCGAATGTCCGCAGAGATCTCGAACGCATTCCGCTCCGCATGGAATGGGAAGATGCGCTCCGTCAACATTTGCTCGATTTAGACGCAAAAAAGCCCGTTTTGTATTGCGGAGACCTGAATGTTGCGCATCAGCCGATCGACCTCAAAAATGCAAAACCGAACGAGGGAAACGCCGGCTACACATTGGAGGAGCGCGGAAAAATGACGGAGCTGCTTGCTTCCGGCTTCACTGATGCATTCCGTCACCTCTACCCCGAACGCACCGATGCCTATACTTGGTGGTCATACATGGGGCACGCAAGAGAAAAGAATGTCGGCTGGCGTATCGACTACTGGATTACATCAAACCGCGCATCTGCGAAGATTTCAGATGTCATTATTCACGCTGATATTCTCGGAAGCGACCATTGCCCTCTCGAAATGCAAATTGATTTTTGAAGCACACCGCCCCCTGTTCTATGCCGCGGTTTCGCCGCATATGCTGGAACAAAGGAGGCGGTTTTTTTGGATTCTGCACAGAATGCCATCCTCGAAAATCGGGAGAAACTTCTGCTGTCCGGTGTCACAGCCATCGACAGTTTTGACGACCGCGCTGTTTTGCTGTATACACAGCTTGGAGAATTGACAGTTCTTGGTCGAAATCTACATATCAGCGCACTTTCCATTGATTCCGGAGAAGTTTCGGTCACGGGCGAAATTCAGGCACTTCGCTACGGGGACAAGGACAAACAAGCTCCCCTCTCTTTTTTCAGAAGGCTGTTCCGATAGTATGATGTCTGAACACATCGCGTCAATTTCCGAGCAAACACGCCTTTTTCTTGGGAGCTGTCTGCTTGGACTCCCGATTGGAATGCTGTTGGATGTTTTCCGCCTGCTTCGCCTTGCTCTCCCACACCGCACAATCGCCGTTTTCCTCGAAGATGCGATATTTATGATACTCTCGATTTTTACCGTTCAAAGCTACGCCGTCATGTTTGCACACAGTCAGATGCGCGGCTTTTTCATCGTTGGCGCACTTCTCGGACTTCTGCTCTACCTGCTCACGATCGGTGCTGTCTGGATGCGGATCCTTCATAAATTCCGACGATTTTTCGACAGTATCCCTGTCTTCCTTTGCATGATTTGGAAAAAATCCATCCGATTTTTTGTAAGATGTTCTGAAAAGCTCTCTTTTTTCAGAAAAAGCGAAAATAACTCTTGACCTTCCGTGAAATCCGTAGTATAATGAATATGTATATTGGAGTATTGTAGATACTCTTTCAAAAAGACAGAAGCCCATCATGCCATTAGGAAGGATTCTATGGAACGCAATAAACCACTGCGGAAACAGAACCAAAAAGTTCGTAACCGCATGATTTTAGAGTGGATCATTACGCGTGTGATTGTCGTTGCCTTTGTCATCGGATGTATCATTTCCATCGCAACTACGCAGTCCACCCTCACAGAAAAGAGAGAAGAATTAAACGAAATAGAAGCTGCGATTGCCGAAATCGAAACCGATAATGTCGAACTTGAACGAATTCTCGACAGCGACGATATGCAGGCATACATGGAGAAACAGGCCATTGAACAACTCAATTATGCCTATCCAAACGAACGCAGATTCTACGATACATCGAGAGATTAAACCTCTCAGAAAAGACGAGGTACCACTTTTATGCAGGTTGAAATCGGTCAAATCTATGAAGGTCAGGTCAAAAGCATCACTTCGTACGGTGCTTTTGTGGAGATGACCACAGAGGATGACCAGAATCCCGTCACGGGTATGGTACATATCTCCGAAATTGCCAACGACTTTGTCCGCGATATTCACGACTTTATTCACGAGAATGACACGGTGAAAGTCAAGGTGCTCGGAAAAAACGAACAGGGAAAAATCAGCCTTTCCATCAAGCAGGCACAGCCAAATGAGGAAAAGCCGATCCGCCGTAAGCCGCGGGATTTCCAGAAACCGCGTGTTTACGAGCCAAAGCAGTCTGTTCCGCAGTCCGAGATGAGCTTTGAAGATATGCTTCTGCACTTCAAACAATGCAGTGAGGAGAATATCTGCGCGCTGAAACGCGGTAGTGAGCGGAAAGGCGGCTCACGCAGCAGAAAATAATACAAAAGGCATCCCATAGACGGGATGCCTTTTTTGTTAATTCTCGTAGCGCATCAGGCGGAACCACGGTTCCGTTCGTGATTTCGTATTCTGTACAGTTGCGCCCAACGAATTGATATACGATTTCGCAAGTGTTTTCATCGTATTTACGTAGCTATAGTCAATTCCAATTTTCAGAAAAGTCTGGTCGAGATAAACATAATCGCTTGGATAATTCTCAAAGAACCATACGCTCAGTCCGGATGCATTCGGAAGATTTCGGCTGACCGTATGAACGATCAAATGCTTCATCGCAGTCCCGACAGCAGGTGAATGTGCAGTCGGCAGATTTTGCGTCATGTCGTACAAGTCCACGAGATCATATTCTTCATCGCCAAAATCCCTCGCACTCTTTCTTGCGTCCATGACCGTCTGAATTCCATCCTCTTTTGCAATCGCAGAAACATCGTACATATACTGAGCCGTCGCTTTCATCATTTCTGCCGCCTGGGACAAATCATAGGCGGTCAAAATGATGCCCTCGTCTTCTCTGAGCATTTTTTCGCTGTATTTTATCGTATCATCGACGATTTGTGTTACAATTTTTTCGCTCGGCATGGCGATATCTCTGCCCCAGCTTGTCAAGAAGTTCTTGTAGTACCAGCCGTAGCTGTTCTCACTTTCTTCGGACGCAACCATATAATCCGCGTAGTTCCGTACCGCATATGTGACCTCAGCCGAACCCATCAGACAACAGTCAAAACCGATCCAGTCGAAATGCACACCACATTTGTCGAGTGCTGTACATAATTCAGGAACGGTCAGTAAATCCTCCGACAGTTCATCATAACAGCATCCGAAAATCGGTCCGACACCATGATCCCAGATGACCAGCGCATAGCGGTCCGCAGGATATGCTGCCACACTCGCCTGAATAAAATCCAGCAGCGTCGAAGATTCGCCCATACTCTTTGGCTGCTCGCTGATTTTCTCCGATGAGATACCTGCTTTGGTAATGCTGACACGGTAGTTCGCATCTGTACCGACATAGTCATTGTACCATCGTTTTGCGCCGCCCGTTTCCAACACGATATTCAGATTCTCCGAGCGCGTTGCCCGAATCATCTCCTCCATATCAGTCGTCGCTTCCTTTCCGGTTGATTCCAGATCCGAGCCGCACTGATATACAAGCATTGTTGCGGTTTTGGGCTGATCCGGATTCAAAATCTTATGCTTCATCAGCGTCAGATCAACCACATTCAGCACACCGTCCTGATTAAAATCCGCATATTTCGACAGCACCATATCTTCAGCACCCGTCAGATACGCACAAAGCAGCTGTGCATCTTCTGCATTGACGATCCCGTTCATGTCGCAGTCGCCGAACGGAAGCTGTTCTTCAGCAGTTACGGACATTCCGCTGATACAACCAACTGCCAGACATAATGCTGCCGCGATTCCGCAGAATTGATGTTTTAAATCGAATATACGCATTTCTTCACCTCTCTTTGTCTGTCAATGCTTTTCCTATCATAACAGATTCGCAAGAAAAAGTCAAGTTATTTACTGATTTTTAAGGATCTGAAAGAAAACAAGCCCGTCTTATCAAAAACGGGCTTGTTCCATTTTCAAGTTTATACATCCCAACTTGGCACGCCGATCAGACTATTCACATAGTATTGCAGAATCGCTGTCGCATCGTCCGCATCAATTCGGTTCGAAGAAATAATATTCAGAATGCTGTACTGTGCCTCTGTCAGAACAGACTCCGCATTCACCAGCGAATCCACATACTCACGCAACGCCATGCAGGCATCGTCCGCGTTGATCTCGCCGTTCAGATTGCCGTCGCCCTTGTATGCAAGTGTTACAACATCAGCAATTTCGTTGGTTTTGAGATAAGTCTGAACCGCTGAATTTCTGCCGCTGTATGTAAATCCAAGCTTGACAACACCGTAATTTCCTTTCTCAAGCAGGCTTTTCGGCGTTTCTTTTGCCCTACAGTCTTTTGTGATATCGACCATATTGACAGTATCGCCGCTGACGATCTTCGCAGTGATCGTGAAATCATTCATATCGAATTTCGTTTCTGTCGGATCCCAATAGGCTTTTTTCGGTGTGATGATGACATTCGAACAGCAGTCCACTACGGGAATCTTTTCATACTCGACATGAATGCTGTGCGATGCTGTGACACTATAAAATGTGTAAGTGGAAATCTTTCCGATAGATACATTATCGACTTTGACATCCGAAATCTCATAGCCTTTATTCGGCGCGAAATTGTATGTCATCGTACCGTCAATTCCAATGACCAGATCACCGGACGGAGAAATCGTTCCGCCGCTGCTGCAGGATGCACGGATGACATAGCTTTGAACCACAGGAACTTCGCGGGTTTCTTCGTATCCGCAGGTTTCGCAGATACGATGATCAATACCCGTTTCCGTGAATGTCGGTGCTTTGACAGCCGACCAGCCACTCCAGTTGTGTCCTGTCGCAGAAAGCGTTCTCGATTCGGTCTTGTCGCAATGTTCACATTTCCGCGATTCGATACCATCTTCTGTACAGGTCGGAGCTTTGGTCACTTTCCATTCACCGAGAGAATGTCCCGTTGCGGAAACCGTTCTTGTTTCGGTTTTGTCGCAATGTTCACATTTCCGCGATTCGATACCATCTTCTGTACAGGTCGGTGCTTTGGTCACTTTCCATTCGCCGAGAGAATGTCCCGTTGCGGAAACCGTTCTTGTTTCGGTCTTGTCGCAATGTTCACATTTCCGCGATTCGATACCGTCTTCTGTACAGGTCGGTGCTTTGGTCACTTTCCATTCGCCGAGAGAATGTCCCGTTGCGGACACTTCTCTTGTTTCGGTATGATTGCAGTAGATACATGAACAGGTTTCTATACCGGATGCCGTACAGGTTGGTGCTTTTGTAACCTTCCAGTCGCCCATCGTGTGGTCACCAAGCGGCATATCTTCATAATGTTTCTCGCCGCAGACGGTGCAGATAAAATAATGTCTTCCCGGTGTTACACAGGTGGAAAGCTTTTCTGTTACCCATTTTCCGGAACAGGTATGCTCAATATACTCGCCTGCATGGAAAGTCAAACCGGCCGACTTTGCATATTGTTCCGCCGCACTGCCTTCCTTACCATAAATCGTAACGTATTTCGGGTTACCGGTACTATCGCCGTAAAAAACACCATTGTTCTTGAATATGGAATTATAGTATCGGCCGAAAGCCTCCGATCCGATCTCAGTCACGGTAGAAGGGATTGTGACAATCGGGAAACAGGTCATATAAAAAGCCTGTTTGCCGATCGTTTTTAATCCTGTGTGAAGCTCCACTTTCTGCAAGCCTGTTGCATAAAAAGCTTTCTCACCGATGGAAGTCACACTGGATGGAATATCAATCGACTGCAAATTCAAACATCCGCTGAACGCTGAAGAAGCAATCGTTTGCAGCTGACTCGGCAATGTAATTTGCTTCAACGATGTACAGCTCTTAAAAACATAAGAACGGATCTCCGTCAGTGAATCCGGCAGAGACACCGATTCCAGCGCAGTACATCCGTCAAATGCAGAAATGCTGATATTCGTTACGGTTGAGCCGAGCTTTACGGATTTCAGCGTGGTATTGTCCTTGAATACAGACGTCGGAAGATTCGTGATACCCTCAGACACAACCAGACTCGTAATTTTTGACGAATAGTTTGACCATGAGGTACTACTAATAGTGCCTGAACCTGAAATGGTCAGCGTTCCGTTCGAAAGCGACCATCTTGCATCTGAACCGCATTTTCCTTCCTCCGCAGAAACAGAGAATCCCGTTGGTAATGAGAACAGCGAACCCAATGCGATTGTCACTGCTGTAACAACGCGAGCCAATCTCGACTTTAACTTCATGCTCATAACGAACCCCTTTCAATGGGATGTATTTCCATATTTCGTCCCATTATCTAATGATATTATACCACTCGTATACAGTATAGTCAATAGATTTTGTGCAAGATTAGATACAAGCACAACAATTCGCTATACAATTTGTCTATTTTTACATTATATAAGTAAAAGAAAAACCGATGCTCCGAAAAGCATCGGTTTTTTTGTTCTTCGTCTTATCTCGCTTGTAGGGATTTCCGCAGCAAGCAAAGGGACAAGCTTTCATACCGAAAGCAAATCACAGGCAGACGAGATTAGAACTTACGCTTACGTGCTGCTTCAGACTTCTTCTTGCGCTTGACGGAAGGCTTCTCATAGTGTTCTCTTTTACGAACTTCTGCGATTACGCCGTCTTTTGCGCAGGAACGCTTGAAACGCTTCAAAGCGGTATCCAAAGACTCGTTCTTGCCAACGCGAACTTCTGCCACGAATTTTTCCCTCCCTTTGTCCAACGACAGAGGCTTATACCAAGAAGAATCGTTTCCGATTTCTTCCAGTAAGCATAGTGTATTGATAACAGTTATTATTGTACCACAAAGCTATGAATTTGTCAAGATGTTTTTGAATTTCAGAATTCAAACATACCAAATTCGTCAATTTGCTACAAAATTCACAAGCTTATTTTGTATATAAATTTGCTTTCGAATGGTCTTGCCGTCCAATGCTGCTTTGACTGCATCCTGTTCGAGTGCCATCGGAATAACAACATCCTCTGCGGCACCCATCGGGATCATCAGCTTTGCCTTGACCTTGCCGCAAATCTGTACGACGATCTCAACTTCATCCTCAACGCAGAACTTCTCATCGAATTTCGGCCATGCCTGCTCGTTGAGAATGCCATAGCCCATCTGCTCGAACAGTTCTTCGGTGATATGCGGTGCAAACGGGTTCAAGAGCATCAGCAATGTGCGGTACTCGGCTTTCGTCACAGAACCGCTTGCATAGAATTCGTTTACAAGTGCCATCATCGCAGCGATCGCGGTATTGAATTTCAGCGATTCAATATCCTCGGTGACCTTACGAATCGTCTTGTGCATCAGCGTCATCACGTTCTCGCGGTAGCTGTCGCCGTCCACGACAAGATCCTGCAATGCCCAGACACGGTCGAGGAAACGCTTACAGCCGCGGATGCTCGAAGGACTCCACGGTGCAGTCTTTTCGAAATCACCAATGAACATTTCGTACATACGGAGCGTGTCTGCACCATACTGTGCGATGACCTCATCAGGATTGATGACGTTGCCGCGGGACTTGGACATTTTCTGACCGTCCTCGCCGAGGATCATACCGTGCGAGGTGCGGCGCATATACGGTTCCTTGCAGGGAACAGAGCCGATGTCATAGAGGAACTTGTGCCAGAAACGGCTGTACAGCAGGTGCAGCGTGGTATGCTCCATACCGCCGTTGTACCAGTCAACAGGCAGCCAGTATTTGAGTGCTTCGGGCGATGCCAGACATTCTTTATTGGTCGGATCGCAGTAGCGCAGGAAGTACCAGGAAGAGCCTGCCCATTGCGGCATCGTATCGGTTTCGCGCTTTGCAGGACCGCCGCAGTGCGGACAGGTCGTGTTGATGAACGATTCCAGCGTGGAGAGCGGAGATTCGCCGTTGTCGGTCGGCATATAGCTTTCGACATCGGGCAGACGGAGCGGAAGCTCCTCCTCAGGCAGCGGTACCCAGCCGCACTTCTCACACTTGACCATCGGGATGGGTTCGCCCCAGTAACGCTGACGGGAGAATACCCAGTCACGGAGCTTGAAGTTGACCTTTTCATGTCCCTTTCCGTTTTCGGTGAGCCATTCCTTGATCTTGACCTTTGCATCTTCGACAGACAGACCATCGAGGAAACCGGAATTGGTCATAATGCCCGTTGCACAGTCGGTGAATGCCTCTTTTGTCACATCGCCGCCCTTGACAACTTCGATGATCGGAAGGTCAAAGACCTTTGCAAAGTCATAGTCACGGGTATCGTGTGCAGGAACTGCCATGATCGCGCCCGTACCATAGGTCATCAGGACATAGTCGGAAATGAAGATCGGGATCTCTCTGCCGTTGACAGGATTGATCGCCTGCACACCGCCCAGCTTAACGCCCGTCTTTTCCTTTGCCATTTCAGTACGTTCAAAATCGGACTTATGTGCAGCTTTCTCCTGATATGCACGAATCTCGTCCATGTTGGAAAGCTTGTCTGCCCACTTCTCGATCATCGGATGCTCAGGCGAAATAACCATGTAGGTCGCCCCGAACAAGGTGTCGGGACGTGTGGTATAGACCGTCAGGATATCGCCTGCGGTGGTCTGGAAATCGACCTCGGCACCGGTCGAACGGCCAATCCAGTTGGTTTGTGTCAGCTTGATTTTGTCGAGGTAGTTGACCTCTGCCAGATCGTCCAGCAGACGCTGTGCGTACTCTGTAATTTTCAGCATCCACTGCGATTTTACCTTACGGACTACTTCGCCGCCGCAGCGTTCGCAGACGCCGCCGACCACTTCTTCATTTGCCAGTACGACCTTACAGGAAGTACACCAGTTGACTGCCATTTCCTTTTTATATGCCAGTCCCTTTTTGAACAGCTGAAGGAAGATCCACTGTGTCCAATGGAAATAGTCAGGATCTGTGGTGTTGATCTCGCGCTGCCAGTCAAACGACAGACCGAGCGAATGCAGCTGCTCCTTGAAGCGTGCAACGTTCTTTTCGGTAACAATCGCAGGGTGGATCTTGTTCTTGATCGCATAGTTCTCCGTCGGCAGGCCATATGCGTCCCAGCCCATCGGGAACAGAACATTGTAACCTTCCAGACGGCGTTTTCTGGATACGATATCCATTGCCGTATACGGACGGGGATGTCCGATATGAAGGCCCTGACCGGACGGATACGGGAATTCTACCAGCGCGTAAAACTTCGGCTTGGTGTAGTCATTCTCCGCGTGGAAGGTCTGATGCTCCTCCCAGTAATTCTGCCATTTCTTTTCGATTTCTGTAAAGCGGTACTCTTGCACCGAAACACACATCCTCTCTCATCATGTACCTGCCGCGGACGGCGGTACTAATTATACAAATTCAGTCGATCAGCCAAGCAGAGATGTCGACCTGCTCGCCGTCTGCCCAGAGACGTTCGAGCTGGTATTCTTCTCTTGCATCGCGGTAAAATACATGGACAATAATGTCGTCATAGTCAAGAATGATCCAGCTTGCACTGCGGAAGCCCTCGGTGCCGCGCGGCTCAACGCCTGCTTCACCCAGTTGGAATTCCACCTCATCTGCCAGAGCCTTGACCTGCGTGGAGCTGGTACCGGTTGCGATGACAAAATAATCTGCAAGAATTGTCAGATTGGTAATGCCGAGCACCTGAATGTCCTCCGCCTTTTTCTTATCAAGGATTTTTACGATTTTTTCAAGTTTTTCCTGCGTAGTCATAGCAGCCTCCTTTGATTATTTTCCATTGAACGTATTGCCGTTTTCGAGATCCTCAAACGACGTACTTTCATTGTCGTACAGCGTATTCTTATAGTTGCCTTCTGTCACAAGTTCTTTGATCGGAAGATTGAAAATCGGCTCGTAGTACGGACGGAAATACATATTCAGCAGGTCGATCGCAGGTTCTTTGTGAATCGACCAGACAGAATAGTGGTCATAATACTGCCAATCAGGCGGATAGTAGTTGTAACCCTCACCCGGAAGCATGAACATATGAATGTTATCCATGCCGATGGTCGTT
Source organism: Oscillospiraceae bacterium (assembly GCA_024404815.1). Classification (GTDB taxonomy): domain Bacteria; phylum Bacillota; class Clostridia; order Oscillospirales; family Ruminococcaceae; genus Firm-04. Next base: position 130,202 of record JAKSPL010000001.1, read on the forward strand.
GCGAAATCAGAGATCTTGCTGATCTCGTCCAAAGACATATTGGAACCAATGAGCTTTTCGTCTACCATTGTATCCGCATAGTTGACAAGCTTGATCGTACCGATGTCACAAGCCTTTGCCATTGCGGCAGCAAGGAAGATACGCTGTGCCTTCATTCTGCCGATATCGCCTTCGTTGTAGCCGTGACGATAACGCACCATCCACTCCGACTGCTGACCGCTCAGCACCTGTTTGCCTGCGTAAATAGTCTTGCCCGGTTCATACTCGATCGTATAAGGCATATCAATCGGAATACCGCCGATCAAGTCTACAATACGAACAATATCCGTACAGCTTGTAATGATATAACGGTCGATCGGGATCTGGAACACATCCTCAATACAGTCAACCGTGCGCTGGATCTGGGAACTGTCCTTTTTGCCCATCGTATAGACCGAATTGATTTTTCCTGCCTCAAAGCTGGTCTGATCGGGAACGAAGGTATCACGCGGAATTTGCAGGATGTTGATCTTGTTTGCGGCAATATCGCACATCGCAAGCATCATGACGTCCGTGTTCGAGCGAAGTTCATCGAGTCCTAAAAACAGAATGGAGAACTGACCTTCCTGAATCTGGTCGAGGTCAAGGCCGTCATCAAATTTGTCTTCGCCAACTTCGAGATTGTCGTCCGCATCTTTTTTGACGGGGATGTCGTACTCTTTCTGTTCCAGTTCACCGTTCATTTCTTCAAACGGCTTCCAGCTTTTGAAACGCTGCATCAGCGAAATATGCGTGGTATAGGTGTGTCCGCTGCCGTCATCATTGGTAACGGGAATGATCTTCATATTGATAACCATCACAAAACAAAGTGCGAGTGCAGCCACGATCGCAAGGAACAGTCCTAGACGTTCCTTCCAGTTCATGCGGCGGCGCTGCTTCTTTTTGGATGATTTCACGCGTTTTTCGGGGACATTTTGCTTTGCAGTACGCTTTTTCTTTGTATCTTTGCTCATTCTTTCGAATCTCCTTTATGGGGTGCAGCTCTCTATTTTCTGCGCTGATTCATAATTCTGAGGTAATGATTATAGGCTTCCATTGTTTGTGACACGATCAGGTTTCCCTTTCGCAGCGAACTGTCAATGGCATACTGCATTGCCTCAAACATTGCCCGTTCCAAATCGGTCATCGCCAGTTTGCGGAAATGTTCCACATCCCGATAGGTCCTGTCTGCGGAGATGAGGTCTGCCATGTAAATGATTTCTTCCAGCCGCGACATTCCTGCACGTCCGACTGTATGAAACCGCACCGCATGGAGAACATCCTGATTTTCAATGCCCAGTTCCATCCGCAGATATGACTCCGCGGCAATGCCGTGCCAGACGGGTTTGCATTCCCACTCCTCTGCCCCTGCGGGCGGCAGCGCGGACTGCATCAGTTCGGACTGTTCTTCAAATGGAAGTTCTTTGCAGATATCGTGCAGCAGACCTGCCAGATACGCCCAGTCTGCATCTGCATTATAACGCTGTGCAAGAACCTTTGCCGATTCGGCAACATTCATCGAGTGCGTAAATCGCTTTTTTGAAAGCTTTGCACGTAAAAGCGCAGTATATCCCTGCAATCTTGATGACGGAAAAGCCTCGTCCAAGCCACTCACCACCCGTTCTCATTTCATTCGGATTCTGTCGGACGGTATAGTCCGTTCAGTCTTATATATTGTACTACATTTTTCGGCAAAACGCAAGAGGAAATCACATTCTTTTTCAGATTCTCACGAATTTGCGTCGAGGACAGCGGAAATGCTCGTACACTCAGTACGACAATGTCTGTGCCGTCTGCTGCCGTTTTCAGCTGCTCCGCTTTTTCCCGCAGAGCAGGCAAGTCGCCGACTTCTCTCGAAACCGCGCAGACACGCGTCATTTGCAGTATTTCCTGCCAGCAGTACCACTGGTCAAACGTCAGCAGCATATCACTGCCGATCATCAGCGTCCAATGAATATCCGGAAATCTTTCTCTCAGATCGCGCAGCGTTTCCACCGTATAGGATTTCCCCGTTTTTCGGATTTCATCATCCGATACGGACATCCAGTCAAATTTTTCTGCGGCAAGCCGACACATTTCCAGACGGTCAGCCGCAGGTGCATATTCCGAACAATCCTTATGCGGTGCTTCTCCCGACGGCATCAGTACCACATGATCCAGTTCCAGCGTCCGATAGACGGATTTGGCAAGATGCAGATGTCCGTTGTGGATCGGATTGAAGCTTCCGCCAAACAACCCGTACTCTTTCATTTTACAAGCTGAATAACAGGCTTTTTCGGGTTTGCAAGATACAGCACAAACCGCGAACCGATCGCACAGACGACTTCTGCGCCGACTTCCGCTGCGATCTGTTCTGCCGCCTCTCTTGCTGTAAATTCACAGGTTTCCAGCACGCGCATTTTGATGAGTTCTCTCGCTCTCAGCGCATCTGCGACCTGCTTTAAGAGTGCATCGCCGATGCCGCCCTTTCCAACCTGTAAAATGGTATCCATCGTGGATGCCATACCGCGCAGCTGTGCGCGTTGTTTGCTTGTCAGCATAATGATATTCCTTTCCTTTTCAGAAATTATCGGTTTTGTAATGCGGAAAGTACCTGTTCCAGCGCACGTTTCCGATGGCTGACCGCATTCTTTTCCTCTGCGGTGAATTCCGCAAATGACCGCTCGCCCACATAGAATACAGGATCATAGCCAAAGCCGTTGTCGCCGCGCGGTACATCGCCGATCTCGCCGCAGACCTTGCCCTCAAAGCATTCCGCCGTTCCGTCCGCCGTGATCAGCACCATCGCACAGACAAACTGTGCAGAACGGTTTTCCTTTCCCTGCAATTCACGGAGAAGTTTGGCATTGCGGTCTGCGTCTGTCGCATTTTCCCCTGCAAATCTATGGGAATAGACGCCGGGTGCGCCGTCCAGTGCATCCACACAAAGTCCGCTGTCGTCTGCCAGTGTACAGCAGGAAACACCTGCCGCCTGCGCCGCCTTCCAGAGGGCTTTTGCTTTCAGCGCGGCATTTTCTGCAAATGTCGTACCGTTTTCTTCGACATCCAGCGAGAAACCCGCCTCGCCCTGCGACAACACCTCATACGGCAGACCGCTGAGCATTTCGCGGATCTCGCGGAGTTTATTCTGATTATTCGTCGCCAGAATCAGTTTCATCGGCATTGTCCTCATCCTGTTCCTCGCCGTCATGCAGTTCCGCAAGTTCCTGCGGGTCACGTTCAAACAGCGCATCTACAAACTTTTTCGAGCTGAACGGCTGCAAGTCCTCGATCTTCTCGCCCACACCGATCAGCTTCACGGGGATGCCAAGCTCGTTGTGGATCGAAATAACGATACCGCCCTTTGCCGTACCGTCCAGTTTGGTCAGCACAATACCTGTGATCGGCGCGACCTCCTGGAAAAGTCTTGCCTGACTGACTGCATTTTGTCCTGTGGTCGCATCCAATACCAACAGGCATTCCTTTGCACAATTCTCTGCCTCACGGTCGATAATACGGTTGATTTTTGCAAGCTCCTGCATGAGATTCTTCTTGTTGTGCAGTCTGCCTGCCGTGTCGCAGATGACCACATCGCAGCCTCTTGCCTTTGCCGCTGTCAGCGCATCAAAGACAACTGCGGCAGGATCGCTGCCCTCTGCATGACGTACCAATTCCACACCTGCTCTGTCTGTCCAGACCGCAAGCTGGTCGATCGCCGCCGCACGGAATGTATCTGCCGCCGCAACCAGCACACGCTTGCCCTCATTTTTGAACTGATAGCACATTTTGCCGATGGTCGTGGTCTTGCCTGCGCCGTTCACACCAATGACAAGAATCACAGACGGCTGTGTGGACAGGTCGAGCGGCTGATCCTCACCCATCATATCCGAAATGATCTCCTGCATCAGATCCATGATATCGTTCGGGTCAGTAATGCCGCGCTCCTTGACCATGACACGCAGCTGTTTGCAGATCTCCTCTGCCGTTTCTACGCCCATATCGCCCATGATCATGGTTTCTTCGAGCTGTTCAAACAGGTTTTCGTCGATTTTTGTGAAGGTTCCGAGCAGCTTGCGCATTCCGCGCATAACACTGTCGCGTGTTTTTTTCAGACTTTCTTTGATTTTTGAGAAAAAGCCCATTGCCATTCTCCTTTCGGTTGAGAGTAAATCTGTCAGTTCTGTTCGGCGATCGCCATGCCGCTCTGGTCAAGCCGCAGAAGTCTAGACACACCATCCTCCTGCATCGTGACACCGTAAAGTACGTGTGCCTCCTCCATCGCGCTGCGGCGGTGGGTGACAACAACAAACTGTGTCTGTCCGAGAAAACGGTTCAGATACTGCGCGTACTTGCGGACGTTGACCTCGTCGAGTGCCGCGTCGATCTCGTCCAGAATACAAAACGGTGCCGGACGCAGCTTCAAAATCGCAAAATAAATACAAATCGCAATAAAAGACTGTTCGCCGCCCGACAGCGAAATCAGGTTGCGAATGACCTTTCCGGGCGGTGCAACACGAATTTCAATGCCCGATTCCAGGACATTTTCGGGATCTGTCAGTTCCAGCGATGCGCTGCCGCCGCCGAACAGTTCCACAAAGATCTCGCCGAAATACTTGTTGATCTTCGTAAAGCTCTCCGTGAAAATGACACACATATCCTGTGTCAGCTTTTCGATCAGCTGTTCCAGTTCGGACTTCGACTGTTCGACATCTTTTAACTGTGCGTACAGGAACGTGTAACGCTCCGATACCTCACGGTATTCCTCTATCGCGGCAACATTGACCGAACCGAGCGCACGGATCTTGTTTTTCACCGATGTCAGCGCGGTTTCGGTTTCGCGGAGGTTTTCAATCGGTTTTGCCTGCGCTTCCGCCTCGGAGAAGGTCATCTCGTAGGTTTCCTGCATACGGAACACGAGATCATCCATTTCCTTCTGGACAGCTGCCTGCCGTTCCTCGACACGCGAACGCTCTGCGGACTGCTTTTCTCTTGCGTCACGCAGCGCATCCGTACCCTCACGAAGCACACGCGTATATTTTTCTTTTTCCTCGTGCAGACGGCGCAGATTGGTAATATTCTGCTGCATTTCTGCCACGGCATCACGCTGGGACTGCTGTCCCTGTGTCAAAACGGCGATCTCATGCTGTTTTGCGGCAATGCTCGCTGATTCCTCCTGAATACGGACGGTAAACTGTGCCGCACGCTCTGCGGATTCCGCCTTTGCCTGCACCATTTCTTCGCGTTTCTGCTGTTCGGACAGAATGTCCTTTGCAAGCTCTGCCTGTAAGATCTTCTGTTCACCGATACGGTCGGTCAGCGTATTTCTTGCATTGTTCAGCTTCTGACGCTGTTCCTGACTGCCTGCGAGCGATTCCTCTGCTTCGGCAATTCCCGATTCCAGCGTTTGCAGTTCCCTGCTGAGTGTGTCGATCTGTGCAGTCAGGCTCTCTGCCTTTGCCTGCAATCTCGCACGCTGTTCTTCTTCGTTCTGCTGCCATGCGGCATCTGCCTGTGCTTTTGCCTGCAAGGCGGTCATTTCCTGTTCGAGTGCGTGCTGCTGTTCCAGATACTGTGCGAGGAATGCATCTGCGCCCTCGACATCCGTTTTCAGCTTTTCCCACTCTGCCTTACGCTTTGCGGTATCCGCACGGAGCTGTTCCTGCTGTTCCTGCAAGGACTTGATCTGTGCGGCCGCTTCTTCGATCTCATGCGTTCGGGTAATGACGCCTGCGCTTCTCGCCGCAGAACCGCCCGTATACGAACCGCCCGAGTGAACGACCTGTCCGTCGAGCGTTACGATTCGGAAGCGATAGCCGAACTGCTTGGCGATCTGCGATGCGCTGTCGATGTCCTCGCAGACAGCGATGCGTCCCAGCAGATTCTCCATGACATTGCGGTAGATGTCGTCAAAGCCGACCAAATCGCACGCAAGTGCCACAAAGCCGTCCACCCCATCGAGATTCTCACGGAGTCTGCCGCCGCGAATCGTTGTCAGCGGCAAAAATGTCGCTCTGCCGCCGCGTACTTCTTTCAAATAACGGATACAGCGTTTTGCCGCGTCCTCGTTTTCCACGATCAGATTCTGGAGTGCGCCGCCCAGTGCGGTTTCGATCGCTGTACCGTACTTCGGCTCAACGGTGATCTTCTGTGCAACTGTTCCGTGAACGCCGCCCAGTCTGCCGCTGCCTGCGACTTTCAGCACCTGCCGCACGCTGCCTGCGTAACCCTCCATATTCTGTTCCAGATCGCGCAGGATCTTCTGCTTCTGCATCGCCTGCTGCAAATCTGCATTCAGCTTATTCAGAGCCTCTGCCGCCTGTTCGTACTTCTTCTGACGGATGCCCGTCAGTTCCTGAAAACCTGCCTTGCGGTTGCGCTGTTCATTCTGCTTATCTGCGAGAGAATCCAGCTTCTGCTGTAATTTCTGACGATTCTCCTCATATTCTTTCAGACGTTCCTCGACCGATACACCGTCCTGTTTGGCGCGGTCGATCGTGTCGTAGGTGTCTTTCAGATCTGCGTTCAGCGTTTGCAGGCGGATCCGCTGTTCGGACTGCTGCAAATACATCTGCCGCAGCTTGGCGTCCTGTGCATCGCATTCTTCGCCCTGCGTACTGCCCTGCAATTCGAGCGCGGTCAGTTCTTCCTGCGCCTTTGCAAGCTGTTCCTCAAGGGCATCCTGCTCGACACGGAGCTTTTCCAGTCGGGTATCCTGCCAGCGGAGCTTTTCCTCCCATTCCGTATCGGAAGCGGAAAGCTCCTGCTGCTGCGTCTTGAACGCTTCAATATTCTCGTTGCTGTGGGAAATTTCATTCTCACAGACTGCGATTTTCGCTGCCGTATCCGCATTGCTCTGCTCGGCGGCAACGATTTTATTCTGCAAAATTTCAATGTCGGAGGTCGCCTGCTGCATATCCTGAAATGCAAGCTGGAGTTTTTCCTCCTCGCGCTGAATGTCGTTCTGGAGATTCTCATACTCCGCAGTCAGCTGCAAACAGGTATCCGACAGCTTTTGCAGGTTTTCCGTCTGAACGTGCAGCTTATGCACCCAGACCGACAGTTCCAGTTCCTTGCGTTCTTCCGCAAGTACGACAAATTTCTCCGCCTTTTCCGCCTGATGCTTCAAAGGTCCGATGCGTCCTTCCAATTCCGATGCAATATCCGTCAGGCGGAGCAGATTGTCCTGTGCCGCAGAAAGTCTGCGCTGTGCCTCCTGCTTTTTATAGCGGAATTTGGATACACCAGCCGCTTCTTCGAAAATATCGCGGCGTTCGTTGGATTTCGCACCAACGATCTCTGTAATTCTGCCCTGTCCGATGATCGCGTAGCCGTCACGCCCCAGACCTGTATCCATGAACAGTTCATTGACATCTCTCAGGCGGACATTTTTACCGTTGATCAGGTATTCGCTGTCGCCGCTGCGGTAAAGCCGTCTTGTAACAGCGACTTCGGGTTCCGGTTCGGAAAGTGCATGGTCGCTGTTGTCTATCGTCAGCGTAACTGCGGCAAAGCCCATCGGCTTGCGCGTTTTTGTACCGGAGAAGATAACGTCCTCCATACTTTTTCCGCGCAGTTCCTTTGTGGACTGCTCGCCCAGCACCCAGCGCACCGCGTCACCGATATTACTTTTTCCGCTGCCGTTCGGCCCGACAACCGCCGTCAAGCCCTCGTCAAAGGTCAGGCGAATTTTATCGGGGAAGGATTTGAAGCCTTGCAGCTCAAGTGATTTCAAATACATCCGGTTTTCGTTCTCCTGTCTTGGGGAATGATTTCGTTCAGACTTCCTTGCCCATCAGGGAAAGGGCTTCCTTTGCCGCCATTTGTTCAGCGATTTTCTTGCTCTTGCCCGAACCGCGTCCGATGACATTCGAATTCAGGCGTACTTCCATATGGAACACCTTTGCATGGTCAGGACCTTCTGCGCCGACCAGTACATATTCGACGCGTTCCTCCGGATTCTGCTGAATGACCTCCTGCAAAACGGTCTTGTAATCGTGAAATGCAGCGTTCTGACGGTCAAAATGCTCGGGCAGGAATCCCAGCACATACGGCCTTGCCGCCTCCATGCCGCCATCCAGAAAAATCGCGGCGATCACCGCTTCAAACGCATCTGCAAGGATCGAGGGACGCTGTCTGCCGCCTGACTGTTCTTCGCCGTGTCCCAGCAGCAGGAAATCGCCAAGTCCGATCTGCTGCGCCCAGCCGTAGAGTGAACTTTCGCAGACAAGTGCCGCGCGAATTTTCGTCAGTTCACCTTCGGGAAGATGCGTGCAGTTTGTAAACAGATGTGTCGATACCACGATCGAAAGGACGCTGTCGCCGAGAAATTCCAGCCGCTCATTGCAGCGGAGTGTGCCGCGCTTTTCATTCGCATAGGACGAATGGCAAAGTGCTTCGGTCAGCAGTTCTGAATTTTTGAAACGGTAGCCGATGCGTTCCTCAAATGTAGATTGCTCCAACTGTTCCATGATAATACCCTTTCTTTCTCCTGTTTGGCTTGCAAAGGATATACTCGCTTTACATGACAAGCGGGAGAATCTCGGAAAATTCGGAGATGCTGTGCCGCAAAACAGCAGCACAGCAGTCCGTCAAAATTATGATTCTTCTTCCTTGTCGGCTGCCTTTCGCGCCGCAAGTGCTTCTGAAATGGTTTCTACGATCTTGCCGTCCACACAGGTTTTTGCCTGTCGGAGCGCATGGAAAAATGCCATGCCGTCCGAACTGCCGTGTGCCTTGATGACAGGCTTTGCGATGCCCAGAAGTACTGCACCGCCGACCTTTTTGTAGTCCATCGTATCCTTGAAAGCATTGAGCTTCGGCAGGACAAACAAACCGCCGATCTTTCCAAGCCCTGTGAACATTTCCTTGATCTTGCCCGTGAGAAATTTCGCCATGCCCTCGTAGAGTTTCAGCACGACATTGCCTGTGAATCCGTCTGTGACAAGCACCTGACACTTTCCTGACGGCACATCTCTTGCTTCGATGTTCCCCACAAAATTGAGGTTCTCCGCCTGCAAGAGCGCATATGCTTCCTGTTCGAGTTCTCTGCCCTTGCATTCCTCGGTGCCGTTGTTGATGAGTCCGACCTTCGGACTTGCAACACCCATGACTTTTTCCATGTAAATGCTGCCCATCAGACCAAACTGCGCGAGCATTTCCGCTCTGCATTCCACATTCGCACCTGCGTCCATCAGAATCGCATGACCATCGGCAGTCGGCAGAACAGGTGCCATCGCCGCACGCTTGATACCCTTGATTCTGCGCGGTATCATCGTTGCACCGACCAGCAGTGCGCCCGAATTGCCTGCGGACACAAACGCTTCGCCTTTGCCGTCCTTTAATGCCTCCAAGCCAAGCGCCATCGAGCAGTTTTTCTTCGATTTGGTGATCTCTGTCGGCTGGTCGTGCATCGAGATCACATCGTTGCTGTGCAGAATTTCAATGCCGTCCAAAGAAATGGAATGCTCTGCCGCCAGCGCACACAGCTTCTGCTCGTCACCGCAGAGCAATACTTCGATTCCCAACTCTCTGACCGCCTGTGCTGCACCCTGCAATGGTGCGAGCGGCGCATTGTCACCGCCCATCGCATCCAGTATTATTCGCATATCAGTTTCTTTCTCCGTCCAAGTCCGCAGCGGCGAGAGCAGCATCCAGCGATGCGAGCGCACGCTCTGCATAGACCTGATATTTCTCCTGTTTCTGCTTGAATTTTCCCGTTACCATCGGGAGAATTCCCATATTTGCACCCATCGGCTGCAAATTTTCCTGATAGGGATCGGTGATGTACGCAGTCAGCGCACCCAGCATCGTATCATGCGGCAGAATCAACGGCGGCATCCCTTTGATGGCGCGTACCGCATTGTGTCCTGCCAGCAGACCGCTGCCTGCCGATTCCATATAACCCTCGACACCCGTCATCTGTCCTGCAAAACGGATACGCGGCTCTTTTCTGAGCGCATAAGTCGCATCCAGCAGTTTCGGACTGTCGAGGAAACTGTTTCTGTGCATCACACCATAGCGGACAAACTCTGCGTTTTCCAGCGATGGAATCATCGAAAAGACACGCTTCTGCTCACCGAATTTGAGGTTTGTCTGGAAACCGACAAGGTTCCAGAGCGTCCCCTCACGGTTCTCTCTGCGCAGCTGTACCACGGCATACGGGCGTTTACCTGTGTGCGGATCGGTCAGTCCCACAGGTTTCATCATGCCGTAGCGAATTGCATCCTCGCCGCGTTTCGCCAGCACTTCAACAGGCATACAACCCTCGTAAACACGAAAAACCTCTTTGTCAAACTCGTGGAGCGGCGCGGCTTCTGCGTGAATCAGCGCGTCATAGAACGCATGATACTCCTCCTGCGTCATCGGACAGTTGAGATAGTCAGCGGTGCCTTTGCCATAGCGCGAAGCATAAAATGCCTTGTTCATGTCGATGCTTTCGCCTGTAATGATCGGGGCAGCGGCATCGTAGAAATAGAGCGAGGCACCTGTCAATTCTGCGATCGGTGCGTGGAGGGCATCCGAAGTCAGCGGGCCTGTGGCAATAATGACCTGACCGTCAGGAATCTCGGAAACCTCCTGCTCGACAACCGTGATATTCTCGTGGCTGCGAATCTTTTCCGTCACCAGCTTTGAAAAGGCATAGCGGTCAACTGCAAGTGCGCCGCCGGCTTCAACGGCTGTTTCCTTTGCACAAGGAACGAGCAGCGAGCCGAGCCTTGTCATTTCCTCTTTCAGCAATCCTGCCGCAGAATCGACTCTTGCCGCTTTCAGAGAATTCGAGCAGACCAGTTCCGCAAAATCAGGGATATGGTGCGCAGGCGAATATTTCTGCGGCTTCATTTCGTAAAGCGTCACGGGAATGCCTGCATTTGCAGCTATCCAAGCCGCCTCGCAGCCTGCCATTCCCGCGCCGATAATTGTCAGCTTCTCCATCACAGCGGACGCTCAAAACCGCATTCGGGTTTTTCACAAAGCAGTTTTCCTGCCTTGCCGCCCTTCTTAAAGAGCGTGTTGCCGCATTTCGGGCATCTGTCCTCAACAGGCGTGTACCATGTCATAAAGTTGCACTCGGGATAGCCCTCGCAGCCATAGAAGTTTCTGCCCTTTTTCGATTTCTTCTGGATGATTTTCTTGCCGCAGATCGGGCAGAAGCCCTTGGTCGGCGTGACGATTTTCTTTGTATTGTGGCAGTCGGGGAAACCTGTACACGCAAGGAACTTTCCGAATCTGCCGATTTTAATGACCATCGGCTTGCCGCAAAGTTCACAGACCTCATCGGTTTCCTCGTCGGGCACACGCAGACGCTTGCCGTCCATTGCAACTTCTGCGGCTTTCAGCGTCTTGTCGAAATCCACATAGAACTTGCGCAGCGACTCCACCCAGTCAGTCTCGCCCTGTTCCACACCGTCCAAGTCACTTTCCATGCCTGCGGTGAATTTTACATCAACGATCTGCTTGAACTGGTCTTTCATCAGCTGTGTGGTGACTTCACCCAGCGAGGTCGGACGCAGCTGCTTGCCGTCACGCTCAACATACATACGATAGAGAATCGTTGTGATTGTCGGCGCATAGGTAGACGGGCGGCCGATGCCATTTTCTTCGAGCGTCTTTATTAGTGTTGCTTCGGTGTAGCGGGAAGGCGGCTGTGTGAAATGCTGATTGCCGTCAAGGGACTTGACTTTCAGGACATCGCCCTCCGTGATTGGCGGCAGTTCCTTGTTGTCCTCCTCGGCAGCGGTATCTTTTGCTTCTTCATAAAGCTTCGTAAAACCGTCAAATTTCACGCTGAATCCCGATGCACGGAACAGGCAGTTGTTCGCCGCAATGTCCACAGACACCGTATCCAGCTGACAGTTTGCCATCTGGCTTGCGATAAAACGCTCCCAGATCAGCTTGTAGAGTTTATATTGATCGGTCGTCAGCGAATCCTTGACCTTGTCAGGTGTCAGATTCGGCATGGTCGGACGAATCGCTTCGTGCGCGTCCTGTGCGTTCTTCTTGGATTTGAATGTACGCGGAGAAGCAGGCACATACTGCTTACCGTATGTTTCCAGAATAAACGCTGCTGCTGCACTTTTCGCTTCATCCGAAATACGCAGGCTGTCAGTACGCATATAGGTGATCAGACCGACTGCGCCCAGTTCAGGGATCTCCACGCCTTCGTAGAGTTCCTGTGCGGCTTTCATCGTGCGGCGAGCCTGAAATCCCATACGGCGGGACGCTTCCTGCTGAAGGGTGGAAGTGATGAACGGCGGTGCAGGCTGACGACTGGTCACACGCTTCTTGACCTTATCAACAATGAAATCCGCATTTTCAATGGAAGCCAGTACCTCATTGGTCTGCGCTTCGTTCGAAAGCTCTGCCTTTTTGCCGTCAATTTCGAGCAGATGCGCCGAGAAGATCTTACGGGAATTCTTCGTCGAAAGCTTTGCGTCGATCGACCAGTATTCCTGCGGCACAAACGCACGGATCTCGTTCTCACGGTCTACGACCAGACGGACTGCCACAGACTGTACTCTGCCTGCGGACAGACCGCGGCGGATCTTTCTCCAGAGAAACGGGCTTAACTGATAGCCGACAATACGGTCGAGAATGCGGCGTGCCTGCTGTGCATTGACCAGATCCAGGTCGATCTTGTGCGGATTTGCCATACCGCTCTGCACACCCGTCTTGGTAATTTCGTTGAATTCTACACGGTTGTTTTCTTCAATATCGAGTCCGAGCATCTGTGCGAGATGCCACGAAATCGCTTCTCCCTCGCGGTCAGGGTCCGTTGCGAGCCAGACACGGTCGCTTTTCTTCGCGCGTGATTTCAGATCGCGGATGACATCTTCCTTGCCCTTCATTTCGATATAAGTCGGCGTGAAGTTGTTCTCAATGTCAACACTCAGTTTGGACTTCGGCAGGTCACGAATATGGCCCATCGAAGCAATGACTTCAAATCCCTCTCCGAGATATTTCTGAATGGTTTTCGCCTTAGCAGGCGACTCTACGATAACAAGTTGCGACATAGGGTACGTCCGTTCCTTTCAAATGGTGGAAATCATTTCATATAGCGGTGCGATGTTCAGATCGCACGGTAGATCGCACCGAACAGCGTTTCAACATAGCCGTCCAGTTCGAGCATGGTCAGACTGCTGAGCAGCGAGGACAGATCCATGTCCAGCGCGGCAGCCATATCGTTGATATGGGTATCGCCGTGTTCACGCAGAAAGAGAACGATTTCCCGCTCGCTCTCTGCTTCGGGCAGCGGCCCGTCCTGCGGCGGCGATACAGTCGGTGTTTCAAATGCAGGAGATATTTCTTCGCTCTGCATCGGTTGTTTCATTTGTTTTGCAGCTTTTTCTTCGGCGCGTTTTTCGGATTTCATTCTGTCCTCGATGCGCTGGATATCGTCTGCAAAGACCAGCGATTCGCCCTGATAGTCGGGCATATCGAGCAGTTTCAGCCGCTGGGGATGTCCCGTATACAATTCGTACAGCACATCGCGGTGGCTGAACAGCGGCAGCGCACCATCGCGCAAAAGCGGCATCACGCCTGCATAGCGTTTATCGAAAATATCATGCGGCGGCACACAGAACAGGAATTTCCCCTGCTCCACTGCCATATCCGCTGTGGAAAGCGAACCGCTCCGCATAGATGCCTCAATAACGGCAGTTCCTTCGCTGAGCGCACTTAAGATTCGATTGCGCTTCGGAAAATTCGGGGGCAATGGCTGCACACCCGGAAGATACTCCGAGAGCAGCAGTCCTTTGCCGTCTTCCAGCATCCTGTTTTTCAGCTTTTCGTTGCCGCGCGGATAGTTCACATTGATGCCGCAGCCGAGCACCGCAATCGTCTTTCCACCGGCATCCAATGCGGCTGTATGTGCGGCGGTATCAATTCCATCCGCAAAGCCGCTGACAATAATGACGCCGCATCGCGCAAGCTCCGTCACCAGAAGACCGGTAACGTCCAGACTGTACTGCGAGGGATGTCTGGTGCCGACAACCGTCAGCAGCGGACTCTCCGAAAGCAGCGACAAATCGCCTTTCGCAGTCAGCAGGATCGGCGGCACATGGATCTGTGTCAGCAAAAACGGATACCGCTCATCGTCCATCGGGATCAAAGCAATCTCATATTTCTGGCAGTATTCTACCATATTCTGCGCCTGTGCGAGCGTATACTTCGTCAGGTTTTTCTGCTGTTGCTGCGGTAAATTCAGGATTCGCCCATGCTGCAAAGCCTCATAGAGTGCCTGCGGCGAACCATATTGTTCGAGATATGCGATGACCTGCGGGCTGCCTGCACCAAATATCAGCGTCAGCCATACCCAGTACCGCATCGCATCTTCCTGCGCGGATGAAAATTTTTGTTCCATAGCCGCACCTCTTTTCACACATACCGTGTCATTTCCCACAGGAACAGTCCTGCCGCCATTGCAGCGTTCAGAGAATTCGCCTGCGGTGACATCGGAATCGTCAGCGGATGGTCACAGGCATCGGACACCTCACGCGGCAGTCCGTTGCCCTCATTGCCGATCATTACCACAGCACCGCCTGAAAAATCAAACGATTTCAGGTGCTTTGCATCCCTGTCTACAACAGCGGCACAGGTCGGCAGGCTGACGGTACGGCAATGTGCAAAAAAATCGTCCATACTGCGGACACGGCAAATCGGTACGCGAAACAGCGCACCCATTGTACTGCGGACTGTTTTCGGGTTGTACAGATCGCAGCACTGATAGAGATACACACCGTCCGTTCCCAGCGCATCGGCAGTTCGCAAAATCGCTCCCAGATTGGCAGGATCCTGCAAGCAATGCAGCAACAGACAGCGACTGCCCTGTTGCGGGAATGCTTCCAGCTCCTGACGCATTTTTGCGATTGCAAACACGCCCTGTGCGGTTTCGGTATCGGCGATCTCCTTTGCAAGTGCGTCAGAGATCAGCAGCGTTCGGACATTCGGGGCGAGGGCATGAAGTGCCTCCCCGTAGGATTCCTGTGCAGCTTCGGTCAGGAGTATCGCAGAAAGTTCTGCGCCGCAGCCGAGTGCGTCCGACACCAGCCGATAGCCCTCCATCGCAAACAGACCATTCTTTTCCCGAAAAGAACGGCTGCGGTTTAAGTGCTGAAAGGTATGCAGAGTCTTGTTCTTCGAGCCGACCTGCAAAATTTCGGTTTGCTGCATCATGAATTTCCTCCCCTCCCCATAAAAAACGGGAATCCGAATAAAAACACAACAACACGCTCTGCCGAATTTGAAAGAGCGTGTTTATTGTGTAAAAGCGTGACAATGGAAAAACATCGTCACGCTTTTTCAATCTTACAGAGCAGCCTTTGCCTTCTCAACGATAGCAGTGAAGCCTGCCGGATCGTGAATTGCGATCTCAGACAGCATCTTGCGGTTGAGGGTAATATCAGCCTTCTTGCAGCCGTTCATGAAAGTGGAATAGTTCATGCCGTTCAGCTTGCAGGCAGCAGAAATACGGGTGATCCACAGTCTGCGGAAGTTACGCTTGTTCTGCTTTCTGCCGATGTAGGCATAGTTGCCGGACTTCATGACGGCCTGTTTTGCCATCTTAAAATGCTTGGATTTTGCGCCCCAGTAGCCTTTTGCAAGCTTCAGGACCTTATTTCTTCTCTTGCGCGTCATCATTGCGCCTTTAATACGAGCCATGTTCTTTATCCTCCGTAATCAGTAGTCCGCCGCACAAATCTGCGGCCGGGTATCGAATGGGCTTTTTTCCGCTTACTTGTAAGGAACCATTTCACGAATGGTCGGTGCATTTGCACTTGTTGCAACACCAGCGTTACGTGCAACGCGCTTTACCTTGGTGTCCTTTGCGTTCAGACGATGACGCTTATAAGCGTGCTGGAACTTTACCTTTCCGGTACCTGTGACCTGAAAACGCTTTTTCGCGCCGGAATGGGTTTTGACCTTTACTTTCTTGACCTTTACGGCTGCCATGGATTCTTCCTCCTTGAAATTTTCGTTTATATGGTAACGTCTGTCTGATGCGCTGTGAACGAAAAGTCGCAGGGCATCCATCTCATCGGACGTTGCATATCTGAGTGGGATTTAAGCCTCAGCAGCTTCTTCCTGCGGCTTTTCTGCGGGAGCCTGCTGCTTCTTCGGGGCTTTCTCGGATTTTTCCGGCTTGTTCTGCTTGGGCGACATGAACATTGCGTAAGCTCTGCCTTCCATCTTCGGCGGCTTATCGACAACTGCAACATCACCAATCGCATCCTTGTAGCGATTGAGCAGTTCAATACCAAGCTCAGGGTGGGCAATCGCACGTTTGCGGAACCGAACCGAAACCTTTACCTTATCGCCGCCCTGCAAAAATTTCTTGCCCTGTGCGACTTTTGTTTCGAAGTCATGCGTGTCGATCGCAGAGAACATACGGATCTCCTTGATCTCAACGACTTTCTGATTCTTTCGTGCTTCCTTTTCGCGTTTCTGCTGTTCAAAGCAATACTTCCCGTAATCCATGACACGGCACACAGGCGGTGTTGCCTGCGGTGCAATTTTTACAAGGTCCAGATTCTGGTCAAACGCGAGTTTCTGTGCGTCTCTTGCGGACATGACTCCTTTTTTCGAGCCGTCTGCATCAATGACAAGCACCTCTCGGTCACGAATTTCCTCGTTAATTTGCAGTTCCTGCTTGCT
Organism: Oscillospiraceae bacterium; assembly: GCA_024404815.1. Taxonomy (GTDB): domain Bacteria; phylum Bacillota; class Clostridia; order Oscillospirales; family Ruminococcaceae; genus Firm-04. The sequence continues at coordinate 146,849 of JAKSPL010000001.1, forward strand.
AATTGCCAGCACCTCCAGTCAAATTCTATTTACAATAAAAAGAGCATGAACACAAGCGGTTCATGCTCTCATAACTATCCATTTCCGAAATATGCAGTATTCCTGCGAAATTTGTCGGATGAATAACCGCTTCACGCGCCTTGTGGCTGCCTGCGGTGAGAACCTGAGTTCCACTTGAATCCTGTAATATTATATCCGATTCCGAAGGATTTGTCAAGCGTCACAGTATTTTTTTACATATTCTCCAATGCAGAAGAATATTCCGGTCACAAGTTGTGCACATTTTCCGTATTTCTGTTTTCACCCATCGAAATCACGGAAACAGCAAACGGATTCTGTATATCTTTATGAATTGACATACGGGCGAAAATATGATATACTATTATGAGTATCGAATCCTGTGAAAGGAGGGGGCTGCGCTGACTATAACCGTTATGAGTACATTGCTGACCATCGGACTTGTTTCGGGCGGCGGCACGATTCTTTATCTGCTGCTGGACCGCCGTGACAATGCCGTCCGCGACTATATGCTGCTGAGCCTATTCTGCGGTGTTCTTGCAATGCTTGCCTATCTGGTGGAACTGAATATATCCGATCTCGGTGCAAAAATTACCGCCATCAAATTCGGCTACCTCGGCAAGCTGCTCATCAATCCGCTGCTGATCTGCTTCGCCCTGCGCTACTATGAAGCCACTCTCCATTGGTTCTGGCGGCTGCTGTTGTTTCTCCCTGCCTTTGTCATGCAGTTTTTCATATTCACCTGTACGGAAAACAATTTATACTATGAATATATCGGCATCGGAAAAGACGGGCTGACAGAATTCCAACCGGGAACAATGTACTACGCCGCAATGACCTATACATTTACGCTTTCCGCGCTTTATCTCGCCTTTCTGCTCTATCATAGAAAACACTTGCAGAAAGATGCCAAACTGCTGAACACCATGCTCCTGTATGCAGGCATCCTGCCAAATCTCTGCCTGCTTGTCTATCTCACAGGATTCACCAATTCTTTGGATTTAACACCGTTCGGCATCATGCTCGGCACCTTGGTCACAACCTTTGCGATCCTGCGATTCGGACTGCTCAACCGCGATGCGCTGCTGCAAAACATGAGCACCGCCATCATTCTGCTCGATTCCAACGGACACCTGACCTATGCGAATCCAGCTGCATACCATATTCTCCCGAATCTCGATGCGCCCATGTTCAAAAAAAGAGAACGCGACCTCAATCCCCTGCTTTCCGATCAGCTGAGTTTTGTGTCTGTCGGTTTAGCGACCTATCAGCGCAAAGTCACAAATCTCCAAAACAAGGACGGCTCGCAGGGCACATTGATCACCTACGATGATGTCACGGAAATCAAGGCACGTCTGAACCGTGATGCCATGACAGGACTGCTGAACCATGCTTCGTTCTATCAGACTTTGGAGCATGACATGCAAACCGCCGATGCACACGACCATCCGCTTTCTGTGGCGATCGCGGACATCGACAGTTTCAAGGCGATCAACGATAATTTCGGTCACGCAAACGGAGATGTCATTCTGATCTCCCTCGCACATCTCTTGCAGGACTGCTGCAAGGGACTCGATGTATTCCGCTACGGCGGCGAGGAATTCGCTGTGATCTTCCATTCGGATTATGACACGGCGGAAGCTGTCATGCAGAAAGCACTCAATAAATTTTCCGCCACACGCTTCAAATTCCTCAACAGACCTGTCACATTCAGCTTCGGCACCGCCCAATTTGACGGTTCTGAAACGGCTGTCGATATGTTTGACCGCGCTGACCAGCTGATGTACACACGCAAAAAAGAGCTGCACGCACGCGAAGCAGCCGAAAATAAATCATGATACAGAAAGGTTTTCACTATGCTTGGTTCTAATTTCTTCGAACAACTCGTCCAAAAAGAAAACACAGGCGCAAAAGCCAAAATGACCATTCTCCTCGGCAGTCTGCTGACACTTGTCCTTATCATCGGCTCGTTCGTACTGGGATTTTTCCTGTTGCTTCTTGCAATGGCAGCAGGATTTCTGACTTGGTATCTGGCAACCAACTGCGAAATCGAATACGAATATGTCATGGCTGAGGAAGAACTCACCATCACAAAAATCATCGCACAGCGCAAACGCAAAGAGATGATCTCCACCACGCTGCCGAAATTTACAGCGTTCGGAAAGCTCTCAGAAGCACCTTCCCTCCCCGACTCCACAACGCTCGTCATCGCCTGTGCAGCGGAGGATGAAAATACGTATTTTGCAGAATTTCCGCATGAAAGCTACGGCAACGTTCGCCTGCTGATGACGCCCGATGAACAGTTTCTCTCCTATTTTGCAAAAAAACTGCCGCGCAATCTGAACTTCCGCTATACACCGTCGGTCAGTCAAGATATCGACGAATCTGCGAGGTAAATCATGTATCTTGTAACACCGTCGCAAATGCGCGAGGTCGAAGCCGCCGCTAATCAAGCTGGCATCCGCTTCGATACCATGATGGAAAATGCAGGACGCGGTTTATCCGAATGCATCCTGAAATTCGCGCAGGCACATCATTTTCAAAGCATTGTATTCCTTTGCGGAAACGGCAACAACGCAGGCGACTGCTTTGTTGCCGCCCGCATTTTGCAGTCCTGTCTGAATGTTAAGATCGCAATGCTTTTCGGCAATCCGAAAACAGATTTATCCGCAGAGAAATTCGCACAGATACGCGATATTCCAATTCTCCGTGACAAGAAAGAAATCATCCGCGCCGTCCAAGCCGCAGATTTTGTGGCGGACGGCGTCTTTGGCATCGGATTTCATGGACAGCTTCCGGATGAAGTTCGGGAAATCTTCGAATTTGCGAAAAATATGCCTTGTATCGCGGTGGATATTCCAAGCGGCGGAAACGGCGAAACAGGAGAAATTGCGGACGGAACGCTCCCATGCACCCAAACAGTCACGTTTGGTGCAGGAAAAATCGGCGCACAGCTTCCGCCGCTTTCCCATTTCTGCGGAGAAACGATATGTGTTGATATTGGCGTAGGCACATCATTTTTCGACAAATATGGCAATCTGTCCGCACTCACGCTGTCCGAAATCGCAGCAATTCTGCCGAAGCGTCCGCCCGACAGTCACAAAGGTACATTCGGGAGGTTGCTATGCGTCTGCGGCTCTCGCAATATGCCCGGCGCGGCGGTCATGTCCGCAACTGCGGCTCTGCGCTGCGGCGTCGGCACACTCTGTCTGGCATCCGTGCCATCGACTTGTGACCGACTGAGTTTCATCGCGCCTGAAGCTATGTTTCTGCCGCTAGAAATGACAGAGGCCGGGACGATCTCCGCGGATGCAGTCCCCGATTTACTCGCATATGCGAAGAAATGCAGCGCGGTACTGATCGGCTGCGGACTGGGACAAGGTGAAAATGTTCAGCGGCTCGTACATGATTTGCTGATATCGTTGGATTGTCCGATAATTTTGGACGCTGATGGTCTAAATGCACTCGCCGGCAACATAGAATGGTTACATGAGGTACACGCACCGATCGTCCTCACGCCGCACCCTGCGGAAATGGGGCGGCTTATCGGTATCTCCGCAAAGGAAGTGCAAAACAATCGTAAAATCGTCGTTTCCGATTTTCAGAAGCGTTTTCCGAATGCAACGGTCGTTCTGAAAGGTGCAGGAACGCTCACCGCATCCACGCATGGAATCACGCTGAATCCGACGGGTGGAAGTGGTCTCAGCAAAGGCGGAAGCGGCGATGTCCTCGCCGGAATCATCGCCTCGATGACTGCACAAGGCGTCCCTTCCGCTCAATCGGCGGCTGTCGGGGCGTTTCTGCACGGTTACGCCGGCGATCTGGCGGCAAAAGATTTATCTGTCACATCCATGCTGCCGACTGATGTGATCCGTATGCTGCCGTCTGTATTTCTTCGCATTGAAAACATCGCATCTATATAAAAATTCCAAGGACATTCCAAAATACAAAGGATGTTAAAAAGCACAATCATATTCTGGAGGTTGCTTTTGATGAAATCTTTTGCTATTTTGAAGAATGTCCTTTTTGTTTGCAGCACAACACCGCTTCTTCTTTGCGGATGCAACAAAAAGCAAACAGACACGAGCTTTTCTCCGCAACTGGATGAATGTTTCACAGTCACGGCGGAAATGACCTACGGCGACAGAGAATCCGAGGCAGAATTGCAGCTGACACGGAACGATACGGGCATCTGGGAGGCGGAATTTCAAGCACCGTCATCGCTCGCGGGTGTCGTTCTGAATTTCGAGGACAATGCTGTGAGCGCAAGTTACAAAGGGCTTTCGTTCACCGTACCGAAATCCGCTTTGCCTGCGAAAACCATGCTTCTGATCACAACCGATGTTCTTGATTCGCTCAGCAGCATGGATACTCTCCCCTGTGAGAAAACAGACGATGATACGTGGAAAATCTCTGGTGAATGTGAAAGTGGTAGTTACACGGTCACATTTACCGAAAGCGGACAGCTTTGTACTTTTGAGATGCCGAATCAGCCGCTGCTTCTGACATTTTCCGACTTTACTGTATCTGCACCGATGCAGACCGACATAACAGGCGAAACGTCCTGTACAACAGAAACCACCATCTCCGCAGCCGAACCAACAGAAACGTCATCTACATAAAAAAAGGTCGTACCCAAAGTGGGTACGACCTTTTCGTTTTTGGAAATAATCTGAAACTCAGAATTATTTGCCGAGTGCATCGTAGTCAACCAGACGAGCGATGAACTTAATGATCATCGTAACGTCGCTGCCGTCGAGCTTGTCGACAGAAGGATTGACAACGTTAGCGTTCTTCTTGCCCTGTGCAGTGAGGGATGCGGTAGTATCCTCAGCTACGATACGGGAGAGAAGGATAACGTCAGAGATGTCAACACGATCCTGCGGAGTAGAACCGCTGGAGCAGTCAACATTACCCCAGTCAGTCTGACCAGGAGTTTCAGAAGTGGTGGTGGTGGTAGTAGTGGTGGTGGTAGACGAACCCGGAGTAGGCACAATACCATCTGCATTTGCTTCATCCTCGACGAAGGACATGATCCATGCGAACGGAGAGTTCCAGTTAATGGTAACTTCGTTTACAGACCAAGCTTCGATGGAGTCAACGTAGCAGAGCTGAGACGGGTTGTTGTCGCCACGAGTCAGACCAGCGCCGCCAACGTACGGATCCTGCAGACCAGCATTCGGGCCGCCGGAGAGAACGCCAGCAGGTGCATACGGGAACTCTTCATCGAGTTCATGAGACCACCATCTGTGGTGCGGGTTGGTGCAGTGGTAAGTACCGTAACCGGTAACATAAGAGAAGTCTCTTGCGTTACGGCCGAACAGATAATCCAGACCTTCAACAACGCCGTTCAGATAATCAGCCTTGCCGGTTGCAGAATATGCATAAGCCATAACGATATTGTTGTTAGCGACCATGGAGTTGGAGCCCCACTCGTAACCGAAGACATCAATGCCTTCGCCGATGTTGATAGCATCCTGGAAGGTTGCAGGAGCATACGGGATACCGAAGCCCTGTTCAGCTTCCTTAGCTACGAATGCATCAGCAGCCTTGGTGATGGAAGAAACGATAGAATCATAGTTTGAACCTGCTGCATCCTTGTTCAGGTACAGAGACAGGGTACCGAGAGCTGCGGTGTTGCCCCAGTTGAAGGAGGTAAATGTACCGCTGTTTTCGCCGCCGTTCAGGGTGGTGGAAATCTTGTAAGCATACTCGGAAGCACCTTCGAGGTCCTTCAGATAAGTGGTATCACCGGTGGTGATGTAAAGTTCGCAAGCTGCCCAGTAGAAGTCATCTTCTGCGTGGTCGTCACCATATGCGCCGCCGCCGATTGCCTGGTCGAGAGGAGCATAGAGCTTCGGATTTGCTTTTGCTGCTTCATAGGTCAGTTTTGCATTTTCGAGGCACTCATCAGCGAAGCTATCATCAATGCCCTTCCACAGACGAGCTGCCTGAGCTGCACAAGCTGCAACGTTCAGAGTAGCGCAGACAGAAGGCGGCTTAACGATACGCTTGGTGCCCCATTCATCTTCATAGTCCCAAGCCTTGGTTGCCAGACCGGTCCACTTGTGGTCGTGGAGCTTGTGGTATACCATGTTCTTGTAAACGCCGGTATCAGAACCGCCCTTAGGACCTTCATACTTGGACATCTTGTAAGAGCCGTCAACCATCATCTTGAAGAACCATTCGAGCTCAACACGAGCTTCATCGAGAAGGTCAGGATACTTGTTGCCAGCTTCCGGAACGACCATGCTCTTGGAGCTGTCGCCGAACTTGTCCTTATCGGAGTTGTTTCTGCTGTCGAGTGTCCACTCATACAGGTTCTGGAGAGTCCAGACAGAGATACCGCCGTTAACAACGTATTTACCGTGGTCACCGGCATCGTACCAACCGCCGCTAGCGGTCAGGTTGCCTGCGGACTTATCGATATCGGAGCCGTCAGCCTTGTAGGCCTTGACCCACTTGGTCTGGATTGCAGCCGTATCGGTGGTATGACCTGCTTTGTGAGCCAGAGCAGACTTGCTGGAGTTTTCACCGGTGGAGGTGATGTACTTTTCCTGAATCTCAATACCGGAACGGTTCTGATAGAAGTAGTTCAGAGCATCAGCAACGATGCCGCCGTATACGTCATCACCGATCTTGAATTCATAAGAAGCCTGCTTAGAACCGTCGAGAGAGAAGTAGTAAGTACCGGGAGTCGTGAAATCAGAGAAATCAATGACTGCGCACTTCATACCGGAGTCTACATCCGTACCGCTCATTGCCTTTGCAGTGCCTTCCCAGACAGACTTCTTGGAAGAAGCATCTACCAGGTAAACCTTGGTGCTGCTGGAATCGTGCAGAGTTGCCTTCTTTGCAAGCTTAGTGTAGTAGCCGACCTGGTTGCCGTGGATGGGATATTCCGGAATCTCTGCAGCCTTCGGGAAGTCATCAGTATCACGGGAATCATTGGTCAGGCTCATGTTGTCGAACTTCAGATTGGTTCCCTCAGGGAAGCAGTCGTTGTTCTGGTGTTCGCCTGCGCCGCCGAAGTGCCAAGCCCACTCGCCAACTTCCAGCTCTGTGCTACAGGTGAAAGAAGAGTCGATGGTCAAAGTCGAACCAGCGGTAACAGGCATACAGTTCCAGTTCTGGTCAAAAGCAGTATCGCCCTTGCCGTAACCGTTATGCCAAATTTCAACGTCACCCTTGAGGTTACCGATCTTGGTGTAGATCTCGCCAGCCGTATCGGAAGTAACTTCAGCCTTTACGGTGTACTTATCACCGGAATGGAACTTCAGTTTTCTATGACGGAACTGGCAGTCCCAACGGGACTCGCCGCCGACATCAGTACCACCGTTGTTGACGATCTCGATGTTGTAGGTGCCGCCCTTGATGTTGAAGTTCAACTTTGCAGGCGGAGTCTCACAGGTGTGCCACGGCAAACCGATGCCGTCGTTAAAGTCTGTCTGACCGAGCATCTGACCTGCGGAAGCAGACAGGCTCAGGCTAGGCAGAGCTGCGCAGGTAGCGGATGCGAGCATTGCAGCAGTCACAACGCCGCTTGCCATACGCTTGCCGAATGTTTTTTTCAGCATGTTAAAAAACCCTCCCGTTTTTTTGTTTTATATAACCGAACCCAGTACGAGATCCGAGTTATATCTTTTCGATGCACGATGGCATCTGCTGCTCGTGAAAGCGGTGTTCATTCTTCCTGAAAATCGGATACAGTCTGCAAGTTTCCCCCGAATCGGGCGGAACCTTTCTGAAATCCCGTGCATTTGCAGAAATTATACAGATTGTAAATCTTTTCCGATATTTTCCAGTAAGAATAATCACATAATTCACTAGGTACATTATAATACATCTTTGTGCAGTTGTAAAGGGATTTTCAAAACTTTGTAGGATATGGAAAAACAGGAGTTGTATTTATAGTAACATTGCACAATGATATTGTCAGCGCGGAATCAAACACATTTTGCTCCGAATTTGGTATTTTTATATGCTGAAAGAGAAATATAATACTATTTGTTGTAATCTCGGTGATTTTTCGACATAAATCCGTATTTTTCCGTAATTTTTCAAAAAGCTCTTGACAAAATGGGATTTCCGTGCTATAATCACTTTGTTACATTAAAGCTTTACAGTTAAAAAGCTGTAAAGCGCAGAAGCGAACGGAACTCTCCGCTGAACTTCTGAAATACTATATATAAGGAGCAATTTCTATGACACAATCCCAAATTGTCACGCTGCTGGTCGTCATTCTCTACGCTGCTGCGATGATCACCATCGGCATTATCACCTCACGCAGAACCAGAAGCCTCAATGACTTCGTGTTCGGCGGCGGCAAAGTCGGTCCGTGGATGACCGCATTTGGTTTCGGTACCACCTACTTCTCCGCCGTGGTTTTCATCGGCTATGCAGGTCAGTTCGGCTGGGCATACGGTGTGGCTGCCGCGTGGATCGGCATCGGAAATGCGATCATCGGCGCAACACTCGCATGGCTTGTCCTCGGCAAACGTACCCGTCTGATGACCAAGCATCTCGGCGCGAAAACAATGCCTGATTTCTTCGGCAAACGCTATGCCAGCAAAAAACTCAAAACCGTTGCCGCGATAATCGTGTTCTTCTTCATGATTCCTTACACCGCATCCGTTTATAATGGTCTGTCCCGTCTGTTTGCAATGGCATTCGACTTCAAGTCTGACTCCGCCTATACTATTATTATCATTGCAATGGCTGTACTGAGCGCGATCTATGTTGTCCTCGGCGGCTATTCCGCAACCGCAGTCAACGATTTCATTCAGGGCATGATCATGCTGGTCGGTATTTCCTGCGTGGTCGGCTGCATTCTCAACTATCAGGGTGGATTCTCCGAGGCTGTCGCAAAGCTCGGTCTGATCTCGGACGGTTCCACTCCCGAAGGTTCGCTCAACGCGCTGTTCGGACCGGATCCCATCAACCTGTTCGGCGTTGTTATCCTGACCTCGCTTGGCACATGGGGTCTGCCGCAGATGATCCACAAGTTCTATGCGATTCGTGACGAAAAAGACATCACCCGCGGTATGATCATTTCCACCATTTTCTGCCTCGTTGTATCGGGCGGCTGCTACCTCCTCGGCGGCTTTGACAGACTGTTCTGCACACTCGACACCGCAGATACCACAGGCAAAACCATTATCAATATTCTCCCGAACGGAAAGCCCGAATTTGACGCAATGGTTCCTGCCATGCTCGAAACCGCGCTGCCCAGCATTCTGATCGGTCTGGTCGTTGTTCTGGTACTGAGCGCATCGCTTTCCACCCTTTCCTCGCTCGTTATGACCTCCTCCACCACCATGACACACGACCTGCTCCGCCCTGCAAGCAAGGGCAAGATGGACGAAAAGAAAGAGATCCTCACCATGCGTGTGCTGGTTGCGATTTTCCTGCTGATCTCCGTCATCGTCGCGTGCAACAAGAACGCTTCGATCTCCGCGCTGATGAGCTACTCCTGGGGTGCGCTGTCGGGTTCGTTCCTCGGACCGTTCCTCTGGGGTCTGTACAGCAAAAAAGTCACTCCTGCCGCTGTCTGGACAAGCTTTGTCTGTGGCATCGTTCTGACGCTGACACATATGTGCATCTTCTCGTTCTTCCCGACACAGTGTGCAGGCATCGTCAAGGCTGCTGCTTCTCTGCCGCTGAACCTTGCTTCTCCGATCAACGCAGGTGCGCTGCTGATGCTCTTCTCCATCATCATCGTTCCGATCGTATCCGCTTTCACAAAGCCTTGCGACAAGGAAGTTCCTGAAAACGCATTCGCTGCATTCAACAAGTAATTCTGAATAACAGAAGCCGCGGCATTCCTGATGCTTTGTCAGGAATGCCGCGGCTTTCTATTGACATTACGCAGAAATCGTGGTATACTATCTGAAATACTTATAAAGAATAGGAGCGATTTCCATGGAATTTATCAGCAAAGACAGTATCGTCGCATTATCGAATCCCGGTGTTGTATCCAGACAGTTACTCAACCCCGACAATTCAGGCAGCACAAGAGTCACGATCACAGAGGTACATCTGGAAGTCGGTGCATCCCAGCCCAGACATACCCACGATGCATCCGAACAGATCTGGTATGCAACAAAAGGCACAGGAAAGCTCCTGCTTGCTGATGATACAACGAAAGCGTTCCGTGCGGGCGATGTCGTCCGTTTTGCTGACAAAGATGTACACGGCCTGCTCAACGACGGCGATGAGGAATTTGTCTATGTATCCGTGACTGCACCGCCGATCCATTTCGGCTATGCGTATCAGGATAAGAAGTAAAATACACCGTATTATGAAACCAAACACCCGAACGATGGTATTTCCAACGTTCGGGCGTTTTATTATCCTATTCCATTTTGACCACTTCACAGACGGTAAGCTGCTCCCCGTCCACACGGAAACGAATATCATATTCCGCAAAAGGTACACCAAACACGCGCTCTTTATCATCGCTGTACCCCGGACGCGGATCCTGTGCAAGGATTGCCTCCGCGGCTTTCTGTTTCTCCGCAGGCAGCTTTTCCAGCAGGTGTTCTGCATCGCAGACCGTCAGCAAATGACGGCGCGTTTCTGCGGTGTAGCCCTCGGACGCCTCGGGGTGACAATCTGTAAAGGGAATATACGGCTTGATGTCATAGATCGGTGTACCGTCCAGTAAATCCGCGCCGCAAACGTCAAGGATCACAGTACCGTTTTCCTGTCGGATACCCTCCAGTTTCACACAGGAAAGTCCGATCGGATTCGGACGAAACGGCGAACGTGTCGCAAACACCCCGACACGCTGATTGCCGCCCAGTCTTGGGGGACGTACCGTTGCTGACCAGCCTTTTCCGTCAGGCTTTTTCGCCTCGGAAAACTCCCAGAGCAGCCAGATATGCGAAAAGGCTTCCAGTCCGCGCACCGCTTCCATACGACTGAATTCCGCAGTAAATACGATCTGTGCTTTCAGTTCGGGAATGATGCCGCTTTGCCGCGGAATTCCGAATTTACTGGTGAAATCGTTGCGGATATGAGCGATCGGCGTCATTCTTTTCCGCCCTCAACAGCAAACAGCCGCTCCGCCGCAGCAGGCAGATCTGCAAGCGAGGAAAGAGAGGCGTCACAGCCGTCCACTTTGCCAAAACCATATGCGGCATGGAAAAACGGAACGCCTGCTTCTCTTGCAGCATCGCAGTCGCCCTGCGTATCTCCGACATAGACGCAGTCGGTAATCCCCTGCCGCTCCATGACCAGACGGATGTTCTGCCCCTTGGATTTTGCTGTTCTGCCTGCACATTCAAAATCGCAGAACAGCTCAGAAAATCCGCATTGTCTGAGATAAAGCTGAATATATCCGTCCTGACAGTTGCTGACAACACCCAGCGCGTAATCCTTTGCAAGTTCTGTCAGGATCGCCTGTTCGTTCGGGTATAGAGCCGCACAGTGTGTTTCCAGATATTTGTGCTCGTGCGCCGTGCAGAGCTTTATAAGCCGAATCTGTTCGTCCTGCGGCAGTGTTGGGAACATCAATGCGGCGATGACCTCCATTGTTTTTCCCATAAAGCCGTGCATATCATCTATCGTAAACTGCTCGGGACGGTCCGTCTGCGTGCGGATTGCTTCGTTCCACGCTTCCGTACATTCCGCAGAGGAATCCCAGAGTGTGCCGTCCAGATCAAACAAAATGCCTTTTTTCAAAATACTCCCAGCTTTCGTAAATATCATGTATTGTCATTATAACAAATATCGCATGGCTTGTCAATGCCTGCCACTTCTTGCGATATTGCACAAGTTTCGAAAAAACACTTGCATGAACGGCTGATTTGTGGTATGATAAAGATGGTATCCTCACACAAATACATACAAGGAGGCATATGATTATGGCAGACCAGAAATTTACCGTCAGTTTACAGAAAATTGTAGACGAATTCAAGCTGGAAGTCATCTACGCACCGGAGGAACTTTCCCAAGTCCTGATTTCCGAAAACGACATCACCCGTCCGGGCTTGCAGCTCATGGGCTACTACGAATACTTCAATCCTGCACGTATCCAGATCATCGGTAAGATGGAGTTTTCCTATCTTTCCTCCCTCAACGAAACGGAACGCCGCGACCGCATTGAACGGCTGTTCAAAGAGCGCATCAAGGCACTCTGCATCACCAGAAATCAGCCGTATTTCCCTGAAATGGTCGATCTCGCCAAAGAATACGGCGTCCCGATCCTTCGCACGGAGGAATCCACCTCGCATTTCACATCCTCCCTGCTTTCCTTCCTCAATCTTCACCTCGCACCGCGTGTCACCCGTCACGGTGTTCTCATCGATATTTACGGCGAAGGCATTCTGATCACAGGCGAAAGCGGTGTCGGCAAGAGCGAATGCGCTATCGAGCTGGTCAAGCGTGGTCACCGTCTGGTCGCAGACGATGCCGTCGAGATCCGCAAGGTTTCCAACAAGAGCCTTGTCGGTTCTGCACCCGACAACATCCGTCACTTCCTTGAACTCCGCGGCATCGGCATCATCAATGTCCGCAGACTGTTCGGTATGGGTGCTGTCAAAATGTCGCAGGAAATCAATATGATCATCGAACTGGAACCCTGGGACAGCTCCAAAATCTATGACAGAATGGGCGTAGATACCGACTATGCAAATATTCTCGATGTCAAAGTGCCGTCGATGGTCATTCCTGTCAAGCCCGGCAGAAACCTCGCTGTCATTATGGAAGTCGCCGCTATGAACAACCGTCAGAAAAAGATGGGCTACAACGGCGCACAGGAACTCATGAAGCGTCTGGGCATGGACACAGGCGAATCCCCGAAGGAAACCGTCCACGATTTCGATTCTTTCTAATTATAATACACGGAAGTGATTTTCTTGCAGTTGCAAACTGATTTGCATACCCACACAGTCGCATCTGCCCACGGCTACTCCACTCTGACGGAAATGGCACAGGGCGCGGCAGATGCCGGACTGAAACTTTTTGCGACGACCGACCACGGTCCTGCATCTCCCGATTCTCCGCACCTCTGGCATTTCCACAACTACAAAATTCTGCCGCGTAAGCTCTGCGGCGTCTGGATGCTCAAAGGCGTGGAAGCAAATATTATTGACGAATTCGGCACCATCGACATGGATGAAAAGGAAATTTCGTTCTGCGAATGGGTAATTGCCTCGTATCATACGCCGTGCGTGTCCTTCGAGCGCACACCCGAACTGGTCACACAGGGCTACTGCAAAGTCTGCGAAAACCCGATGGTCGATGTCATCGGACACCCGACCACGGCGATGTTCCCCTGCAATTTTGAACCGATCGTCAGAGCCGCAAAAGAATACGGCAAACTCATTGAGATCAACGAGGGTTCGCTGACATGGAAGCGCGGTGCGCTGGACAATGCAGCGGAATGCTACGGGCTCTGTAAAAAATACGAGGTGCCTGTGGTGATCAATACCGATGCGCATTTCCACCAGCTTGTCGGAAAAACACCGACCGCTTTCAAGGTGCTGGAAGATTTACAGTTTCCTGCACACCTTATATATAGTACGGATGCTGCAAAAATCATGGAAATCGCTTCGCAGAAACACGGCATCCGTTTTGACGAAACGGAATAACATTCCCTGATGAAAGGAATTTCTGAACATGAATCTTGAATCCCTGAAAGCCGTCTGTCACGAACTCGGCTGTGCCGTTTTGGAGCAGGAGCCGATGTCCGCACACACAAGTTTCCATATCGGCGGCGCGTGCGATGCGTTTGTCACCGTAGAAACGGACGAACAACTCCGTGCCGTTTTACAGAATCTCCGTCAGGACGCCGTCCCGTTTCGTGTCATCGGCAGAGGCAGCAATCTGCTCGTCCCTGATGACGGATACCGCGGTGTGGTCGTTGCGTTCGGCGGCGATGCGGCAGAACAAGTCACGGCAGACGCCGAAACAGGACTTCTCTGCTGCGGTGCAGGTGCGACACTCAAAAATGTCTGCCGTGCTGCATTACAGGCTTCGCTGACGGGCATGGAATTTGCATACGGCATTCCCGGCTCGGTCGGCGGCGGCATCTTTATGAATGCAGGCGCATACGGCGGAGAAATTTCGCAGGTGCTGGAATCGGTGGACTATCTCGATGAAAACTGCGAACTGAAAACCATTCCTGCCGCAGAGGTACAGCTTGCTTATCGCCACAGCATTTTTATGGATCATCCTGACTGGGTGATTCTCCGTGCGGCATTCCGCCTGAAAAAAGGCGATGCGTCTGAGATACAGGCGACGATGGATGATCTGCTCGGCAGAAGAAAAGCCAAGCAGCCGCTTGAATTTCCGAGTGCTGGCAGTACGTTCAAACGTCCTGTCGGAAGCTATGCTTCCATGCTGATCGACCAGTGCGGACTGAAAGGTCTGACGGTCGGCGGCGCACAGGTCAGCGAAAAACACGCGGGCTTTGTCATCAACCGCGGCGGCGCGACCTGTAAGGATGTCCTCGAACTTTGTAAACAGGTACGTGAAATTGTCGAACGTGAAACAGGCTTCGTCCTCGAACTGGAACCGGAGATTCTGCAATGAATCCGGCATGGTATATATATATTGCCGTATGTGCGCTGTTTCTCGGCGCATCCTTTCTCTCGTTTTCCGTACTGCTGCGGCAATTCAACAAAAGCACACGCCTGAGATTCTTCTGCATCGTTTTTCTGGTGGAGGGATTTCAGATCATCCGCACCATACGCTATGAACCGCTTTCTGCCTGTGCGGTACTCTGCGGACTGACATCTGCTGCCCTGACCTTGCCGCTGATCGCTGCTGTCTGGCGCAACTATTCCATTCTCCAATCGGGTATCCATACCACGGCAAACGCAACGCGCGTCAATCTCGGCGGCTCGGAAAAAGGCAAATGTACCGTCAAATATTCCGCAAACTTCAACATGATCACCATTCCTGACTTCCCGACAAAAATGCTCAAAGACGGGTTGTCTGCGGATATCTGGTACAGCCGTGAAAATCCGCATATTTACACTACAAAAGGCTTTGCCAAGCGTGCGCTGGTCTGGCTGCTGGCAACACTACCGATCTCCATTTTGCTGCTCGGATTCTTCATCGGGATCATGAAGTCCAATGATTCCTATTTTGCATAAAAGACAGAAAAGACAAAGGAAACTGAATCTTATGATGGAACTCATTCTTGTCACGGGCATGGCAGGCGCAGGAAAATCCTGTGTTCTGAATGCCATGGAGGACATCGGATACTATGTGGTCGATAATCTGCCGCTGACGTTTCTGCGGCAGTTTATCGGGCATTGTCTGGAAAAAGGCGGCAAGCTTTCGCGTGTCGCCATGGTCATCGACATCCGCTCCTGCGAACGCTATGCAGAGTTGGCAGAAGCCTACCGCAGTCTGAAAATTGATATGCGGAACGATGTACGGTGCCGCCTGATTTGTCTGGAAGCATCCGAACAGGTGCTTGCCACCAGATTTCGTACCGCACGCCGCCTGCATCCGCTGGCAGAACGCTTTGAGGGCGATATTCCGCGTGCGATCGCCTATGAACGCGAACATCTTGAAACCATCCGCGCTGCTGCGGATATGATGCTCGACACTTCTCTGCTCTCGACCTCTCAGCTCAAAGAACAGGTCAAAATGCAGTTTACCGCACACCTGACCGATGCGATGCTGATTCAGGTCATGAGTTTCGGGTTCAAGTACGGCGCACCGCTCGAAGCAGACCTTGTTTTCGATATGCGATGCCTGCCAAACCCCTATTATATCCCTGAACTGCGCCACCACACGGGCATGGAATCCTGTGTACAGGAGTATGTCATGGCGGCAGATGCGTCCAAGGAATACTACGAAAAAATTACGAATATGCTGGACTTTCTGATTCCGCTGTATATCAGCGAGGGCAGAACGCAGCTGGTCATCGGCTTCGGCTGTACAGGCGGACACCACCGCTCTGTTACATTTGCGGAACTGGTTTCTGAACATCTGCGGAAAAACGACCTGCATATCGTTACCCTGCACCGCGACTACAAAAAAGAAAAATAACCGCGGTATTTTCATTCAGAACAGGAAAGGAGGGCACCCCTCTTGGCTTCATTTTCCAATCAGACCAAAACCGAGATCTGCGGCAGTATCCACGCCAAAGACCAGCAGTTTGCATTTCTCTACGGGGCATTGCTCTCCGCAAGACAACTCAGCACGGAACGAATTGTGATCCAGACTGAATGCGAGGCGTTTGCTGATCTTTTTCAGGACGTACTCCGAAAAATCTGTCCGACTGCGCTGTTTGATACCGAATACCGAAGCCGTGAAAAGCGGCTGCCGCTCTGGGTATTCACCCTGACGGACAAAATTGCGATTTCCTCGCTGCTGCGCGTGTTCCATATTACACTATCAGACCGTTCCACCGATTTTTCGCTGATGAAAGAATCCGGATTTCCGTTCTTTGCCGCAGGAATTTTTGTGACGAACGGCAGCGTCAGCGACCCTTCCAAAGACTACCATATGGAAATTGTTTTTCCGGACGAAAAACTCTGCGCGACCATGCAGCTTCTGCTGGCAGACAAAGGGATCGCCGCAAAAACCACAACGCGCAAAAATGACCATATCCTCTATCTCAAACAGAACGAACAGATCAGCGATGCCCTGACCTTTTTCGGCGCACAGAATGCCGCGCTGGAACTCGTGGAGGCGCAAATCTATAAGAGTTTCCGCAGTCAGACCAATCGGCGTACCAACTGTGATCTGGCAAATATCGAAAAAACAGTTGCGGCAGGCGAACAGCAAACAGCCGACATTCTGCTGATCGCTGACCGTATCGGACTGGACGCACTCCCCGAAAATTTACAGGCGGTCGCAAAAATCCGTCTGGATGCCCCCGAAGCCACACTGCGCGATCTGGGTGCGATGCTGACACCGCCGATCTCCCGTTCGGGCGTGCATCACCGTCTGCAAAAACTTGCGGAAATCGCGGAGGAACTGCGAAAACAATCATCATAATCTGCGGTGCTGTCGCAAAGATCTCATGCACCGCAGATTTTTTCTGCTTTTTTGTAACGAATTGCTTCTTCAGACGTTATATATATGAAAAAGGGGGGAACGCATGAAACACCGGGACGACATGGACGACATTTATCGGGAACACGGCAAAACCGTCTACCGCTTTTTGCAGAGAATGTGCGGCGATGCCGAACTCGCACAGGATCTGACACAGGACACATTTCTCCGCGCAATGGAATCCGCAGACCGTTTTGACGACAGCTGCAAAATGACCACATGGCTCTGCCAGATCGCAAAAAACCTCTGCTACGATCATCTGCGCTATCAGCAGCGGCACCAGACCGAGGCACTGATGGAGGAATCCGCACAGGCACCTGCACATTTTCTCGAGGAACTGCTCGAAAATGCAGACCTCGCACTGCAGATCCGTTCCATCGTACACGAACTCGCCGAACCGTATTGGCTGCAATCTCACAAACCGCTATCTGGACGGCATCCATGAAGATCTGGCAAGCGGCGATAAACGACTGCCGACACTGGAAGAATTTAACGCAAACGCCAATGCTGCCGCCGAATATGCGGAGGATGTCGCGGATATCAGACAATTTATGGTTTCATTCTGCAATATTGATGCTGAGCAAATGCTGCACCTCTACGAAGCCGACTGGCATCCGCGGAGAGTTCTTCAGAACATCGAGGATTACGATGCAGAACAGAAAGCGTGGATCTACCGCATCCAGGTCGAATGTGAACATCAGAGCACGGGAACAACCTGCATCTTCCAGCAGAAAGTTTTGTACTCCGGCAACGAATTCCATACGATTGACGGGGAGGAGCCTGTACTCATCGGCGGCGAAGATGAGGGCTCTGCGGAAGTCAAAGAACTTCTGAAGCACCTGCTTTTACAGGAATGATACAGAAATGGGAACACATGGTGTGTTCCCATTTCTGTTTGTTGATAAAGTTGTATCTGCGATGCATTCCAAATGGAGCTCCGCTCCAAACCTCGCCAAAGGGTATGATATACCCTTTGGAATCCCATGATAGAAAAGGTGCAAAGCGCGAAGCGAGATAAAAGCTTTACTCGATTTTTCTCGAAAAATCGCAGGGGTTGAGGGGGCGGCGCCCCTCATCGCGCTCCGCAGAGCGCGA
>JAKSPL010000010.1 GCA_024404815.1 Oscillospiraceae bacterium
AGGAGTATGCAGCGTTCTCAAAGGCGATGGGCTTGCCGCAGCAGCGCGAGCGCATTCGCAACGGCATGGAGAGCATTGCGCAGTATGCACAAACCGGACAGAAAGCACTTGACATTTCTGCGAGGAGTGATATAATTGAAGCGGAAGAGCCACGATTATTGTTTTTGAATGATCTTGATGATTTCAGCGCATGGCAGGATGCGTATTATCAGTATAATAGTGGTGCTTCGTTCACCAGAGAAGATAATCCGTCTATTTTTGCATATACTGGAGGTTCGTATGAAGCAATCAATGCAGTACTTCGCGGAGGAGATCTGCTTGAAAAAACCAAGAAACATTATGGTTCTTCATTTGATACTGAAAAGTACAAAAAGATTGCTGACGGAATATCGAAAGAATTATCAAAGTTCAAATTGAATGAAACACTTGAACTAAAGCGTTCTGTCGGAAATGTTGATTTTATTACTGGTTCAACTTCATCGGTTGATGATATGATTGCCTCGATTGGAAAGGTTTATGTCGAACGAGGTTTTACAAGTGCAACCGTATGCGGTGATACAACGCTCCCTTTCGGCGGAATCAGCGATACAAGAACAACATTGGAAATTGTTACTGATGCTAGGTATACAATCGGTGCATATATCTATAAAATGTCTGAGCATCCTGCTGAATTTGAATTTTTGATTGATAAGAATACAGCATATAAGGTTTTAGATGCTGGAGTTCGAGAAATCGAAGTGAAAGATTTCAGAGGAAATATTCGTAAAGAAAAAGAACGCTTTATGAGGCTACAGGTGATTAGAAATGATAGAAAATCCGTATAATTGGTATTTAGAATGCGGAAAGTACGCTATTGAAAACAAGCACTCGATGGACTATGGGCTGTTCTTTCGTATAGAAGAAAATGCACCAGAAAATGTAAAAAAAAGTTATAGAAAATATCTCGACATATGTATAAAGCCTTTTATTTCTATGGGGCTTCATATGATAGAAGACAATCATATTGTTGACTTCGTAAGAACAGACAATCCGATTGCGCAGGAACAAATTGAATTGTTTCAGTATCTTGTGGATATTGGCTACATTGACAATAGCGTTTTTTTGCCAAAAGTCATAACAGGTGACAAACCGTCTGAGTAATCAGGCGGTTTTCTTATGCACTGAAACAGAAAGGCGGAAAATATGAAACGTATTCTTGAATATATCAAAGACGTCCGTTGGTGGGTGAGCCACTATGACAGCAACTGGTGGAATAACAAGCAAAACAGAAGAACAGCCATCGGAAATGCGCTTTATTGTACAGCACCTGCACAATGGAAAACATATAACAAGATTCTGAAAGTCATTTTCTATTGACATGACGTGATACGCAAGTTTCTAACACACGCGAGCGTTCACCGTGCGTTCGCGTGCGATACAAGTCAAATACAAGTCCGGTACAAGTGAAATACATTGACAAGCACTCTGAAAAGGGTGCTTTTTTCATGCCATTTTGGAGGTGGTAAGGTGGCAGGAGGATATGACGGTTCTCTGCGGTTCAATACCAAAATCGACGAGGACGGCTTTCTCCGCACGGTTAAAGACGTGGAACGGTCGCTGACCGCGCTGGAGCAGACCGTCGGCAAGCTGACGAAGGTCATGCAGGCAGGCTTCTCGCAGGCATCCACAGGCGCGGAACAGGCTGCCGCAGATGTTGCGAAGCTGTCCGATGCAGCCGATACTGCCGCAGAGAACTTTTCGCAGCTCCCTGATTCCGAGACAGTCAGAGTGCAGGCGGAAACGCACGGCATCACGGAGGCACAGACCGCGCTCGACAGCATCCCAGACGAGCAGGTGACGGTCAGCGCAATGCCTGAAGGAGTGGAATCCGTACAGGCGGCTCTCGACAGCATCCCTGATGAAGAAGTACGCATCATTCCTGATGTCGAATGGAACGGCGCGGACTTTGAAACGGTCGAGATCCCTGCTGAGCTGGATGTCGATACTGCGGATTTCAGTTCTGCATACGATACCTCGATCGAGCAGGTCAAATCGAAGTTCGGCTCGCTGCGTGATTCGCTCCGCGGATTCGGCAGCCAGGCAGCCGCACCGTCTGAGCGTGCAGGCAGGACGATCGGCGACAGCATCAGCCGCGGCATCGAGAAGTCCAACCCGCTCGGCACGCTGAAATCCATGCTGAAACGCGCCGCAGGACTTGCCGCATCGTTCTTCGGTGTCCGTGCGCTCGTGTCGTTCGGAAAGCAGGCGGTGGAGCTTGCCTCTGACATTGACGAGGTGCAGAATGTCGTAGATACAGCGTTCGGCGACATGGCGTACAAAATGGAGGACTTCGCTGCTGTATCCGTCAAGCAGTTCGGCATCAGCCGTCTGACTGCAAAACGGACAGGAAGCACATACATGGCGATGGCGCACGGTATGGGCGTTGCATCTGACAC
This sequence comes from Oscillospiraceae bacterium, assembly GCA_024404815.1. Taxonomy (GTDB): domain Bacteria; phylum Bacillota; class Clostridia; order Oscillospirales; family Ruminococcaceae; genus Firm-04. Next base: position 2,436 of record JAKSPL010000010.1, read on the forward strand.
GGCAAGCGACATGGCGGTATCTCTGACAGGACTTTCCGCCGATTTCGCATCGTTCTACAACGTGAAGCAGGATGTGGCAGCTACCGCGCTGAACAGCGTGTTCACCGGTGAAACGGAAACACTGAAAAAGTTCGGCATCGTAATGACCGAAACCAATCTCCAGCAGTTCGCGCTGACAAAGGGCATCAAAAAGAGTGTCAGTGCTATGACACAGGCGGAGAAAGTCCAGCTTCGATATGCGTATGTCATGGAGCAGGGAAATCTTGCAGTCGGTGACTTTGCAAAGACATCGGGCGGCTGGGCGAATCAGGTCCGTATTTTGCAGGAGCAGTGGAAAGAATTCGGCGCACAGGTCGGATTTGTCCTGAAAAATGTATTTCTTCCTGTTGTCAGGCGTGTGAACGCGGTGCTGTCGTCCATGATCTCGGCGGTACAGGCGGCAAAGGAAAAGCTTTCGGACCTTTTCGGCTGGGAATCCTCTGCGAGTTCCGCATCTGCATCTGTGGTGGCTGTCGCGGACAGTTATGATGAAGTGACGGATTCCGCAGAGGAAGCGGCAGCGGCGATGGACAAGACGCTGACCAGCTACGATGAGATCCACAAACTCGGCGAAGACACCGCTGACACACAGCCGGAAGTCGGCACGGTCGGCGGAGAGATCGCGGCAGTCAGTCCGTATATTGCGGAATCTGACACAGGTGCAGATGCGATCGACAAGCTGTCTTCGAAGTGGGGCACAAAAGGTCAGCAGACGATTGACGCGATCCTCATATCGTGGGGACAGGTCAAAGGTCTGGTCGATGCTGTTAGAGACAGCTTTGAAACAGTCTTTGAGAACGGCACAGGCGTGGAAACGCTGAACCTGATACACGGTATCTTTCTTGCGATCATCGGCACGATCGGCGCATTGGCAGAATCTCTGCGCAGAGCGTGGGAGGAAAACGAAGTCGGTGTACAGATCGTGCAGACGGTCATCAACATTATCAACGCCATGCTTCAAACTGTTAAACGATTCTTTGAACGCCTGAAAAAATGGGCAGAGGAAACGAATTTCTATCCGCTGCTTGCATCTTTTCAGCATCTGCTTGCAGTTGTCAAAGAGGTCATGGATGAAATCGAAGAAGCGGTACTCTGGGTGTTCGACAACATCATCGCGCCGATCGCAACATGGGCGATCGAAACAGGCATACCGCTGACGCTCGATGCCATTAGTGCCGCACTCGATGCGCTGAAAACGATCTGGGAAAAGTGCAAACCGATCCTTTTGGATGTGTTCTGGGAAAAGTTTTTGAAACCGCTCGGAAAGTTTACATTAGGTTCAGCCGAGAAAGCACTCGGTTTGCTGAAAGACTTCTTCCAGTATATTGCAGATAATTTTGATGAGGCGGATGCACGCGTACTGCTGACTGTTGCAGGCGGTGTCGCAGCGATCGCTGCCGCCGCAAAGGGCTACCAAATCATCATGTCCGGGGCAGCCGCATTGAAATCATTGATCGCTGTTCTCGCAGGCGGAGCGACACTCTCCGCAGGGACGGTCGGTATTGCGGTTGCAACATTCCTCGCATCGTACACAGCCGCCAGAGCCGCGCTCCGTGCGCTCAATATTGACACAGAGGAGTGGGGCGAAACGCTATACAGCGCACTCCATGACGAAAACGGAAAGTTTTCTGTCGGTGTCTGGTGGGATAACTGGAAAGCAGGCGCACATATTGACGACTGGTTTGCAGAGGTCGGCGATAACATAAAAACAGTCTGGAATGGCATGATAGATACCGTTTCCGAGAAGTGGAACGGCTACAAGGAAGACTGGGCAGAGGGCATCGACACCATGAAAGAAACTGCCGCGGAGAAATGGAAAGCCGTCAAGAACGACTGGAGCGGCGGCTGGGATAAGCTGAAAAAGAACGTGACCGACTTCAAATCGCACTGGGCGACAAAATTGCAGGAGGTCAAGACAAGTGTATCCGAAAAATGGACAAGCATGAAGCTGAACCTCAGCACAGGCTGGCAGTCGCTGAAAGACCATGTATCCGACTGGAAAAAGCACTGGACAGAAAAAACGTCCGAAATCAAGACGACTGTTTCGACAAAGTGGTCGGAGATCAGGACAGACCTCCTGAACGGCTGGTCGAGCATCACGGACAAGATCACAAGCTTCAAGGCTGCATGGCAGACAGGATTCGATTCGGTCAAGGAAAAAGCGGTACGCTTCAAGAATGCCATCAACGACACATTCAATGACCTGTGGGGAGATGGCGGCATCAAGGGGATGCTCAATCATCTGCTGGACGGCATCGAGAACGCGATGAACTGGATCACCGACAGAATCAACGCGCTGATCGAGAACGTCAACAGCGAGGGAATTACATTTTTTGAACATACTCCTTTTGAACAGACGCTTTTCGATCTTCACATTCCGACCATTCCGACATTCTCCATTCCACGCCTTGCAACAGGTACGGTCGTTCCTGCGAACTACGGCGAATTTGCGGCGATCCTTGGCGACAACAAGCGCGAAGCAGAAGTCGTTTCTCCGCTCTCCACGATGAAGCAGGCACTCCGCGAGGTTATGGAAGAATACGGCGGAAATGACGGCAAGACCATCGTGATCAAGCTGATCGCGGACGGCAGGGAGCTGTCGCAGGTCGTCCACAAGTACGATAAAAAGACAAGCAGAGTGACGAACGGAGGTGCAAAATGAAACCGCCGAGAGGATTTTTACTGATTGACGGCGTAAGGATGCCGACACCAGATACGTTTGATTTTACAGAGTTCGACCTGGATTCTGCATCCACGGGGCGTTCCGAATCGGGCTATCTGAACCGAGAGCGCGTGCGTGCCTCCGTGGCAAGCTATGATGTCGGATATACAGGCATGAAAGCATCTGATGCGGCTGTCGTGCGCGAAGCGGTCGCACCCGATGTGCTGGAAGTCGAGGTCTGGTTTCTTGGCGATTATATCACGCGGACAATGTACGCAGGCGACAGAAAATACCAGACACACATTGACGCGAACGGAAATGAGATCGTCAGCCTGAACTTCACGCTGACAGAATACTAAGGAGGGATACTATGGCAGGCGGAAACTTCGGCGGCGGTTCTGGTACACAAGCAGATCCGTTCATCGTAGAGGACTGGGCAGACATCATAGCAATCGGCAGCGCGACCAATTTTTACTACTACAAGGTCTTGAATGACCTTGATGCCAACGACCGAAACAACGGCGTATGGAGCGAATTGACAATTCAGCGTTTCACGGAAATTGACTTTGACGGACATAAAATCCGCAACATTTATACAGATGCGTCCGTCAATATCTTCAAATTCTATAACGGTTCTGGTTCCGGATGGCGGGCGCAGAGCATCAAGAATCTAGTGATTGAGAACCTGTATGCCCCGAACGCAACGCTGTTCAGCGCAGGTACCACGCTCACGATTTCGGACAGTACGATAACAGGGGCGATGCGTTATCTTGCAGCTCAGGGGTACACCAACGACAACAATTTCCTGCGCTGTTCTATCGCGATCACGGGCGGAGCGATAGACTATTCCACCTATACCGTCGGATTGAAACAGTGTTCGATCAAGATCACAGACGGGAACGGGTTCACAAAAAGCTCACGTCTCCGTCAATGCAGAGTAACGGGTAACATCAAGCAGCACGATGAATGGCTTTTAGTACAAAATATGATCAACAGCGTATTTGCTGTGAAGGACGACACAGGCGGACAAATAGAAAGGGCATCATTCACTGGAGGCGATGCAGCGTTCCCGAGCCTCATAGACGTGTCCCTGCTCGGCGATTACACGCCCATCATCGACAGCGGCATCGCAGCAACGACAGCACAGGCAAATAACCTCGCATGGCTGCAAGAACACGGATTCGCGGTGGTGAGTGCGGTATGAGTGTGTGGGTTTTCCAGCCTGGGACAAGCTACCCGACACTTGACGATGTACAGAATCCGACAGGCACAGGTACGATCCCTGAGTGGACAGCACCATACCCGATACAGGCATGGATGCTGGAACAGGGAACTGAGTACCCGACAATCCGACACGTACAGAACCCGACAGCCACAGGCAGGCTTTCAGAGATGGAAGCCCCGAACCCGACATGGATGTGGCATCTGTTCGGCGGATATGCGTATCCGTACCTTGAAAAGGTGGAGAATGTAGATACAAGTTTCCCGTCCGAGCGGTATAAGCGTGAGATCGTCAAGCCGTCGAGACGCACGAAGCTGACGGGTACGCTGAAAACCACAGCAGGCACGGTCATCGAGCTGGAAAGTTCGGATATCGTCAGCGGAAGCCTGAGCATCAGCAGCGATGCGATGCCTGACGGAGATTTCTTTCTCGCAGGCGGTGTGCCGATGGCGGAGATGACAGTCAGTCTGTTTCGTTCGGTCTCGGAAGTGCATCTTTATGACGGGATCATCAGCTTATCATTCTGGCTCTGGCTTCCGGAGGATGAAAACGGTGCAGAGGCGGAGTGGTATGAGGTTCCGCTCGGCTCTTTCCATATTGTGGAAGCATTGAACGGAAGCGAAGAAACACTCAGTATCACAGGAAATGACGATATGCTGCTGCTCGGAAGAACGCCGTTTTCCGCACTGAATTTTGCGGCAGGACAGTATTACACGCCTGCTGAGATCATCATGATATGCTGTGATGTGTCAGGTGCGATGCTTGGAACCTCGCAGGCGGAGATTGCAGCAATGCCAAACGGTACGGAGCAGTTTGCGGTATCGGCGGTCGATTCCAGCGTAGAAACAGCGCGTGACCTGCTGGGATATGTCTGTCAGATCATCGGCTGTTTTGCGTTCATTGACAGATTCGGCAAAATGCAGATCAAACGGCTTGCCGCAGGAGAAGCATCTGCCGCAATCCCAAGACAGATGCGGACGAGCAGTACATTTTCTGCGATCCCATACGGCACGGGGTCTCTGTCGATGCGTGTCAGCAAGAACGAAGACAATACGGAAAAAACGCTGTATCTCGAAAATCACAGACTAACACCTGCATATTTCCCGACTGTATCGCACGAAATAGCGACAAATCCGCTGTTTGCGGTACTTCTGTACCCGTTCCCTATGACGTGGACGCTTGCTTGCCAAGCTGTATTCAATGCCATGACATCCGACTATTTTGATGTACAGTATATGGCGTGCGAGATGGAAACAGTCGGTGATCCTGCAATCGGGCTTGGTGACTGGGTGACAACGCAGAGAACAGAGCGAAGCGGAGCGTTTGCAGTCCCTATGACCGCGTACACATACAGCTATCGCGGAACGCACACGGTGACTGCGGCAGGGCGAGAGGCAATCGCAGGTGTTCTCCGCAGCAGGAGCGAAAAGACCTTGCAGGCGAAGTTCGACAACCAGACAGATTTCATGGACGGATTGTATGAACAGCTCTATGAGATCGTCCTTGCGCAGAACATTCCGTTCCCGATCGCATCGAGCACGGGTGAGTGGCTCATCACAACCACGGGCGAATATTTGCAATACAATTATTCGGAGGAGGAATAAGAGATGGAATTACCAAGACCATTGCAGACAGGAATGACAGAGGAGCAGATACTCGCATCCCTCGCACACTATCTGCTCCGCAACAATCCACACGGTATTACGGCGGAGCAGATCGGTGCCGCTGCCGCGTCTGCTTTGACAGCACATACAGGCGCAACAAACAATCCGCACAACGTCACAGCGACTCAGGTCGGAGCGTATACGACCGAACAGGTTGATGATTTATTTGAAGCTTTAAGCGGTCACGGTTCAGCACTTACGTCTAGTGACAACGCTGACAACATCAAAACGATCGGGCGATACAGAGCAGGTTCAACCGCTATTGCTGCCGCTGTTTCGAATTTACCTGTTCCTGTCGCTGGTGCGCTGATTGTGTTACCGACATCATCGGCAGATAATAGCCGTTTAATGCAGTTGTATATTCCAAACTGGGCGACTACAAACCAGATTGGAATTTTGTACATCAGACAACTACTGTCAGGCGGTTGGGGCGACTGGTACAAACTAGGCGACACCACGCCGACAGCAATCGGCTCTACAACATCTGGTGCGCTCAATATCACTGACTTAAATGACCTGCCAAAACGGGATGCTGAATATTATACGCTGTCAAATGCTGAAACAGCTCGAATCACAAACAAGCCTAGCGATGTAACTGGCGGCTCTATCAGAGTGGAAGTTAAATTTATCACGGGCGGTGCGGCTTCCGACAGATGTATGCAGGTGCTCTACAACGTCGGCGCTGACCGTTTCTACCAGCGATATTACGGAGCAGACGGTTGGTCTGCGTGGTACAAATTCGAGGGGGTGCAGGTATGAAGTACATCATCATGATACTGATCGTTGTCGGGCTTGCAATCTCCGATTTTGTCACGGGGTTCATCAGGGGATGCATCACAGACCGTCCGCGCTCCGCGAAAATGCGAAAAGGCGGTTTGAATAAACTGCTTGAAATCACGGTCATGGTGACAGTCTGCGGACTGGAAATCGGCATCGAATTTCTCGGCGCATACTATAATGCAGAAAAATTCTCGTCTATCGCAGGGACATTGACTGCTGTCGGCGTGTTCTGTTATATCGTCCTGATGGAGTGCGTGTCGATTTTGGAAAACTATGTTGCCTGTAATCCGCGTGCAGGATGGGCAAAAAAGATCGTCAAGATTTTTTCCGACAAACTGAATGATGAGGAGGAGCAGAAACATGAAGATGATTGAAACAAGCGGCAAGATCACCGCGAATTTCAAAGGATCGGAGTTCCGCTGCAAGTGTGGCTGCGGCAAGATTCTGATTGCCGAGGAACTGGTACAGAAGCTCCAGCGTGTGCGTGACCATTTCGGCAAATCGGTGACGGTCAACAGCGGTTATCGCTGTGCCAAACATAACAAGAATGTCGGTAGCACATCCGGCAGTCCGCATCTGCTCGGTCTGGCTGCCGACATCAAAATCAAAGGCGTGTCCAGCGAAGACATTGCGATTATTGCCGAGCAGATCGGTTTTGACGGTATCGCGCTGATCAATGACGCTGCAATCCATCTGGATCTGAAAGGGCGCAAGTGGTATGCAGATGAGCGCACAAACCAGACGTTCGCAACATTTCAGCCGAAATCCACAACGCTGAAGCTCGGCTGCACAGGCGATGACGTCCGCCGATTGCAGCAGGCTCTTTCTGACAAAGGCTGCTATTTTGTCGATCATATTGACGGCACATTCGGAAAAGAGACCGAGGGTGCTGTGATGGTATTCCAAAAGTACAACGGTCTTACAGTTGACGGCATCGCAGGTCCGGCAACAAGAAAAGCAATCGGAATATGATGAAACACCCGTCAGATGTTACTGTCTGACGGGTGTTTTTTTGTTGCTTATTCCCATTTGAAACGTGTCATAAAACGTGTCATAATTTTTATGACACAAAGCGTATTTTACTGAAAATCCGTGTCATAATCACGACATATAATGACTAGAAAATCGCGTATCTACGAAACAATGTCGAAGATACGCGATTTTTGTTTTGGTGGAGCATACGGGATTTGAACCCGTGACCCCCACACTGCCAGTGTGGTGCGCTCCCAGCTGCGCTAATGCCCCTTGAACATCGGTATTATACCATATTCGCTGCAATTTGTCAAGTCCTTTTGCAGATCTGCCGTCATGCAGCCAAACATCACATTTCGCCTTTCCAAGACATCAAGAACAGCAGAGCAAAAAACGTAAAAACAAAGAAATAACCGACTGTGCGTTTCCACACAGCCGGTTATTTTTTAGGGGAAGAAAAGAGGGAGAATATGATTATAAAAGGGGGGCAAAGTGATTAGATGCGGTTGACCTCGAGAATGGTATTACCGCCGTTGTTCTTCGCGGTGTGCATAACACCGTCCATCTTACTGAGCAGGGAGTTCAGGCTGAGGCATTCGCCTGCATTGTAACGGTAGGTGCATCCGGAAACCGTCAGCTGAACCGTCACATTGTATACAGTATAGCTTGCGGAGAGGACTTCCTTGATCTTCTGTGCATAGCCGTCTGCCTGTGTACCGCTGATCTCGGGCTTGAATACGAATGCGAACTCATCGCTCGTGATGTTATAGATTTCAGCATATTCGGAGAATTCGTTCTTCAGGCGTTCCGATACCATCGAAAGGAATTCGTCACCGAAGTCGCGTCCGTAAACCTCGTTGAAATTACGGAAGTTGTCGTAGTCGAAGTTGACGAGGAACAGATTCTCGGATTCCAGACGTGTACCCAGATCTTCTTCGAGTGCATAGCGGTTCTTCAAGCCGGTCAGCACGTTCGAATAAGCCATCGCCTTGGTCTTGTTGCGCGACTGGAACAGCTTCTTCGAGGTTTCTTCGATTTCTTCTGCACGCTTCTGGAGTTCGATCGCCGCACGCTTTGCTGCACGTTCCATCATAACGATCGCGATAACACCGACAACCAGAATCAGGATCATCAGCGCGAGAACGAATACAACAGACTGTGCCTTTGTATAGAAGGTATTGAGTGCGGTTTCTTTCTGGAGTTCAACCGTCTGGCTCATCTTGTCGGTGGCTTCGTTCATCTTCGGTTCGATCTGCGCCTTATAGAGCGGGAAGATGTTCGTTTTGAACTCCTCCATCTTGTCCGGATTGTTCGCGGCCATTTCGTACTGTTCGCGGGCCTGTGACACAGCCGCCTTATATTCGTCGATCGTAGCAAGGGCCTCTGTGAACTGTTTGTCAACTTCCGCATCCTTTTGACGGATCTGTTTGAATTCTCCGGTGGTCATACCGATATCCTTGAACAATGCCGCCATCTGCTCACTCTGAGCAGGCGTTGCGTCGATATCGGTAATCATGGTCAGGATGCAGGAGTTGGATTTCAGCAGATCCTCTTCTACGTGGGAAATGCAGCCGTAAGACTGCTGAGCACAATACATTGCCCAGCCGAGCTGATAGAAGGATACCAATACCACGATGATATTGATGATCGAAAGCAGGATATAAACGGCCTTCATCTGAAGGTACATTCGGGGATTATAGCCCTCAATTTTCTTGGATTCCTGCTTGGTTTTCGTTTTTGTCTGCTCTGCCATGTTCATAAATTCCTTTCATCATAAATTTTGTCAGAATCAATTCAGAGAAAATCCAATCGTTCGGTTGTAGTAAGAAGTATGTTTTCAAACGAAAAAACCATATTCAGTATTCATCTTCGTAGACCCTCCTTGTATGTTTTGCAGATTGTTTTGCATCTTTCTATCTTTTTTTGTTGACATTCGCTATATACATTCTAGCATTTATTTCCAATTATGTCAATAGATTTTTAACCAAAATAATACACAAAGATTTGATTTCTGTTTTGTGAATCTAACCAGTTTTTCTCATATGTTTATCGGAAATATAAATATAATGTGAAATTGTTATGAATTTGTCAATCTATGTTTCAAACAAAGATTTTTCTAATAATAGTATAATTCTAAACACATTGTACGCCTAATTGTTCTATTTCCGTTCGTTTTGTCATATTTGTATAAAATGAATAATCTTTTTGTGCAGTTTTTATATTGACTATCATTTTGTTTTCGTGTATAATAATAAATACATAAGCATTTATTTTGAACTATTCACCGATACACCAAATTTCCGCGTCTGTCCTCCGTGATTTTTCACGGTAATACGCGGATTATCAGGAGGTTTCACATGGCAGAATCCAGATTCATCAAAACTGTTGCTTTTGGCGGCTATGAGAAAATCGGTGTCATCCGCAAAATGGAATACCTCGAAAGCCAAGTCCATGACCTCGGCAATAAGCTGACCGAAGCGCGGCTCCTGCTGGACGCCTATAAAAAAGGTACGGACGCAGAAAAAGCGCAGGAAACGGTGCTTTCCAACGAGCGGGCTCGGCTCACACAGGTTCAGGTGCAGAATGACACGCTGACCACCAAACTCAAAGCCACCGAGGACGAAAACCGCGGCTTTGCACAGGAAATCAAAGACCTGAAAGCCTCCGTGGCAGAATTGCAGCAGCAACTCAAAACCGCAAACGAAACCATCACGGCGATGCAAACCGAAAACGAGGCGTCCGCAATCAGCAATGTCTTTATCGAAGCACAGAAGTCTGCGGCAATGCTCGACGAATCGGCACGCGCAAAAGCAGCGGCACTCGAAGAAAATTCCAAAGCTGCCGCACAGTCCGTCATCGAGGAAGCCAATATCGAGGCGGAGCAGATCGTCTACGAGGCGAACAAGTCTGCACAGGAAATCATCGCTGATGCGAAAAACCAGTCAGAACAGATGCACGCCGCGTCCAACAATCTCCGCGCTTCCGTTCTGAATGAGGTCAAGGCTCTCAAATCGGATCTGACCGCTGTACAAAATGCGCTGAAAGCGTTCCGTGAGAACGGCTCCGAAAAGCTTACCGCCGCAGGTCAGCTCCTCGACCAGACAGAAACCGCCCTCGAACAGGACGGTGTGCCGGTTTTCAAAGAGCCGAAACACTATGAACCACAGATTTCCGAGCCGCCGATGCGGCTCTCAGAAAGACTCAGGGAAAACGCCTGCACCGAAGAAGACAAACAGAAAAAACAGCAGGAACTTGATAAGCTCAAGCAAATGGCAGAATCTCTGGGAGGCAATGGAATATATACAACCGAAGAGAACACAGAAACATCTGAACCCAACGAACCTGACATTTCCGACGACAGCACAGAACAATCTGCTGCGGAACCTGCAAAATCCGACAGCAAGAGCGGTGTGCTTGACCTCGCAGCCCTCGCTGCAAAAGCCAATGCCATCGGAAAAAAATAGCACAAAATCTCAGATACCCTGCACAAGGAGCGTGAATTTCAATGAGTGAAATCATTATCGTAAAACCTGATAAATGCGTCGGATGCAGCGCGTGCATTCGAAACTGCCCCTCACCCGAAGCAAATATCTCCAAAAAGCTCGAAAACGGCCGCTATATCACTATGGTACATTCTGAAAAATGTATCGCCTGCGGTCAATGTGTGAAGACCTGCCGTCACGGTGCAAGAGATTTTATCGATGACACCGAGGAATGTATGTCGGCAGTCGCAAAAGAAAAACTCATCATTCTTGCATCGCCTGCCCTCAAAACCATCCTGCCGCTCAAATGGAAAGGCGTGCTGGACTGGTTCAAGGAACAGGGCTGCACCGTCATCGACGTTTCGTTCGGTGCGGACATCAGCACCTGGGCGCAGCTTCGTACGATCGACCAGGGCAATGTCGGCAATATCATCTCGCAGCAATGCTCCGCAGTCGTAAAGTACATCGAACTGTATCAGCCGAAACTGGTGCAGAATCTTTCGCCTGTCCACAGCGCCACAAACTGTGCGGCGGTCTATGTGAAAAAATATCTCCGCAGAACCAATCCCATCGCGGTCATTTCCCCCTGCATCGCGTTCAAACACGAAGCTGAGGAAACCGAACTGGTCGACTACTGTGTCACCATTCAGAAGCTGATGGAATACTTCGACCGCAATGGTATCTCGATCCCGATGGATACTGCGGACGATTATACCTATGCGTTCGATGACTTGCAGGGACAGCTTGGCTCTGTGTATTCTCGTCCCGGAGGTGTGCGCGATAATTTCTGGGCGCACAATTCGGAGCTGAATATCAGCTGCTCCGACGGCGCACGCAGAGTATTCCCCGAACTGGATATGTACGCAAAAATGCCGGAAACCAAGCACCCACAGGTGTTTGACGTTCTTGCGTGTGAACAGGGCTGCAATATGGGACCTGCATCAGGCTCCACACAGACCTCGTTCGATGTCATCACCATCATGCGGCAGATCGAAACGGAAGCCAAGAGCCGCCAGAAGTCCACAGGTATGATGGGACGCGGCGAGGACAGACTCTTTAAGAAATTCGATGACGAACTTCATGTTGTGGATTTCCTCCGCAACTACAAGCCGACAATGCCCTCCCCGACACCCAACGCTGCACAGCTCAAACCGATTTTCGAGGAAATGGGCATGGATCCTGCGCACTGCTATGACTGCCATGCGTGCGGCTATAAATCCTGCCGCGAAATGGCTGCTGCGATTTTCCGCGGACTGAATACACCCGATAACTGTATCATCCACGCGAAATCCATTCTTAACAGCAAGCACGACCAACTGACCAAACAACATCTGCGCCTGACCGAGATCACCGCAGATTGTCTGGATCTGTCCGAACAGCTCAAAGCAGACATCACCCAGATCAACACGAATATGGAATCCATCGGTGAATCAACCGCCGCTACCAGCGAACGTGCCGAGGTTGTCAAGGAACTGCTCGAAAATATCGTCATCTTCTGTTCCAACAATCCCACGATGGATGCAGACAGCGTGTCCCAGCTCATCAGCATTCTCGAAACGACCATCGGCGCATTCAGCGCACTCGATGAGAATGTCACCAACACGACTGAAAGCTCCAATATCATTCACGATTCCATCAACAACATTATTTCGCTGGTCGAGAAAATCAACGAAACGCTGATTCAGACCGAAGTACCTGACGAAGAATAAACCGAATGATCCTGAGATCCCCTGCCGCAACCTCCACGGCGGGGGATCTCGCTGTCCTTCCCCTGCGGCACAATGCCATATAAAAAGCCATACACCGCCGTTTCCGACAAGTGTATGGCTTTTCTCTATCTTCTTTATTTGAAAACAACGCCCCATTTAGAACCAATCTTGCGATACATTCTGAGTTTTTCCTTCTTCTTTGCCGTCTTGAAATTATACAGAACAAAGACAGCCGTGCCGATCGTAAGAACCAGACTCACGATTGCCGCAGGGATTCCGCCGACCAGCACAAATGCCAGCGTCCAGATGATCGCCGCTGCGATCAGAATGATCGGCAGACAGAATGTCAGCATCGTTCTTTTCTTGACCTTGATATAATGCTGAATATCCTTAATGTTGAAATTCTCGTAGTTACGAGCAATAAAGTTATCAGGCTGCGCCCATTTACAGAACTGTGCCAAGTCCTCAAACTTTGCAGTATAATCCTGATAATCGTGGAATTTTTCGTTGAAGCGTGCGACTCGATAGTTGACAACCACAAAATCTTTCGTATTCATCGCATCCATCACATGGATGATCGTACCGGCATCTGCCTGACCTTTCATTGATTTTGTAATTAAAAACTTTCTATCGATCGCTTCATCAATATCGAGCAAATAAGTCATAGTACACCCTCCATCTCTATATGTCTTTTCTTATGCTCTGAAATCGCGTGAAGCCTGTTTGTCGGAGCGAATCGCTCCAAGCATCGGGATTAGTCCATTCGTTTCATGTTGAGATTGGCTTTTGCTACCTTTTTACGGTCATTTGCCTGCTTCAACATCTCCTCTCTGGATAGTCCGCCGTTCGGGTTCGATACGTCCGCGCCTTCCTCTTCTTCATCGAGGAATCGGTTCAGACGCTTCATAAACGCATTGTTTCCGGGCTGTGCTGCAACGACCTGACTGCTGGCGTAGCCGCCTGCTGTCGGTACCGGACCTGCCATCGGGACAGAACCGCCGTTATATGCAGGCTGATACGGTGCAGCGTTCATGTTCTGCGGCGGATAACCGCCCTGCTGCTGTGGATAGCCGTTTGGCATGGGATAACCGCCCTGCTGCGGCGGAAAACCATTCGGCTGCTGGGGATAGCCGCCTTGCTGTGGGAAACCGTTTTGCTGCGGATAACCGCCCTGCGGTGGGTAGCCGCCCTGCTGCGGCGGAAAACCATTCGGCTGCTGGGGATAGCCGCCCTGCATCGGGTAACCGTTCTGCTGCGGATAGCCGCCCTGCGGCGGGAAACCGCCCTGCTGCGGATAGCCACCCTGCATCGGGTAACCGTTCTGCTGCGGATAGCCGCCCTGCATCGGGTAACCGCTCTGCTGCGGATAGCCGTTTTGTGCCGCATAGATGGACTGGAAGCCGCTTGCTCCCTGCTGCTGTGCATCTTCGGGCTTTTCATAGAAGAAATTCACATCTGCCTGCTGTCCTGCCGCATTGAACGGATTTGCATTGTCAGCCGCTACGCTGTTCGCAAAATCCGCAGGTGCAGCCAGCGATACAGCTTCGGAATCATCATATCCGCTGAGGAAATCCTGTGCCGCCGTGGGAACCAGACTTGCTGCGGTCACGCCGCCTTCCAGCGACATCACAACCTGACAGCTTCCGTTGTCCACACCAGCCTGTACCAGCAGGGACAATGCCTCGCTGTCGGGTTCCAAAATGCCGAAATCATCCAAAGAAACGAGAATCATTTGCTTGGAGATGACATTTTTCGCTGTGACAAGGGACATTGCCGCAATCTTCTCGGCGGAAACGGTTTCGATCGTACCATCGTTGACTGCGATGCTTGTGACACCCGAATAGATGTCGCCCGTATCTGCAATAATCAGGCAGAGGCAAGCGGCCTCGGATGCAAACTCAGGTTTCTACTGCTTGATTGTGGTCGCAAAATTCTTCGCCGTATTGTAGAAAGAACCGATACCCAAACCAGTCACCACTTTTCTTTCATTTTCAACGCATCTGTGTGCGTTCTGTCCGATTATTTACGCATTCTTCTGTTTCGAATGCAGCTGTGCTTTTCGCTCTGCGGCACGCTGCTTGTTCTCTGCGATCTGCGCTTTCAGCAGGTCGAGATGTTCATGCAGTGCCTGTGCATGGAAGATGCACGAGAGCGAAGTGTCGTCCTGTGTACCGCCGCACGAACGCTTTTTCAGGTTTTGGAGAATCACCGGCTCAAACGATTCCAGATTGGTCAGCTGGCTTGTGATGATCGAGTGGTAATCCAGAAAATCATATTCGCTGCCGAACGAGGTATACAGTCCGTCTGTCGAGCTGTACAGCGCGATCAGCTGCCGATTCGGATAGTAAAAGCTGCTGAACATTCCTGCGGCATTGGAGTTGCACATGGACGCAGTCACATTCGCAGGTGCCGATTCGTTGTACGCCATCGGCATCACGGCTTTTCCGTCCTCAAAAATGGCAACCAGACTGCCGTCGCCGATTTGCAGACCGAACGTATAGTCCGCACCTGCAACCGCCGCTACAAGCGTTGTGCCGTAATAGGATTCTGTCGGAATTGCTTCAAATTCCTCGGCGGTGAACTTTGACTTTTCCTCATCGGTCACAGGGAACTCCGCAAGATGCTGTTCGATCTTGCTGTTCCATGCTGCTATGATCTGCTTTTCGATGTTGCGGATGATTCGCTGATGGTTGTCGGGAAGATTGGCTTCCAGCTCGTCCCGTACCTGATAGAATCGGTCAATGGTTTCGATAGCGGCGTCCACGGCAAACTGCGAGCCGAAATGGCTGCGGAAATGCTTTTTACTGCCGTGTCCGTCCGCGACAACTGCGATCGCATAGCTGTCACCCAGCTTTACGGCGGAGCTGTCCTGACATACCAAACCCGTTTTTTCGTGGCTGGCGCCCTTGACCGAGTGGCTGAAGCCGTTGTACATTTTTCCTCAGTCCTCCTTTCGGGATACATTCCGCCGGAATTACCAGCCTGTATCGAAAGGAATGTCGCTTCCATCGGTCTGGTTGCCGATCAGCTCCTGAATCTGCTGTCCGAGGAGTTTCTGTTTCGCTGCGAATACATCTTCATCGCCGAGTTCTTTGCCGCTGTCATCGGAAAGCGTCATACTCTTACTGCCGATCTGCGACGAGGTGACGGCGATGATCTTGATCATCTGTGCGAGCTGCTCGCCGGTATACGCATGGACAACCGTATCTGCCGAGCCTGTGAATTCCGCAAGAATATTGTCGTTTGCTTCCTGTCCGATGCCGAGCGCGGTCTTCAAGCCGAATTTATACCAGCTGTTGGACTGCAATTCACGCAGTCCCGCCTTATAATCATCGGAGGGATAGCCGTCTGTCATCAGGAAAATAACAGGGGCAAAGGAAAGCGACGGCGAATTCAGGAAGCCGTTTCTGGACATTCTCTGATTCAGCTCACGGAATGCCGCGCCCAGACTGGTAACGCCGCTGGCGCGGAGTCTTGCCCACTCGAAATCCTCGATCGAGATCGGTGTGGAATACATCCACTTGACATCGGTGGAGAATGTAAGCACCGCGACCTTGACATCCGTATCAGCCTCGCCGACTCTGCGGATCTCAGGGATCAGTTCCTCCATAACGGTATTCAGCTCGCCCATTTTCTTGCCCTTCATGCTGCCGGAGGTATCAATGAGGAAGAAAATAACAAGACTCTTTCGGGAAACGCCTGTCGCACTTAGCGGATCATCGTCGAAATCCAGCATATCTTCGCTGAATTCTGCATCGTTTGTGTTCAAAATATCGTTGCTCATAATTCATTACTTCCTTTCCGTTTCCGTCTTAGATTTTTGCTTTGACCAATCCGAAATCTATTTCCAGTCCCTGCCAGACGGGGAATCCCTTTCCGGGCAGAATCTCATAGAACTCGCCGTCAGGCATTTTTGCCTTCCATTTGGTACCCGAGCAATTCTTGATGCCCAGTACGCCGGGTTTCAGCTTGTTCTCCACAAGTTCTCCTGCAACGGTCATAAAGTCGTCAGAATCAGGGGTAATGTCGCAGGTGTAGAACTTACATCCCAGATAAAGCGGCAGTCTGGTCGAACGGCTCGTGAAGCCGAGCGATGCAAATTCCATGCCGCATTTCGGGCATTTGAACGTCTTTTCGTCCTGCTGGACAAACATCGAGCTGAAATTGGTTCTGCCGCAGCCGCACTGGATAATTTCCAGACGCAGCCGCAGAAACAGCTTTTGCCACTCGTTCTCGATGATACGCTTTTCGGGATTGGAGATACCCGTCGTAAAGGAGCGGATGAACGCTTCCTTGATATAATCGGGATAAATACGCCAGAATTTTATCACATTGTCGTGAATGCCGCGGACGGGACGGTTCGAATCGTCGTCGGGATCGTAAACGAACACCGCGTTTTGTCCGTAGTGTTTCAGTTCCGCCGCCTCGGTCAGACAGACATCACGCACAACCTTTTCGCCCTCCATCGGATCACCGCGGAACAGCAGCTTAAACAGCACGACTGCCAGCGAATATTTATCCGTCTGGACATTCGGCTGTGCGATGCCGCGGACGACCTCCGGTGCCATATAGCCGGGTTTTCCGCCGATGCCGAAGTTGCTGCCGTCAGGGGCAATGTTGTCGCAGTCGCAGACCAGCACGGCACCCGTCTGCACATTGATGAAAAAGCCGCCGTCGTTTAAGTCCTGATAACTCTTTCCGACTCTGTGAAGCTGTCGGAACGCATTGACGATATTGATGACGGCTGTCACCATTGCGCTGAGGCTTGCAAACCGCACGGTCCGCTTCATGGAATGACCTGTCAGCGGGTCGATTTCCAGCTTGTAGGTATTGAGAATATCCACAAAGGAATCAAATCCCTCGGGTTTCAGTTCCATGATATAGCCGAATGTGCCGTCCTCAGTTTCTTTTGTCAGGTATTTTGGCCAGAGGAATTTGCTGCTTGGCGGTCCGTCATTGATATTATCCTGCAAATTCTTACGGAATGCCTTCGGTTTTTTCATCTTATCAATATCGTACCACTTCAAAGCCCATTTCTGGCCATTGAATTTTACGAGGTAGACAGTACCCTGTCCGCCGCTTCCAATCACACTCAGAACTTTCGCCGTTCCGCCGAATTCCATTTCGACTTCCTGACCGATTGCAAGCTCTATCATATGACTTCATCCTTTCTGTTACGGTGTTGTATTAGTGCGTCAAATACTCATCTGCATTGGACACGAGCTGAAAATAGATGCCGTTGACAAGGCAGTATCTGTGTACATAAGAATTCTCGATACAATGGATCACGAGATTCGGACAGTACGAAAATGCGTTCACATCAATAAACTTGATGCTGTCAGGGAGGAACAGTTTTCTGAGCGATTCACAGCCGGAAAACGCCTCCGCACCGATGCTGCTGACGCTGTCGGGAATGCTGAGCGTTTCCAGACTGGTGCAGAACGAAAACGTACTGTCTTCGATTTCCAGCACACCGTCAGGTATCTTGACCACTGCAAGGCTTGTACACTGGCTGAACGCGCCCTGTTTGATGATCCGCAGTCCCTCAGGCAATTCCAGTCCGCGCAGACGCTTGCACGAGGAAAATGCGTATTCTCCAATGGCAAGCAGCGTTTTCGGAAGCTGTACCGTCCGCAGAGAAGTGAATTTATCAAAGCAGAATGCATCGAGTTTCGTGTAGCCGTCAGGGATCGCAACATTGCCGCTCAGACGGAATTTGAACGCTGCCATCGGTGTAAAGACCATTTCATCAATGGCAACAGGCGGTTTCTTTTCGGGCTTCGGTTTTTCTTCCGCTTCCAGTTCCTGCGGAAGCTGTTTCAGCGGAGAATCGTACACCCAGCCGAGCATATAAGTATAGCACGCAATCACGAATTCCGCAGCATTTTCTGCCAAATAAAGTTCCGCAGTCATATACCGCTTCGCTTTCATAATCGAAATTTCGTGGTTTTTCTCTGCGATCAATATCTGAAAAACACCGAAGTTATACATATTGATGAGCAGTCGGCGTTCTCTGTCATAATCGGGGATATGGTCATTCAGCAGACCGATAAAACGGGTTTTATCCAGCAACGCACGCGGTCCCTGTTCGACCAGAATCGCACGCATCTGCTTCTGAAACTCCATTGTATTTTCAAATCCCGCAATCGTCTGCGGGACAGGCGCGTCACATTTCGGGCAGGCTGAAAACCGTAGATCCAGCTCCGCACCGCATTTCTCACATTGCATGATGGTCTCCCTCCTGTCGTCATGGAATATACGTATTGCCATCGTATTAAGTATAGCATCTTTCGTGAATCGTGTCAAGTATTTTTTCCAATGATAAACAATTTTGTAGACTGTGTACAATTCGCAATCACTTTGTTTGTGCATAAATAAAAATATCTTGACAGAAATTATGAACTAGAGATGAATTTCACGCTTGACAGCCACAAAACATTCTGATATAATAATGATAACGATAAAAACGTCCCTATGGCAGACACGAGATACAGCATTCAAAAAGCACAGCAAAATCGTAAAAAATACAGCTGTGCATCCTGAGGGTGCAAACGCCTTTCTCATGTCTGTTTGACAAATGGTAATCCACGCATAAAATTATACGCACAGGATATTTTCGAATTTGAAAGGGTATGGTGATTCCTATGAAACCAAAAACCGCTGTTCTCATGGCAGCCGCTTCCTCTGCGCCGAAAGTGATTCTGATCGTTCTCGGAATATTGCTTGCAATCATTCTGATCATCGCAGCAGTCATTGCCGTATTTGCGTCCAAAAATACCAAGGCAATGAACAAAGCCCTCGATGAAGCGGTCGGCGTCATTTCCAAACAGTACGAAGTCACAGAAAAACCTGCCGGCGAATATGAAACCATGAAAATCTACGGTATACTGAAATTCCACACCAAACAATACAGCGTCAAAAACCTCGGCAACCTCTCGGTCATGAAAGTCAACATGGGATTTATGCAGATGGCAACGCTGATCCTGACACCGACCGAACAGAACTTGCCGCTTGTGTCCGCAGACTATATGTATATGTTCGGCAGCCGCAAAAGCTATCTCGAATTTTTCGATCTGGTCGCGGAAAAAGACGAACCGTATCAGGCATTGCTCAAAAAACTCCAGGCGGTCAAAGATTCTTACAAACAGTATCCTGACATTGTCCGCGAGGCATCATGGATGGATGAACTGGAAACGGTCGGCATCTACAAAAGCGGAAAGGCTGCGGACGATACCACATTCAACACCATGCTGAAAGAGGGCTTGCAGACAGTTCTCGATGCCGCAAAAGAACTCCCTCTGCTGGAAGAACCGGCACGCAGCGGCAAGCAGAAGTGCAATAAGGAATACACAGACGGTCTGATCTCCAAAGGCGGCATCTCCACGGATATTTTCAAAAAATCTCTCGGGGATGCGGTCACAAGAGACTTTTTTGACAAGGTACTGTTCGGTTCTGCGACTGTGAACAGATGATTCATTGTTTTGTGGGGACGCTGTCCCTTTGACATCCCATTTTAACGATTATGTTAGCGAAAAAGGGCGGAGTTGCACAACTCTGCCCTTTTTGTTCGTTGTCAAAAGGTTGACAGCGACGTTCCCCTATGCTATAATGAACAAAACAGCCAAATGCACTGCAAAAGGAGGTATCTCAAATGAAGCAAAACCGTTCTTTCAGCATCCTGTATCCGGGCGATACCGCAGTCACATACAAGGTACTGTCTCCAACCGCCTGTCATGATCTGGGACTCGATACCCTCGTACAGAGCATGACATCCGATAACAGCGAACGCACGCTTCTGCTGGATATTCTCTCACATATGACCGCAGATCCGCGTGTTGCAGCCTACCGCACGGAAATCTTTTCGGATATTCTCCGACTGCCGAAACTCCGCGAACAGCTACTCGGACTGTTTGACCGTCTGGAATTTATCCGTAATTTCGGAAGTATGCACAAGGATTCCGATGAACGTGTCGGCATCTGGCACCTGCTGCACCGTACCGATGAACTCTCTGACTATATTGAATGTATCGAAACCATGCGGACAGCACTCGCGGACACAGACCTGCACGCTGAGGGACTGCTTGCGTTCCGCAGCTACATTGATGAACTCTATGACGAAGCAGGCTTTGCCGAAATGAAAGCCGACATCGCAGAACTCAAACAGAAATCCGCCAACATCCAAAGCGTTACACTCGGCATCAATGTCAACGAACGCTTTGAAGCCGTCAGCGTCGGACTTGTGTCCGTCAACGACAAGCCGTTCAAAAAATCAGGCATCGTCAGCAGTTTTGCGGACAAGCTCTCTGCCAAGGACAAGATTCAAAAAGGCTCCGACTGGAACGGCGATATGCACTACCAGCAAATCGAAAAGCTCCATGATTCTGCCGTTACGGATTTTATCTCGGGACTGGTCGGGATGCAGACAGCACAGAGCAACCCGTTTATGGATGCCCACTCGCGTTCTACGCTGGTCAATGTCCCTCAGGGTGACGGTGTAGCAAATTCCACGTACTATCTCGATACGATTCTCGGGAAAATGCTGGATTCGCTGGTCAAAAAGCTCCGCGACACCCTCTCGAAATATGCGGACATCGCAATCGTCAACATCTCTGAACTGATTCCCGAATTTCTCTACTACATCCGTTTCGCAGAGTTTATCGAAGCGCAGACCGCCAAAGGCTATACATTCTGCGCCGCGGATTTGCTGGATGACACGGATTGCTCGATGCAGGCAAACGGGTTTTACAATCTGAAACTGGCACTCAGCCTTGCGTCCCCTGCGGAGCTTGTCCCGAATGACCTCATATTTGACACTGACCACTCTGTCTATCTGCTCACAGGCGCAAACCGCGGCGGTAAAACCACCGTCACACAGGCAGTCGGTCTGCTCTTTGCGCTCGCACAGGGCGGAATCCATGTACCTGCGGAGAAATTCGCATATCGCCCTGTGGACTGCATCTACACGCATTTCCCTGCGGACGAGGACAAAACAATGGACTTGGGACGGCTCGGCGAGGAATGCAAACGCTTCAAAGAACTGTATGCCGCCTGTACCAGAGACAGTCTGCTGCTCCTCAACGAAACCTTCTCGACCACCTCTTTTGAAGAGGGGTACTTCATCGCAAGGGATTCCGTCAGAGCGATGCTTGACAAGCAGGTACGTGCAATTTACAACACCCATATGCACAAGCTTGCCGCCGAAGCACCTGCTATGAACGAGGGCAGAACAGGCGCAAAAGCTGCCTCGCTGATCGTTCTGAGCGAACAGGGAAAGCGGTCGTTCAAGATCGCAGCCGCCGCCCCCGAAGGTTTCTCCTACGCGAAGGACATTGCGGAAAAATACGGTGTAACATACGAAATGCTGACATCTGCACAAAACAGCGATACATAAAAAGAACCCCGAGCACAGGAACTCCTCTGTGTTCGGGGTTTTCGCATTGTATCCAATCATTCAACCACAGGCATGACAATGTTGCACTGGTCACACTTATAGGCTTCCATCTGAAATCCCTGCATGACGGGTTTGGTCGCTGTCTGCAAATTATCTGCCGTTGTGAAAAAGCACATCATCGGCGTAAAGCCTGTGATGCCCATAAACGTTGCGCTTCCTTTTTCCATTTCCTTTTGGCATTTCGGACACTGCATTTTCATTACCTCCTGAAAACAAATTTTTGTCCTCAATGGGATTATACCACAGAAAATACGTGCTGTCAACCAAAATCCGCAAAGGAAACGGTCGCTGTCGCAATTTGTTCCCGAAACCGTACATCATGCTCCACAAGCAGCATGGTCGGCTGGTGGTCAAGCAGCAGTTTTTCTATCTGCATCCGCGAATATACGTCGATATAGTTGAGCGGCTCGTCCCAGATATACAGGTGTGCAGGCGTCATCAGACTCGCGGCAAGCAGGACTTTTTTCTTCTGTCCCTCAGAATAATCCGCCATGTTTTTCTCAAACTGCGCCCGTTCAAAATCCAGCTGCCGCAGAATCGCACAAAACAGACTGCGGTCAAGATTTCTCGCCTCACAAAATTCAGGGATCGTGCCGCAAAGCCCTGAAGTATCCTGATTCACATAGGACACAGTCAGTCCCGACGCAATTTCAAACGTCCCCTGTTCATGCAAAATCGCACCGCTGTCATCCGTCCCGACTGCCTGCAAAATTTTACGTATCAACGTAGATTTTCCGCAGCCATTCGTGCCGTGCAGAGCAATGCGTTCTCCTCTGCTGACCGACAGATTCAGCCCTGTAAACACAGGCTTCTCCGCGCCGTCATAGCGCAGGCTGTAATCTCTGACATACAAAAGCGGATTCTTATGGTGGACAAGCTGTGTCAGCTTGAGATCCGCCGTTTCCTCCAAGTCCTGCAAAAGCCCCTCTTTCTCCTCGATCTCCACACTGATGCGCTTTTCCATCTGTTTGACGCGGCTCTGCATTTTCTTCGTCTTTGCGCCGATAAATGAACGGGTGCTGATGCAGCGGTCATGTTCCTTGACGGGATCAAATCCGATTTTCGTGCGCTCGTTTTTATCTGCCCAGTCAGCCGTCCGCTTTGCCGCCTGCCGCAGTTTTTTGATTTCCTTACGATGTTTTTCGTTCTCTGCCGCAGCAAATTTGTCCTTGTACTGCTTGTTCTCCCACCAGCTTGAAAAGTTGCCGCTCTGCACCTCGATGGTCTTACGGTTCAGCACAAGCACATGGTCGATACACGCATCCAGCAGGTCGCGGTCGTGCGACACCAGCAGAAATCCCTTTTTCGATGCAAGATACTGCTTGACGATCTCGCGTGCCTTGTGGTCAAGATGATTCGTCGGCTCGTCGATCAGCAGAAAGTCATTCTCGCCCGAAAACAGCAGTGCCAGCAGGACTTTTGTACGCTCGCCCGGGCTGAGCGTCCGGAACGGGCGGTAGAGAATATCTGCCTCCTCGCCCAGTTCCGACAGTTCGCAGATGACGCGCCAAAGTTCGCAGTCAGGTTTCAGTTCGTCCAGAAATTCTGCCGCACTCTGCTGCATTTGTGCCTCGGTCAGCGCGTACGGGAAATACGCAACGGGCACCGCGTTGTCAATCGTTCCCTGATATGTATATTTTCCGAGCAGAAGCTGTAAAAATGTTGTTTTGCCCTTGCCGTTTCGTCCGAGAAATCCCAGCTTCCAATCGGTATCGATCGAAAAAGAAACATCCTCGAAAATATGGTCAAAACTTCCCTCATAGTAAAACGTCAGATGCTTGACGCTGATTTGTGACATAAGCATTCCTCCTTCAAGGCTATAAAAAATGGAACCGTTTGCTGCCAAACAGTTCCATTATGTTTCAGTAACCCCGTCAAAAAATGACTATCTCACAAAAAAATACAGGCGAAAAGGGGTTATGAAATCATAATCCACTTTTGGCAGCATGAATCGACACTTCGGGCATAGTTCACCCGTCGCACCTATTCGTTTCATGCAATCAAAAGCAGATTATTTTTTCATCCCGACACCTCTTTCGTCTGATTTCCCATACAGTATAGCACAGTTTTTCGGATTTGTCAAGCAGTCAGCAAATCGTTCCTTATATGAGATTAAATAATATAAGTACAACTTAAAACAAATGTCTGTACATCTTTTTTCTCGTCAATACAACTGTTGAAAGCAAATTGTTGTTTTGCACATAAAATAATGGCTGAGTTATACAATCTGACGATTTTCCTTGAAGTATTACGAAATGTATTGACATCTGCATTTTGTTTGTGTAAAATAGCTTTTATAAAGCGTATATTATACGCTTTATAACTGAAATGAACAGCATTATGTTAGGAGGAAAATCTAAATGAAAAAAATTCTCACATCTGTCCTCGCACTCGCTATGGGCGTATCCCTCGTTGGCTGCGGCGAAACGACAGACAACTCGTCCGCATCTTCTTCCGGCAGCAAGAGCGACAAAACCGTTGGTATCGCAATGCCGACCAAGTCCCTCGAACGCTGGAACCGTGACGGCGAATACCTGAAAAATCAGTTCGAAGCAGCCGGCTACAAGGTTGAGCTGAAATACTCCGACAACGATACCACCCAGCAGAACAACGACATTCAGGGCATGATCGCTGACGGCGTCAACCTGCTGATGATCGCTGCAATCGACGGCAGCACCCTCTCCCAGACGCTGGACGAAGCAAAGGCTGCAAATATCCCCGTTATCGCTTATGACCGTCTGATCATGAACACCGATGCAGTTTCTTACTACGTTTCCTTCGATAACTACACCGTTGGTAAGCTGCAGGGCGAATTCGTCCGCGACCAGCTCGGCCTCGACAATGCAGCTGGTCCGTTCAACATCGAATTCACCGCAGGCGACCCTGCCGACAACAACGCAGGCTACTTCTTCAACGGCGCATATGAAGCACTCCAGTCTTACATCGATGCAGGCAAGCTCGTCATTCCGTCCGGCAAGAAGGAATTCGAACAGGTCGCTACTCCGAGCTGGTCTACCGACACTGCACTCGAAAATATGCAGAACACTCTCGCTTCCTACTACTCTGACGGCACCGTTCTTGACGTTGCACTCTGCTCCAACGACTCCACCGCTCTGGGCGTTGCTCAGGCGATCACCTCTGACTATGCAGGCTCCAACGCTCCGATCGTTACCGGTCAGGACGGCGACATTGCAAACCTCAAGAACATCGTTGACGGCATCCAGACCATGACCGTCTACAAGAATGTCAGCGACGAAGCAAGCGTTACCCTCGAAGTTTCCAAGGCGATCCTCGCAGGCAATACCCCTGATGCAAACCTGCTTTCTTCCCTCTCCGCAGAAGCTTCCTTTGATACCGAATCCTACAACAACGGCGTAAAGAACGTTCCTTCCTACCTGCTCGTTCCGTATGTCATCACCAAGGATAGCCTCCAGAAGCTGGTTGACACCGGTCTGTATCAGTGGGACAGCGACAACAAGTACCTCGAATCCACCGCATCTACCACCTGATTGCTTATTCGAAAACCAATGAGAATGAGAGGGCGGGCTCTGCCCGCTCTCTTTTCTATATCTGAATCTGAAAACAATCCTTTCTGCCGATTGGCAGAGGGCTTTATAGAACAAATACTGACCGAATGCAGGGAGGGATCTATTTGACGGATTTCATTCTGGAAATGAAAAACATCACCAAGGAATTTCCGAGCGTCAAAGCACTCGACCAAGTCAATCTGCAAGTCAAGCGCGGCGAGATCCATGCGCTTGTCGGCGAAAACGGCGCAGGAAAATCCACGCTGATGAATGTCCTCAGCGGCATTTATCCCTATGGCACCTATACGGGCGACATCGTTTACAACGGAGAACTCTGTCAGTTCAAAACGCTCCACGACAGCGAATCGAACGGCATTGTCATTATCCATCAGGAACTCGCGCTGATTCCTGAGCTTTCCATCGGCGAGAATATGTTTCTCGGCAACGAACGAAAAGGAAAATTCGGCATCGACTGGGACCGCACCTACCACGAGGCAGAAGCCCATATGCGGCAGGTCGGCCTAAAAGAAGATGCCACCACACTCATCAAGGATATCGGTACGGGCAAGCAGCAGCTTGTGGAAATCGCCAAGGCACTCAGCAAGAACGTCAAGCTGCTGATTCTTGACGAACCGACCTCTTCCCTCAACGAAGAAGATTCCAGAATGCTGCTCGACCTGCTCCTGAGTTTCAAAAAAGAAAGCGGTATGACCTCCATCATCATTTCGCATAAGCTCAACGAGATCGCATATGTCGCAGACAAGATCACCGTTCTGCGTGACGGTACGACCATCGAAACCATCGACAATTCCGAGCACAATATCGACGAAGCAAGAATCATTCGCGGCATGGTCGGCAGAGAACTGAGCGACCGCTACCCTGAACGTGAACACAATGTCAGCGACAAAGTCGGCATGGAAGTCAAAAACTGGACCGTACACCATCCGCTCTACCCTGAGCGCAAGGTCGTCAACGATGTGTCGTTCCATGTCAACCGCGGTGAGATCGTCGGATTTTCGGGCTTGCAGGGCGCAGGCAGAACCGAACTTGCCATGTCAATCTTCGGACACTCCTACGGTACCGACATCAGCGGTGCGCTGTTCATTGACGGACAGCAGAAAGAACTCAAAACCGTCCGCTCCGCCATTGAAGCAGGGCTTGCCTATGTCACAGAGGACAGAAAGGGCAATGGCCTGATCCTGACGGAGAGCATCGCAAAGAACAATACGATGGCGCGTCTTGAAAAAGTCTGTCACCGCGGCATCATTGATGTTGACAAGGAAAACGCCGTCGCAGAGGAATACAAAGAACGGCTTTCCACCAAAACACCGACTGTACAGCAGAATGTCGGCAACCTTTCAGGCGGCAATCAGCAGAAAGTCCTGCTCTCCAAGTGGATGTTTGCCGATCCTGAGGTCCTGATCCTCGATGAACCAACACGCGGTATCGACGTTGGTGCAAAATACGAGATCTACTGCATCATGAATGACCTTGTGGCACAGGGCAAATCGGTCATTATGATCTCCTCTGAAATGCCTGAACTGCTCGGTATGTGCGACCGCATCTACGTCATGAACGAGGGCAATATGGTCGCAGAGATGCCTGCGGCAGAGGCAACACAGGAAAAGATTATGGCCGCCATCCTCCAATCCGACAAAAATAAGTGAGGGAATGCAATATGAGCATATTAAAAGAAAGTTTGAAATTCATCAAGAAATACTCCATGGTCATTGCGCTGGCTGTGGTATTTCTCCTCTTTGCCATTCTGACGGGCGGTCGTCTGCTGTATCCGCAGAACCTCTCGAACCTGCTGCTCCAGAATGCCTACGTTCTGGTCATGGCCTGCGGTATGCTGCTGTGTATTCTCACAGGCGGCAACATCGACCTCTCGGTCGGCTCGACTGTCTGTCTGATCGGTGCGATCGCTGCACAGATGCTCGCAGGCACAAGTCTGCATCCAGTCCTCATCATTCTCATCTGCCTGCTTCTGTCGGGCATTATCGGTGTGTGGCAGGGCTTCTGGATCGGTAATATCCACATTCCGCCGTTCATCTGTACGCTTGCAGGTATGTTCCTGTTCCGCGGTCTGGGACGTGCGATTCTGGATTCCAAAACCGTTGCGATCAGCAACAAGACCTTCCTGAACATCTTCGCATCCTACATCAATGTCCCGGGTCTGGACGGCGAGGTCAAATGGTCTGCGTTTATTGTCGGCATCATCATTTCTGTATTCCTGATCGTCAACACCATCCGCAGCCGCGCAAACAAGGCAAAGAAAGGTTACAAGCAGGCTTCTGCCGTTTCGGAATTCGGTAAAATGGCAGTCATTGACGCGCTGATCCTTTACTACACATGGAAACTTTCGCATTACAAGGGCATTCCCGTCATGGCACTCTGGGTACTGGCA
The DNA here is from genome assembly GCA_024404815.1 of Oscillospiraceae bacterium. GTDB lineage: Bacteria > Bacillota > Clostridia > Oscillospirales > Ruminococcaceae > Firm-04. The sequence continues at coordinate 30,351 of JAKSPL010000010.1, forward strand.
ATCGTGTTCCTGTATGCGTTCATCACCTCGAAAACCGCATTCGGCAGATACTTCTATGCAGTCGGCGGCAACGAAAAAGCAACCAAACTCTCCGGCATCAACACAGAACGTGTCTACTTCCTCGCATACACCTCGATGTCGCTGCTGGCAGGTCTTTCCGGTCTGCTGATGGCAGCGCGTATCGGCTCGGTCAACGGCGATACGGGTAACTCCTTCGAAATGGATGCGATCGGTTCCTGCTTCATCGGCGGTGCATCGGCATACGGTGGAAGCGGTACTGTCCCCGGCATTATGGTCGGTGCCATTCTGCTCGGCGTTATCAACCAGGGTATGTCTATCATCGGTCTGAACAACAACTGGCAGTATGTTGTCAAGGGTGCTGTTCTGCTGATTGCCGTTATTTTCGACGTTGTATCCAACCATAAGACAGGCAAGGCAGGCTGATCCATGCAGACTCCCGCATACGATGCACAAAAACGAACGAAGGCAAATACTTCTGCTCTGCTCCGATTGCTGGTTGCAGGCTATCTCGGTTACTTGGGCGGGAAAATCGCGCTGACGGAAAGCGACGATATGTCTGTGACAGTCCGATACCTGCTGGGCGGATTTTTCGTGCTGGCTGCTGTCGGTTTCTGTGTCTACATCTGGATTCGCTGGCAGTCGGACATAAAAAACGCCGTTCTGACGGATACAGAAGAACCGTCTGACAGCGCGGATACCCCCTCAGAGGATGTCCCGACAGCCGAAACAGATACTGCTGCGCTGGAAAACATACAGGCACTCTATGAAGCGTATATCGCCAAAGCAGAAGAATGCGAACGAAACCGCAAACCTGCGGACGGTCTGCTGGGATTCGGCAAGAAAGCCGCAGACGACCCGTGTCATGACCACTTTGCTGATGATTTAGAGGCTGCGCTCAAACAGCTTGCAGAACAATCCCCTGCATCTATCACCGTATGTTCTGTACTGGAATACATCTACAAAATGCCGCTGACACATCAGGAACCTGCGAGCGTCCGCTGGATGCTGGAAGCAGTACAAGGGCTGACAAAGGAACTGATCGGCAGTCTGAATACCGCAGATGCCGCAAAGCTTGCAGAACAGTATGATGCGGATTATCCGCGCCGTACTCGTCTGCCCGTGCAGAATCAGCTCTATGATATTCTGCACAAACAGGCAAAACAATAATCAGAAAAACCGAACGGCAGGCAGTCGTTCGGTTTTTTGCAAAGAAAGGAGCAGAGAAATGCTCGAAGAATTTTTAGAGGATGCCCTTGACGGTGACAACGAGATCAAAGAGGTCACCATTCAGAATGAGGAAATCTGCGATGCCGACTGCACAGGCATCAGCTTTGATCATGTGCGGTTTCTGGGCTGTACCTTTTCGGAGTGCGCGTTCAGCCGCACAAGCTTCTACGACTGCAATATGGAGGGTTGCGACCTCTCCAACTGCAATTTCTCCGACAGCTACTGGAAAGACTGCCTGCTCGAAAAATCCAAGCTTGCAGGCGCGGATTTTTCAAACAGCGTCCTCAAAAACACGGTACTGGACAGCTGTATTCTCCCCTACGTCAATTTCACAGATGCCAAACTGGAAACGATCTCCCTGCGCCATTGCAGCTGCAAATCTGCGAATTTTCTGCAAACCGCACTCAAAAAGCCGAACTTTTCCGATACCGATTTCAGCGGCACGGAATTCTTTCGGACACCGCTTGCAGGCATCGACTTTACTTCCTGTACCATCAGCGGCATCCTCGTATCTGACCGTTTTTCCGAGCTGAAATGCATGAAAGTATCACCCTTTCAGGCAATGGAACTCGCACAGCTGCTCGGCATCAAAATCGTGTAAAACGGGAATAAGAATGTTTGTTACGCAGATACTTGTATTTCACTTGTTTTTCGCTATTTTGTTGCAATTTCAAATTAGTATGGATTCAGAAGAAATCAAGAGATATCCGAAGAATTCCATTGAAATTTTACAGTATCCATTCTTCATCTGACTTGCAGTTTTTGACAACAAATGCTATAATGTTCCTGTAATCCGCACAGGATTTACAATATTATATACATCCAACACTACAATCAGAAAGAAGGTTTTCGTATGCCTCATTCTTCAGGCGGCGGTTCTCATGGCGGCGGAAGTCATGGCGGTCACGGCGGCGGCGGCGGCGGCTCCTCACGTCATATCAGCCATGTTCGTTTTCCAAACTCTGTCCGTTACCGTTACTATCACAAAGGCGAAGAACGATTTTTCTATTCTGAACCGAACTTTAAACCCTGGTCCCCTGCCAATCTGCTTCTCATTCTGTTTTATCTGCCATTTTTCTTTGCCGGTGGTTTTATCATTAAAGACGGCTTCAAAAAATCTTTTCCGAAAGACATTGACATCAATACACAGATCATGGATGAAGCCAATATTTTGGAATCAACATACACGCTTTCTAAGGCAATGGATGCATTTGGTGAGAAAACAGGTATCTCCCCTGCTTTTCTGACCATCAACGAAAGCGAATGGGCAGGACAATACGATACTTTGGAAAGCTACGCATACAACCGCTATCTCACAGAATTCCCGGACGAAATGCACTGGCTGATCGTATATTCCGTGCCGACCGATGGTATAAACTGGAGTTGGGAAGGTATGCAGGGCAATGATACCGATCCGATCCTGACCACAGAGATTACCGACAAATTCAATTCCGATTTGCAGTCCATGCTGGAAAACAATAACTATACGGTCGAATCTGCTGTATCATCGGCATTCAGTCACATTTCAGAAATTGTGAAAAAACCGAGTTTGCTCTCACAGATACTGCCCGGTTTCTTCTTTATCGGATTCTCCTGCTTCCATGCCTTTTTCATGATGGGCTTATATCGGATCAAATATCGGCATTGCGAACCGGCACCCGAAGAACCCCAAAGTTTCGGCTACAATGATACACCAAACCGCAGTACAAGCACGATACCCGAATACGTGTCACAGCAATCCAATCCGAATTTCAATAAACAACCTGCACAACCGTCCTACCAGAATCCTTTCGAACAGCCTGCGCAGACAGATGATGAACCCGAAATGGAATCTATTGACTTGTTCAGTTCGTCCGCAAATTCACTTTCAGAACCATCCATGCCAACAGAACCGACCATTGCACAAGCGACTGTCACCTGTCGGTACTGCGGCACGTCCTATGAATCCTATCACAACCAATGTCCGAACTGCGGCGTTGCAACCACATACAATACCTAAAACAAACCCCTCTGCCATTTCTGTGACAGAGGGGTTTGGGTATCATCATGGATTTTCATAGACATACAGAGGATGCGTGCCGCGGAGGGCAAACCCCTGCGACTGCGCCAACCGCTTGGATGCCTCGTTGCTGACATGGCACTGCCACACGGGGATCTGTCCGCGCCGCAGGCTCTCTGCGATCATGCATGAAACCACACGTCTGCCATAACCCATGCCGCGAAATGCTTCTGCGGTTTCAACACCGATGTCTACGTATGCATGGGAAATACCTGCCGAGAATGCACAGGCGGCAAACTTTCCCTCGCGGAACACACAGAAACCAAAGCCGTTTTGCAGAAACTGCGCGGCTGAATCCCATGAAAACCGCGGTGTGATCCGTCCTGCCAGTTGATCATAATTCTCTGCGGTGATTGGTTCTATCTCCGTATCTGCGAGGATTTCAGCCTGTTTCTTTTCAGCAAACGAAAACATATGCTGCTCCTGCTTTCGAATATGCCCATCCGCCAAAAGCAGCTGCTCCAAGTGTTCATCCGTTCCTGCTTCGAGTGCTAGCCGCCCCCTGTGATTCGGACGGGGATTTCGCATAAAGCCAACGATTTCACGTACAAAGTCCTCATGCAATTCCCCTGCCGTAAAGCCAAAGCCGCAGGTATGCCAATAGAGCAGCGTATGCGGATGTTCCGCAGAATCCGCAAAGATCTCACCCGATTGAAAGCCCTCCGCGATTGACAGCGGATAGACCGTATCGACCGCGACCTGCTTTGCCATTTCCGCCGCCAGCGGATAATCAGATTTTTTCAGCAGTTCCATTTGTTTTGCTCCTTACCATCCAAAGCCACACACAGCCGATGAGCGCACAGATACCGCAAAGTATCTGCGTCAGAGAAATCGTCTGCCCGATATGTGACTCCCGCAAAAATTCCAGCAGAAATTTCATCACAGCTGACAAAATGAATATTATCGGTGCGGCGTACTGTTTCTGCCGCGCATAGCAGTACAGCCCGACACAGAAAATCAGAAAAAACACAACGGATTCTGCAAGCTGTATCGGAAAAACGCCGCCCTCCGATGCAAACTGCCCCGTATATGTCACGCTGCATATCCCGTCATATGGGATACCGCGGCAGCATCCTGCCCCAAAGCACCCCAGTTTGCCGATGCTGTACATCAGCGGAAGCACAAGTGTGGTATGTACCGCCATTCTGCCGCCGATTTTCTGGTAGTTCACGATCAGCGACACCGCAAGCACCGCCGCATACATTCCCATCAAGCCGCCCAGCGAGGACAAACCCATCTCCTGAAAACCGCTTGTGACAAAAGTCAGCAGGAAACCGCCGAAACAGCTTGTCACCATGCTGAATATCCCCAGATACCGCGCGACCTTTCGCTGAATGCCGCTGTAAATATTCAAAATATATACTCCGACCGCGCCGCCCAGCAGCGACAGCAGTATCATCACTCCATAGAGTGAAAAATCTGTATCAATTCTCATACGCTTTCAAAAATAACAATGTGGGGAGAACGTCCAGTTGAAACACGCCGAACACGCCAGATAACTCATCATAACAACCCCATACATCACATATAACACAATTTGCAGAATAAGCAATATCTTTCCAAGCTTGTTGCGCGGATACTTCGCGCAGAGAACACCTAACACCACACCCGACGCAATGCCGAAGAAACTAAGCACGCCCAATACACCTGACGGTACATCGCCCGTGAAAAACATATACAGCACGATCACAACCTGTGCAGCGATCAAGCCCAGTCCGATATATGCTAGCACCATGCCGTCACCTGAAGGCTGTGATTTTGTCTGAATAAAGTTGGTCATATCAATGACTTCCTGTCCCTGTCCGCCGTAATACTGAATATGCCACAGTTCATCCTGATTCAGATAGTGTATCATTCTGCCGTCCGACAGCCGCCGTTCAAAACCGCATTGTTTCAGCGTTTCTTCCTTCACCCCATCAGGCGCAAGCAATACAGGCGAACCATTATATACTTCATAGGTACAGCCTTTGACGCTGTAATAATCAATAATCATCAGGATACTCCTTTCTTCATTTGTGATTGATTTCAACTTCATCATACCACAACATCCGCTGAATGTCAACCAATTTGACTTTTTCACAAAAGGGGTTGACAAATACCGCGCTTCGAATGTATAATAAAAGAACAGTATCCGAACATATATTCTGTATCTGAAAGGAGGACGTAATGCTCGAACACATCTGGAATCCATGGCACGGCTGCCGCAAATACAGCGAGGGCTGTCTGCATTGCTATATGTTCTACCTCGATGCACAGCGCGGCAAAGACGGCGGTGACATCTACCGCACAAAAACAAATTTCAACCTGCCGCTCAAAAAAACACGCGCAGGAGAATACAAGATCCCATCGGGCAGTACCGTTCATGTCTGCCTGACCAGCGACTTTTTCCTCGAAGAAGCGGACGCATGGCGCGGAGAAGTCTGGGCAATGATACGGCAGCGGCAGGATGTACAATTCTGGCTGCAAACCAAACGGGCAGAGCGTGTCGCAGACTGTCTGCCGCCAGACTGGGGCGCGGACTATGACCATGTGAGCCTTTGCTTCACCGCAGAAAACCAGAAACGTGCAGATGAACGTATCCCCATTCTGCTTGACCTGCCGTTTCGTGAGAAAAATATCATGTGTGCGCCGATGCTGGAACAGATCACGCTCGACAAATATCTGCGTACAGGACAGATCCGCAAAGTACTCGTAGACGGCGAAAACTACGATGGGAACCGTCCGCTCGACTATGCTTGGGTGGAATCGCTCTATCGGGAATGCCTTGCAAACAACGTCCTATTTGATTTTGTCGGTATCGGAAATTATTTCATCAAAGACGGCAGAGTGTACCATGTCTGCAAGGCGTATCAGCATTTACAGGCACGCAAATCAGGCTTGCAGATTCCGCCTGTCGATACGAATATTCCCATGCAGCCGCGATGCCGTACCTGTCCGCGCAACGCAAGCTGCAACGGCTGCAAGCAATGCGGAAAATGCCTGCCGCCTGTCAAGCAACAAAAACACCGTCCCTGACTATGAACAGTCAAGGACGGTGTTTTTTGTTGCTGATTCAGAAAAGATCTATTTCGGGAAGTTCATTTTCATCTCTGGATGCAGTTGCAGGAGAGGATTCTGTCTGCTGTTTGGTCGTTTGGCTCTGCGTTGTTGTCGTGCTCTGCTCCGTTTTCTTGGTTTCGGAAGCTGTGCTGACAGACGCAGATGTTTCGCTCTGCTGTACAGACGAATTCTCAGCTGACGGTGTTGTTTTTGCCGTCGCAGACGTTTTTTCCGTACTGCTGCTGTTTTCCGTCTTTTCAGATGCTGTCGTTGTCTGCTCCGCAGAAGTCGTCTGCTTTGCAGTAGTTTCCTCTGCATCCGTTTCTTCTGCTGTGGTATCTGTGGTCGTCACAGCCGTTGTGGTCTGCGTTGTCTGCGATGTTTCTTCAGGCTGCGGATTCTTTTTGCTGCCGCATCCTGTCAGCAGGACTGCTGTTCCCAAAAGTCCCGCAAGCCAAATTCGTTTCTTCATTGTTTTCGCCTCTTTCATACGTCTGCCGCAGGCTTTTACACCTGCGGCAGTCATCAGTTATTCAAACAAGTCCATTTCAGGTATTTCGTCACCTTCCAGAGAATGCGTCAGAATATCTGCGTTTGCAAATTCGATGATTTCCAATTCCGGTTCATAATATTTCTCCATAGCGTTCCCTCCTGCATCAGTTTGCGGTGCTGAAATACGCCTCGGCAGCTTCCCAATAGAGATACAGCGCCTTGACGAGGTTATCCATTGCCGCAGTCGGCGGATTCTTGTGAACTGCATTGACATAGCTGAGCGCGGAATAGGTAATGGTACAATCACCAACCTGAACAGTATGCGTTTCGTCCAGATCCTTTGCTGCAATATTGAACACATCCACAGCATATTCTTTGGTGTCTGCGAAATTCTTCGGTGTCACAGATGCATTGTCCAGTTTGAACGCATAGTTTGCGATTGATTTTTCGGTCTCAAAGCTCAGTCTTGCGGTCGTTTCTGTTTTCAGCAGCAGCGACATCGAACGAAGTGTCAAGCCCTCGGGGAGGTCGCCTGTCTTTGTAGCTGCATATTTTGTGAAGTCCACAGAATCCGCAGCACTCAGATACGCTTCGCTGTCCGCATCCGACATCGGTGTAAAGGCTTCCAGATTGTAGCCGAAATGAATCTGTGCATACTCGCCGTAGTTCAGCATTTTTCTGCCCAGTTCGCCCAGCGCATCCGTTCTGTCTTTGATGGCATTCAGGTAATCCGCTACACAAATCGTGAGGCTTGTACCCTTGTTTTCTCCTTTGTTGTTGAACAGCGTCACAGCTGTGCCTTCTGCATCGTTCAGCACAAGAACAATGTCATCGTGCATTTCCTTTGCATTGACCCAGTAGGTGAATTTATATCTGCCGTCGGACTGCTTTGCGCCTGCAACACCAAACTCCTCATCGTTGAGGGTAACTGTCGCACCGTCTGCAATCCCCTGCGGAATCACCAGATAGAAATTCATGCCGATATCGCCGTTCAGCGTCACGCTGGCTGTATCCAGAATCACGTTTTCATTGCTGACAGAAACAGCAATTTTCCGTTCGATCCTGTGCGTTTCCGCATTATAGCCGTTGATCAGGCTGTAATCGTAGTTCTCATCGTCTGCCGCACAGTATGCAAGATATTCTCCGCCGTTGACAGACGGTACGATCGAAGCATCAGCCCACTGCCAAGCCGCATCCGAAAGGCGCGAATCAGACAGCTTCTGACCATACTGCAAAGGAGCAGCTGTCGGGGTTGCCGTGTTAGCTGCCGGTCCCTTTGCTGAAGTAAATTGCAGGATTATGGATTCCTTTTTGCCGTTGCCTGCGATAATGTCGATCTGCAAGTCAAACGTGCCGACAACACTCGGTGTACCCTTGAGGACATTGCCGTCAATGTACAAACCGTAGTCGGTCGTGCTGTTCACATAGAAAGACACGCCGTTGACCGCAGAAGCATTGGTTACATACTCTGCAAGCGAAATATCGCTCATTGCTTTTCCTCTTTTCACGGAAAAGCTGGTTTTCTTAGAAGTGTCCAGTTCAATGGAATGAATCACAAGCGAAACCTTCACTTTGCAGTCCGAGGAGATCTTGGAAAGCGGAACGGAAAGTTCCTCATCGTTGTCCACATTGATATACTTGTACTCGTTTGCCGTATCCAGTCCTGCAAGCACCTGATTCAGAATACCTGCATCGGAGTTAGTATATACGGTTTCGGGAAGCGAGATCTTTTCCGAATCGGTGGAGAGGCTCACCATGTAGACAGGCATTCCGCCCAGTGTCGGCATTGCATCCACACCGATCTGCTGTCCCCAGCCGTCGCCCAGTTTCTTTGCGGTTTCGCCGTTTTTCAGGCTTTCCGCAGACGTGTCGTTCAGCGTCACACAGTTCTCTGCATCCGCCGAAGCCGCAGAACCGACAGTATCCAGTTCCGCTTTGTTTGCAAGAATGCTCAGACAGCTTTCAACTGCCGCAGTATCCTCACATTCGCCAACGACTGCGCCTGCTGTGGTGCTGCCGTCCGCTTCGATCGTGCCGTTGAATGCACAATTCTGAATCGTACTTGTGCCGGTCGCCTTACCTGCGATACCGCCCGTAGAGGAAGCATTGCTGATGTAGGAATCTGCAACAACGACATTCTTGACCGTACAGTTTTCCAGCGTTCCAAACAGACCGGACGGTGCGGCATCCTCCTCAGCATTGTCCACATACAGACCGCTGATGGTGTAGCCCTGACCGTCGAACGTGAGGTTCTTCGCGTTCATCGGTGTCCATTCCTCTGCGCTGCTGTTTGCAAGTGCGCCGCTTTCGTTCAGCAGGGATTCGTTCAGGGTAATATCATTGCACAAAACAGCGTCCAGTTCTTCGCCCTTGTTCAGCTGTTCTGCGTACCAGAGAAGATTACCCTCGTTTTTGATCTGACAGCCGCCGTTTTCTTCGTCGTACTGCGGTTCTTCATATGCGCCGCAGACATCGCAGATACCATCGGTCGCCTGTCCGACATGCGCACTTTCCTTCGTGCTGTCATTGGTACCGGTTTTTCCGACTCCCTGACAGTCATCGACCACATAGATCGTGCCATGTTCAGAATTCGGAACAGGGAATTCATCGGGTTCTTCACCGTTGTCGAAATTCTGGAACCAGACATCGCTGCCCAGTTTGTCGTTCATCATCCTGCCCAGCACACCGCTGATGGCATAGCGGCTGTCAAATGCGGTGACTTCGGAATCTTCCGCTTCCGTCACAGGGAGATAATCATACCATGTGGTCGATTCATTGTATTTCATAATTTTGTACGCCATTGCATGATCGCTTGTCGGGTTGTAGTAACAGTTTTCGATTGAACCGTTATCATACTGAAGTTCACAGATCGCGCCAAACGATCCGTTTCCGACACAGTAGCAGTTGGAAATAACAGCATCTACGGTGGTTTCAGTAGGATCATATGCCGATTCATCGCGGCCATTGTTGTTTACAAGATAATTGCCTTCGACAAAGCAGTAAGTAATCTCGCCCTCGTTCGTTTGAACGATGGTAGCGTTTCCGTCCGTCAGACCGAGATTGCAAATGGTGCTGCCGTAGCGGTTTTCTTTGAACAGATACTCATTTTCCAGTCCGCTAATGACATGACCTTGTCCGTCGAATACGGCGCTTTTCAGATCCCTTTCCGGCAAAGTCTGTCCGTCAGCTGCAATATTCGCTGTCAGCTTTGCGCCGAGATCATATTCCGTATACGGATCCCACTCGATCTGCCGTTTGTTTTCGAAATACCAGCTCAGTTCACCGAAATTGCTGATCTCACAGTAATCATCGTGCAGATTGTCGGGTGTACCGTTGTCATTGATTTTCGGTTCACTGTTCTTGCCGCAGTTCGTGCAGATACCGTTTTCATAGTAGCTGACGCCTTCCGGCGTTTCGTGGGTACATTCCGCAATGGTATAATACAGAGTCGCATAATCGCTAAAATTCAGATGATAGTGGTCTGCATATTCAGGCTTCATCCGATAGGTGATCGAATATGTTCCCGGTTCTTCTGCTGAAAAAGTACCCTCTGCTGTGCAGTACGTGGAAAAATCCTTTTCCAGCTTCGGGGACTGTGCAACACCCTTTTGATAGGGCAGCGTGTCCTGCACAAATGTCGGTGTGCCCAGATTGATCGAACCGATCACAAAAGAAATAGCCTTGTCGGATGTATCGGGTTCTTCCCACCAGTTTACTTTCCAGTAATAGCCGTCTTTGAGTTGGGCAACCAGCGAATACTCGCCGATTTCCTTTGCGCTGATCCTGCCTTGCGAATCCACGATCAGTTCTCCGGAATCAAGCGGCAGCAAACCGAGTTCATTATCCTCGCCTTCGCCGATATCCATGCCTGCCGGCATGATGATATAGCCCAGATCCGCATCGGAAGAATATACTTTTCCGGGTTCATATTCATAATACACATAGTCGCCCGTATATGTCTGACAATCATTCTGATTCTGCTGCCATGGCCATGCGCATTCCGTTTCCGCAAACGCCGCATAGCTTGGGCACATCATCAGAACAGCCGCTGCCGCTGTCAAAGCCGCAGCAGTCCGCTGAATTGTTGTTTTCATAGCCTCATCTCTTTCTCCATAGTGTGAAAGCAGGGTTGGGCGGCGGTTTCCCACCGCCCGCTGCCTGTTCGATTATCTGCCGAAGTATCTGTCTGCTGCACAGCTGTACAGATACAATGCTCTTGCAGTATTTGCGAGCTTGGTATCATAGCTATACTGACTCAATACCGTTGCCGCATAGCTGAGTGCGCTGTAAGTCACAGAATAATTGTAAGAGCCGTTTGTAAATTCGAATACATAGCTCTCATTGAGGTCTGCTGCACTGATATTGCTCAGTTCAACATAATAGGTCGTGCCTCTCTGCTGAATGGGAAGTTCCTGTCCATTGACAGTAACCTTCCAGCGAGCGATCGAAGAAGCATTGCCTGTGAAGAACAGACGGAGCGCGGTGTCTGTTTCCAGAACCAACGATGCGGATTTCAGCGTAAACTGACCGCCGTTGTCACCGGAACGTGTCAGACGATAGTCCTCCAGCATCTCTACAGTCACATTTGCGAGATCGTCGCTGACAGGGAGCTTGTTTTCGGTATTGTAATCGAAGTAATCCTGTGCACAGCTTCCGAGATCCTGCATAGCTGCTGTGAGCTGGTGGAGTTCGCTCGAATACTGACCTGTGGTGTCGCCCTGTACTGCGCTCAGATAATCTGCTACACTATATGTAAAGCAGTTGTTGGAAATTGCCTTGCCGCTCATGTACGAAAGCGGAACAATGCCGTTTTCGCCTGTGCGGACCTGAAGTGTAATGTCATCTGTCATTTCCTTGACTGCGACAGAATATGTCAGCTTATATCTGCCGTCAGCTTCCGGTGTCAGAGTGCTGAGCTTCACTTTTTCGGTATTATCTCCGCTCGAAAGCAGGATATATGCCTTGCTGTCTTCAAGCAGTGCCTTCGGGATGTAGGTATAATAGTTGACGCCGATGGTACCGTTGAGTGTCAGAGTCGCACCGTGTAGGACAAACTTGTTCGATTTTGCCTGCCATGTGCATTTTGCGCTGCTGCTCAGCTGGTAATTTGCTGCATCTTTACCTTCCAGCTTGTTAGCTGTGGTGGTCAGATCGGTATAAACGCTTGTGGTGGAATCATTTGTGCAGACGACCTTGACATCATCGCCCTCGACCAGATTGGTCGGACGTGCTGTAATGACTGCCTTGCCGTCTTCGCCCAGCGTAATGGCATCCGTACCTGCGGTGAAGTTCTCGCCGTCCATTGTACCCCATTCCAGTTTCAGGGTTCTCGGCGAAATCTTTGCGGTAACGGCTCCGCCCTCGCCCAGCGTATAGTTTGCTGCATCTGCGCCTGTCAGTTTCGCGCCGAAAGTAACGGTTGTCGAACCGACAAGCTGATCTGCTGTACCGATGACGCTGTCATCGAGTTCGAGCTGTACATCATCGCCGTGGAAGAAGCCTTCCTCAGTCGGTGCGACCAGTTCTGCATTGGTGCAGTCGAGTGTCACATCATATGTACCGTCGTAGCTGCGCGATTCAGGTACAACGCCTGTCACAGAAAGCTGATACGGTTCTACGGTCACATGAATGATCAGCGTGCCGCTTGCGCCGCCTGCTTTGCCTGCTTCTGTCGGGCTGATGTTCAGCGTATAGTCACCTGCGTTTTCAGGTGTTGTGACGGGTTTGCCGTCCTTGTCGAGCCATTCGATGTCAAACCATGTATTGTCGCTGCCTGTGATTGCCTTGCCGTTCTCATCGAGGACATGGATCTTCGATGCAACAACAGAAAGTGCATCCGCATTGACAGTCGGGTTTTCGCCTGCTGCTGTCAGGAGTGTTCTGGTTTCTGCGTCATACGTCAGAGCCTTACCGTCTGCGCCGAGGAAGCAGCCCTTTGTGGTAACATCCAGATTCGGGACTGTCCACTTTGCATAGAGCGTGAGGTTGCGGCAAACCGCTGCCTTCGGATTGTAAGCTTCGGTCAGTGCTTCGTCTGCATACCAGCCTTCAAATTCGCCCCATTCGCTGACGGGTGTTTCGGGCATGGTGACTGCGGTGCCGAGGACTGTTTCTGCTTCTTCATTTTCCACATCATCCGCAATACCCATATCAAAGGTAACGTGCATGACATCGCCGTATGCGCCTGCTTCTGCGTATGCAACAGATGCGAACTGTTCTGCGGTCAGGTCTTCGCCTACGGTAAAGGTCACATTGTACTTTGCGTCTGCGATGGTCTGTTCGCCGCGGAACGTATCAAGATTGGAAATGTCGTTGTTGGTGTTCTTTTCCGCAATGACATTGCCGTCTGCATCGTAGAGCACAACGCTGACATTGCAGAGATACTTTTCCTGCAGCGACTGGTTGGTCACTGCGGAAGAAACCGTAATTGTATTCTCACCGAATTCTGTAACGGTTTCCATGCCAAACGGGGTATACTCGTCGGTACGCATGGTTTCAACGACCACAGTACGATTGACCATGCTGAATACGTTGTCTTCGGATTCCACAACAGCTTCCACATAAACCGGAATACCCTGTGCAGGAATCTCCTCTTCGGAGATATTTGCGTGTTCCATGATCTCCGCAACGGTCATCGTGACTTCCACATTGCCCATACCATCGTCGATATTGGTCAGCAGATCCTTATCGGAAACGACTTTTTCTTTGATGAGTTCTTTCTTTTCCTGATCTGCATAGACGCGGACAACGAGTTTCTTTTCAGAGGTTGCAAGCGGAATCGCTACGGTGTTGTTCAGCTGGAGGTTGAGCGTTCTGGTACCTTCATTTGCCTGCATATCATAGCCCAGTACTTCGAGCTGCGGAGCATCCAGACTGAGGGTGCCCTCTGCGGCTGCATCAGCATCGGTGGTGTTGTCTGCTGTGATATGGAAATCAATATCGCGGACTTTTTCGCCGACTTCGTACTGATACGGAACGAATACCGATTCGCCGGGGAGCAGCGGCTCATCCAGCAGAACTTCTTCTGTTTCGTTGTTGATACGGATCTTGTTGATCGGTGTGACGCCGTCGTTGGTCAGCGTCAGGAGCAGCATGGTATCCAGATTCGGGATAACTGCATTCTTGTCATATTCTGCATTGTCAAGGGAGAGGTTTTCTTTGAAGGTAAAGCTTTCACTGTCGTACTTGGTCACAGCTTTTGCTGTTGTGACCTTCACATAGCCATCCTCGGTATTGCCTTCGAGTTCTGCAATTTTTGCTTCCAGAGCAGCATTGTATTCCTCGTCGGTGTTGTAGGACAAGCGGGAAACGAGCATTTGTCCTGCTGCCTCCGGTGTCACATAAACAGGAACCGATTCAAACTTTGTTTCAGTCAGCAGGAGCTTGCAGTCATTGCCTTCGCTGTCGCTCGTTGCGGTCAGCGCGGAAACTGTCAGGCTTCTGTCGTCAAGTGTCTTGACAAGCTGCGGAGGAGTCATACCCTTTGTGGTATCATCCAGTACAAACAGCTTTGCGCCGTAAACAGAGGTTTCAATGTAGTCAGTTTCGCCTTCGTCATTGAGCATTGCTTCTTTTGCAGACCAGAATACGCTGAAATCAGTAAGATTATCGCCGCCGCTGATCGTAAAGATGTCAGAGAGCGCAGTCGTATAGCCTGCCTTCGAAACGCATTCAGGGAATGCATTATCGAATGTACCGTCAGCCTGAATGCACATCAGTTCGATGTCTCTTTCTTCCGTGTCGAACCAGCCGAGAACAAAGTTTTCGCCTGCTGTGGTGACTTGGAGATTGACTTCGTTGGATGCATTCATGGTCAAACGTGTCGGAACGGAAACCGTACCGTCTGCTGTCAGCATCGAGTAGAACACTTCGGTATTGTCGGTGCTTGTCTGAACGGTATAGGCAACAACTGTCGTACCGTCTTGGAGCATTGCGGTTTCGTATCCGGTAATGCCGCCGAACGAGCCGTCATACAATGTTGCAGCTTCGCTCCACTCAGTACCATTATAAATGCTGTAAACGAGTGTTTCGGTGCTGTTGGCTTTCAGCGGATCTTCCGCATTGGTGGAGTAGGAATTCTTCCAGACTACAACCGCGTGGTCGCCGACACCTGCGATCGAAGGTGTCATATCCGGCTGGAAGTTGTTGGTCAGCTTCTGTGTTGTCCAGACGCCGTCGCGGTAGACAGAAACGATGGTTTCCGTCGAGTTCATTGCGATCGCAAGGTCGTCCAGATTGACTTCTGCGGAATCAAGTTTTTCCTTGGTGGTTTCATTTCTCTGCTGTGTCCATGCAGCGTAGTAAACGCCGTCCGAACCGCTCAGAGCTGCATAATAATCGCCAAAGTTCTTGACAGTTTCGCCGTCTGCCGCAGCTTCCGGATTGCTGTCAACGAGTTCTTTTTCTGCTTCGGACATTTCATTGCCGTTTTCGGGGATCGGCTTCGAATCGCCGCCGTCCACGCCGAGGGTCTCGTCGTCCGCAGGTACAACAGAACCGCCGATCACGCCGCTGCCGTTTGCATAACTTGCAACATTGTTATCGAGGAAGAGAATCATCTGACCGTCTTTCGAGTATACAACGGATTCAATGGTATCCGAATCCATTGCAAAGAGATTCTCCTGCGGTTTTGCCATGGTACGCATCTTCGGAACTGTTTCCTGTACGGTATTCAGTTCAAGACGCAGGGTATTGTCGTCTGCACCGCTGATGCTCATGCTTTGCAGCTGATCCATCCGCGGGTTGTAGAACTGCGGCCTTGATGTTTTCTTGCCCGCATTGCTCCACAAATTCTGAATGTTCTGATACTGCTCATGTCCGATACTTGCAGATGCGCCGACTTCAAACAGCGTTGCTTCGTACCTGAACATCAGGCAGTGTGCTACAAACTTACAAGCGAGATTGAGATCAATACCCGCCTGCATACCATACTGGGTATTGCCGTCGCCGTAAATACCGATCAGCAATGCAAAGTCAAGAGAAATGCCGCCTTCGACCTCCAGACCGAACACAACGCCGATCAGATCGCTGTCCGCACCGAGGCCGGCAAACACGCTCAAACCGAACTTCACACCGAGTCTGGTCAGGAATACGCCTTCTGTGTCCTCTTTCTTGTATTCGCCGATACCGTCCTTGGTGACAGCCGATTCATCGACAGTAATATACTTCTGTCCCATGCTGAGGCTTGCGCCGAGCATACCTTTGATCTCTACATAGATCGGGATGCCGGGGCCGACGAGCATGTTTTCTTTCATGATCTCTTTTTCTGCTTCGACATCGACACCGAGATTGAATCCCTTGTAGGAATAATCCCAGGTCTGCTTTTTCACATCATACTTGGCTTCCATGATGCCGTAGAGAACAGGGGTGATCTTGATCTTCGGATCGTCGTCGTCATCGTCCTCAGAGTCTTTGCCTTCCTCTTCATCCTTGTCTTGCTGCTCTTTTTTTCTGAACTCTTCTACGTAATCATTGAACTGATCACTGGTGAGTGAAGTACCTTCTTTCAGGTAGCCTGCGATGGTCGGATCCACTTTCTTGACTTCCGATTCGGTACCAGAGCCTGCATTGCCTGCGGTTGCCGTATCCGTCTTATTCAGGAATGTCTTTTTGGCTTCCGCTGTTGCAAAGCTGTCAACTTCGGAATCCTGCAGGAACTCGTCCATCGCATTGATGCCCATGAGGATCTCAAAGCTGGTCGGGTCTGCGGTCGGGAGAACCACACAGTTCAGCTGCATATTTACAGGGAATTTGCCATTGTTTATCAGCGAAAATACTGTCGAAGTGAATGAGGTGACTGCCTGACCTGCAAGACCGTCCTGATTGAGCGCACCCAACGGACCGTTATCCATTCCAGTCAGCTGCTCTTGCAGTGTTTCCTGAAGTTCCCCAACCTCATCCGGATCGAGGTCTTCGATGATTTCGCCGTTCAGCAGGTTATAACAAACGTCGGAGGTATTCAATACGTTGCCCGAATACTTCGAACACAGCGACATCTGTGCATAATAATTTTCTTGGAGCCAGCTCAGCTTCTTCTCGTTGACTGTCATCACAAGGAAGTTGTTGAGTGTTGTCGAGAACGGATATACATATGAATAGTCATCCTGCATACCTGTTTCTGCACCGATCTCCTTGCGTGTCGAACGGTTGATGTAGCGGACATTCGCCTCTGCGCCGTCTGCGATTTTTGTCCGGCCGTTCTCCTTTGTGAGCAGGTCGTCCATGCCGTGGAATACGGTGGTGACCAGCAGACGAACTTCATCGCTGTTTGCGGTTCTGCCGATATATTCCACATCTTTGGAAACATCGGACGTCCGCTTGGAATTGCTGTAGTAGACTTCCTGAGAAAGATACTGAACACCGACAGGCGTTGAAGCCTCGTTCATGTGCATCGTTACTTCGCCGAAGTCCTGTGTGATCTCAAACGGAACCGTATAGTAGCCGTCCATCTCCGCTTCGAATGCGAATGCAGTAGAAGCGGATTCTTCGTTCTCGCTGTCCTCATAGATCTGCTGAGAATCGAAGTAAATGGTAAAGGTACCGTTTTTATCTGCCTGGAACTGAACGCCTTCCAGACCATTCGAAACGCCGTTGCCATCATCCGGTGTTGCCTTGTCGATCAGCAGGTCAGCTGCTTCCGCATACGTGCTGCGCTTCAGATCAATTCTGCCGTAGTCATCCTTCTTTGCGTTCTTGTATGCCGCACCGCGGATGGTCACAGTCTTGTTCTTTGCTTCCGGAATGGTCACGAATACCGTATAACCCTTTTTGAGCTTGCAGAGGTTGACGGGATACAGCTCGTTCTTTGCTGCATTGCCTGCGCCGCTCTTGAAATTGCAGGTTTCAAAAGTATTCTTATAGAAATATCTGCCCTGTTCCGAATAGGTGTACATGAGGCCGTTTTCCTGGAAACCGTCCTCTTCATAAATAGCGATCTGTCCCTTATTGTTGGTCGTAAAGTTCCGTGTTTCGCCCTTGCCGTTGGTGTAAGTCACTGTTGTGGTCACCGCAGGCAGGAACTGGAACAGATACAGCTGCTGTTCCACATCGTCGATCGTGACATCGACTTCTGTGGTCATGCCGGTATTGGCATGGATCGCTTTGATGCTGCCGCTGCCGTCGCCGCTGCCCATCAATGCGAGATGCATATTCGGGATCAGAAGTTTTCCGTCATCTTCGATCTGATTGTTATCGCCGAACAGCGTGTAATACAGACCGGATTCCTTTTCGTTTTCCGCGTGGGTATCCTGATAGTACCACTTGATCACATCGGAGAGTGAACCGAATGCGCCGTTCTTGGTCGAAATGGATACATCGTCCACGAGGCGCAGTTCCTCTTGCAGCTGTGCCATGGTCAGCTTATCGGAAAGTGCGACGGTATGCTCGTTGGAGGACATATTGTCCTTTACAAAGCTGCGCTTGGACAGCGTATAGGACTCGCCGTCACCGACAATGTCGTTACCGATCGAAATTGTCATACTGCCGTCATTGTAGACATTCGCAATAGCAGATGCAATAGAATATGTGCCGTCCGCCGAATTTCTGCCGTTCAGGTTGATTACAAAATAATCTTTCAGGCTGCCATTCGGGATCGTCAGAACTGTTGTCGGGATCGAAATCGTCATTTCATTGCCCGATGCAGCGTCCGATGTCAATGCGCCATGCATGACCTCAACATTGTCGCTCTTACGGACAACGCTGTATGTACCATTGAAGTTCTTCGCAGCGTCTACCGTATGATATTTGATTTCCAGACCTTGAGAGTTCAGGGTGTAGCCGTTCATTTCGCCAAAGACGAATTTCACGGGGCGTTCCACGACCTGAATCAAGGCGCTGTCGCTGTAATCCTGCTTGCCTTCCTTATTCTTTGCAAGCGATGCAGAAATAACAGCTTCATAGGAGAATCCGTTTTCCGAAGAAATCTTGGTCAGAACATCTTCCGGAATCTGGAACTTGGTCAATGTGTTCTGATAGGTACCAACATCCTCAGCCTCATAGATCGGGGTGTCGGAAACACGGTTGCGGTCTGCATCCAGTTCGAAAAGCTGAACGCGGTACTTGGTTTCAGAAACACCAAAGAATGCTTCGTTTCTTCTTGCGATGTTGTTGCTGAACAGAATTGCTGCGGTATCATCCTGATAGACCTGGATCTGCTTGGAAGCAGAAGGTACGATCAGATAGGTTTCGGAAGTTGCAGAGAGTGTGATGCTTCCGGATGTCAAAGTGACATAATCCTTGCCTTCCACCAGTGCATCGATCTCGCTCTGTGTTTTTGCCGTCATAGCAGCAGGGCTGTTGGCAACACGCAGCTTGAAGCAGATCGTGCCCTCCATGCTGTCGGAGAAATCCGTAACCGTCAGTCTGCCTGTACTCGGATCCACAGAGAACTCAACAGCACCGTCCAGATCGCCGGGCTGGATCACAGAGGTCTTGCCTGTGCTCTTGTCAGTAAATTCAGCGATCCAGTTCAATGCGGACGGCGTATCGTATCCTGTACCGCGAGTGACGGAATGAGAATAGCTGACTTCTTCGCTTCCGCTGTACCACGAAACGTCTTTTGTCGAAACCGTTTCATACAGCGAAGTCTTGCCGCTTTTCGTATTCCAGATGAGTGACAGCGGATATTCGCCGCCTGCCTCGGTAACTGCTTTCTGGTAAGACAGCTTGTCGATGAAGAAATCTCCGTCGTGATCCGCCTCATTGATAAACGGCGCGGTATATACATCGTGATTCTTTTCGAATGTACTATAATAGTTGGTGTACGGTGCGGTGCGGAACAAATCGAAGTATCTCCACGAACCATATGATCCGCCTGCTGTTTGGATGGCATCTTCTGCTGCCTGAATGGTCGATCTCTTCCAGTAGTGCATTGGGATACCGTTGAGCGAACCGCCCAGACTGTCGGACATTTCGAGCCAGCCATCGCTGTATTGCAGTCCGATCTGTTTCAGATCCATAGACGCATCCTTCGGAACGGACTCCGAACCGTAGGTCTTTCCGCTTTCCATGAGGTTGTCATCTGCGGTCTGCACCTTATACGTATTAAAGGCGTAATCACTCGTCAGGTTGTCATAGGATGTCAGCGGAATGTTGTACATCGGGTTGTAATAGAGATAGACTCTTTCTTTCGCCCAGTCTGTCATTTCCGATGCACGGCTCATCATTTGGTCATAGCCTGCGCTCGGTGTGTAATAGACATCGCCTTTTCCGAGGTTCACCGATTTGGTGTTTTCCAGCTTGTCCATCTGATAGAAGAACGGAACAGTAGCCTTGAACGAATACGGGAACGCATAGTCTACTCTCGGCAGAGCATATTCCGCATTGGAATCGTCCAGATCATCTCCGGTCAGCGAAAAATCTCCGTGGAGATATGCAGTACCGGTATAGTCCACTCCGGGTGTGGTGCTCTCCACATAGAAATAGAGATAGTCCACTTCCTTCGGTGTACCGGTCACGACTTTTGCGTTCGGGTCTACCTGTCCGATCGGTTCCAGCGTATAGTGGCAGTACACTTTGGTATCCTGCATATTGGTACCGTCGTCCACATACATCGTCGGAACATACGACCGGCAGTTCTTGATAGAATCGCCTTCAACAGACAGTACGTTATCCGCGATCCACTGTTCTGCTTCCAGTGTCAGTCCCTTTGTGTCGGTTTTCATCGGGATCCGATACTCGATCAGCGTGCCGTTCATGAATCCGCCCTCGGTCACTTCCGTCAGCGTCTTGGCAGATTCATTATAGACAAACTGCGATTTCTCGGTGACATTGGATTTTGTTGCTTTCGAGAAATCAAACAGATATTCCTGCATCGTTGCAAGACTTGTGGTATCATAGAACGGTTTCTCGTTCTCGTCATTCGACGGGAAATACTGTACGTTCGACTCAGCATCCACCACATTGAACGAAGAAAGATCAAACTGTGTGCGGCAGGTATCGTTATCGAAATACCAAAGGTTATTCACATCCGCGTTCTCCGGTGAATACATATGCCAGTATTTTTCATAATAGGTGCAATCGCCGTCTATAGGACTGGTGGACGGCACAAAGCTTTCATTGCAGCGGATAGATTTCAGCTTAAAATTCTTATCCTTGCCCACACGGAAGCGAAGATACTGACAGCCGTCACTCGCCATCATCGTATCCTGCTCCAAAGTCCCATCATCCTCCTCTTGAAGATAGTGCACGGTTTCTCTCGCGGTACTCGCCTCATAACTTACATTTTTGCCGCTGTCATCTTCGACTTCCAGTGTAAAGCAGCGTGCGATCGGAAGTTTATTGATGGATTCCTGGAATCTGGCACGATCAACGTCCACGGTGAATAGATCGTCATAGACGAGGTCACCTGTTTCGGGGACTTCTATCTTGTTGCCGGACTTGGTTGCTTCCAAGAACGTTACCTGAAAATCGCGGAGACCGGTGCTCAGGCTGCAATTATCTTTCATCTTGACCGTCACAAATTCGCCGTCATAGTCCACAGAATCCACAAAGAGATTGCCCGGGAGCTCCTGTGAAAGAATATATTCCTGCGTCCATTCCGCAGCCGGAGTTTCGTCGTCCAGATAGTAATAGTATGCTCCCGCTCCCATATGGAATTCAGCCGGGGTATCTTCGTATGCATACGGATTCTTAAAATAAGAGATGAAATAGCCGTATCCCGTAAACAGCGTAGACTGCGGATGCAGAATAAGACTCAGTTCGGTCGATGTGGATGCTCTGGTCAATGTGCCTTCCGCAAGGTCCAGCACCATGACATCGTTCGAATCCGCATCATTGTGGAACCAGAATACATTTTCTTTGCTCTCGTTGCCGTCGAACATTGTAAATGTTTCCTTGTTCGTGCGTTTGGAATCGTCATCATACAAGCCGCCGTCGCTGACCACAGCAACACCTGTGCCGAGTGCCAGTTCGTAATACTTGCCGTTCGCAGCCAACCGCACACGCATACCGTCCTCGTAATATCTTTGCGGAAGCGTATTGACATTTGGCGGATATGCCTGGCTCTGCTCCATCTGCCGCTTATTATGTCCCTCGATATCGACATCCATGTCGCCCCAGACATAGGCAGGAACCCGCGTTGCATCAGTCTGCCGGAACAGTGCATCTTCGTCATCGTTTGTCAGATACTTCGAACTGATCGAAGGATATACATGGAGTGTCGCCGTACCGTAGTGCAGATTCTCCTTGTCGGATGCCTTAATATTCGTGTCGATCTTCACATCCGGAGAATAGAGTTCCAGTTCAAATTCACGGTAGCAGTTTGTTTCCTCCGATTCGAAATACAGCTTGGAGCTTGACTTCAACGGCATCCAGCCTTCGCTGCTGTCGATCGTTTCGCCGTCTACGGTTTTCAGCTTGATACCGCTCATGCCGTCTACCACATGGATCTTGAAATAGACACGGGTGGTTCTGTCGGCAGAAGCACCGTCCAGCGATGCGGAAATCGTGAAATTGCCGTTTGTATTCATGATTGCGTCAGCTTTCAGATCGCGGTGAAAACGTGTCAGCTGAAGGCCTCTCCAAGACGTGATCGTGCTCGGTTTAAATTCCACCGTACCGAGTTCCAGACGCATTGTCGGCATAGTCCGCTCGAAAATCAGCTGGCTGCGGTCCGTTGACGCAATGATCTCGTCATCCACACGCGGCAGTTTGATCTGCGGATCAGCATCTGACTTCGGAAGAACCAGATTCTTTCCGTCATACTTAAACCGTCTGGAAACGTCGCGCTGCAAGCTTTGCTTCAGCTCATCGCGCGTCGAATCATTCAGGTCGATCTCGCCGCTTTTGATGCCCTGTGCGACCTTGCCGATCGCAGTCAGGTAGTCCTTGTACGTCAGCAGCAAGGCAACCTGCCCCCATGTGAGCATCTCTCCCTCTGCCATCACAGGATCTTCCGCACGATGCAGCGATATCATTGCACGGAGTTCGTCTTCCGACACGTTTTGCCCGTCGATATTGTAGCCGGAAACAGGCAGAACGTCGCCGTTCTTGTCGATTACGCCCTGTTTGTACAGGGTGTAGAGCACTTCCTCTGCATCATACTGGTCGCCGCCGTATTCCTGTACAGCAGCAATCAGTTCCGCAGGGAATTTCAGCGAGGACATTTCCGCGGCTGCGTTCATTTCGGTTGCCATGACCTTGACCGCATCCATCGGGATATATCCTGCTGTCAGCGTGAGTGCAGCTGCAACAGAAACGACACGTTTCCATGATTTTCTGTGCCTCTGCAAGTGTCTTTGCTTCATAATCTCAGCCTCCCAAGTTTCTAAGTTCGATTGTCAAATAGAAGAGTATATAGCTACATCTATATTATAGCATTTTCTGGAAAGAAAGTCAAGTTCTTTTTGTATCTTTCGTTCATTGTTTTTGTTCACATTAAGTAATATTTTGTTCATAGTTATCAGTGGCATGGCAATACAAATCCCCGTGTGTCATATGCAGCACACGGGGATTGTTTTAGAATATCATTATTTCTGTTTTCTGATAAACAGCTTAGCGGGACGATGACCTGCACCTGTCACATATTCTTCGGTTTCCTCGACAATTCCCGCAATTTTTCTGCGGAAATTCGCAGGGATCGCCGTTTGTCCCGTAATGGTTTCCTGTACGGTTTGCAGTTGTGTCAGGGTGAATTTATCAGGCAGAAATTCAAATACAAATTCCGGATCTGCGCCTTTTTGCCGCAGCAGATGCATTGCAGCAGCAAGAATAGAAGCGTGGTCAAATGCCAGTCCGTTGTTTTCCACAATATCATAATGCTTCGTTTGTGCATGATAGCACAGAACGGCAGTCAGTTTGGTATCGCCGTTTTGCAGCGTGAGTGCTGTGGTTCCATCGTTTTCTTCCATGTAAATCTCAAACCACTTGGCGTGTACGGCATCATCGCCGCCCATGACTTTGACATTTTCCTCTGTCAATACACTCAGGAATGCATTCGAAAGAATCCTGCCGCGCGGATCTCTGTCCGGCTTGCTGAATACGCCGATCGGAACCAGTGCTGCGGTCGGAACATTCGTTTCTTCGAAAAGTTCTCTTGCGGCACATTCCTCGATCGTTTCATCCGGTTTGAGGAAACCGCCGGGCAGTGCCCAGCAATTCATATACGGATGCTCACCGCGCTGGATCAGAAGAACCGAAAGGAGCGGCTTCGGATCATGCCGATAGCTTTGTTCGTTTTCTTTCCGCAATGCAAATGTCGCAATATCTGTCGCAACGGAAGGACGTTCATAATCCTCTATGTGATATGTGGACAGGAACAAAGCCTCGCCGTTTTCTTCCGCCTGACTCTGCCTTGCGAACACACTTTTCAGCTCGTTTTTCGAACGCTCCGAATAGAACAGCGGAATGACGCCATTGATATAATCCGCACCGCGGTCGGTCA
Organism: Oscillospiraceae bacterium; assembly: GCA_024404815.1. Taxonomy (GTDB): domain Bacteria; phylum Bacillota; class Clostridia; order Oscillospirales; family Ruminococcaceae; genus Firm-04. The sequence goes on from JAKSPL010000010.1 coordinate 54,569, forward strand.
GATACAAGCGTCTGCCGCGCTGTTCCATCAGTGCATTTTCTGTCACGAATCGAATTTCATCACGGAAGTATTCGCAGAAATCGACTCCGAATCTTTTTTGAAATGCATCCAGATCTACGAAAGCAAAGTAAAATGCTACCGATACCATTTTTGCGATGCTTTCATCCAGCGGCAGACGATATATATCCTGAAACGGCAGTTTTCCTGCTTCAATGGCTTTCCGATAGCGTTCCATGCGCTTTTCCGCTGCGCCGAGATTATATGCCAGATAATTCATACCGAAAGACTGTGCGCCGAGTCCCATGCCGACATATGGCGTACCGTCAATCACGCGCGTTGTCAGATAATCGCTGGTACCATAGTCATTTTCGATGCGGCTGAATGTATTTTTTCCGACATTCGCCTGATATCCGTTTTCGGTCAGAACACGGTATGCGATGCGGTACTGATACATTGCCTTGTAAATCGAAACGCCGCCCGCTTCAAATTCAATCTTCGTACCCTTATAACGGTTGCGGTAGAGCGTGATATAATCCGGCGCAAGTCCGACTGCATAGTGCAGCGTATTGTCAAAATCCGATTCGCTCTGATGCAGAAAACCGTACATCAGATCAATGTTGAAGCGTTCAAAGCCTGCCTGACGGATATTTGCAACTGCTTTTTCGTAAACGGATTTCGAACCGTCACGTCCCAGTTCCGCCAGCAGTTTTTCCGAAACAGTCTGAACACCCATACTGATACGGCGATATCCCATTTCATAGACCGCTTTGATTTTTTCGGGATCATTTGCAGCAATGACAGGCGTTGTTTCGATGCTGAATATGACATTTTCGTCGATATCAAAGAGATTTCTGACTGCATCTGTGATGCGGCGAAGCTGGTCAACGGTCAGCTTTGTCGGTGTACCGCCGCCCAGATCGTAGCCGACGATTTTTTTGCCGCGCAGGATCTTGCTGTACATCTCCATTTCTTTCAGGAGCAGATCAACGTATGTTTCCTGAATGTCCTCATCGGAGTGTTCCAGAACAACATACTCACAAAATCTGCATCTGCTCTGGCAGAACGGAATGTGAATATACAGGGAAAGTGCATCGCAGTTTTTCCATTCCTCTGTTACAAAATCACGTATTTCCGTTTCATCTGTCAGGCGATACTGCATAAACGAACGCGGCGTCAGGGGGTAGGCTGTATTCGCATAGTGGTGATACAGCAATCCGGTTTCATACACTTTTTGACATTCCATAGGGCATCCTCCTTTGTTCTTGTTATCTTGATTATATCACAATAATAATATCTTGTCAAGGGGTTTCAGAAAATTTTTTCGTCTTCTTGACATTTTCAAAATCCCGTGCTACAATGTACACAGTCGATACATTATATATAATGTATTTTCAATGTACAGATGATACACAATCAATCGAAAGGAAGAAACACAATGAAAATCAACATCAAGAACACCAAACTGCTCGCCGCTTCGCTCTCTGAACTGGATAGTCTTACGAACGGCACATTGACGCTCACACGAAAGATACAGGAGTCGCTGCGTGCTCTGAATCCAAACTGTACGAACGACGACATCTCTCAGGCACAAGTCTATTCCAACAATCTCAATCCGGATATTTCAACGGAATATATTACCGTAAATATTGATGAATCGCTTCTTTCAGAGGCAAAAGCGATCATCGCCAAATACTATCCGAACACCAAAATCACCAATCCGTTTGTTATTCGAATCGCGATCAACCGTTATATTTTCTCCCTGAAAAAAGTGCCGGCTCCCCCTGTCATAAACCATAACCAGAATATCCGGTGGGCTGACAACAACAACATCACATATGATCCGATCATCTATACGCACGGACAAGAAGTATCGGAAATACGTGCAGTATACTGCATTACAAAAATATCGGGAAATCACGAAGAAACCTGTTTATATGTCGGCAGATCAAATTCCATATACGGAAGAGTATTCATCGGCGACTGCCATATTGCCAGAATGCGAAACGGCACACATATCCCTTCTGTTCAGCAAGCCATACAGAATAAAGAACATCTGCATATCAAGATCCTTGAACTGGTGCCGCTACTGAACGATCATCCTGCAAAAGATGCACAGCGGCTTGCTTCACGCGAAAATTATTGGATCGACTACTATCAGAATCTGAATATGTGCTTAGAACAATATCCGGAAGGACGATGGAATTAACAAGAAAGCATTCCGTGCAAACAAAAAGCAGCCTGTAAATTTACAGGCTGCTTTTATGGCGGAGATGGTGGGATTCGAACCCACGGGACGTGTTACCGCCCAAACGATTTCGAGTCTTTTAGTCATCGTATAAAGATCAGGTAGTTTCGTACCATTTTCAGGTCGTTTCGTCCGAGCGAAAAGCCTTGAAAATAAAGGATTTTCGAGCGATTATGCTCGAAAAACGCCGTGATTTCCGCAATGGGTTCAAGTAAGCGATTTTTCCGATTTTGGAAAGAACTGCGGAAAGAACGGAAAGAACAGAATTTAAGTGGCAATACACAGAACAACTCCACACCGACAAATACTTTTTTGAGGTGTATTGCTATGAAAGAAAGCGCAATCAACTGGGATGACATTCCCGATATTATCACAAAGGATCAACTTTATCAAATCTGTCACATCAGTAAATCAACGGCTCTGTATCTTTTGCGGAGCGGTAAAATCCCCTGCGAGTACACGGGCAAGCAAACACGGTGCTATAAAATCAAAAAAGAGGATGTTATCGCATATCTGAAAGACCGTAAGGTTTTCCCGGAAAGCTATTCTGCCCCGGCAGGATGGTATAAAGGCAATTACGACTTAAAGATGCAGGAAGAGCTTCCGCCCGTTGCTGAAAATGAAATGCGGCGATATTATGCAGAACTGCTTGCGGAATATCCTGATGTGCTGACCACGTCCGAGATTGCGGTTATCACCGGGTACGGCACAACTTCCGTTAATTACTGGTGCAACAAAAATTACATAAAGCATTTCAAGCGCAACTGCGTCAATCACATTCCGAAGATATACCTAATCGATTTCTTCTGTTCCAAACACTTTCGCTCCATCACCCGTAAATCCTCGTGGCACATCTACACCTTGCAGAGATTTTCACGCTGGCGTCAGATTCAGGATCTGCAAAACAAAAACGCTGACGGAGGTGTGGAATGATGGCAAACTTTATCGAGGAATTGTTCTTTGGGAATATCGACCCGCAAGCACGGGGATATCGCAAAGGCTCTCCTATTATCAAAGTGTCGGACAGCATCAGCGAGTTAGAAGAAAAGCTCACCGAACGCTTAACCGGCGAGGAAAAGAAACTGTTTTTAGACTTCTGCAACGCATACGGCGAACTGATGGGAAATGCTGATCTCGATACTTTCATCGTCGGCTTCCGGCTCGGTGCAAAAATGATCTTTGATACCTTTTGCAGTGATGATGCTCCGTTTGAGGATTTTCTGAAAGAGTGATTTTCGGTTATAAATCGCATTCATTTTAACTTTCGCTGTAAAAAATGTTATGCCGCAAAACAATTCCCAAAATTTTGGAATTACTGAAGCTTTTTTGCAAATGAAAAAATCGCACATTCGACTTTTGCGAGCCTCCTTTGTACAATGATAGTGCAAAGGAGGTTTTGCTATGAAAACACTATTTGAACAAGCCGGCGGCACTTACACATTGCAGGGCGACTGCCGTCTGCCTAATCTCGAATTACCACCCGAAAAAGAACAGTATGTCGGCGTATGGGGACAACGCCGACTGCGGTACTTGAAACAGCATCATAAGGTTTTGTATTACAATCTGCTCACATCCGGCAAGCTCCGCTCACACCTTGCCGATACCGATGAGCAGGCACAACAACTTTTTCTTCGGTTAGTAAAAGAGTATGCCGCCAACGAAGGTATCACAGAGCAACTTAAAGCAACCGATCCGATGGCGTGGGTGCAGCGGATGAATAACATCCGTGAGCGTGTAACCGAAACGGTCAACGCAGAGGTGGTGTTCGTATGAGAAAGCAGAAATACCATCTCTCCCTCACCGATACCGAGCGCCGCCTTGTAGTTCAATGCTTGCTTGATCTGCGTAACGCCCTTGTAGCACAAGGCAAATACACGGATGGCGTCGACGAAGTAATAATCAAGTTTACAAAATAACAAGGCAGGCACGGGAGATTTTTCCGTGCCTGCTGGCTTTTTATGTGCTAATTATAGTGTTATTGATAAATTACTTAGCAATTCACAAAAATCATTTACATATTCATCCGTTAGCATCTTACTTGCCGTGTGATCCTTATAATCAATGTGATGCAAGTCTGTCCTCGAATCATACTTTCCCAATTCTTCCAATTTGAGGGTAGTTGTAAAAATCACTTGATTCGGCAAGGATTTATATAAGTCTAAAACAATATTCTCTTTCGTTGTTGACAAATCTTCTGCTCTGAAAGAATCAACAACAATAGGATATGAGTGATCAAGAACTTTGCAAAGAGCTAAAAGACGGGACAAATGGAAGATGGTAGCTTCACTACCTGAATAGACTTCATCTCTTTTTGTAAATAGATCATCAAAATGCAAATTACCATTTGGATCAATTTTTTCATAAACAGAATTCATTGTGTTCATTACGGACACCAATACAGCAAGTTGTTGCTCTTTTTTGGATTGCGTTGTTCCTGTATTGATTTTTAGTTGATTTTTTAATGATTCTGTTTCAGCATCTATTTCTTTTATCTTTGCCTCTGCATCGGTGGCACTAAAAATATCTTGCTTATATGCAACAATAGCTTCTAATGAAATTGCATCATCGTCCATTAATGAATGCAGTTCATCTTGCGCCACGCTTATTTGAGCGGCAAGTTTATTTATTTCTTCAGTATACGCTTCAATTTTTTCGTTTATGGATGAAATGATCTCGTTTCTCATTTCAACGGACGATACATCAAAAGAATATGCATTCTTTTTAGAAGAACTGAATGATATGTTTGTTGAATCACAATCCATACATCTCAATTCGCCACATTCCATTGTGCGATTTAACGAACGCAACTCTTTTAATGTAGTCTCCCAACTTGCTTTTCTAGTGGCAGCCGCATTGCGAGCTTTTCTAAGTTCAGCAATTTTTGAGTTCACCTTGTCCATTTCCGACAGTTTCTTACTAAAAGTTGCTTTATCACTTATTGCACTCAAATAGTTCACGGGCATTTCTTGTGATTTTAGTATTTTATGCTGTTTAATCAGTAATTCACGTTCGGATTTTAGTGTGGCAAGTCGCTCGTTAATCTTTTTTATCTCTTCTTCATCAAGTTCTAATCCGCTTAGGTCGCATATATCAAAAAGCATATTATAAAAATCAGTTTTATTATAATAACCTGCGTGGGAAACATTAGATGTATCTTTTTTATCTTGCCCAATGAAGAAAAGCTGTAAAAACAAAACTGGATCGACAATTTTCGAGAGCTGGTTTTTTACAATTTTAGGAAGAGAGAATATGTGTTTGTTCCAGTATCGTTTCAATTCTGAAACATTATCAAATAACATCAATGTTGAACCGTGTTTAAGTACAAAACCGTTATTGTATCTGCACAGATAGTATGTTATCTCATTAACTTCAAATTCTATGTAATGATAGTAGTCTTTATACTCAAAAGTGGTTGGAAAAGCTGGGTCATTACCCAAAGCATACATCATAGACTGAATTTCGATAGTTTTTCCCTTATTGTTATCATCGCTGGAAATAATGTTCAAACCAGCGCTAAAACCATTTTCAATAAATGCCTCATTTTTATTTCCTACGGCTGTCTTTTTAATTATCATTTTGAACACCATCCTTTACTACTGAAATAAAATATTTCAATGATATTGCATCAAAATCAGGCGAAGCATTTCTTTTTTCAACATCCAGAGATTGATAAATTTGCTGAACAGTATATGTGGGATTTGAAACTATTAAGGAATATATATTCTCGAAAAGTCCCCAAAATTCCGCTGCAGCATTTTTATTGAATAACGCCTTACATAATGTTTGAATGCATTCGTCAAGCATTTCTCGTTGTTTTTCAGGAACCCACGTTGAATAAATGGGGATAAATGATGGGGGCACACTACTTTTTTCTACCGGATTGCGGTTAATGATTCGATTAAGAGTCATCAGCCTGATTTCATTATTTGTTAAATGACGACAGTATTTTAATACTTCGTCTGTTGTTTGAATTACGACTCCTTCCACAACCGTATTTTTTAATTCCGACTGAGCATTTCTGATTTCATTAAATATGGCATTAAGGATTTTTTCTTCAGGAATTATCGCAGGATGGTCTTTGATGATTGCTTTGACATATTCACTGGACGGTTTATCATCGACAACAAAAAGAACCTTTTTCAAAAATTCATCAATATTCTCATCTGTCACATCGAAATCGTTTATGTACGTTTTGTCAAGGGCTTCTTTTTTTAGACCCTCTTTTACTTTAATTAATGCCGAATCTTGAATGTTAGAAATGTCAAAAATATCTTTGGAATTATCCTTTCTAACAGTAGTGGAAACACCGCCCAAGAACAGAATATAATCCTTAAATTCAAAATCACTCAAGTAGTTTTTGAATAGTGTTACCATCTCTTTGCCTATTGCTGCCGGGGAATTATTTTTAGCTCCCTTTGATTGCATATCCCATAGATTTTCGGCAAACCTATCCATTCCGGTTAAATCATTAAAAAAGTCAACGACAAAGTAATGAATATCATTACTGTCACTTCTTAAATTCATTAAATATAGAAGTGCTTTTGTCTCATATTCAGCACCAGAACTTCTGGTTCGTTCACTTGATCTAACCGTGTAAGGCATATAGACCCTCCTTGATTACAATTATTAAATTCTCAATACGAAATTACCGCCGTATAAAAAGCAATGATTAAATGAGTTTATTCATAATGATGTTAGCTAATATCGGGTCTTTTGGCGGTGGTTGCGGAATACTGAAATCATCAAAAGCACCTAACTTTTCAAGTTCCTGATATTCCTCCAAGCTTTTCTCACTCATTGAGCACCACATATTTTCACCATAAAGAATATTGACCTTTATTGCACTATCCTGCCGTTCTTGAACACCCTCATAGATGTTAATTCCATCATTGAAAACAACACAGTAATCTTTACGAGCTTCTTCTGAAACCGTTCTCAAATCAAGGGGATCGTGTAGTATAGTAAAAGATTGAGTGTTTTCGCCTTGGGGAACCATTGTATTCCTTAAGGGGGGGTTTCATTAAGTATTTTTTCTTCATCATCTGCAAGCAATTTATGGACAGCACGAAATAATGCTTTATCGTGTGGCACAAAATCAAGTGTTATCTCTTTTGGAAGATGATCTTTGCACAGTTCTCGAATATGAATAATCTGTTCTTTCATTTGAACTGCAATTGCATCGATTTTGTCAAAAGATTGAGGAATATAACTATCATCCTTATGAGCGCTATTCTTGTCACGCTCTAAGTAAAGAAGATTCACTATCGGATCTTTTTCGCACAGGCTACGCTTATCAGAAGTTTTCGGCGCAATTGTTTTATCAATAACCGCACAGCAGTTTATGTAGAATGTATTTCTCTTGCCATCTATCAATTCACGCAAATCATAATACCGTAATTGATCGGCGTGCTTGGAAATGTACAGAATACTGTCAACACATTTTTTAGCATCAATCAAATATCTTGCAAGTTCCCATTTTTTCATTTATCGTGCCTCCCTTATCTTGTAAGCAACAAATAAATACAATGCAAAATAGGCGGCGGCAATTAAAACCATCAACCATACAGTCGGATATGCTAAACAAACAAGATAGGTAACGCCGGTGTTGATTGCATATATGATTGTAAAAAGGATTGATCCCCAA
>JAKSPL010000011.1 GCA_024404815.1 Oscillospiraceae bacterium
GGGGCGCTGCCCCCAAACCCCCGCCAAAGGGATACTATCCCTTTGGAATCCCATTTTTTGAGCGATCTAGCGAATAGAAAAACTGCGGGCGACCGCAGTCAGCAAAACACCGAAAACAAGAATTCATGAGAAAGTGAGAATACCATGAGAGTCATTACAGGTTCTGCACGCGGCAGAAAATTATGCACCCCCGAAGGCTATGACACACGCCCCACAACCGACAAAGTCAAGGAAGCCATCGGTTCCGCCCTCCAATTCGATTTTCAGGGCGCAAAAGTCCTCGACCTTTTTGCAGGCAGCGGTCAGATGGCGATTGAAGCCCTCAGCCGCGGTGCCCGTGCCGCTACACTCATCGACGCTGATGCACGCGCGATCTCCTGCATTCAGCAGAATGTCAAAAACTGCGGCTTCGCGGAGTGTGCAACAGTCCTCCGTACCGATGCCGTCGCATTTTTACAGCGGTGCCGCGAGAATTTCGACATCGCATTCCTCGATCCCCCTTACGGCAAAGGCATCCTCTCCGAAATTCTCCCCCTTCTTGTCACACATATGTCAAAAAACGGCATCATCGTTTGTGAACATGAACCAGAATTGAATTTACCGGAGGAAATTATGCAATTTGGCTTGCAAAAAGTAAAAAAGTATGGTAAAATATCTGTGAGTATTTATCGCGCTCAGGACGCAGAGGATTCCGATGCGTCCGATTCTGACTGAAAGGAGCTGCAAAATGCCTGACGAAGCGATTCATACGCGCCGCGTTGCCGTCTGTCCCGGAAGCTTTGACCCCATTACTTTCGGACATCTCGACATCATCAGCCGCGCGACCAAACTGTTCGATAAGGTCATCGTCCTCGTTTCCACCAATCTGGAAAAGAACCCCTCGTTCACCCTCACCGAACGCCTCCTGATGATCGAAAAAGTCACCGAACAGTATGACAATATCGTAATCGACATTCTCGACGACGAACTGCTCGCGGATTATGTCCGCAGAGTCGGCGCACACGCGATCGTCAAGGGACTCCGTGCGGTCAGCGACTTCGAATACGAATTCCAGATGGCACTCGGCAACAAAAAACTTTATCCCGAAGCCGAAACCGTATTCCTGACAACTGCCGCGGAAAATATGTATCTGAGTTCCAGTATCGTCAGACAGATCGCCTCCCTCGGCGGTGACATCAGCAGCTTTGTTCCGGCGGAGATCCTGCCGGTCATCGAAACCCGACTCCGCAAAAAGCGTGTACCAAAGGAAATCGACGAAACCGAAAATGCCGCGATTTTACAGCAGGTACAGCAGTTTGCACATAAAATTGGAAAGGAAGACTGACCTATGAACGTAATGGAAATTCTGGACGAAATCGACGAAATGCTGGAGAAATCCAAAGCATTTCCGCTCGCTGCCCACAAAATCATGATCGACGGCGACCGCCTGCGCGAACTGGTGAATGATGTTCGTCTGAACCTCCCGAAAGAACTGAAACGCGCACAGCTGATCGACTACGACTGCGACCGCATCATGAAAGAAGCACAGCAGAACGCCGAAAAGGTTGTCCGCGATGCAGAAGACAGAGCCAAAAAGCTCGCATCTGAAAGCGAAATCGTAGAGGAAGCAAAGCGCAAGGCGCATGAACTCCTCACAAAAACAAAGGCAAAGTGCGATGAAACCAAGGAAGCAACTGCGGCATATGTCGAACGCTCCCTCGCAACCACCGAAAAGCAGATCGCTGCTGCACTCGAAGAAATCAAAAAGGAACGCGAGAATTGGGTAAAACCCGAGTAATTTCGCTGATTTTCCTTTTTGCAGCATTGGCGTGGATGGTCATGATTTTCTGCTTTTCCGCTCAGACCGCCGACGATTCCAGCGATTTGAGCAGCGGCTTACTGGTGGGAATTCTCCGCGGAATCGTTCCGCACTGGGAGGCTCGTTCCGCCGCCGAGCAGTTGCAGATCCTCGACAAATTCCACACGATTTTTCGTAAATTCGCACATTTTACTGAATACGGCATCCTCGGAATTCTTTGGACAATGAGCACGCGGAGCGGATACTGGGAAAAAAAATCCTGCAAAGCGTGGCGAATTGTTCTGCCCTTTTGCATCTGCCTGCTGAATGCGGTGAGCGATGAGATCCACCAGCTTTTTGTGGAGGGCAGAAGCGGAGAATTTCGTGATGTGTGCATTGATTTCAGCGGTGCGTGTACGGGAATCCTCTTGCTGACGTTCTTTGTCTTTCTTCTTCGAAAAAATCATAATAAACGAAAACAGTCATGCTGAGGCATGGCTGTTTTTTGTTTTTTATGGGGAACCCCTTGATAGCGTACACGGTATGCTTCGCGTGTTTACATACAAAAAAGGCGAAGTTTCGTAACTCCGCCTTTTTCTAATGTTATTCTTCCATGTCTTTCAGTGCCAGACGGTCCGCATTCTCATCCTCTTCCTCCGTTTCGATTGGCTCGATCCCCAACTCGTCACGCAGAAATTCATCCGCCAATTCCTTGTTCCGCAGCTTCTTTGCCACCATCTCCGTGCCGATCGAATACAAAACCGCAAACAATGGCACACCGATCACCATGCCCACGATACCAAACAATCCGCCGCCCAGCAGACACGCGAACAATTCCCAGAACGCAGGCAATCCAATCTTCTTGCCGACAATTTTCGGATCCAGAATATTACAGTCAAATTGTTGCAGCACCACAATAAATATCAGCAGATACACCGATTTCATTGGTTCTTCCATCAGTACCAGCAGCACACACGGCACCGCGCCGATAATCGGCCCGAAAAACGGTATCATGTTCGTGACACCCACAATGACCGCGATCAATGTCGCATACGGAATCCGCAGAATGCTCGTGCCGCAGAAGCAAAGCATACCGATAATCACAGAATCTGCGAACTTTCCGAGAATCGCACTGCCGAATGTGTCGTTCGCTTCGATGATTCGGAGATCCACAAGCTTTGCCGTTTCAGGCTCGAAAATCGCATAGATCACACGCTTGAACTGCTTCACGAACAGCTCCTTGCTGAACAGGAAATACACCGCAATGATGAATCCGATGACCACATCGAACAGCAGACCGAGTGTGCCTGCCGCACCGCTTAATACAGCAGATACGATCTTTTGTGCGGCTTCTGTCGGGTTGCCGCTGACACCCGATGTCAGGAATCGGTCGCTCAGCTGCTGCAAATATTCCGCGATCGGATTGTCGCCTTTCAGGAACACATCGACGCGCCCCGTTGCCTGTTCGAGATAGGTCGGGATCTTCTCAATGACCATCGAAACGCTCTCAACGACCTGCGAAAACGTCACGGCAATCAGCAGCGCAATCGTCAGAAGCATCAGCAAAACCGCAATGAATGAGCTGATTCCTCGTGCGAGTTTTCGCGCTGTTTCGGCGTTTTTCATGCACAGCTTCTGTGTCAGCGGAAGCAGACGCTTTTCCAGCCATTCCATCACGGGATTCATCAGATACGCGATGACAAAACCGGCGATGACCGGACCGAGCGCAGACACGATTTTCCCAAGAAATTTCAGCACGATGTCAAAGTGAATCAGTCCGAATGTGAACAGAATACAGCCGCACAGCACGAAAAATAACGTCAGCGGTCTGGTCTGGGACAGAATTTCAGGCTCGCGGTTTCTACGCCTTTTCATTGGGAAATCATCTCTTTTCCATCCGATTTTTTACGTATTTCCGAGATTATTCTTCCGTGTCATTCTCCGCATCGTCTTCGTCCTCAACCGTAAAGCCGTAGCTGCGGTCGAAGGGATCGCCCTCCGTTTCATCGTCGGAGGATTCCAGAATGCTCTCGTAGTTTTCGTCTACTACTTCTTCTTGTTCGATTGTTTTCTTTGCATCTGCGTTCTTTTTCGCCTTGCGAAGCAGAGAGATCAGCAGCAGCACAGCCAGAATGCCTGCCACACCGCCCACGATCGCAAACAGCAGCGGGAAATTGAAATTCGTCCGCTTAAAATCGACACCCGTGGAATCTGCATATTTCTTTGCGACACTTGCCGAATCGCCGTGCAGGACAAAATTTTTGCGCAGGAGCACATTTTCCTCGGACTCCCCGTCAACAGGCTCGGAGAATCCGACCGCATAGTCGCCGATGACCTGAATCCCTTTCGGGACGGTCAGCTCATTCAGATTGTCACAGCCGAAAAATGCGTATGCACCGAGATATTCGACCGTTTCGGGAACATCGAATTCCGTTATAGCCTCACAGCCATAGAACGCATAATCGCCGATACCGCTGCAATTTTCAGGAATATCGAGCGTTTTCAGCGACTTGCAGCCCGCAAACACACGGGGCATGATCGCACTCAGCGCACTCTCATCACAGCCGACACCCACCAGCGCAGTACAATCCGAAAACAGTCCTTCCGGCAGCAAATTGCCCTTAAAACTCTGCGGCAGGGTAACGCTCGTCAGCGTCGGGGAGCCTGCAAATGCATACGGCTCGATGCTGACAATGCCCTCGGGAATCTGACAGACGGTTTCGCCGTTGCCTGCGGGATAGAGCACCAGCGTTTTGCCCTCCTCGCTGAGCAGCGAACCGTTTTCACCCTCGGAAAATGTCGTATTTCCGTCCTCTACGTTGAATTTCTGAATACTGCTGCAAGAAAGGAACGCGGTCGGCTGCAATTCGCGGAGCGATGCAGGGATCGTGACCTCCTCGAGCAGATCGCAGCCCATAAAACATTGTGCGCCGATGCTTTCCAGCTTTTTCGGAAGATTCAGCTCCGTCATGGAAATGTCAAAATAGAACATTCCCTGCGACAGAGCGGTGATCTCGTCCGCCATTGTCACATCGCTCAGCGCGATGCAGTAGCCGAATGCGTAGTCGCCGATGTCGGTGAGATTTTTTCCGAGCGAGATTTTTTCAAGCTGGGTACAGTAGTAGAATGCACAGTCGCCGATCGTTTCCAGCGAATCGGGGAACGCTATCTCTTTGAGTGCCGAACAGCCGGAAAATGCGTAGTTACCGATAGATTTGAGCTTTGCATTGATCGTCAGACTGGTCAGTCCGCCGCAGTTGAGAAACGCTTCATCCGCAATGCCGAGAATCGGAAATCCGTCGATCTCCTGCGGAATCGTCAGCGTGCTGACTGATTTTTCACAGTCCGAAATTTCGACACCGCCGTACACTTTGGTGTATGTCAGCGTGTTGTCGGTAAATGTCGTGGTATCGTCCTCTGCGGACGCGCACAGCACACCCGTCAGCCCTGTCGGCATCACCGCCAGACAGGCAAGCAGTGCTCCAATTTTCTTCTGAAACCGAAACTTCATGGTCTTCTCCCTCAGTAAAAACATTATTTTGCGCGTGGATTCCACGTAGATACGTGTACTTCCGTTTGTTTTTTGTGAATCACGATCGTGACCGCCGCAATCACCGCGCAGACAGCGGCAAAAATCAGCAGGATCGTAGAAATGAGCGGATGTTTCGTACATTTCAGCTCGTTTGCTTTTGCATATGCCGCCGCAACAGAACCGCGCGATACGTGCATCTTGAAATCTTCCAGCATCGTCATGGATTCGCTGTCGGTGTCGTAGCCGTAGCCCATCGCGTACTCGCCGAATTCCTTGACGGTTTTCGGAACGGTGATCTCATGGATGCCCGTGCAGTCCAGAAACGCATATGCGCCGATTTTCCTGATGGTTTTCGGAATCTCGATCTCTGTCAGGCTATGGCAGTAGGAAAACGCCGCGGACGGGATCTCATCCATCGCCGCAGGAATCTTCACAGCTTTCAGAGATGTACAGTAATAGAACGTATCTTCGCCGAATTTCTCAACATTCGACAGGTCGATACCCTCCAGATTGACCGCGCCGATGAACGCCCATGCCGCGATCTCGCGGACGGACTCAGGCACCTTGAACGCGGTGTACTGCTGACAGGGAGGATACTTGACAAGCGTGGTCATGTCCTTATTGTAGAGAATGCCGTTTTCGTCGCAGTAGCTTTGGTTTTCTGCGTCTACGGTAATCGTTTCGAGGGCATCACAGCCGTCAAAAATATAGTCGCCAAGCGTTGTCAGCGTTTTCGGAAAGCTGACCGTTTTCAGACTCGCCCAGTAGTAGAATGCCTTGTCGCCAACACTTTCCACACCGTCAGGAATTTCCAGCGTTTCCGTACCTTTTGCACTATAAAACGCCTCTGCGCCGATGCTTTCCAACGAACTCGGAAGCGTGATGTCCGAAAGCGCATAGCAGCCCGAACAGCAGGATTCCGGGATCTCCTTTACCGCGTCAGGGAATGCGATCTCCGTCAACGACTCACAGCCGTAAAAGGCACTCTCGCCGATGCTCGTGACACCGCTCGGGATGTTCACCTCGGCAAGCGCTTTGCAGCCGTGGAACGCGCCTGCTTCGATCACCGTCACGCTGTCGGGAATTTTCACGCCCTCCAGCCCCTCGACATTATAAAACGCACCCTCTGCGATTTTCGTGACCGCTTTGCCGTCTATCTCCTCGGGAATCTCGATCGCGCCTTTCATGTCGCTGCCGCAATCGACGATCGACATTTTGCCGTCCGCCTCCTCGTAGTAGGAGATCTGCGAACCGTGTATGACGATCATGCCCGAAATTTTCATCTTAATGTCGCCGTTTTCGTTGACCTCCTGTTCGAGTGCCGCACACCGAAACGGTGACAGACACATCGCACCCAGCAGGAGTGCAGCCGAAAATCTGCGTAAATACTTAGCTTTCATCTGTATTTCCATCACTCGGTTTTTTAGACTTTTTGAGGACTGCCACGATCGCCGCGACAATACCGATGAGGACTGCCGCACCGCCGCCGATGACACCTGCAAGCATTCCTTTGGTCTTTGTGGGGAGCTTCACGGCAGTTTTTGTGGTGGTGGTCTGCGCGGTCGTGGTCATTTCGGCTTCTGTTTCCGCAGGTGCAGCACCGATGTCCAGACCGTCCCCGTCATCATTTGCAGGAACCGTTTCTGTCGTATCTTCGTCTGGTTCATTATCTTCGGGCGATGTGGACGGTTCGCCTTTCGCTACAAATTCAAAGTGGTTGCCGTTTTCAATATCGTTTGCATAGCTGGATGCCGCCGAGCCTTTTTCGCCGTAAATGACAAAGGTATCATCCGCGTAAAGCTCGTTGGTGCTGTCGGTCTGATAGCCGAACGCGCAGTATCCGATGTCCTCGACACTCGAAGGGATCGTGACCTCGCTCATCTTTGTGGATGCAAACGCCGCCTGACCGATGCTCTTGCATTTTACAGGAATTTCCACAGTTTCAAGCATGGTCATTGCAAATGCACCGTCACCGATCGAAGTAATGTCATTGTGCATTTTGACGCTTTTGAGCATCGCGCAGTGGTAGCAGCAGAAATTCGGGATCTCGGTCACGGTCGGCGGAAACTCGATCTCCTCCAGCGAAACATCGTCTGCAAACGCCGCAACTGCGATGGTTGTCAGCGTTTTCGGGAAGGTGACTTTCCGCAGAACACGGCTGTACGAAACCGCATTGTCGCCGATCAGCACGACACCCTCGGGAATCTCCAGCACCGCAGGGATCTTCGTGATCGGGTAGCGCACAAGCCATGTGCCGCCGTGTGCGTACAAAACGCCGTCACGGGAGGAGAAAATCTCGCTGCCGTCCGCGACATAGAAATTCTCCATCGCGGTGCATTCCGCAAAAGCGTGCGTGCCAATGCCCATCAGATCTTTCGGTAGCGTGACGTTCTTGATCGTGTAATTTCCTGCAAAAGCGGTATCTCCGATCGCAACAACGGGCATCCCGTCCATCGTATCGGGAATGACCACATCGGTATCCGTACCCGTGTATTTCTCCACGCAGGCGGCTTTTCCGCCCGATTCCTCGCTGTCCACCATAACAGAATATTCGAAGTCGCCGCTCGTCACGGTTTCGATCGTATTGCCGTCCTCGTCTGTGACATTTGCAAAACAGACCGTTGGCATCCAAAGTCCGCAGAGTGCAGCAGAAAATATCGCTGCTGCTGCTTTTTTCATAGCGTTCATTGTTCATTTCTCCATTCAACATATTTGCAAAAAGGGGGGAAACGAGGGTTATCTGAACCCGTGTTTCCACCCCTTTGGCGCACATACGCGACCCCTCACGCAATGTGCGTTTTTTCATCCGCAAATGCTGCGGTGCGGATTTCTTTACTCAACTGTGACCGATTTTGCCAGATTGCGCGGCTTGTCAACATCGTTTCCGCGCATCACCGACGCATAGTAAGCGATAAGCTGCAGCGGTACCACGCCCATCATCGGCATCAGCAGATCGTCAATTTCGGGCAGGCGGAAGCAGTAATCCGCGATGTCCTTTTCAGGTGCATACGAATCGCCGCAGACCAGAATGGTCATTGCACCTCTTGCCTTGACTTCTTTGATATTCGAAACGGTCTTTTCGTGCAGTGCTTTCTGCGTATCGACCGCGATCACAGGCATTCCGTCATAGATCAGGGAGATCGTGCCGTGTTTGAGTTCGCCTGCCGCATAGGCTTCGCTGTGGATGTAGCTGATCTCTTTCAGCTTCAGCGAGCCCTCCATCGAAAGCGCGTAGTCAAGTCCTCTGCCGATATACAGCAGGCTTTCGGCTTTGACAAGGCTTTCCGCGATGGTGTGCAGTTCGTCTTTGCGTGCCAGAATCTTTTCGATGTAACCTGGGGTTTCGAGCAGAAGTGCCGTCAGTCTGCGGCATTCCTCCTCGGTGATCTTGCCCTTTGCGAGTGCAAGTTCGAAACCGAACAGGTACATGACCGCGATCTGCACCATATATGCTTTTGTCGAAGCAACGGCGATTTCAGGACCTGCGTGCGTGTAGATGAGCATATCTGCCTCACGCGCGATCGACGAACCCTTTGCGTTGACAATGGCAAGCGTTTTCGCGCCGAGTTTCTTTGCAAGGCGCATCGCTTCCAGACTGTCAGCGGTTTCGCCCGACTGCGAGATGATGATAATGAGATCACCCTCGCCGATGAGCGGTTCACGATAACGGAATTCTGACGCAATATCGACGATAACAGGTACACGCGCAAGCTTTTCGATGACATACTTTCCGACCATGCCTGCGTGCATAGCCGTACCACAGGCAACGATGTAAATATTACGGAATTCCTTGATTTTTTCAGGTGTAATGCCGCATTCTGCAAGGCTCGGCAGACCGTCCTCGATACGCGGTGTGACTGTACGCAAAATGGACTCGGGCTGCTCGTGAATTTCTTTCAGCATGAAATGCTCGTAGCCCTGTTTTTCAGCAGCGTCCATATCCCAGTCGGCAGTCAGAAGTTCCTTCTGAATCGGGACAAACCGGGTGTCGTAGAATTCTGTGCCCTTGTCTGTCAGCACTGCGATCTCATCGTGTTCGAGCAGATAATACTGCTTGGTATATTTGAGGATCGCGGGGACATCGGAAGCGATAAAGCTCTCATTTTCGCCCTTTCCGACAATCAGC
This sequence comes from Oscillospiraceae bacterium, assembly GCA_024404815.1. Classification (GTDB taxonomy): domain Bacteria; phylum Bacillota; class Clostridia; order Oscillospirales; family Ruminococcaceae; genus Firm-04. The sequence goes on from JAKSPL010000011.1 coordinate 9,436, forward strand.
GGAGAACCGCGGCGAACTGCAAAGATCTTATTCGGGAAATCTGCAAAGAGGATACCGAGTGCAAAACTGCCCGTAACTTCACGCATCGTGTCAGCAATCGCGGCAAGGGGATCGCCGTGGTAGTGATAATCGACAAGCTGTGCGACAACCTCGGTATCGGTATCGGAAACGAAAGTGCGTCCCTCGGAGATGAGGAATTCTTTCAGACGCTTATAATTCTCGATAATGCCGTTATGAACAAGGGTGACATATGCGCCGCCGCGGTGGGGGTGGGAGTTGACATCGGTCGGCTCGCCGTGGGTTGCCCAACGTGTATGGCCAATGCCGACATGACCCTCAGGCTTTCCCTCTTTCTCCATTTTCGCGGAAAGGTCAGCCAGTCTGCCCTTTGATTTTGCGATCTGAATTTCTCCGTCGGCAAAAACCGCAATGCCTGCGGAATCGTAGCCGCGGTATTCAAGTTTAGAAAGTGCAGAAACCAACACATCAGCGCAGTTTCTCGCACCAACATATCCAACAATACCACACATGGGAATAAAATTTCCTTTCTGTAATGAATCAGCCGCGAGAATGCCTCTCAGAGCGGCAATATAAACGTAGCCAGTATATATTTGCTATTATAACATAGACCGGCTGAAAATGCAAGATTTTTTTCGAAAAATTATTATTTTTTCAGGTGCAAAGGGGGATTCCGCATCCTTTGGAAAGCAGAGGAGAAAATGCCCTCAAAAATCCCCGATTTCAACCGTATTTCTCTAAAAACTCCTCGCCCGTGCCGCAGAAAGCGTTCAGGTCGATAAACTGTTCGTCGCCGTCACAGCCATCGAGAATGCCGCGCGGATTGTACTGCCAGAATTCCCACGGGGGCGAATAATGTGACGAGGGCGGCTTCAGGATACTGCGGATCCAGAGCGTGTATTCCAGATCCGAGTCGCGCAGGTAGCGTTCCCAGCAGGTGTTTGTCGTATAGATAATCGGCGTTTTTCCGTACTTTTCGCGCAGTCTGTCAAGAAGGATGCGTAGGTTTTCGCGCACCGCTTCCACATCGGGCAGATCGTCCGTGCGGTAAAGCTCCAGATCCACAACGGGCGGCAGGGAATCCTCTGCGACAGGCACGACCGAACAGAAATTATCCGCCTGCGTGTCGGCAGGACTGTCGAAGCTGAAAAAGTGATATGCGCCTGCATAAATCTCGGATTTACGCGCATTTTCCCAGTTTTCAGCAAAGCGTTCATCAACCGAACCGCTGCCCTCCGTCGCCTTGATGAACGCGAACGAGATGCCCTGCGACGCGATGACGTCCCAATCGACCGCGCCCTGATAGTGCGAAACGTCCACGCCGCGCACAGGGTATTTTCGGCGTGACGGCATATTGAACCACAGCACGCCGCGCCAGATCAGCAGGCCGACCACGAGCAGGACGGCGAGCAATCCGCCCCACGCGATCAGCGAGCGCCACATTTTTTTGGTAATTGAAATCACAATGTATCTCCTATATTTCTTTTGTTTCTATCTTTATCAAATAGCAGACGATGATCTGCCGCGAAAACGAGAATAAGATTCATGATGTAAAAACGTGAAAATCACTTCGGATCACAGGCTGCATCAATCGGCTCGTACAAACGGATACCGACAGATCAGAACCGTCCTGTAAACTAAGCAAAATCTGGAAAAATGATACCTCATCCGCATTCGGATGCTGAAAACGGATGCTGTCATCCGAAAGGGAAAAATCCAGCGTTTCAAGCGGCAGACGAATACCGCCGCCATCGTACTTTCCATACGCCTCTTTCAGCGTCCAAAAGCGCGAAAATAGAAACGCAGGGGTATCAGATTTTTCCAGTTGAATCAGTTCATTTTCAGCGCAAATACGTGAGATAATGGACTGCTTTGCAGAACGCGGCGGCTCTGCGTCCACACCCAGCGGCACAGTCCCGACCGCACAAACCACAAGCCCCTTGCAATGCGCCAGATTCATGTGCAGAAAAGGATGTATCAGCTGAGGTTTTCCGTGCTCATCACGCCGAAGTTGAAGGTGACGGATACCATAGACCTCCGCGCATACTTCGGAGAGTACGTCCAATGCTTCAAAATGCTGCTGCCGATGCCGCAAATCTGTCGGTAAATTCTTTGCGTATACGTGAAATTCGTAATTATTTTCACCATTTACCGTACAGAGATGGATTATGTTCGTTTTCAAAACAAAATAGAGGTTGAACTGCATCCCAGACGGTCACAGCCTGCTTCCAGGAACGCTTCCATCTGCTCGCGGGTACGAATTCCGCCTGCCGCCTTAATCTTGACGTTCTCACCGATGTGAGCGCGGAACAGAGCAATATCCTCCAAATTCGCGCCGGCAGAACCGAAGCCTGTCGAGGTCTTGATGTAATCCGCGCCGCCCTTTGTGACAAGCTCGCAGGCACGTATTTTTTCGTCCTCGGTCAGACAGCAGGTCTCGATGATGACTTTCAGTATTCTGCCCTCGCAGGCACGGCGAACACGTTCGATCTGCTTCAAAACAACAGCATCATCGTTGTTTTTCAGGTAGCCGATGTTGATGACCATGTCGATCTCGTCTGCGCCGTCGGAAACAGCCTTTGCCGCCTCGTAATACTTGATGGAAGTCGTTTCGTAGCCGAGGGGGAAGCCGATGACCGTGCAGATCGTCAGGTCAGGAAATGCAGCTTTTGCGCGGTTTACGTAACATGGCGGAATGCAGACAGAGGCGGTTTCGTATTCGACCGCTTCGTCACACAATTTCGCAATATCCTCCCAAGTAGCGTCAGGACGCAGACAGGTATGGTCAATATGGGTTAAAATTTCTTCGTTTGTCATTTTGATAAACCTCTTTCTTATTTCTTGTCGGCATAGAGCATTGTCCGCGCCGCCCCGATGACGAAAATCGTCACCGCGCTGAGCAGGAGCATCAACAATCCAAATACCAGCCAGACTATCGCATAATCTACGGATCTACGCAGAAAATAGTATACTACCCCGTCCAGAGCCGCCGCCAGAAGCGTTTGCAGCACATATGGACGGAAATTGCTGCAAAACACAGCTAAATCGTGAAAATCGTGGTTCAGCGCGTGTGTTTCCCACGCATACACCGCCGCCGTCAAAAGCAGCAGAAACAGCGTCCCACACAGCAATCCATTGCCGCGCAGAACCGCAAATACTCCCAGAAAAGCAAGCTGAATCGCAATGATCGCGGCACAGCCAACGAGATTTCTTGTCTGCTTTCGCAAGCCGATTCCCTGCCTTTCGATTTCATTTTTACAAAAAGAGGCAGCCTGCATGGAATCTGCCATTTTATAAAAATCTCACAGATACGTACTTTTCCATGCAGACTTGCCTATTTTCTTATTCTTCGTCAGTCGGCTCGTCAGGCTCGATGACCTCCTCGGGCTGAGCGGCTTCTGCGGATTCTTCCGCTTTCGCCTCCTGCTCCTGCGCCGCCAGCTCCTCCTCGGAGAGCTGTTCGACCGCACTCATCTCCGCGGTATCGTCATGCTCGGTGCGCGTAAACGCCATCACTTTGCCGTTTTCGGACACGCGCATCACGCGGACACCCTTCGCAATTCTGCCCATGACGCGGACGTCCGCACAGCGAATGCGAATGAGGATGCCGTCGCTCGAAACCAACACAATATCGTCGGTTTCGTCAACAACCTTAATGCCTGTGACATAGCCGCGCTCCTCGTCGGGCTTGTAGTTGGTGACGCCCTTTCCGCCGCGGTTGCGAAGCGGATAATCCAGCAGATCCGTACGTTTTCCGAATCCCTTTTCGGTGACGGTCAGGAGAGATGCACCCTCTCTGCCGCGTGCCATCGACACGATCTCGTCACCCTCGCGGAGCTTCATCGCACGGACGCCGTGTGCCGATCTGCCCTGCGGACGGATGCAGTTTTCGTCCATGCGGATCGCCATGCCGTTTTTCGTGGCGATAAACAGCTCGTCATGGCCGCCCGTCATGCGAACGCCCTCGATCTCATCGCCCTCGTCCAGCTTAATCGCAATTAAGCCGTTTTTACGTACATTTTTGTATGCAGGAAGCGGTGTGCGCTTGATTTTTCCGTTCTTTGTGACGATGCAGATGAAGCTGTCGTCGTCGAATTCGCTGACCTTCATCATCGCCGCGACCTTCTCGTTTTCAGCGAGCGGAAGCATATTGACGATGTTCGTGCCCTTGGAATCTCTGCCGCCCATCGGAATCTCGAAACAGCGGATATCGTACATAATTCCGCGGTTTGTGAAGAACAGCACATGGTCGTGGCTCGAACCGACAAACATCTCGGAGGCGAAATCCTCCTCGCGCTGTTTCATGCCCGTAACGCCCTTGCCGCCGCGCTTCTGCGTCTTGTAGACAGACATCGGCACGCGCTTGATATAGCCGAAATTCGTGTATGTGACAACGCAATCCTCAACGGGAATGAGGTCTTCGATGTCCATTTCGCCGCTGATATTTTCGATCTGGGTTCTGCGCTCGTCGCCAAACTGTCCGCGCAGTTTTTCGAGATCTTCGCGGATGATCTGATACTGACGCTCCTTGTGTGCAAGAATATCGCGCAGATCGTTGATTTTTGCGCAGAGAGTCTGGACTTCGCCGAAAATTTTGTCGCGTTCCAGACCTGTGAGCTGACCAAGACGCATCGCCACGATGGCATCCGCCTGCTCCTCGGTCAGACCGACTGTCGGGTAAGCCACCTCGGACGGATCGACTGTCATGCCCATTGCCGCGCGGTATGCCTCGTCATCCATCAGGGCAGACAAGTCCGTTTCCGCAAAACGCGCAAGCAGACGCTCCTTGCCCTCGGGAATGCTCTTGGAGGAGCGGAGAATTTCCACAACCTCGTCGATGAAATCGAGCGCAACAAGGAAGCCTTGCAGAATATGTGCGCGTTCACGCGCTTTTTTGAGGTCGAAACGGCTGGCACGCTGTACAACGTCCAGCTGGAATTTCAGATATTCTTCGAGAATCTGTTTCAGCGACAGTTCCTTCGGCTCGCCGTTGACCAGTGCCAGCATGATAACGCCGTAGGTGTCCTGCAACTGCGTATAGCGGAACAGCTGATTCAGCACAAGGTTCGCATTTGCGTCCTTTTTCAGCTCGATGCAAATGCGCAGACCTTCTCTGTCAGACTCGTCGCGGATGTCATGGATACCCTCGATGCGCTTGTCTTTTGCAAGACCTGCGATCGCGGTGATGAGTTCCGCCTTGTTGACCATGTAGGGAATCTCGTGGACAAGAATGCAGGTGCGGTTCTTGATCTCCACGATCTCCGTTTTCGAGCGGACAGTCAGCTTGCCCCTGCCCGTTGCGTATGCCGCACGCATACCTGCTCTGCCCATGATAATGCCGCCCGTCGGGAAATCAGGTCCCTTGATGAACTGCATGAGTTCATCCAGAGTGGCTTCGGGGTTGTCGATGAGATAGTTGACGCCGTCAATGACCTCGCCGAGATTGTGCGGCGGGATATGGGAAGCCATACCGACCGCGATACCCTCCGAGCCGTTGACCAGCAGGCAGGGGAATTTCGACGGCAGTACAACAGGTTCTTTCAGACGGTCGTCATAGTTCGCCTGAAAATCGACCGTATCTTTCTGAATATCCGTCAGCATAGACACGGAAAGCTTGGTCATTTTTGCCTCGGTATAACGGTAAGCCGCAGGGGGATCGCCGTCGATCGAACCGAAGTTTCCGTGACCGTCTACCAGCGGATAACGCATTGAGAAGGTCTGTGCAAGGCGCACGAGTGCCATATACACGGAAGCGTCGCCGTGAGGGTGGTATTCACCCAGCACGGTACCGACAATGTCGGCGCACTTACGGTATGGTTTTTCGGGCGTCAGGCTCTTTTCGAACATCGTATACAGGATACGTCTGTGAACAGGCTTCAGACCGTCGCGGACATCGGGAAGCGCACGCGACGTGATAACGGACATCGAATAGGCAATGAACGACTGGCGCATTTCCTTTTCGAGTTCGCGTTTGATCAGAATTGCATTACTGGTATCGTACAAGGTATCAAGTCCTTTTCGTCAGTATTTTTCCGCTTTTTCGTGGATTCAGTCCATCGGGAGAGTATCGCGCAGCATCGTCTGTTCTGCGTCGGTAAAATCCTTTTTCGGCACAACATAGAAATTATGCTTGACCAGATAGAGCATGAAAAACTCATCAAATTCGTGGATTTTGAGTCCTGCACCGAACGGCAGTTCCGTTTCGGGGATGGGCTCTTTCTTTGCGGCTTTCGCTTCCTCGCCGTCAAAGATCGGTCGAAAACCGTCATCATCCGCAGGCAGGTCTTCCGCGTCCTCGAAATCCACAGGCGCATCCGAATCAATGTCGCTTTCCACAGTTTCCACAGAATCGGGTTCTTCCGCATCGGGCGCGTCCTCCGTGCCGATGGTCACACCGTCCTCGTAGAGTGTCAGGTGATAAACGTCATTTTCCAGCCCTTTGAGCGACTGCATCAGCGAACGGCGCAGCTTCATCGGGTTGTACCAGATAATCAGGATCATCGCCAGACAAATCACCAAAAGCACGTAAACAAGTGTATTATCAGGCTCTTTGAATGCCGAGCGGGCATACACCGCAAAAATCGCGGCAAGAATGATCGTCAGCACGATATTTCTCGGATATACGTATTTTTTCTGGAACGAACGGAACGCCTTATCGAACAGCGGCAGGGGAATGTGGTAGGATTTTTGCAGCAGGGGTTCGCCATTATGCTTCATCTGCATTTTCCTCCTCCGCATCGGTTTCGACCTCGGTGAAATCCGCAGCATCTTCGTCCGTTTTGGACTCCTCAACCTCGGAGAAATCCAACAGTTCGGAATCGTCCTCTGTATCTTCTGCGGTTTCTTCGCTCACATCCGCATCGTCCTCGTAGTCGTGGATGCGTTTTCCGTTTTCATCGCAGATACGAAGATTTTCTGCACCGTAATACTGTTCGCAGAAATCCCCTGCGTCTGCGTCCTCGACTTCCGCGGTCAGGTCCTTGCTGTCGCCCAGCACCGACTGCATTTCCAGCAGTTCATAGCCGCCTGCACAGGAATCCTTTGCAAAGTCGATCATCATTGCAAGCGTTTCATCGTCCATGCAGCGTTTCGGGACATAGAGGAAATTGTTCGCAATACTGCCGTCTGCGAAAAGTATACCCTGACGGTTTTCGTAGGCTTTCAGGGTATTCGTAGAGAAATGCGTGGTCGCTTCCTCGCGTTCCTCATCAGAAATTTCTTCGTCATCGTCCAGCCACTCGAATGTGGTAATTTCATGCGGAAAGAACGTCATTTCGCGGATATCGCCATATTGCAGACGATTGTTCGCAAGAAATTTCTTGTTCGCAGGGATAAACCAGTAGGACAGTGCGATCAGTCCGCAGGCGACCGCATATAAAACCATTGTGATATTTTTCAGCACGATCGCAAGCAGCACAAATGCCGCCGCCAGCAAACCGCAGACAATCAGCGGTGTATAGCGCGATTTTTTTTCTGCGGCGAGATAAATGCGGTAGACTTCCTCAAAATCCTTGTCTTCCAGCTCGCATTTTACAGAAAAAAGCGTTTCTTCATTTGCCATACTGCACTCCTGTTATACGTCGAGGTTTTCCGCGTATTTCGCGTTCGCCTCGATAAATTCTCGTCTGGGCTGTACCTTGTCGCCCATCAGGATCGACACGATTTCGTCTGCCTTCATTGCGTCCTCCATCGTGACCTGAATCATGGTACGGGTTTCGGGATCCATTGTCGTTTCCCAGAGCTGTTCGGGGTCCATCTCACCAAGACCTTTGTACCGCTGTACTTCGACCTTGCCGCCGTTTGCGGTCAGGTCTGCAATAAAGCGGTCGCGCTGTTCGTCGCTGAATGCGTAGTGATGTTTTTTGCCCTTTGTGACACGGAACAGCGGCGGCTGTGCGATATACACATTGCCGTTTTCGATCAGCGGACGCATAAAGCGGAAGAAGAATGTCAGCAGCAGCGTGCGGATATGGCATCCGTCCACATCGGCATCGGCCATGATAATGACTTTGCCGTAACGGAGTTTGGTAATATCGAAATCCTCACCGATGGAAGTACCGAGTGCGGTCACAACAGGCTGCAATTTATCGTTGCCGTAGACCTTGTCGATTCGAACACGCTCAACATTGAGCATTTTGCCCCAGAGCGGCAGGATCGCCTGATAGCGTCTGTCTCTGCCCTCTTTTGCGGAGCCGCCTGCGGAATCACCCTCGACGATATAAATTTCGGTGAATTCGGTATCGCGCTCGGAGCAGTCAGCCAGCTTTCCGGGCAGCGATGCGGATTCCATCGCGGACTTTCTTCTTGCGGTCTCACGCGCTTTTTTCGCTGCCTCACGCGCTCTCTGTGCCGCCTGACTCTTTTCGAAGATCGACGCGGCAACGGTCGGATTTTCTTCGAGGTAGTCCATCAGCTTTTCGCTGACGATCTGCTCGACAAACGGCTTGATCTCAGGGTTGCCGAGCTTGACTTTCGTCTGGCTCTCGAACTGACAGTCGGTCAGCTTGACGGAGATGATCGCAGTCAGACCTTCGCGGACATCCTCGCCCATCAGCTTATTGTCATCTTTGAGCAGTCCGAACTTTTTGCCGTATTCATTGATCGTTTTGGTCAGCGCATTGCGGAAGCCGACTTCGTGTGTACCGCCGTCCACCGTATGCACATTGTTCGCAAAGGAGAGGATCAGTTCGTTGTAGCTGTCGTTATACTGCATAGCGATCTCAACGGAATTGTCACCCTTGATGCCGCCAAAGTAGATCGGCTGTTCTGCGAGCGATTCGAGTCCTCTGGTCATATGGATATGGTCGATAAATTCGCGGATACCGCCCTCATAGCACATCACTTCATGCTCGATGTCGTCAGGGTTGCGCGTATCGGAAATTTCAATCGTCAGACCTGCGTTCAGGAAAGCCTGTTCGCGCATTCTCTTGCGGAGAACTTCGTAGCTGTATTCGGTGGTTTCCTCGAAAATCGTGCCGTCCGCCTTGAACAGGACAGAAGTGCCGTGCTTGTCGGTATCGCCTGTCATTTCGAGTTCCTTGTCATATTTTCCGCGTTCAAACCGCTGGAAATAGCTGTGACTGCCATCCCAGACGGTCAGTTCCAGCCATTCAGAAAGGGCGTTGACAACGGACGCGCCGACACCGTGCAGACCGCCTGCGACTTTATAGCCGCCGCCGCCGAATTTACCGCCTGCGTGGAGAACGGTATATACGACAGTCGCCGCAGAAATGCCCTCTTTCGGGTGGATACCGACAGGGATGCCTCTGCCGTTGTCCGTGACACGGATCAGATCGCCGGGGAGGATCTCCACGGTAATATGGGTGCAGTAGCCTGCCAGCGCCTCGTCGATCGAGTTGTCAACAATTTCATAGACGAGGTGGTGAAGACCGCCTGCGCCCGTCGTACCGATATACATACCGGGACGCTTGCGGACAGCTTCCAGACCTTCAAGCACCTGAATCTGACTTTCGTCATAATCCTCGGTGACCGGGCGGTTGTTCAACAATTCTTCTTGGCTCATAATGTGATAACTCCTTTGCTTCGAAAGGTTTTTGTCGGGATCAGATCTTAGTAGAGTTTCGCGGCACGCTTGCGGAGCGTTGCTGCGGAAATCGGGGAAACATACGCATTTTCGCCGTTTTCATTTTCGCACAGTACAAAGCTTTTCGGCATTTCCTCCGAAACGCTGACAACCCTGTGTTCGGATTCAAGCCTGTGCAGCAAAGCGCGTGTGTCCTGCCCGATGGTCGTGTTTTCAATATCAAAAATGCCGATGACAGAAGTGTCATACACAGAAATCTGTTCGCCCAAGTGGATATACATGATCGGCATTCTCCTTTCAGAATCAAGTCAACAGATGGCCGTTCTCCATGTGGAAAACTGCGCATTCATTTGCATTTTGTTTTTCCCGCGCCTGTCCGAGCGCATCGGAATTGCACGCGGTCAGAAACACCTGCATATCCGAGATCAGACCGTACACGAGATTTTGTCTTGTGGTGTCCAGCTCGCCCATGACGTCATCGAGTAAAATGATCGGTGTTTCGTCCTTTTTGTCATAGAACACCGCCGCCTGCGCGAGTTTCAGCACAAGCGCAGTACTTTTCTGCTGTCCCTGCGAACCGTAGTCTTTCACCGCGAGTCCGTCGATTTTGCACGTAAAATCGTCCCTTCCTGCACCTTTCCCCGTAAATCCGAGGCGGATGTCATCAGTTCTCGATTTTTTGAGCTGTTCAAAATAGGTTTTTTGCATTTCTGCGGACGGTCGGTCGGGGATCTCGCTGTTTTTGAAGATATTCGAATGATACGAAACTGCGAGCTTTTCCTTGCCATTTGTCATGGTGTTGTAAAGCTCCGTACAGACCGCGCCGAGCTGTTTTACATATGCATAGCGCAGGCAGGTCAGCAGACTGCCGTGCATGGCAAGCTGCAGATCCCAGTCGTCGAGGTCGCTCTGTGACGCGCCGCCCATGCTGATCTGTTTCAGCACGGCATTGCGCTGGGCGGTCAGCTGGTCGAAGCGTTTCAGACAGCCGAGCATCGCAGGGGTGATCTGCGAGCCGCCCAAATCCATGAAGGCACGCCGTTTTTCAGGCCCTCCACGAATATATTCGCGGTCATCGGGGGAGAAAATCACGCATTGAAACTGCGCAAACAATTTCGAACCGCCGACGATCGGTACTTGGTTTAGTAATATTTTTTTCTGTCTGCCCTCGCCGCGCTGCATCCGCAGTTCAATTTCCTGCGTGCGTTTCTTGTCCTGAAAACGCAGTTTTACGTGCATTGCGGGCATTTTCAGATGAATGAGGTCGCGGTCTTTTGTGCCGCGAAAGCTGCGGCAGCCCGTGCAGGTCCAGATGGATTCGAGGAGATTGGTCTTTCCCTGCGCGTTGTTTCCGAGGATGAGATTCAGCGATTCGTGTGCAGAAAACTGCACATCCCGCAAATTCTTGTACCCATCCGCTTCAAGCGATAATACACGCATATACGTGAATTATTCTTCTTCCACGGGAGCAGAAACGGTGACTTCAAACCGCTCGACGCTGACCTTATCGCCGTTTCGGATCTTCTTGCCGCGCATCGTGCAGACCTCGCCGTTGACGCTGACATGGCCCTGCTGAATCAATTCCTTCGCAAATCCGCCCGTATCGGTCAGCCCTGCCAGTTTCAACAGTTGTTCCAGCTTGATAAACGGGGTGTGAATTTCCGTGGTGATACGTTCGATTTCCTGTGCCATGCGGCATCATCCTTTCAAAAATGTAGCAAATACGTGTTAAAACACCGCATAGATTATGCAGTAGAGAATTCCGCCGATCAGCATTGCCGATGCATAATACAGCAGGATCATCAGCGGGTCAACAATTTTTCCGTTGTAGATGCGGATATTTTTCTCCTTGCCGACCAGTTCGGTGTTGGTAATATAAATCGGGTTTTCCGCGGTAATACGATGTTTCTCGTTGTCATACTCATATTCATAGATGAGATAGACGAGTTGTTTCTCGCCGCTGAGCGGTTGTTTTCCCTTAAATGCGACGATTTTCGCTTTTACCGTGATGCCCTTGATATAGGCAAGCACATCCTTCAGACCGCCGAGCAGAATGACTGCAGCGAAGATATAAGGAATCAGTTTTTCAAGGAAATCCTTGACTTTTGCAGCATTGTCGCCGAGAAAAACGAAATTGACCAGCAGGAAAAATACCGCCGCCGCGATAATGACGATCGCAAGGTACATGACCGCATTGGAAAGCGAGCAGGTTTTTCCTTTATATACGTGCAAAGTGAGGTTTTTTCCGAACTCCAGCCTGTCGCTGTCCGCATGGAACACCTCGCCGTTTTTCTCGTATTCATAAACTGCTACGGTATTCGGGTCATCCCCGGGTTCGGGTGCATACCTGATCTCCACAAGTTTTGCCTGTACCTTCTCGGATTTCAGATAGCAGACCAGCTTGCGGATGCCGATGACCAGCGGTATGATAAAAATTATCGCCATCAGGACATTCACAAACGGTCGGATCGTGATTTCCCAAGGAATACCGTACATTTTCATGTACAGCAGGTTCATCTTCTGACTTGAACAGGCATAACGACAGCAATACTGCTTTCGCCGTCTGCCTCCATGACCTTGACCGCACGGTCAGCCGCGGTGAGGAACATCCGCACCTTGTCGCTCTGTACTGCACGCACAGCGTCGAGCAGGTAGCGGTTGTTAAATCCGATAATCATTTTTTCGCCCGTCATATCGCAGGGAATCTGGTCATCGACGCTGCCGACAACATTCTGACAGCTAATGAGGATCTTGCCCTCCTCGAACTGGAAACGCACAGCGGTTTTGTTTTTCTCGGAAATCAAAAGCGCACAGCGTTCGAGAGAATCCATCAGTTCGCGGCGGCTGACCGTGATCTCGGTCTTGTTGCCCTGCGGAATGCTGCGGCGATAGTTGACAAATTCGCCTGCGAGCAGTCTGGTATATACGAAATAGCGATGAATTTCGAAGATCGCATGGTGATTGTCGAGGCGGATGGTACAAGGATTTTCGTTCTTGTCATCCTCTTCGAGCAGATGCTGGATCTCGCGCAAAGCCTTCGCAGGTACGATGAATTTCATCGGATCCTGACCAGCCAGCGGCTCTGTGCGGAGTGCCATGCGGTAGTTATCGAGTGCGACCATGTTCAGCTCATCATTTGCAAATTCGAGGAGTTCTCCCGTAAATACAGGCTTTGTCTCATCGAGCGAAACTGCATAGATGGTCTGTTCGATCATATTTTTCAGGAGATTCTGCGGAATGACAGCACCCTGATGCTGCTGAATGCTCGGCAGTTCGGGATATTCGTCAGCATTCATACCTGCAAGCTGGCACTCGGTACCGCCGCCCTGAATCGTGATTTTCAAATGTTCGTCGGTGATAATGTTGAGGATACCATCGGGCATTCTGCGGACAACCTCGGAGAACAGTCGGCTGTCAACAAGGATCGTATCTTCTTCTGTTACGACCGCAGGAATCTGTGTGCGAATGCCAAGCTCCAGATCGTAGCCTGTCAGTTCAAGCTCCTGTCCCTGTGCGCGAAGACGAATCGCTGCGAGGGCTTCGAGCGGTGTTTTCATGCTGGTAGCTTTTGCGACATTTGGCAGTACATCGCAAAGATCGGTTTTTTGACAGGTAAATTTCATGGTTTTGTGATTCCTTTCTTTACATAAGGTATCGGAAAGTGATATTTTTCTTTCGGGGACTTCTTCCCTCGCCGCGCTCTGCGGAGCGTGAGATCCCCTTTCCACATTCCCCGTTTCTGTGAGCGGAGCGAAGCGGATAAAGATAGGATAAGATAGTTAATAGGAAATAGCAGTAGTAGTAGGGGCGGTGGAAAAGTTGACTTTCGCAGGGGAAAGCGGATATTTTTTCCATGCCTGCGGATAAAACCCAAGACATCGCGGCGTGCATTTTTTTCAACGCGGCGATATGGAAAGTTTTTGGAAAAGTTGAAACTGCAAAACGGGAATGCATCAGGGTGGAAGCTGTGGAAACCACGGGAAAGATTGTTGAAAAAACAGTTGAAAGTGTGAATACAGGGAGTATATTTCATAGTTTTCAACAGAAAACCGCTTTTGAAGGGTGGAATTCCGAAAAACAGGCGTAGTTTCGGCACCGTTTTTCCACATCTGTTTCAACAAGTGTTGAAAACTCAGCTTTTGTTCCGTCCTTTTTTCAAATGGTCTTGAACGGATTCTCCTGATAGTTGATTTTTGGAAATCTGCCGCAGAAATGAGATTTTGTAATAACCGCGAATAAATGTGGAAAACCACAGGGTATCTTTTGTATATACCTCATAAAAAACAGCAGTTTCTACCCATTTTGCCGAAAAACAGCGATACTATATATAGTATACGGAGATTACTTTCCTGCGCCTTCGCGTACCGTTTTTGCGATGGTTTCGATGGTATCGCGCAGGCTGTGGTCGGTTTTCAGACTTGCTGTGACGTTGTTGACCGCATAAACGATCGTCGAGTGGTCACGGTTGCCGAATTCCATACCGATGGATGCAAGCGGCAGTTCTGTGATCTCGCGGACGAGGTAAATTGCGATCTTACGTGCAGTCGAGATCTGCGATGCACGCTTGTTCGAGCGGATGTCCTCGGGTGTTACGCCGTAGACATTCGAAACTTCTGCGATAATTTTCTCAACCGTGATCGGGATCGGCTGGTCATCGGTCAGAATGTCACGAATGACCGTCTGTGCCATCGAGATGGACGGAGAAGAACCTGCCAGCGATTTGAGTGCTTTCAGCTTCTTGACTGCGCCCTCCAGCTGTCGGATGTTCGATTTCAGTCTGTTTGCGATGAATTCCGCGACTTCGTCGGGGATATTCAGTTCCAGACATTCGGCTTTTCTGCGGATAATTGCGATTCTGGTTTCGAATTCCGGTGTGGAAATGTCCGCGATCAAGCCCGATTCAAAACGGTTGCGGATGCGGTCTTCCAGAATCTTGATGTCCTTCGGCGGACGGTCAGACGTCAGAACGATCTGTTTGCCTGCGCTGTGGAGGATATTAAACGTGTGGAAGAATTCCTCCTGTGTGGATTCCTTGCCGCCGATAAACTGGACGTCATCGACGAGAAGCACATCGGCAGAGCGGTATTTCTCGTGGAATTTCGTGGTATCTTTTTTCTGTGCAATGGCTTCGATCAGCTCATTGGTAAAGGTTTCGCCCGTGACGTAGATGATGTTCAGGTCGGGGTTGTTCTTCTTCATCTCGTGGGAAATAGCATGGATCAGGTGTGTTTTGCCGAGTCCGGACGGGCCGTAGATGAACAGGGGGTTATAGGTGCTGTCGCCTTTTGCAACAGAGGTGCAGGCGGCATATGCGAATTCGTTCGAGCCGCCGACGATAAAGGTATCGAAAGTATAGGCATATTCGCCGTTTTCGAAGCTTTTTTCGAGTTCGCTCTGCATCACTTCGATGCGTTCGGGGGGAATTGGTTCGGCGATTTGTTTTTCGTCCACGGTAATGACGCGGAGGTTGACAGGAAAGCCGAGGGTGGCTTCGAACGCTTTGAGCAGGAGATTTTTATAATTTCCGAGGATGACGTCTTTCTGGAAATCGGATTCGCAGTTAAACACCGCAGTATTTCCATCCAGACCAACGGGTTCGAGAGCATCGAGCCAGAGCTTACGCGGGATATCGCCAAGACCGCCCTCGTTGGTGCAGTATTGTTTTACAGCCTCAAAAACTTCGGCAAAGGAGTTCATACTGAATCTACACATCCTTTTCTGGTTATTAAACAAAAGTGGAAACTGCGGGGGAAAAAGGGCATAGCTCCGCCCACAGTCCTATACATAATATAGTATAGCATAACTTGTTGAAAATAGCAAGCATCCTGAAGTAAAAATGGCAATAGTAACAAATATTGAAAAATGGAAAAGAGATTTTTGAATTCGGCAATGGAAACGGCGCAGGTACGGGGAAAATGGGAGTGAAAATTTTATTTTTTCATGGTATTTACAATACAAGTTTTGGGAGGGGGCGGATATTAGAGAAAAACTGCCCTTTGATTCTGGTTTCCGTGTCTTTTTTGTGTTTATCATGTAGGGGCGGCCTGTGGTCTTATGCAGATTTTTCATTCGCTGCTGTCATATCAGAAAAATACTTGTTACCGCAGATTGGGGGGAGAACCACAAGAGGGAAGAGATGTTCGCAAGCTCACGTTCTCTTCCCTCTTAAGGTTCTCCCCCCAACCCCCCCTTTCCTTAACTCCTATCTCTTGGCGACTCCCCACTCCTGTTTCCTGTGCCTTTTTCGTGTTCTCCCATGTTTTCTCTCGCTGTGCCTTTCTCAAAATGGGATTCCAAAGGGATAGTATCCCCCACAAAACAAAAAAACTATAATCCTTTGTGACGAAACGCGAATTTTTTTCGTATATATAGATGCAGACAAATATTTTTTTATAAATCTCAAAAAAACACTTGTCAAATTCCGCAGAATATAGTATAATAAATCTGTCTGTAAATCCGCGCGGATTCGTGAAAGATAAAACGCGGAGAATATAAGATTGGAGGACAAACGCAATGGCTACTCTAGCTACACAGGGCAGCGTCGGCGCAAAACCTACAGGCTTTGCAGCGTTCCGCGCTTGGGCTGTCCGCAATCGGCAGTATTTTGCAGCATTCTTCCTGCCGATCATTCTTGTCTATATCGCATATGCGATATTCGGACTGTCACCGTTCGGTGATCGTTCGGTACTCTGCCTCGACCTCAATGGTCAGTATGTCTATTACTTCGAGGCGATCCGTGATGCCTTCTGGGGTGACGGCAGTCTGCTGTACAACTGGACCAGAAACCTTTCGGGTGATTACAGCGGCATCATCGGTTACTACCTTGCAAGTCCCTTTACACTGATCGTCATTCTCCTGCCGCGCACGATGATTCTGGTCAGCCTGCTGATCATGATCCTCTGCAAGCTCGGCATGGCTTCCGTGACAATGTGTATGTACCTGCAAAAATCCAAGCATCTCTCTCCGCTGTATTCCGTCATTCTTTCTGTCGGCTTTGGTATGTGCGCTTACGGCGTGATTCAGACCATTGACCCGATGTGGCTGGACGGTCTGGTATTCCTTCCGCTGATCGCGCTGGGTGTTGAATATCTGGTAGACGACGGCAGAAAGCTCAACTACATCATTCCCCTTGCGGTCATGTGCATCGCAAACTTCTACATCGGCTTTATGTGCTGTATTTTCACAGCATTCTATTTCCTTTACTATGTCTGCTTCGGTACGGACAAGGTAAAGTTCAATGCAAAAGGTCTTGTGCCTGTCATCATCCGTATGGTCGGCGCAACGGCTGTTGCAATGTGTCTGGCGGCATTCATGATCCTGCCTGTATACAATGCACTTTCGCTTGGTAAATTCGATTTCACACAGCCTGATTACAGCTTCAAGACACAGTTCCCGATTCTGGAATTTCTGGCGCAGTTCGGTGTGAACCAGTACAACTCCGTCAACGTACAGGGCAGACCTGAGATCTACTGCGGCGTTCTGGCATTCGTTACCACACCGCTGTTCTTCCTCAATACCCGTATCGAATCCAGAAAGAAGATCGGTTATGCATATCTCATGCTGGTGATGTTCTTCTCCATGTGGATCAAGCCGATTGATATGCTCTGGCACGGCGGACAGGTTCCGAACTGGCTGCCCTTCCGTTATTCGTTCATCTTCTCCTTCATCCTGCTGAGCATGGCAGGTATGACGCTCCGTGCGATCCGCGGCATCAAAAAGCCTGCACTCATCGGTACGGTCGTCGGCATCGGCATTATCATGCTGTGGGCAAACAGCAAGAACTATCTCGATGCAAAGAGCAATGTTTATCTGGATACTGCAACTTCCGTCTGGGCAACGATCCTCTTTGCGGCTGCATATGCACTGCTGCTGTTCCTGCTGAGCCGCAAGAATCTCCCGAAGCGTACCGCAACATGGCTCAGCATCGCAGTTCTCGTGCTGTCCGGTGCGGAACTGACATGGAATGCGGCCAACTCCTTTAAGGACATCCACACCGAGGTCTGCTATTCCACAAAGAAGTCCTACAACGAGTATGTCAAGTCCGGCAGAAAGCTCGTAGACCGCATTTATTCGGAAGACCCGTCCTTCTACCGTGCAGAAAAGACCTATGTCCGTACCGTCAACGACAACGGCGGCTTCGGTCTCCGCGGTATGACGCACTCCAGCTCCGTCATGAATACAAAGATCTTGAAATTCATCGAAGCAATGGGTTATTCCTGCCGCAGCTACTATTCCAGATATGACGGCAACACCGCGATCGGCGACTCCCTCCTCGGCATCAAGTATGTCATGGACAAGGGCGACGACAACCAGAACCTCAATCCGACCTATACGCTGAAATTTACAGACACCTGCAAAGGTCAGAACGAAGAAGACATGGAAGTCAGCGTCTACGAAAACCCGAACGCCCTCTCGATGGGCTACATGGTCAACAGCGATATTCAGCGTGTCAACGCATTCGGCAACGACAACCCGTTCAACAGCCAGAATATCCTGATGAGCACCATTACCGGCAACACCACCTTCACAGAGGACGGCCAGTTCGACCAGTGGAGAGAGTATTATTACCCGATCCCGATCACCAATGAACTCCGTCTGAATGAAGTTTACTCCGAACCCTACGGCACACAGACCAACTACCGTGCAAATCCGGACGCTGTTGACCCGACGATCGACATTTTCTTCGAAGCACAGTCCAGCGATCCGATCTACATTTTCTTCAAGACCGAAAACGAGAGCAAAGTCAACCTCTGGCTTGCTGACCAGTGGAATATGGACGAACCTACCTGCAAGAATGTTGATGGTTCGGACGGCACATTCATGGGTGCATATTTCGAAACCGATAACTACCATATTCTCCGTCTTGGCGAGTTCAAGCAGGGACAGAAACTCCAGCTCCGTATGACACTTCTGACAGACGGCAACGGCAAGGAAAAGTACACCATCGTCAAGAACTTCTTCTTCTATCACTTCAATCAGGCACTGTTCGATCAGGATATCGCAACGCTGAAAGATCAGCAGTGGGATCTCACCAAGGCAGGCGGCAGAGTGCTGGAAGGCAAGATCACCGCACAGTCCGGACAGGTCATGATGACTTCTATCCCGTATGAGCCGGGCTGGAAGGTCTGGGTTGACGGCAAGAAGGTCGATCATCTGGAACTGTTCCAGGCAATGATCGGTGTACCGCTCGAACCCGGTGAGCATACAGTCAAGATGAAGTTCACACCGAAGGGCTTGCAGCTTGGTTTGTTCCTGTTGGTGCTTGGTATTTTCGGTGCGATCGCGTTCTATCTCTATGACAGCAAGAACAACAAGAGAGTTCTGGAGCTGCGTGCAAAGAGAGCAAAGGGCATCTATGAGCGTCCGTATCTGGACGAGCCGGAGCCTGAGGAACAAAAGAGTATGCTGAACCTGAGCTTCCTGAAATCGGATGATGAAAAGGAAAGCAAGAGCGACAGTCCGAAATCGTCGGGCAGCAGCGGAACAAATGAAGTGATGTCTGTTGCAGACGAGATTCGTAAGCTGAAAGCACTCTGCGATGAGGGTGTCCTCACGCAGGAGGAATTTGAGGAGCAGAAGAAAAAGCTTCTGAACCGATAATCGCATATTGAGAAAAAACCGCTTGCAAGTTTTGCAGGCGGTTTTTTTGTGGGGAGTGGTGGGTTTTGTGGAGGACGCAAACGAAAAACCTGCGGGCGACCACAGGTTGCCCCTACACTGACTGAAAATACAATTCCCTCTTGCATTTTTCTCTCCCTTGTGCTATAATAAAAAAATGTGAAGTTATCAATACAATTCCGAAAGGACTTGAATATTATGGCTGATAAAAACAATCAGAAACCGTTTGAAATTCCGCGCCCCACATTCCCGAAGCGTGCAGTCGTCACGGGCGGTATGCCCTACGGCAACAAGGAACTCCACTTCGGCCATGTCGGCGGTATGCTCGTTTTTGCCGATACGTATGCGCGTTTTCTCCGCGACCGCATTGGCAGTGAAAATGTCATCTTCGTCAGCGGTACCGACTGCTACGGTTCGCCGATCGCAGAGGGCTGGCGTCAGAAAGTTGCAAAGGGCGAATTCGAGGGTTCTCTCCCCGATTTCGTACAGCGCAACCACAATAAACAAAAGGAAACTCTCGCGGCATATGCCATCTCCCCGAACCTGTTTGGTGCGTCCGGACTCGGCAGAACAAAGGAAATTCATGCCGAAGTGACGCTGAAATTTTTGCAGTCGCTCTATGACAAAGGACAGCTCAACCAGATCTCCACAATGCAGTTTTTCGATGAAAAAGCTGGCGTTTTCCTGAATGGCCGTCAGGTCATCGGCAAATGTCCCGTCGAGGGCTGTACCTCCGAAAAAGGCTATGCGGATGAGTGTGATCTCGGACACCAGTATATGCCCGAAAACCTGTTGAATCCTGTTTCCATGCTGACGGGCGAAACCCCGACCATGCGCCCTGTCACCAACTGGTATTTCAAGCTCCGCGACTATGAAAAACTCTTGCAGGACTGGGTCGCGGAATTGCAGAAGCGCAAGGATGTCCGTCCTGTCGTCTGGAAAACCATCTCGGAATTCCTGAAACCGCCTGTGATCTATGTCAAGCGCGAATTCGAGGAGAAATATCTCTCCCTGAAAGCGTCTATGCCTGCACATAACTACATCGAGGAGCCGAAAAAGCCTTCGTTTACGATCGAATTTGAAACGCTTTCTGCCTGCGACGAAGCCTGCCGCATCCTCACAGAGAACGGCATCCGCTACCGTACAGGCAAGACACTCGTGCCGTTCCGCCTGACGGGTAACATCGAATGGGGTGTCCCTGCGCCTGTTTTCGAGCCGGGCAGCGAGGGACTGACCGTCTGGGTATGGCCGGAATCTCTCTGGGCACCGATCTCGTTCACACAGGCATATCTCGAATCCATCGGCCATGACCGCGAGGAGTGGAAAGATTACTGGTGCAGCAAGGATGCAACGGTATTCCAGTTCATCGGTCAGGATAATATCTACTTCTACGGCATTGCCGAGCCTGCCATGTGGATGGCACAGCAGGCAGCCGCGGAAAAGACCTCCGCACCCGAAAACGGCGATTTGCAGCTCCCGATCATCGTTGCAAACCACCACATCCTGTTCCTTGACAAAAAAGCGTCCAGTTCAGGTGCCGTCAAGCCGCCGATGGCAGACGACCTGCTGAACCACTATACCCCCGAACAGCTTCGTATGCACTGGCTTGGTCTGGGACTCGGTCAGCGCAGCGTCAGCTTCATGCCGAAGCCGTACAACCCTGACGCAAAGCCCGAGGAAGCCGATCCTGTTGTCAAGGACGGTCTGCTCCTGTCGAATGTCTATAACCGCATGATCCGCACGGCATTCTACACGACACAGAAAGAGTTTGACGGTGTCCTGCCGAATGTGCAGCCCGAGGAAAATGTGCTGGCAGATGCGAAAAAGGCGGTGCTGGATTACGAGCGGCATATGTCGAAATTTGCGTTCCACCAGTGTACATATGTACTGGACAGCTATATCCGAAATGCAAGTAAGTACATGGCAAAAGCACTCAGCAACGCGGAACGTCCGAAAGAGGAAACCGCACAGGCACTCGCAAATCTGTTCCACATGATCCGTACCGCAGGCGTGCTGCTGCACCCGATGGCACCGATCGGCACCGCAAAATTGCAGGAGTATTTGCAGGTCGATGACCGCATCTGGTCGTGGGATACGATTTTCGAGCCGCTGACCTATTTTGTCGGCGAGAACCATAAGCTGAAATTCCTGCCGCCGCGTACCGACTTCTTCACGCGCCATGAGAGCCAGTTTGTGACAGAGGAAGAGGATTGAATTTTTTTTGGGACTCCGTCCCCAAGCCCCCGCCAAAGGGATACTATCCTTTTGGAATCCCATTTTAGGGATAATGATAGTGCAAAAAAAGATGGAGTTACAATGCCCTGAATTTTTAGTACATTGTCATGGGAGCTATAATAAAAGTTTTGGTCAAGCTTTTTCAAAAGCTTGCGGAGTCCAGAGGCGGCGCCTCTGGTCGCATTCCGCAGAATGCGAAACACTCTTAAACCACGCAGATAAAGAAAAAATCGTCCTACCGAAGCAGAACGATTCTTAAAAAATGGATACGCCTGATGCGATTCGAACGCACGACCTTTAGAGTCGGAGTCTAACGCTCTATCCAGCTGAGCTACAGGCGCATATGCACAAAACGCATTCGCGTACCATATTATTATACCAGAAAGAAAGATAGAATGCAAGTGTTTTGCGAAATTTTTCTCGAAAACATTTGAACCCTTCCCATACAACGGAAAGGAATGTGAAGTTATGACTGAAAATGCAGGACAAACTGCATCTCCCTGCGCGCTATATGTCGTTCTGACGCGGACAGGTACGCTTCCTGCAAAGGCAATTCGAATGGCAACGCGTGTACCGTATTCCCATGCATCCATCTCACCTGACGATTCACTCAAACAAATGTTTAGCTTTTGCCGTAATTACGCGCCTATCCCGCTTCCGGGCTCATTTAACGAAGAACTTATCGGTCAAGGCACGCTCGGTCATTTTGATTCGATTCCCTGTGAGATTTACAAACTGTCCGTCACACAAGAACAGCACAAGAAATTTTTACAGCTCATCGACCACTTTCAGGCTTGCCGCAGACAGTATTCGTACAGCCTGATGGGGCTGGTTCGTGTGCGTCTGCAAATCGAAAAACAGCTCAGCAACAAATTTGTCTGCTCACAGTTTGTCGCGTATATGCTGGAATCTTGTGGTGTGAAGCTTGATAAACCTGCGAGCTTGTACGCACCGGATGATTTTCGATCGCTGCCCGATGCGGAACTTGTCTACCGCGGCGAGCTGAACAGCTATTATCAGGATCAAACCGCGCTCACCGAAACCCAGTCCAGTACGCGTTCCATCGCGGCATCCGTCAGCAAAAATGTCTGAACCAGCCATTTTGCAGTACATGGCGGCAACGATTGAATGAATGAAACTGACGTATCATCGTAAGAAATGTGCATCGGATAAGACCATTCTCCACCGCCGAGCGAAAGCGTGTAGGAATCTGTGGATTCTTCGAGCGGCGGAACGAGGGACGCAAGAACGGGCTTTCCGCCGTACAGAACCTGACGGGTTTTCTGCGCGGTCCGCAGCAGTCCGAGCGTCAGACAAACAGCAGCCGAATATCCCAGAACCGCGTAGTAAAGCGCGGTTCTTTTTTTACGCTTTTTCGTAGATTTCATATATTTCTCCTAAGAAATTCCAGATTATGATTTCTCCGTGAGTGTGCGAATCGTCTGAACGAGAGAACGCCCGAACAATGTGCCTGCATAGCGAACCTCGTCCATTGTGTTGCCCTGCGAACCAAATTCAACAAGCAGACTTCCATTTGTTAAATTCTGGTTGTATTTTCGATAATCAAATAAAATCGGGCGTGTGAAACCTTCGTACATCCCTTCAGTTGTTTGCTGTAAAATGCTCGCAAAATGGAAGTTTTCTCGGTAGTTTGGCATTCCCATCGTTCCATCGTCACAACCGGAGATAATCATAATTTGCGCAGATTTCTGATTGTTAATCATTGCGACAGGAGCATAAATTGTCGAATTTGTTGAGATTGCGTCGCGGTGAATGTCGAGGGCAATACAAATTGAGGGATAAGCAGCAAGAATGGACTGAACAGTTTGCGCACTTCGCGCATAACTGTTGTTCCAGACAGGATAATCGTGGATTTCTGCCGCGTGTATAACTCCGATCCCTGCATCGGCGAGTTCCTTTGCAATCGCATCGCCGACCATTACCATGTTTTTGTCGGGTTCTGTCGTTCTATAATTAAATGATGCGTCAAAAAATCCTGTTCTCGATTTTTCGAAACTTTCAGTCGTGTGGGTATGATAAATCAAGACCATGGGAGATCCATCGCATTTGAGTGGGAGAGATGGCAAAATCTTCGATTCTTCGTACAAATCATGATTCGTCCAGAATGTACAGTTTCGGACTTGCCCTCCATTTTCCAGCGAAAAGAATTGTGTACCATTCTGTTTGGTGTAGTGCTTTTCAATAATTTCTCCGTCCTTTGAAGTATTTGAGATTGGATAAAGTTTTGACTGATGTATTTGCGCAGAATTGTCAGATTCCCATGAAATGACAGATGATGCGTGATTTTCATGTGATATATCATCTGACTGGCTGATCCCGAATCCTTCTGCCATATTCTTTTCTGCCAGAACATTATCATAAGTAGATGATACTATTGTAATTTCGTTGTTTTTATGATGCTGATTTCCAATTTGGACTTGTTTTAGCCATGGGATCGTCTCTCCTGCAAATTTACCGGAGCCGATGATCGTGGTAACTGTCCCGATGAGTGCAGCATATCGTTTCCATTTATCAAGTTGTATGCTCATATTTCCACCCGATTTCCGCAAGATAGTTGTATTTCTTGGTGCTTGTTTGTTACATCTTATGCGAAAAATCGGTTGGTTATGTCATGATGAGCCGTCTCTCTTGCATAATCTAAATGCAGAGGAGATGATTGTTGTGAAAAAAATAGCGAAGATACGTAAGATTATGCTATCCGTTCTATGTTGCGGACAAATTGCTGCGTGTGGCTGCTGCGCAGAAATATGTGAATCAGATTGTCCTTCGATACTGGAAACGGCTGCTTATTCAACAAATTCTGTTGAACTGTTGATATTGATGTATCATAGTGTTAAAAATGGTATCGAATCCGATTATTCAGTGACTCCTGAAACGCTGAAATGTGATTTTTCGTATCTGCGTGAAAATGGATACACTTCTGTGACGCCTGAAGAACTTGTACAATTTGTTTACGATGGAAAAGAACTTGCAGAGAAACCTGTACTCATTACATTCGATGACGGGTTTTATAATAATCTTGCATATGCGCTGCCTCTGCTTGAAGAATACAACTTTACTGCGGTGGTGAACATTGTTGGCGAATTTACGGAACAAATTGCACCTGTGGATTGTCATGTCCCCGCATATTCGTACCTGACTGCGGAGGATTGTGAGGTGCTTTTGGCGAGCGGCCGTGTGACTCTTGGCAACCACACAAACGAATTTCATCATCGTGAATCGCGTCAGGGTTGTGCGATCTTGCCTTGTGAACAAGAGAGCAGATACCATGCACTTTTATGGTCGGATTTGACGCATTTACAAGATTTTCTTACATCAGAGCTTTCATTTGCACCTATTGTTTTTGCATATCCGTATGGGTTTGACTGTCCAGAATCCGTGCCTGTGCTGCGGGATTTGGGCTTCCTTCTGACGTTGACTTGCTATGAATTTACGAATCAGATCGTGCAGGGCGATGAAGACTGTTTGTACGGTCTGGGACGGTACAACCGCGTCGGAAATATGTCTACTGCGGATTTTTTTCATCGAATATCTAGCTGAATATGTGCAAATAATCTCAAAACACTTGATTTTCTCGGATTTTTGTGATATTATATTACCGTATACATGATGAATCCGATGAGATGTCCGTACATATAAACAGAAAAAATCACCGTCAATCTGACAGTGATTTTCAGGAAAACGTGGATGTGTACCGGCATCCGCGTTTGAAATGCGTGGAAAAAGTCCCTGTTTATAAAGAAAAGAGAGGGTTTTGGGAGATAAACAGCAGAGGGGGCTGTCGGGTTGCAGGTTCGTTTTTCTCGCGCATATTTTGATGGTTTCTGAAGTCGTGGATTTTTCCTCGACTACATCTGCATTATATCACAGACAACTTCAAATAGCAATGCCGAATTGTACATTCAACTGTCATTTTATCACCACTTTTTCGTTCGAAAATCTTGCAAATTGGCATTTTTACGAATCACAACTGTCCGATTTGGCTATTATGGCAAAAATGCTCACCGAAAGGAGTCCTCAATATGCAAGTCGTCGCGGTCCACACCGAAAGCAGTTCACAGGACAATCAGAGTATCCTGCCGATGTTCTCCCGACAGGGATTTCTCTTGCTGTACTATAAAAAAAAGCACGTACTATCGTTGAAATCAGGCTACAGCACAGAACTGCTGCCGTATAGTTTTCTGCTGCTGGATGCGGAATTTTTGTCGGAGAATGATGGCCCTTTGGGAGCGGAATATGCGGTGCGGCTGACGGATGAGGCAGGACAGATGCCCCTGCCGTCACAGCTGGGCATCGCCGCGCAAGTTGTACTGACAATATCTTCCGAAGAAAATGCTGCGATGTGTGAACTATTATCCCTTCTTGCACATTATGTGGACGCACAAAAAGAACGCAGTTTCAAACAATTTGCGGCTGAGAACCTCATGAGGATTATCGTTCGTCGCTTGCAGATGTTGACATTATCCAAAACGATCCTCACCGAAGCCGATTCCAACACGGCTGTCATGGTCACACTTCGGGAGCAGATTTACCGCGAACCTACGAAGAATTGGAACATTGACGAGATGTGCGAACAAGTGCGTCTGAGCCGTGCCCATTTGCAGCGCGTGTACAGCGACACATTCGGCTGTTCGTGCTATCAGGATGTGCTCCAAAGCCGCCTGAGCCGCGCAGATTTTCTCCTGACAAAAAGCTCTGCGCCGATTTGTTCCATCGCGCAGCAATGTGGGTTTGACAGCGATTCGACATTCATCCGCGCATTCAAAAAAAGCCGCGGTTGTACGCCGACCGCGTTTCGACAGGCGAATATGCAATGACAGGGAAATGTCCATCGTCAAGATGCACAATCTGATTTGCATTATTTTGTGAATCTGCCGAATTCTTGTAGAGTTTGACTATTAAACTTGACAAATACACCTTACTATGATAAAATTATCATGTATATAGTATACAAATTATCGACAGATTTCGAACATCTGTTCTATCTTATAAAGGAGAATCAGCGGAATGCTTCGGAAAATTGCAGTTTTTGTTTCCAGCTTGAACGAGGGCTATCAAAACCGTGTCATGCGCGGTATCCAGGATTTTGCGGCTTCGCACGAAGCGATGATCTGCGTTTTTGTTGCCGCAGGCGGTCTTGTGCCGAATCCTTCCTACGACGCGGGCGAGTACCAGATCTACCGTTTGCCCGATCTGCGCGAGTTTGATGGCGTGATTCTCCTGGCGAATACCATTCAGTCCCGTGAAATTGTTGTTGAAATTATCGCGCGGATCCGAAAAGCGAATGTCCCGTTTGTGTCGATCGATGTGGATTTCGATGCGGAGTCGGGCTTTGTCGGAACTGATAATTCCGCGTCAATGCGTACTTTAACGGAGCATCTCATCAATGTTCATGAGTGCAGAAATTTTGCATTTCTGTCAGGTCCCGAAGAAAGTGCGGAAAGTGCTGCGCGTCTGCAAAGTGTCAGGGATGTGCTGCATGAATATGGTCTTGAACTGGATCCTGCGCGGATCTATCAGGGCGATTTTACCCAGCAGACGGGAAAAAAATGTGCGAGAACCCTCCTGCGCGAGCGGCGTGACGGCAAACCTTTGCCCGATGTGCTGATTTGTGCGAACGATTCCATGGCACTCGCCGCAGTTACCATGTTCGAGATCCGCGGCGTTTCTGTGCCGCAGGATATTATTGTGACCGGCTTTGACAATATCGACGACACACGCTGCTTTATGCCCGAATTAACGACGATTTCGCGTCCGCTTTCGGAAACGGGCTATCAGGCGTGCAAGCTGCTGCTCGAATGTGTTGACCATCCCGCCGGTCCTAAAAAACGTGTTGTCCTCGAAGCAAACCCCATCTATGCGAAAACCTGCGGGTGCCATATCGACGGGATTTTTGCCGATGAGGCGCTGAAAAAAGAGAATTTCCAGATCGTCATGTCCTTCCGCAACGGCATTCTCGAAACGAACAGCATTCACTGTGCGCTTGCAGGGTGCGAGGACATCAGTCAGATCGTGGAATATATGAAGCCGTTTATCTCGAAACTGCGCTGCGAATCGTTCTTCCTCTGCATGAATGACGAGTGGATCGGCGAAAAAGACGCCCTCCTCGGCACGCAGTATCCTGATGCCGCAAGCGAACGCCGCGGTCACGACTACACAAAATCAGTCAGCATCCCGATCGCTTATCAGGACGGGAAATTTTCGTCTTACGATTCGTTCCAGACGCGAAATCTCCTGCCCAACCTGTTCAAGGAACGCACAAAAGGAAGCACCTACTACTTTTTCCCTGTGCATTTCCGCGAACGCTGCATGGGCTATATGGCGATTTCGGGCTGCCGCAGTGTTCTCGATTCGCCGAGCATTCATGCTTGGGTACTGACGATTTGTACTGCCATCGAAAACGTTCGAAAAATTTGCTGTATGAACGCAATTACGGGCGTTTTGGAACGGCTCTATGTCATTGATCCGCTGACGGGTATCTATAACCGCAACGGCTTTGCACGAAAATCACGGAAACTCTGCGAAATCGCTATCGAACAGCACCTCCCTGTCATGGTCATGTTTGCCGATCTGGACGGGCTGAAAACCATCAACGATTCGCACGGTCACTCCGCAGGCGATGCCGCACTCAAAGAGGTCGGTTCGATTTTACAGCGTATCTGCACAAATAATGAGGTCTGCTGTCGTTTCGGCGGAGATGAATTTCTTGTCATGAAGGTCAATGCGACAGCGGAACAGGGTGATGCCCTTGCGAAGAAATTTCGTGAGGAAGCGGAGAATTTTTCCAAATCCGCGGCGCATCCGTTTGACCTCTCCGCAAGCATCGGATACCATATCGAGGTGCCGACCGAGGATTCCACGATTTTCCAGATGATCGCGGTCGCCGACCAGAAAATGTACGAACAGAAAAAAAGGAAGAAACAGTCAAAATATATAAGGAAAGACTGAATCTGAAACAGAGGTGAACCCAATGAAGTATACGATTGCCGTCATTGTGTCGGGAATTGATGAGGAATATCAGCAGTCGATTCTGAGCGGTATCCATCGCTATGCCGCCCAGCATAATGTGAATATCGCACATTTTATCGCGTTCGGCGGCATTCTTGCAAATCCGAATTACGACTTAGGCGAATATAATATCTTCGAATTACCGAACTTTTCGCTGTTTGATGGTGTAATTCTTCTTTCGAATACGTTCTCCTCGAATCTGATTGATAAGATTTGTGCGCGGATTCGGGAAGCCGATATCCCTGCGGTCAGCATCGACAAAGAACTCGAAGGAATGTACTATATCGGCATTCACAACGCTTCCGCAATGGAGCAGATGACACGCCATTTTATCACCGAACACAATGTTCGCAGATTTAATTATATCTCAGGCCCTGACGGAAACTCCGAGAGTGTCGAGCGTCTGGAAGCGTTCCAGCGCGTGCTTGCGGAGTACGATATTCCGTTTGAGGAGGAGCGTCTTTACCACGGTTCGTTCCGTGCAAAGGACGGCAGACGGGCAGTCGAAGCCTTCCTGAAATCCGATCTGGAATTTCCGCAGGCGATCGTCTGTGCGAACGACGCAATGGCGATCTCTGCCATGCTGACGCTCGAAGCGAACGGCATTTCCTGTCCTGACGATGTTCTTGTTTCGGGATTTGACAATATCTACAACGCGAAGAATTTCTCGCCCTCGCTGACTACGGTCGAGCGTCCGCTGATGCAGTCGGGTGCGCTCGCCTGCGAGCTGATCTGCCGCCATTGTTCAGGCGATGAGCTGCCGCGTGTGCAGACGCTGAACGCCGTCCCGATCTATTCGGAAAGCTGCGGCTGCGGTGCATCTTCGGGCGATGAGATTTCCATTTTCAAAAAGCGCAACTATCAGGCGATCGAATCGACCAACCATGAGATTTCGAGCCTGAACAAAATGACCTGTTCGCTTGTTGAATGCGACACGTTCGAGGAGTATCTCGAAGCGCTGCGGAACACGGTTTTGTCCACAGGCTGCGAAGAATTCTACCTCTGCCTGAACGACAACTGGTACAACAAGCAGATTCCGCACGAAGCAGGCTATACAGGCGAATTGCAGCAGGATTCGTATACGATCCACGGCTATTCCGCCCGAATGCTGATGCCGCTTGCTTACTATGACGGGGAATTCCATCCGCAGGAGAGTTTTTCATCCGAAAAGATCCTGCCGCGGCTGCGGTTCGAGGGCGACAAAATGCGCATCATGTATTTTGTACCGCTGCATTTCCGCGAACGCTGTCTGGGATATTTTGCGATCGTCAACTCTGATTTTCCGCTTCGCAGCTCGCTTTTCCACACTTGGAGTATCAACATCAGCAACTCGCTCGAAAACTTCCGCAAGCTGCTCTGTCTGGACGAAGTGGTCAAGGAGCTGGACAAACTCTATGCGATTGATTCGCTGACGGGCATTTACAATCGAAACGGCTTCAAACGCTCTTCTTCCGATGAATTCCAGCGTTGTATCGATGAGCAGAAGCCTGTCATGATCATGTTTGCGGATATGGACGGGCTGAAAAACATCAACGACAGCTACGGCCATAAGGCAGGCGACCACGCGATTCGAAGCATTGCGGCGATTTTGCAGGAATGCTGTCTGGACGGCGAAGTTGCGTGTCGATTCGGCGGCGATGAGTTCTTTATTTTCGGCGCGGAGTATACAAGTGAGCGAGCCGTTGCAATGCGAAAGCGGATTCAGGAGTGCATCGACATCTGCAACCGCAACTCGGGGCGTCCGTACCAGCTGAGTGTCAGCATCGGTGCGTGCATCACGGTGCCTGCTCCGGGCAGCACGGTGTTCCAGCTGATTACGATTGCGGACAATCGGATGTACGAGGAGAAGAAAAAGAAGAATCCGTCCAAGTATCTCAAACAGAATACCTAAGTAAATACGTAAAAATTACGGCACGAGCGATTGCATATCGTTCGTGCCGTTTTTGTATGGAGAGTTTCGCGCTCTGCGGAGCGCGATGGGGTGGCTCTGCCCCCTCTACCCCATATCCCCGCCGAGCGAAAGCCCCATGACAGTTTGCACATCGCAGCCGCTTTCCGATGCGAGCCACAGCTTCATATAGGCAGCGATGGGTGCGATCTCTCCGAGCGGACGAATGCCGAATGTGTCGAAATACCGCGTACTTTCGTAGGAAATCCCGTGTGATATACCCGTTGCAAAAATCGGGATGCCGCGGCGTTTTGCTTCCTCGAAAAATGAGATTGCGGAGGGAGAAACCGTATTAAGCGTTCCTGAATGATACGTTTCGTGCAGAATATATCGTATCTTCGCGGAAATCGGTGGGTATGCCAATCCTGTACAGGGCGAAATACGGAGAATCTGCTCGGCACAAGGCGAAAGCTCTCCAACAGAAAACGGTTCTGTTTTGTCCGCAGATTCGTGATATTCTGGATTTCGTTCAAATGTTCCGTCTGTGGGATCTATATACCCGTATGCTTGATGTTTCAGGCTATAAAACGCATCCGAAAAAGGCTCACTCGCCAGCAGTCTTGCTCCGCGGTGAATGGAAATCTTCGTATCAGCAGGGTTTTTGTATGACACGAACACGCCGCTCCCACCCTGCGCCATGATGAACGAAACCGCCCCGAACAGGTTCGGAATCGCGTTGGCATTCGGGTGTTCGAGGGGGTGGTTGCTCGACACCAGCACAATCGGCGGCGTGCTGTTTCCAAAAGCGTAGGCAAGTGCGGCGGCGGTGTATTGGAGGGTATCCGTGCCATGCGTAATAATGATTCCATCGTATTTGCTGAGATTTTCTCGCACACAGGCAATCAGCGCGGAAAGCTCCGTCCCCGTGAGATTCTCGCTGAGCGCGGTGTAGGGCTGTGCGGTGTCGTAGTCAGGCAGCGTATGCTTCTCTGCATACGATTTCAGCAGCAGATACGGCTTTTTTGCATCGACAGAGATATACTCCCCGTTCGCCGTACTGCCGATCGTGCCGCCCGTAAAGATGAACAGCAGTTTCATTCGTTCGCCTCCGTTCAGACAAAAACCGCGCCATTTCTGACGCGGTTTCGTGATTATTTACATTCGTAAGCAGCACCGATGCCGAGTGCACGCATATTGTTGTCAATCGTATGTGCGCGCTTTGCGGGGGTGTTCTTTTCGAGTGCCTTGCGGACGGTGTCCATAGAGAACAGTCCGGTTTCGCCCAGCAGCTTGCCCAGCAGGATGATGTTCGAGCCTTTCAGCAGGTCGTTGTCATCCGCGAGCTGTGTTGCAGGGACCATGAAATAGTCGATGTCGTCACGGGTGCAGGGTGCGTCGATCAGCGAGCTGTCAGCGAACACCTTGCCGCCCTTTTTGACGGTCGGAACGAAAGCGTCAAAAGACGGGCCGTTCAGAGCGATCAGCAGGTCGGGCTCCATGACCTTCGGGGAACCGATGGGTTCATCGGAAATGCAGACGGAGCAGTTGCACTTACCGCCGCGCATTTCAGGGCCGTAGCTCGGAAGCCACGAAATTTCTTTGTTTTCGAACAGTGCGCAGTAAGCGAGCAGTTTGCCTGCGAACAGGACGCCCTGACCGCCAAAGCCTGCGAGCAGAATTTCATAGGTCATCAGATTGCGCCTCCCATCTTCAAAAGCTCAGCATTTGCGACATTTGTGTCAACATCCTTGTAGACGCCGAGCGGATAGTAAGGCATACATTCTTCCTGCAAACGCTTGATGCACTCTTTCGGAGTCAAGCCCCAGTTGGACGGGCAGGTCGAGAGAACTTCAACGATGGAGAAGCCCTTGCCGTCACGCTGGTTTTCGAATGCCTTGCGGATCATCTTTTTGGTTTCGCGGATATGCGGAACGGTGTCCACAGCGGTACGTGTTGCGAGAGCAACGCCGTCGAGGGTGGAGAGCATTTCGCAAACGTGAACAGGATAGCCTGCGGTTTTCGGGTTACGGCCATACGGAGAGGTGGTGGTCACCTGACCGGGCAGGGTGGTCGGAGCCATCTGACCGCCGGTCATGCCGTAGGTACCGTTGTTGACGAAGATAATTGCGATATTTTCGCCGCGGGTTGCAGCGTGGACGGTCTCAGCAGTACCGATTGCTGCCAGGTCGCCGTCACCCTGATAGGTGAAGACGTTGAGGTCAGGTCTTGCACGCTTGACACCGGTTGCAACAGCCGGAGCACGGCCGTGCGGTGCTTCGATCATATCGCAGTTGAAGTAGTTATATGCAAATACGGAACAGCCGACAGGGCAAACGCCGACGGTTGTGCCTTCAATGCCCATTTCGTCGATGACTTCTGCGACCAGACGGTGAATGATACCGTGGGTGCAGCCTGCACAGTAGTGCAGACGGACATCGCAAAGGGACTTCGGTCTTTCAAAAACGACTGCCATTACTGCACACCTCCGTTCAGTTTCTTGATTTCTGCGAGAACCTCATTCGGAGTCGGGATGACGCCGCCGGTTCTGCCAAAGAATGCAACAGGAAGCTTGCAGTCAAGGGCGAGCTTCACATCGTCAACCATCTGTCCCATGTTCATCTCGACGGAGAGGACGTTCTTCGCGTTCTTTGTTGCATCGAGAAGCTGCTTTTTCGGGAACGGCCAGAGGGTGATCGGACGGAACATACCGACCTTGATGCCTTCTGCTCTTGCCTTGTTGACAGCGGACTTGACGATTCTGGAAGTTGCGCCGAAAGCGGTGACGACGATTTCAGCATCGTCGCAGAGATAAAGCTCTGCATCGGATTCGGTTTCTTCGATTTTTGCGTACTTTTCGTAACGCTTGACGACCTGTTCTTCGAGGTCGTTTGCTTCGATGTAGAGGGAGTTGACGATATGGTGTTCGCGCTCCATCTTTGTACCGGTTGCAGCCCAGCTCGACTTGTCTGCCTGCTTGTCGGAGATCTCAGGGAACTCGACAGGCTCCATCATCTGACCGAGCAGACCATCGGAGAGCAGCATAACGGGCATACGATACTTTTCGCCGAGATCGAACGCGCGGACAACGAGGTTGACAACCTCCTGTACGGAGTTCGGAGCGAGGATGATGAGGCGGAAATCGCCGTGGCCGAGACCTTTTGTAGCCTGCCAGTAGTCCTGCTGAGAGGGCTGGATAGAACCAAGACCGGGGCCGCCGCGCTCGACGTTGACGATGAGGCAGGGAACATCCGAGCCTGCGATATAGGAGATACCCTCAGATTTCAGGGAAATTCCGGGGGAAGAGGAAGAGGTCATGACGCGGGTACCGGTAGCGGCACCGCCCAGAACCATATTGATTGCAGCGACTTCAGATTCTGCCTGAAGGAATACACCGCCGCGCTTGGGCATCTGCTTGGAGAGATACTCAGAAAGCTCGGTCTGCGGGGTGATCGGGTAGCCAAAGAAGCACTTGCAGCCTGCACGGATGGCAGCTTCAGCGAGGGCTTCGTTGCCTTTCATCAAAACTTTTTCCAATGAAACTCTTCCTTTCTGGATTATTTTTCAATGACGATGGCGCAGTCGGGGCACATCATCGCGCACATAGCGCAGCCGATGCACGCACTTTCGTCGGTGCAATAAGCGGTAAAAACGCCTTCCTTATTGCGCTTTTCATGCTGCAAAGCAACGATTTGCTTCGGGCAGGCAGTTGTACAAAGTTCGCAGCCCTTGCAGCGGTCAAAAATGACAGTCATTTTTGCCATAATTCACACCAATCCTCTAGTTAGATTTAAGGCTCAAATCGGCACAAAACGCGCTGATTCTCACGCTTACCTTTTATTATAGCACAGCTTGTTCAGAATTGCAAGCACTTCTTTGAAATTTCGCAGGAAAGCGTGCAGTTTTGTATCTGAACGGGTGTTTCACGCTGTTGATAACTTGTTGATAATGTTGAAACGGTTGTTCGTCAATAGCCTGTGCGGATCTCTTCAGCGAGGGAATCGTCGGTATCAACCCACGAAGCTACGTCGATTTCACGATATTCGTCCGAAGTGATACGGATAACGACACGTTCGATGCCTGCGTTGAGAATCAGGCGTTTGCACATGGCGCATGGTTCGGCAGCACCTTCGAGCGCATCGGTTTTTGCGTCATGTCCTGTGAGGTAGAGGGTAGAGCCGAGCAGGTCAGCGCGGCTTGCGCTGATGATGGCGTTGGCTTCGGCGTGGACAGAGCGGCAGAGTTCATAGCGTTCGCCGCGTGGGACGCCGAGTTTTTCGCGCTGGCAGTAGTCGAGGTCGGAGCAGTTTTTTCTGCCGCGCGGAGCGCCGTTGTAGCCTGTGGAAATGATTTCGTCATTTTTGACAACGATCGCGCCGAACTTGCGGCGGATGCAGGTACTGCGCTTGAGGACGGTTTCAGCGATGTCGAGGTAATAATTGATTTTGTCGCGTCGGTTCATGGGAAAGCCTCCTTTTGATTTGAAATATTTTATGTAGGGGCGACCTGTGGTCGCCCGCAGGTTTCTGTTCGCTGTATCTCTCCAAAAATGGGATTCCAAAGGGACAATGTCCCTTTGGCAGGGGTGTGGGGACAGCGTCCCCACAAAAACCTATCCCATACGCAATTCCTCAGACAGTTTCAACAGCGTATCGCGGTCGAGCTGTTCGAAGCGCACGGTCGCGGAAAGTCCGCAGCGTTCGAGTGCGGCAATGACCTGTTCCTTGGATAGCCCAAGCCCTGCCGACAGTCCGTTGACGGCTGTTTTTCTCCGCTGTGCAAAGCCTGCCTTGACCATTTTCAGCGTAAATGCGAGTGTTTCCTCGTCACAAATCGGCTCGTCATACGGTGTGATGCGGATAACTGCGGAATCGACATTCGGCGCAGGGTAGAACGATGTCCGCGGCACTTCAAACAGGAGTTCCGCCGTGCCGCGCAGCTGTACCGCCGCCGTGACCGCGCCTGCCGCCCTGCTTCCGAGCGTTGCACAAAGCCTGTCCGCCGCTTCTTTCTGCACCATGACCGTGATAGATGTAAATTTTGCGCCCGATTCCAGCAGCTGCATCAGAATCGGCGAGGTGATATAGTACGGCAGATTCGCACAGAATGCGACCTCGCGTTCACCGAATTGCTCTTTCAAAAATGACGGAATATCGACCTTTGTGATATCCTGCCAGACGATCTCCGCGTTGTCGAACTCTGCGAGGGTTTCGTCCAGAACGGGCGCGAGCCGACGGTCCAGTTCGACCGCAACGACCTTGTCCGCATGGAGTGCGAGCTGCTGCGTCAGCACGCCGAAACCTGCTCCGACTTCCAGCACGCCGCATTCTTTCGACGGGATGCCGTACTCCGCGATCGCAGGGCAGACCGTTTCGTCAATCAGAAAATTCTGTCCCAAGCCTTTGGAGAACGAAAAATCGTGTTTTTTTGCGAGTCCGCGCACAACCTGCATATCGGTTAAGTTTATCATGGAAATCTCCTAAATACGTCAGTTTTCCTGCTGGTATCCATCAATGCGCTCGAAGCCGTCCAGCAGTACATCTTTGCGCTGGAATGCCTTTGCCGTGCCGCGCGCGACACAGGTCGTCGGCTCTTTTGCGATGCGGCAGGAAACGCCGAGCGTGCGCGTCAGATACAGTTCCAATCCGCCGAGCAATGCGCCGCCGCCTGTCAGCAGAATACCGTTTTCATAAATATCGCCGACCAGTTCGGGCGGTGTTTCTTCGAGGACACGGCGAATCATCTCTGTGATCGCCTGAATATCCGCTTCCAACGCCTCGTACAGCTCGACCTCACTTAAATCGCACTGATCGGGCAATCCGCGTGTAATATTACGTCCTTTCACGGTTTTCATGACATCCTCGCTCGGATCGTAGAGGTTGCAGAGGGTTTTCTTGATCTCCTCCGCGGATTTACTGCCGAGCAGAAGCTGATATTTGTTCTGGACATAGCGGATGATCGAGCGGTCGAAGTGGTTGCCTGCGATTTTCATGGAGCGGGCGGTGACAATGCCGTTCATCGAAACGATCGCAACGTCTGTCGTACCGCCGCCGATGTCCACGACCATATTGCCGTTTGCCTTGCCGATGGGGATGCCTGCGCCGAGCAAAGCGGCGAGCGGCTCCTGAATCAGATGGACTTTGCGTGAACCTGTACTCATTGCCGCATCGAGGATCGCACGTTTTTCGACCTCTGTGATGAGTGACGGAACGCAGATAATGATACGCGGTTTGATGACAGGGTGACCTGCGACCGCGAAAATAAATTCACGAATGAGTGCCTGTGTGAGGATGTCGTCGGAAATGACGCCGTCCTGCAAGGGGTGAACGACTGCGATGTGTTCAGGCGCACGTCCCTCCATTTTGTAGGCTTCGGTGCCGACTGCGACGACGCGCTCCGTGCGTTTGTTGTATGCGATAACGGACGGTTCATCGAGCACCACGCCCTTGTTGTTCATGGTGATGATGATATTCGCCGTACCCAAATCTATTCCGATGTCCATAGTATCCGGTCCTTTCGTGCAGCGTTAGTCGCAGGTATATTCTGGCTTTTTGTAGAGGCTATCCATGTTGGGTGCAATTTCGGTATCCCAGACCTGCGCTTTCCAGTCCTCACTGGGGATCTCCGTGAATGCAACGGACACAGAGCTTTCCGGTGCGCCGAACACCTCTGCGATGTCCTGTGAGATTTTCATAGCAAGTGCGAGCTTTTGCTGTTCGGTACGTCCGGGGTAGCATTTGATTTCGATATGGGGCATAAGAAACCTCCGTTTATTTTGTAGAAATGGTGTATTCCATTTCGGTGAATTTCGAGTGGGAGAGGGTGAAGCCGAGTTTTTCGTAGACAGGCTTGCCCATATGGCTTGCCGAAAGCCGTACAATGTCGAGTCCCTCCGCCTTTGCCTGTGCAAGGAGCATCTCCATGAGTTTTGTGCAGATGCCCTGTCCGCGGTATTCTGGCATGGTATAGACACCCAGCACGACACCGCTTTTTCCGCTTGGGAAGCTGAGATTCGCAGGTTTTTCCTGTGTGCAGAGAATGACATTTGCGGCGAGTGTGCCATCGGGGATTTCTGCGGTGAAAACAAAGCAGTCCGCGCCGAGGTGTGCAGAGAAGTAGTCGGGGAGCTGTGCGGCGACTGCATCGAGTTTCGACTGCGGAATGTCGGTATCAGAAAATTCCTCCTGCAAATACGCAAGGCGCAGACGGACAAGCTGAGGGATGTCTGCGGCTGTGGCAGGGCGGAATGAAAATGTTGGATTCATGTGGAAAACACCTCCGAGGGAGATCATATGCACGATACAGAATTATTATAACACAAAACGCATTTTTTTTCAATCTGTTTGGAGAATTTTTTCGCGGCGAAATCGGGGGGATTCCTTAATAGGCTTTCCAAATGTCAGCACACAAAAAAGGGGCGGAGAACCGAATCTCCGCCCATACTATGCTGTCATTCGTGCTAAATGGGATTCCAAAGGGACAATGTCCCCCACAAAAACCCACCGTTTCAATACACCGGATGCGATTCCTGATTCTTGCGGATAAACCGTTCGATGTCGTCGGCAGTCATCGGGCCGCCGTAGAGGAAGCCCTGTGCATAGTCACAGCCGCACAGCCGCAGTTGTTTTGCCTGATCTTCGGTTTCGACACCCTCTGCGATCGTTGAAATATTTTTTGCCTTTGCGATGCGCACGACAGACGACACAATTTCCTGCACCACAGGATCATTTTCCATATGCTTGACGAAATTCTGGTCGAGCTTCAGCATGGTAAACGGCAGCTTCTGGATGTAGCTCAAAGACGAATACCCTGTACCGAAATCGTCCATTGCGAGCTGAATGCCTGCTTCTCGGAGCAGTTTCATCTGTGCGATCGTGAGGTCGATATCGTTCAGCGCAAGAGATTCGGTCAGTTCGATTTCGAGATTCTGCGGCGGAATCTGGTTGGCTTCGAGGAGTGCCATGACTTTCCGCGGCAGATTTTCCTGATAGAAATCCGTACTGCTCATGTTGATCGACACAACGAGCTGCGGCAGACCTTTTTCCTGCCACTCCGCCATCTGCGAGCAGGTTTCGCGCAGGACGAAATCTGTGATCTGTGTAATGACGAGAGATTTCTCTGCGATCGGGATGAAGTTTGCAGGGTTGAGGAGTGTGCCATCGGGCTGTTGCCAGCGTACAAGAGCTTCGAGTCCCATGATCTTGCCGTCCGCGAGGTTGATTTTCGGCTGGTAGTGCAGTAAAAGCTGGTGGTTTTTCACAGCATCCACGAGCTTTCGCTCCATGCCTGTTTCGAACAGAATGGTGTCGTGCATCTCTTTGGTGTATGCGCTGATGCTGCCCATTGTCTGACTTTCTGCGGAGAGGGCAAATTCGGCGTGTTCGAGGACTTCTTCGAAATTCTTTCCGTCACGCGGCATCATGGCATAGCCTGCGGAGCAGGTCAGCGAACGGTTTGCAAATTTTCCGACTGCGAGCGCGGCAAGACTGGTCTGGATTTTCTGGATAATGCGCTTTGGCAGGGTATCATCGCCTGTCGCACGGAGGATCAGGGCGAAATTGTCGCCTGAGATGCGTGCCGCAAAGCCGCCGAGGTTGAGTGTGGTAGAAATGGCTTCCGAGAAGGATTTCAGCAGTTCATTGCCGCTGTCGTAGCCGCAGGTATCGTTGATGATATGGAAACGGTCGATGTCGGTGACGATGACCCAGTAGGAAAGGTTCGTATTTTCGATACATTGGTACAAATCGGTGCCCATCATCATCATCTTGTTGCGGTTGTGGATCTTGGTGACGGAATCCTGATATGCAATGCGTTCGATCTCGACATCTTTTTCTTTTTCGCGGGTATTGTCGAGGAGTGCGCCGCCGACAACGAGCTGATTGCTGTCTTTCATACGGGTAGCCTTGAATCGGTAGAGATACCAGCGGTATTTGTTGTCTTTTCCGCAGAGCCGCAGTTCCATCATATGGATCTCATCGAGGTAGTCCTCCATATGGTCTTTCATGGATTTCATATGCTGGTCGTAGACGAACAGGTCTGCCTCGAAAACGTGTTTCCGAAGCTCGTCCACGGTGATGATTTCCTTATTGTATCCGAGCATTTTCCGCATTTCCGCGGAGAGGAAGATCTGGTCACTGCCCTGTTCTCCGATGAGAATACCGATCTCGGTCAGCTCCATGCTGAGGGCGTGCTTGCCCTCTGCGGCGGCAAGGCGTTTCGAATAGGTGTTGATTTTCGTCTGCATGGTGCGGATCTCCGCGAGGTCCAGACCAATGGTAAGGAATTTGGAAACGCCGTTCTCGTCGGTCAGCAGGGAGGAGGTGTTCCAGATCATATCTCTCTGTGTGCCGCGTTTCCCGACGAACGAATAGTCCTGATTTTTGGCGCGGATGATCTCTTTGAGTTCCTCCTCGCCGAGCTGTTTTTTGCCGAACAGCCACGGGATCATTTGTTTTGCGTCGAGTTTCTCCTGCGGATCGTTCTCCAATTCCGCGAGGGTGCGCAGTTTTTCGTTCATGATAACAGATTGCAGTTCGTCATCCCAGAGCATTGCGGGGGCGGAAAGATTGTTGACAAGCCGTACAAGTCTGCGGTTGGCGGATTCCGTTTTTCGCTGATTGATGCGGCGCGAGTAGAGCACAAACAAAAAGCTGAGTATGACCGCAGCCAGCGCGTATGCACTTAGAATCAAAAACAGAAGTTCACTGTTGGTGCGGTGCCAGAACGCAAAAATCATCAGATAGACCGTACCGAATGAGAAGATGAGCAATAAGAGATATTTCAGTGACTTTTTCATACTGCGGAATCCTTTCTGTAAATTTGCAGGAGATATCTGGTATTATTATACCAGTTTTCGACATAAATGTCAATGGATTTTTTGTAAATCATACGATAAGTTTACGGTAAATTTCACAAAATTTTCACATCTTTCTGGTATACTATACCTATACGATTCATACAAGCCGCCCGTGTGCGGTTTCAGCAGCAAAATGGAAAGGACGAAATACATATGAAATTGTTAATTGTGGATGATGAAGCCAATATCCGCCGTGTCGTCAGAGAATATGCAGAATTTGAGGGCTATACCGCAGAGGAAGCAGGCGACGGCATGGAAGCAGTCGCAATGGCGAGAGAAAACGACTACGATCTGATTATTATGGATATTATGATGCCGCGTCTGGACGGTTTTTCCGCCTGCAAGGAAATTCGCAAGACCAAGGATACCCCGATCATCATGCTTTCTGCACGCGGCGAGGAGTATGACAAACTGTTCGGATTTGAACTGGGCATCGACGACTATGTGGTAAAGCCGTTCTCCCCGAAAGAACTGATGGCGCGTGTCAAGGCTGTTTCCGCGAGAAAACAGCAGTCTCAGCCGCAGATGCAGCAGCGGCTTCGTTTTGAAGGACTGGAAATCGACATGGCAGGGCGCGAGGTCTATGTGGACGGTGCAAAAGCCAATATGACACCGAAAGAATACGATCTGCTCTTTTACCTTGTCCGCAATCAGAACCTTGCCATGACACGCGATAAGCTGTTGGAGGAGGTCTGGGGCTATGACTTCTTCGGCGATGACCGCACGGTCGATACGCATATCAAGATGCTTCGCAACAGCCTCGGCGAGTATCGGAAATTTATCGTGACGCTGAGAGGAATGGGATATAAATTTGAAGCATAAGCTTGGAAAACGGCTGACTATCCGCACGCATATCTGGCTGTGGTTCATGCTGTTTGTGCTGGTCGTTTTCGTGCTGCTCTGGGGGTTCGAGATCCTCTTTTTGCAGCTTTTTTATGTCCGCACAAAAACCTCGGACATCATTTCTCTTGCCGATGAAATGAAAGAACTGTATGCGGCAGGCGATTACGCAGAGGAATTTTCCGAGCTTGCAATGGACAACGATATGTGCATTGTGGTCTTTGACCCGATCAATTACAGCAGGCGGCTCTATTCGAAAGATGTCATGGGCATCAACTGTGTGATCCACGGTCTGGAAAACGATTCGCTGAAACTCATCCGCATGGTGAAATCCAGTTCGGACGGCGTTGTCTGCTATAAGTACCGCAACCAGAAAACCAACGCAGATATTCTGGTTTATGCGAGTGTGCTGGGAACGCAGGACGCGCCGCAGGGGTATCTGCTGCTGAATACGCCGCTGGTGCCTGTATATTCGACCGTCAGCATTCTGAAACGACAGCTTCTGATCATCTGCGGACTGCTGCTGCTGTGTGCTGTGGCGATCTCATTTGCGGTGTCAAAGCGGCTTTCGAATCCGATCGTACAGGTGACAAAAGACGCGGAGCAGCTTGCACACGGACGCTATGATATAGTATTTCAGGGCGGCGGCTATGCAGAGGCAGATCAGCTTGCGCAAACGCTGACCTATGCGAGCCGTGAGATCAACCGAATCGACACGATGCAGCGCGACTTGGTGGCGAATGCGTCGCACGACCTGCGGACGCCCCTGACGATGCTGAAAGCCTACGCGGAAATGATCCGTGACCTGTCGGGTGATAATCCCGTCAAGCGGCAGGAGCATTTACAGGTCATCATCGAAGAAACCGACCGCCTGACGCTTCTGGTCAACGATATTCTTGACCTTTCGAAGCTGGAAAATGGCAGTATGACCTTGAACCGAGAGCAGTTTGACATCGAACAGCGGCTGACGGACATTGTCGAGCGGTACCGCGGACTGAGCAATGTTTCGGGGTATACGTTTGTACTGAAAACGGACGGCGCGGCGGTTGTGAACTGTGACGGCGGAAAAATCGAACAGGTCATTTGCAATCTCATCAATAACGCGATGAACTATTCGGGCGCGGACAAGCAGATCTTTGTCACGCAGGAGCGGCTTGCGGAGGGCATCCGCATTTCGGTTCGGGATACGGGACAGGGTATGGATCAGGAAACCGTGTCGAAGATTTTTGACAAATACTACCGCAGCGAGAATTATAAGCGCGAGGTTGTCGGGACAGGTCTGGGACTTTCGATCGTCAAGGCGATTCTGCGGCTACATGATTATGCGTTCGGTGTGGATAGTACGGTCGGCGTCGGTTCGACGTTCTGGTTTATGATCCACACGGATGACATTGTGAAATAAAAGAAAGGGCGGCCATTGGTCGCC
Organism: Oscillospiraceae bacterium; assembly: GCA_024404815.1. GTDB lineage: Bacteria > Bacillota > Clostridia > Oscillospirales > Ruminococcaceae > Firm-04. Next base: position 51,887 of record JAKSPL010000011.1, read on the forward strand.
CTCAGTCTGTTAAAATAATATGGGGGAACAAGGGGAAATCCCTCGTTGGGGTTTCCCCTCTTTGATTGCTTCGCAATCAAATTCACCCTTTCCTGCGTTTTTTAAGGAGAAGGGTGTTTCGCTGTCCGCAGATGCCGAAATACCTTTACTCCACCGTCACGTAAAACTTTGCGTCACGGGATTCTGCGACCTCGCCCGTTGCTCTGAGCGTTACCAGCAGCACGCCGCTGCGATTCCCGATGATGATGCCGCGGCGGTCGTCGGTCGGATAGAGGTCATCATTGCTGTTGTCGTCCTGCCAGTAGGCGATGATGCGTGCCGCGGTGTAATGCGAAATGTCTGCGACATCCTCGGGGTAGATGGTCGAATTCTGCGAAACTACGATGCTTTCTTTCGGTTCGATTTTCGGACATTTGGAAACGTAGTCATATACGGCATAAGCTGTGCCGCCCAGACCAAATTCGAGTGTCAGCCCGAAACCGCAGAGTATTTTTGTCCATGTTTTCATGGTTCTCTCTCCATGCCGATGGTTGCTTGCAGTTCTGTGTAGCCATCGTTGCAGATCATTTGATAGCAGCATAAGCAGTTCTCAAAGTCAGACAGCCACAGTGTGGTCGGTTGGATATAATCATATATCGGATATACGTATTCTTCTGCGGCAGGTATCTCTAACGTACAATTCAGTTTCAGCGGTTCCCTGCTCAGATCGGTTTCCTTTGCCGCCTCCTCGCATTCCTGTGTGCGGTGGAGCGTCAGCTCTGCAGCCGAGATTTCTTCGCCGTCGGTGTCAATTCCACCATAGTAGTACACAACGCCGTGATTTTCGATCGTAAATTCCACATGATTCAGGGGGACCGTTTCTTCCAGATCCATTGTGAGAAAGAGAGTGTCAGGGCATAACGTGTATTGATCTGCATTAGCAGTGTACTGTTCTTCGTGGTCATAGAGCCACTTCGATGAGATGTTCCATGTGCTGACGATATCTTTTTTGTAGTCCGAACAGCGGTCTGCATATGCGTGTGCGAATGTACCGTATTTGCCTGCGTTTTTCAGCGTATCTGCGTGCTTTGCCATGACAACATAGGCATCGTCGGAGAGGTCATTGCAGAGGGTGTAGATATCCAGTTCGGATAGCATACCCTGTTCGTAGCGGCTGATGTTGTATTCTGCGATCATTGCGTCAGGTCTGCCGAAGCAGAACAGCGCAAGCGTCGCAATAGCGGATGCCGAGATGATTTTCGAGCTGGGGATGCGGACAAACTGCCGCACAATGATGACAAGGAAGCAGACCGCCATCAACAGCATGAACAGCGAGGTGTAGATACGCTTTCTGGTCAGACCGAATGCGTCGATGTAGAGCAGCATCTTTGCAAAGGCGGTTGCAATGATAAACAGCGTAAATACGCACAAAAGGATGATAAAGAATGCGAGAGCCTTTGTTTTTTGTCTGCCGCTCTGCTTTGCACAGAATGCCATGATGAGAATGACGGCGAGGTTGATAACGGCGATCCAGCAAAGCTCGAAGAAACCGCGTCTTGCATATTCTGCATAGGTTTCCATGTTTTCGGGGAGAATTCCCGAGAATGCGGCGCAGAAGTAGTTGAGCTGTGATATAACATAGAGCAGGTACAGCACACAGATCGGCATAACGCCTGCATACACGCCGAGGTTCGGGATCTTGCGTTTCTTGTCGAGGTTTTCTTCCTTTTCCGCATCGCTCTTGCGCGGATTGCGGATGGTGTCGCGGTTGCTGTAAAGAGCCGCGAACAAATACAATGCGGCGACAAATCCGAGCACGAACTGCCAGAAGATGGTTACAACGTCCTCGGTAATGGCTTCTCCGATTTGCTTGAACAGGGCGGAAATGCCTGCGTCTGCGGAAGCGAGGAGTGCTGCGACCACAGCGGTCAGCGGGATCGTTACGAGCAAACCGACCAGAATCGGTACGATTTTCTTGCCGCTGTCGGTTTTCTTGAAGCCGTGTGCCATCGCGCGCACGATTGCGTCGAGGTCATTGAGCGGATTGTCGAGGGATACATCGAACAAATCTCCGATGGGGTAGCGTGTGACAAAACCGTAGCCGAGTGAGACCGCACGCACCCACCACGCATTTCCGACCAGCAGGAACAGCGCATTGACCGTATGAATGATCGGATCGGCGGAGAGCGAAAACGGCAGCGTGAACAGGGCGAGAATGCCGAGCAGGATCCATTGCGGAAGCTTCACCGTTTTCTTTGCGAGCTTCACGGATAACGCAGAGGAAACAAGCAGCAGCAGGAAAAATACTGTGGTTACAATGCTGTCGTTCTTGAAGAACAGATACCGTGTAAAGAGGAATCCGAACACCAGATAGATCCACGCAAACACGCTGTCGCTGTCTGCAAAATGCCATTGTTTTGGCGGAGGCGGTGTCCATGCTTTCTGCGGAGTGGGCGGAACGGTGTTTGTCTGTGTCGTTGTCTGCTGGGACGGTGGGAAGATCGTCGGGAAATTGTCGGATTGCATCTGTTCAGGCTGAGCAGATGGTGTCGGGCCGTTGTTTTGCGATCCATTCATTTCTTCCTTTCGCATGGTTTATTCCTCCTCATCATCAGAATCTTCAAATGCAAGCACATCGCCGGGCTGACATTTCAGTTCGCGGCAGATGGCTTCGAGTGTGGAAAAGCGGATGGCTTTCGCCTTGTTATTTTTGAGAATTGAGAGATTCGCTGGTGTAATTTCGATGCGTTCTGCGAGTTCGCCGGAGGAAATTTTCCGTTTCGCCATCATGACATCGAGGTTGACAATAATCGGCATGGTATCCTCCTTTGGTCAAATCGTGAAATCGTTTTCCTGCCGTATTTCAACGGCGAGTTCAAAGACATTTTTCAGCACGCGCATGATCATTCCGAAGAAGCCTGCGGCGAAGCCGACGAAAAATGCGAGCATACGGAAGAATGCAAGGAAGAAGCTGAGTGCGGCGATGCCGAAGCAGCACCACGAGATCACGCGCAGTACCTTGACATTTTCCGCGGTGAAAATTTCCTGTTTGGAGATGCGTTTGAGCATTCCGTTCAGCTCCCACATGGAGATGAGTCCGAGCGCATCGCTGATATACAGAATGACGTTGAGCAGGTTGTGAATTGGTTTCTGGTCGGATACCGCATCGTACCATTCGGTACAGATAGGAATGCAAAATGCAGCAGCTACGCATAAAAATATGACACCGATGGTCAGGTAGCGCGTGAGCGTCAGAGAATTTGTGATGGTCCATTTACGCATGGGGGGAAGCCTCCTTTTGATTTGTTGTCCTTAGTATAACACATAAATTTCTGTTTGTCAATAGAAAATTATCGAAAAACGATAATATATTTTTGAGAATCAATAATTTGAGGTGAAAGCGTTGCAGAAATTCACGCATTTACGTAAAAAATGGATATGCGGTATATTATTGGCGATACTGCCGTTTCTGGCGGTTTTCGGACTGAATCTTGCAAAGAACGTCTATGCGAAGTGGGTGATGCCGTATGTGCCGATGTGTCCTGTGCGAGTCCTGACGGGGTATCTTTGCCCGTCCTGCGGCTTGACGCACGCAGTTTTTGCGCTCTGCCGCGGCGATATTTTAGAGGCGGCGAAGCAGAATGCGATTCTGCTGGTCGGCGCGGCACTTGGGATTGTCTGGTATGCGGAGCTGTGGGTGCGGCTGTTTGGCGGCAAAAAAATAATCCCCAGAAGCGGCAAGTTCTGGCTTGCACTTCTGGGAATCTGGATGTTATATGCAGTTGTTCGGAATCTCGTATAAATACGTGGGAAGCGTAATGGCTTCCGACGAAACGGTGATTTCGGGCAGCTGTTCTTTCTGATAAGCCGACAACAGCTTATCCATAATGTCATAAATATCGAATCCGTATTTCCGAAACATTTCCGAATAGGGTGTATCGGTATATTTTTCCAGATAATACGGCAATTCCTGCGATTCTTCGTAGGCAGGGAACACGGTGTCCTGTTCCGCGTAGAGCTGCTGATAATCCGTAAGAAATGTTTTCCCGTGGATCGCAAAATCCTTGACCGCGAATAACAGCGTCACGCTGATAAACACGCCGAGGAATGCGAGGACGATGCCGACAACCGCGAATGACTTGTTTGATTCTTTTCTGGTAAAGGACAGCACACCAAGCACGATGGCGGCGAGCGAGAACAAAAGGTTGATGCCGCAGCCGAAGAATACGACACTCAGGATTCCGAAAATGAATGCAGCTACGGCTCTTTTGTGGGATTTCGGACGTACTGCCGCATCATATGCCGATTCATACGGATTGGAGATGGATGGCTCCATACGCAAGGCTTCCTTCCGTGAAAAATCAGGTATCGACTTCCCAGTTCCAGTTGCGGATGGAAAGCTCGGTGAGGTCAAACGGTGTGCGCTGGTAGACGCAGTAGTTGAGCCAATTCGAGAACATCAGATTGGCGTGGCACCGCCATGTAAAGAGCGGCGGTTTCGTGGGGTCGTCGTCGGGGAAATAGTTGTACGGGACGGCAATGGGAAGTCCCTTGTCCACATCGCGGAAATATTCCTGTGCGAGGGTATTGCGGTCGTACTCGGAATGTCCTGTGACGAAGAACTGTCTGCCGTTTCGGTTTGCAACGATATGTACACCTGAAATCGGCGAACTTGTGAGGATTTCCAGCTCTGCGACCTTTTCGATATCTTCTCTGCGAACCTCCGTGTGGCGCGAGTGCGGCACATAGAACAGTTCGTCAAAGCCGTGTACCAGCGGAGCATTCGGCACTTCGACTTCATGCGGGAAGATGCCGAACATTTTCTGTTCCAGCGGATATTTTGGAACGCCGAAATGGTAGTAGAGTCCCGCCTGTGCGCCCCAGCAGATATGCATGGTGCTGAAAACGTGTGTTTTCGACCATTCCATGATCTCAGAGATCTCCGTCCAGTAATCGACTTCTTCGAAGGGAAGCTGCTCGACGGGTGCGCCGGTAATAATCATGCCGTCATAGAACTGCTCCCGAATCTCGGTGAATGTCGTATAGAACGCATCCAGATGGCTCTGGCTGGTGTTTTTGGACACATGGGATTCCATGCAGAGCAAAGAAACATTGACCTGGATCGCGCTGTTGCTCAAAAGACGCAGCAGCTGGATCTCGGTCTCTATTTTTTTGGGCATGATATTGAGGATCAGCAGGCGCAGGGGACGAATATCCTGATGGGCGGCGCGTTCGCTGCCCATCACGAAAATATTCTCATTCAGTAGTGCCTGATACGCAGGCAATTCTTTGGATATGCAGATTGGCAAGGTAACAATGCTCCTTTCTCAGGGCAAAGGACTGCGTGAGCCGTGCCTGCCCGAGCGGAGATTCAGCTGTCAGACAGGGTGGATCTGGTTTTCGGCATTGCCGTGAACGCCGTCGAGTCCGACCATCTTGTCGCGGCGCTTCTCGAAGAACTTCACAGCGACCTGATCGAACTGTGCATAGGAAAGTACATCTTCCTCCTGCTGTGTCCATTCTGCGCATTCTTCTCTGAGCTTGTCGAGTTCAGGTTCGAGCAGGTCAGCAGGACGGCAGTCGATTGCCTTTTCGTTTCCGATAATCTTCTTGCGGAATTCGGGATCAATGGGAACAGGTGTCTGACCGTATTCGCCGCGAACGATGCCCTTGAATTCCTTTGTGACCGTCTTGTAGCGTTCGCCCATGATGATGTTGAACACAGCCTGTGTGCCGACGATCTGGGAGGACGGAGTGACAAGCGGCGGATAACCTGCATCCTTACGGACGCGCGGTACTTCTTCCAGAACAGCGGTGAGCTGATCCTCTTTGCCTGCCTGTTTGAGCTGGGAGAGGAGGTTCGAGAGCATACCGCCGGGAACCTGATAGATGAGTGTTTTTGCGTCTGCTGCAAGCATCTTGGGGTCAATCAGACCTTCCTTGATGTACTTGTCGCGCAGTTCCATGAAATACGGACGGAGTTCGCAGACAGCCGCGAGGTCGATGCCGGTATCGTACTCTGTGCCCTGCAAAGCGGCGACCATAGATTCGGTCGGAGCATGGGAAGTACCGAGTGCGAGCGGCGACATAGCGGTATCAATGATATCCGCGCCTGCTTCGATGCCCTTGAGGAGGCACATGGAAGCCAGACCGGAGGTATAGTGCGTGTGGAGCTGAATCGGCAGGTCGGTAGCGGCTTTCAGAGCCTTGACGAGCGATTCGGTGCGGTACGGCGTCAGCAGAGCCGCCATATCCTTGATGCAGATGGAATCCGCACCGGCAGCTTCGATCTGCTTTGCGTACTTGACATAGTATTCATCGGTGAAGATATCGCCTGTGGTGAAGCTGATCGCGACCTGTGTATGAGCGCCCTCTTTTTTCGCCGCATTGATCGCGGTTTCGAGGTTGCGGACGTCGTTCAGCGCATCAAAAATACGGATGATGTCGATACCGTTTGCAACGGACTTCTGGACGAAATATTCAACGACATCGTCAGCATAGTGACGGTAGCCGAGCATATTCTGACCGCGGAAGAGCATTTGCAGCTTGGTATTCGGGAGATTCTTTTTCAGCAGGCGCAGTCTTTCCCACGGATCTTCGTTCAGGAAGCGCAGGCAGGAATCGAATGTCGCACCGCCCCAGCATTCGAGGGAGTGGAAACCGATCTTATCCATCTGCTGCAGGATCGGGAGCATATCCGAAGTGGGCATTCGGGTTGCGAGCAGGGACTGGTGTGCGTCACGCAGCACCGTTTCTGTAATTTTGATTTTTGCCATATTCGCCACGCTTTCCTAAATCAGCCCAGAACAGCGAGGGTATCGCCGGGGTTGACGCTGCTGCCCTTGGTGGTGTTGACAGAAAGGATCGTGCCGTCCTCAGGAGCGACAATGTCGTTTTCCATTTTCATAGCTTCGAGGACAAAGAGAACCTGACCGCGCTTGACGGCATCGCCGTTTGCACACTTGACCTGAAGGATGGTGCCGGGCATCGGTGCGGAAACGGGAGTACCGTCCGCAGGAGCGGCAGCAGGTGCAGGTGCAGCCGGAGCGGGTGCTGCGGCAGGAGCAGCGGCAGGGGCGGGAGCAGCAGCTGCAGGAGCTGCATTGCCGCCGAGTTCTTCGACAGCGACATCGTACTGTTTATTGTTCACGGTAACACGGAAACGCTTCATGGTAAATCCTCCTAATTACGTATCATCTAATTTATCGTTGCGTTCTGGAATAATCAGAACGGGATATTGCTGTGCTTTTTGGGCATACGGGAAACGCGCTTGCCTTCGAGCATATCGAGCGCATCAATGAGAGCCTGACGGGTATCCGCAGGTGCGATCACGGTGTCGATGACGCCGAGTTCTGCTGCCTTTGTCGCAGATGCGAGTGTTTTGCCGTATTCATCGGCGAGGGACTTTCTCTTCGCGTTGACATCTGCCGCGCCCTTCAGCTTATCGTGCCAGAGGAATTCGACAGCAGCTTCGGGTTTGAGCGGAGCGATGACTGCGTCATTCCAAGCGAAGACGAGGTCACTGCCTGCGCCTCTGCCTGCGATCGCGGAGAATGCCGCACCGCAAGCCAGACCTGTGATGACAGAGATCTTGACGGTGGTAGCTTCTGCATACGCGCCGCAGAGCTGTGTAATTGCACGGAGCGAGCCTGCCTTTGCCGCATCGGTGTCATCGGTAAAGCCGATGGTGTCGAGCAGTGTGATGACAGGAATCGAGAAAGCGTCGCAGGTGCGGACGAAACGAGCAATCTTTGCTGCATCGTCAGCGGTGAGTGCCGCATCGGATTTTGCTGTGGAGATCAGACCGACAGCCGTACCGCGAATGGTAGCGAGTGCGGTTTCGACGGTTTCGCCGTATGCGGAATAGAGCGGCATGAGGCTGCCCATATCGGCGATGCCATCGAGGAGGTTTGCTTTCGAAACAGCCTGCTCGGGAACATCAAATTCAGAAATCGGCGCACCTGCGAGGTTATTTGCAGGGAGTGTACGCAGGAGAGCCTTGACCTGCATCATAGCGGCAGCATCATCTTCGCAGACCTCAGCGACCAGACCGATTTTCGCGGCGGTTTCGGGGCTTGCGGAGTCTGTGCCGTAAGCAGGGGTAAGGCAGAGTTCAGCCTTTTTGGTAGCGAGAACGAAATCAGCCTCACAAGCCATGAGTGCGGCACTGCCTGCACAAACGCCTGCGATGACAGAGATCTGGGGGACAACGCCCGAAAGATTTGCGGCAGAAGCGATCAGCTTGCCGTAAGCGGAGAGGGAATCAGCAGTACCATCGACAAAAACGCCGTTGGAGTCATAAACACCGACGATCGGGGTACCTGTTTTGGCTGCGAGAGAGAGCAGTCTTTTGATTTTGCCTGCGGTGTTTTTGCCCATGATGCCGTCCTTGACATCAGAGGACTGCGCGAACGCACAGACAGCCTGACCTTCGACAAAGCCGTGAGCGCAGACGACAGCGGCCGCCGAGTCCTTCTCGGTACGCAGTGCATCCAGCTCGGTAAACGTGCCGTTATCGAAGAGCAGCGAGAGGCGTTCTTTTGCGATTGAAGCGGAATTTTCCATGGATTCTTTACGCATCCTTTCGTAGAAAGATTTGGAACCTATACGAATTTATTGTATCATAAACGGCAAAAAAAAGCAAGGGTTTTCTTGTGATTTTCTGGAATTTTCGGTAAGTTTTTTGCTTTTGGGGAATTTTCTCATGTTCTGAGTGGATAAATCGACGGAAACTGTGAACGGTGCTGAGGTGAGGAGGAGAATATCCCCCAAGCTCCCTTTTCCTTAACGCCTATCTCTCTGTCTGCTCCCATGTTCACACAAAAAAGGGCGAAGAACTGTGTCTCCGCCCTTACAATGTTATCGTTCGTGCTAAAATGGGATTCCAAAGGGATAGTCTCTTGGCAGGGGTGTGGGAAGGAGTCCCCAAAAGTTGTATGTGCCGTTCGGTTTCAAGGGGAAACCCCTCGTTGGGGTTTCCCCTCTTTGATTGCTCCGCAATCAAATT
>JAKSPL010000012.1 GCA_024404815.1 Oscillospiraceae bacterium
CCGCCCCCTCAACCCCTGCGATTTTTTGAAAAAAATCGAGTAAAACTTTTGATATAAGAAACTTTAGCCCGCATTCTATACACGATTCCTGCCGCAGTCGCAAATACTACTTTTTCGAGTGCTTACTCGTCTTTGATGATCCACGGTCCGAACGAAATATATCTCACGCCGTTTATGACCAGCGTCGTGGTACCTGAATGCTGATACATCGGACACCAGAACACATTCGGAGTGAATATCATTTCACTACCCTCCACAGCAGAAAATGCAAACGGTGTCATGCACGTCGCATTACCGGAATTGAACGCCGCACTAAGGGATGTGACCGCATTGGCAGCGATGTCCTCATAGTGCGCAATATATGCGCTTGTGCAGAGTGACAGTGTCGTTCTGCTGGAAGATGTATCCGACAATCTCGTCGATGATACAATAATCGTATCGCCGTGATTATCCTTTGTAAATATGATGACACCCTGTCTGATCGTATACGCACCGCCATCTCCGCAATGCTGGATCGCCACACCGTTTTTACACGTATATCCGTATGTTCGGCTGATGGTCGATGTATTGCAGCTCACGTATCCGCTGCCGGTGCCATTCGGATACAGATCCCATCTGGAACTGTTCAGCTTTGCAATGGTATTGCCGTCCTTGATGAGTGAATATTCCGTTTCTGCGGCGTTGGGTTCAATGCTGTCCACATAATCGGGCACAAGCTTCTCTGTGATCCACGCCAGAAAATCCGCATCGAAATAGTAGCCGATATATCCTTGTGTAATTGCCATTATTCTTCCTCCTGTTCTGCATATGCGATGACCGATTCAGCCACCGAGCGAATCACTTCGATATCCGCAACGCCCATATTGCCGTGCTGCAATGCCGCGAGATATTCCAGAAGCTGATCGTACACATCAGGTGCAGGCAGGTCGTGCGGCGTATCGCCGCAGGTGATCGACGGAACACAACTGATACGTGCAGGCGTTGTCGTGTGAATATCTCCTGCGTACACACCGACCAGCACCTCGTAGACGCCGTGCAGTACAGGCACAGTCACCGTGTCGCCCTCGAACAGAATGTCCTGATGCACCGCAGCACCGTTTTGCAGATAGACAAACCGCGCAGTCTTTGCGTCATATGCGTCCCACTCCGCATCAAACACAAAGGTCAGCGTATAGTCGCTGTTGCCGCAGATGATCTGCGGACTCCCCTGCACCGCCGCTGTTTTGTCCGCGATCTGAATGAGAAAATTCATGGAAAAGACCTCCTTTGTTGTTGGCTTCGCCCTCCATACATGGTGCAGCAGCCACCGTTTCTTGTATCATTATGTACAAGTTTCGATAAAAAATTATATTTTATCAAAATGCGAACCGCTTTTTCAGCCGATTTTATCCGCTGTGTATATTTTCTGTCAGATATAATCTTCAAAAACACTTGCTTTTTTGCGAAAAATATGTTAGAATAATAGTGAACGCCGAGAGGTTTTTGACATACTCACGGCGAATCTCTGAATTGGAGGATTTCATCATGCCAGAACCCAATCAGCCAATGCAGCACATCACGAATCCCGTGCTTGTGGATGCAATGGCAACCTTTAAGGTAGACCTCACCAACCGTGAACACGAAAGAGCTTTTCTGGATGCAGCTTTTAATGCCAGATATCTCGTTCCTGCGTTGATTGAACAGCCTGCGGACGCTCCCGAAGGAGAACCCGTTCCGACACGTATCGCTTTCCAGATCATGACCAACCAGAAGGGCGACAAATTTATGCCTGCCTTTACTGACGAGATCGAACTGAGCAAGAACCGTAAGCCCGGCGAGCGTTTTCAGGTCGCAGTCATGGGCTTCATGGACATTTACCGTTTCTTGAAGAACAACGATGCCATCAACGGTATGGTCATCAACCCGTTCGGCAGCAACCTCTGCATGATCCGCCGTCAGGTTCTCCTGATCGGCGACAACAACGGCGATCTGGATGCTGTTGCACAGGCAGTCGCTGCACAGGCAAAGCCTGTTTTCATGCATCAGACAAGCAATCCGCTCGGTGCGGCATCCAACAGCCGCGAACAGCAGCAGGCTGCCATCCGTCAGGCTATGGCAGACATGGAAGCTGCACAGAATGCTGCCGCAGAAGCACCAGACGATTCGGAGCTCATTACCGAGGACCTGCTTGCACAGCTCAAAGCCTGCCTCAAAAAGCAGAAGGCTGTCAAGAAAGGTTATATCAAAGTCGATACCGAAAGCGGCGAGCGTTATCTCCTTATCGCACTGGAAGCTGACGAAAATGCAGACCTCACCGAGATCGGCAACACCATTTCGGCTGACTGCGCAGACTATGCTGATCTGCCGTTTGACTGCGTTCCTGCAAGCAACCCGCGTGCAAAGGAACTGGTCGCAAACGAAAAACCCTTCTACGAGAAGAAGCGTTTCGGTATCTTCTGAGCATTCCACTTGTATTTGTGCCGTGCAGGTTTCCGCCTGCATGGCATCACCGCAGACTTCGCCTTAGCACACACGAAGTTCTGCCATCTGAATCATTGAGGGGGTATATCCTATGAAACATCATCGCGTTTTACCGATTTCCCTTGCGGCGATTCTAGCGTTCAGTACAAGCAGTGTACTGTCGGACGGCGCATTGCAGAAAGCACCGATCGCCGCTGCCGCAGACGACACAGGCGATGACTGGCTCCACGCAAAGGGAAGCCGTCTTTATGACAAAAACGGCAATGAAGTCTGGCTGACGGGTGCCAACTGGTTCGGTATGAACTGTACCGAAAACTTCCCGCACGGCCTTTGGAGCGCGGATGTCGATGTCCTGCTCTCCTCTGTTGCAGACCACGGCATCAACATCATCCGCTTCCCTGTTTCCACAGAGCTTCTGCTCTCATGGATGAACGGAAAGCCGTACATGACCACAGGTCTGAACCCGAAAAACACCGATGCCTACAAATTCAACCCCGACTTCTGCCACGAGGACGGCTCGGAAATGAACAGTCTGGAAATTTTCGATGTCATTCTCCAGAAGTGCAAGAAGTACGGCATCAAGGCTCTGGTCGATGTCCACAGCCCTGCATCCCATAACTCGGGACATAACTACAATCTCTGGTACTATGAACCGACCGCTGACGACTGCGCAGGCATGGCGACCATCGCAGAAGCCGCAGGCGACAAGGGCGCAGAGGTCACATGGGATGACTGGATTGACAGCCTGACATGGCTCGCAAAGCGTTACGCAAACGACGATACGCTCATCGCCTACGACCTCAAAAATGAGCCGCACGGCAAGCGCGGATATTCAGGCACGACCTGTCCCGACAGCGTTGCACGCTGGGACGACACCGAGAAGAAGAACAACTGGAAGTATTCCGCAGAGCAATGCGCAAACTCCATTCTCAAAGTCAACCCGAATGCCCTGATCCTCATTGAGGGCATCGAGCAGTCGCCGATCACCGAAAAGGGTTACACCTTCGATACGCCCGACAAGTTCCAGCCGCAGCCCGGCGAGGAAACATGGTACGGCGCATGGTGGGGCGGCAACCTCCGCGGTGTCAGAAACTATCCTGTCAAGCCAACCAGCGGCACAAGTCAGATCGTCTACTCACCGCACGATTACGGCCCGTCTGTCTATGCACAGACCTGGTTCAACAAGGATTTCACCACGCAGACGCTCCTCGATGACTACTGGTACGATACCTGGGCATATGTCAATGCCGAGGACATCGCACCGCTTCTGATCGGTGAGTGGGGCGGTCATATGGACGGCGGCAAGAACCAGAAATGGATGGAACTGCTCCGCGACTACATGATCGCGCACCATATCAACCACACATTCTGGTGTCTGAACCCGAACTCGGGCGACACAGGCGGTCTGCTCAACGCGACCTTCTCCGAATGGGACGATGAAAAATACGCGCTGTTCGAGAAATCGCTCTGGCAGACATCTTCGTCCGGTAAGTACATCAGTCTTGACCACCAGACCGCACTCGGCAAGAACGGTATCTCCCTGTCGGAATTCTATTCGAAATATGCAAATTCTGAGGGCAGTAACCTGGACGGCGGTACGAAATCGACCGGCGGCACAGGCGATACCCAGCCGACTACTTCTTCTACCACCACAACTACTACAACCACTACCACGACGACGACCACTACCACAACAACCTCGACAACGACAACATCCACCACAACAAGCACAAGTTCGTCCGACAGCAGTGAGCCGGGCAGCGTTGTGACAATGTACGGCGATGCAAACTGCGACAACACCGTAGATATTTCCGATGTCATTCTCATTGCGAGAATCGCGGCGGAGGACACGCAGGTTTCGCTCACATCACAGGGCAAGCTCAATGCGGATGTGGACGGAAAGAAGGGTATCACCGCAGGCGATGCAAAGATGATCCTTCAGTATATCGCACAGCTGATTCCCACGCTTGATCCGCAGCCGGACTGAGTTTTTTCCTCAGTTTTTCTCAACTTCACCAGCAACGAAGCATACATTGAAGCACAAATACCTCCGACCATACAAAGTCGGAGGTATTTTCCCAAGAACCCACAGCCCGTGTGCTGTGTTGTATTGTAACGGTTCGATTCGGTGAGATGTACCGCTCACCGTTCGCATATGCTCCGCACGCAGCAAATGCGGAGTGAAATTCAAAAGGGGGTTTACACACCATGAAAAAAGCAAAGCGTGTATTGTCGCTCGGTTTGGCGGCAATCCTCGCGGTCAGCTCCTCAAGTATGCTGACAAGCGACATTCTTCCGAGTGTGGATACCGTCGCCGCAGCCGCAGATGACTGCAATGACGACTGGCTCCACGCACAAGGCAGCCGCCTTTATGACAAAGACGGCAACGAAGTCTGGCTGACAGGTGCAAACTGGTTCGGTCTGAACTGTAACGAAGCCGTTCCGCACTACCTCTGGAGCGCGGATATGGACGATGTTCTCCAGCAGATCGCTGACCGCGGCATCAACATCATCCGCTTCCCGATCTCCACGGAACTCATTGTATCGTGGATGAACGGCAAGCCGAATCCCGTCAACAGTTTCTCCGCAAACAACGACCCGTCATTCACCATCAATCCCGACTGCGTCGAGGAGGACGGCAAAACGCTGAAAAACTCCATGGAAATCTTCGACATCATGATGGGCAAGCTCAAAAAGTACGGTCTGAAAGCGTTTATCGACATTCACAGCCCGCACACAGACAACTCAGGCCATAACTACAACCTCTGGTACGGCAAAGCAGGCGTTACCACAAAGGTCTGGATCGACAGCCTCGTATGGCTCGCGGACAAGTACAAGAACGATGACACCCTGCTCGCCTATGACCTGAAAAACGAGCCGCACGGCAAAGGTCAGGAAGGCACAGAGGCTGCAAAATGGGACGGCACAACAGACGAGAACAACTGGGCATATGCCGCAACGCAGTGTGCAGATGCGATTCTCGATGTCAACCCGAACGCGCTGATTCTCATTGAGGGCGTTGAACAGTCCATGAGCGGTGCAATGGAGGGCGACTACTGGGGTATGCCTGACCGCCGCGACAACTCCCCGTACATCTGCGCATGGTGGGGCGGCAACTTCCGCGGTGCAAGAGAATATCCCATCAAACCGAAGCACGGCACTTCTCAGATCGTCTACTCTCCGCACGACTACGGCCCGTCCGTATATGCACAGACTTGGTTCGATAAGAACTTCACCGAAGAAACGCTCCTCAAGGACTACTGGTACGACACCTGGGCATATATCAATGCTGAGGATATCGCACCCGAACTGATCGGCGAATGGGGCGGTCACATGGACGGCGGCGACAACCAGAAATGGATGACGCTCCTGCGCGACTACATGATCAAGCACCACATCAACCACACGTTCTGGTGTCTGAACACCAACTCCGGCGACACAGGCGGACTTTGGGATTCGCTCCAGTTCATGCAGGGTTCTGGCACATCTATCGTCTGGAATGAGTCGAAGTACAAGCTGTTCGAAGAAGCACTCTGGCAGACCTCGTCCAGCGGCAAATACATCGGTCTGGACCACCAGACAGCACTCGGCAAGAACGGTATTTCGCTGTCGGAATTCTATTCGAAGTATGCAAGTTCCGAGGGCAGTAATCTGGACGGCGGCACGAAGTCGAACGGCGGCACAGGCAACAAACAGGATCCGCAGAGCGGTTCGACATCGACATCTACCACTACAACTACAACAACGACGACTACAACAACTACTACGACCACTACCACAACAACTACTACAACGACAACCACGACTACAACAACTACTACTTCCACAACGACCACCAGCACAACGCCCACGAGCAGTGACGATAATCGGTCTGAGAGCAACGTCCTCTACGGCGATGCAAACTGCGACGATACTGTGGACATCTCCGACGTTATTCTCGTTTCGAGAATCGCGGCAGAGGACACTCAGGTATCCCTCACAGCGCAGGGCAAGGTCAACGCAGATGTTGACGGCAAGAATGGCATTTCCGGCGGCGATGCAAAAATGATTCTCCAGTACATCGCAAAAATCGTCGATACCCTCAATCCGAACGGCTAATACCAAACCAAACCGCCGCTGATACGCGAAAACGTATCAGCGGCGGTTTTTATGAGTACAGGAAAATCCCGAAAGGCACATGGCTTTTCGGGATTGTTTTTTGCGATATTCAATTAGAGTTCGCCGTCAATGGCATAGTCCAGTGCATTGGCAGCAGATGTGCCGTGGCAGGAATCATACATTTCAACAGGAATCTGATTGGGATGGCCACCGGGATACTGATTGGAGTCAACAACGCCAACGGCTTCTGTTAAAGCATCATCAATTTTAATCTGAATTTGCTGTAACTTGCTCAAGTCATTGAAGTAATTGTAAACCTTGAACTTGAACTCATCCGTCGGGTTTGAGGAACGTGCAAAAGTTTCGCCATACGAGATTGTCACAACTCCATTGACACCGACCGAAGATGTGCTTGCAAGATTCTCAGCCGCGAGATCAGTCAATGCAGCCTGAGATGCATCCCAAATGTGTTTTGCAGCAGAATTTGCCGATGCCATCTTGGATTTCTTGATATATCCCATCACTGCAGGAACAAGAATCGCTGCAAGAACACCAATAATCGCAATAACAACGATTAGTTCAATTAAAGTAAAACCTCTCTTCTTCATTACAACAATCCTCTCAATTTCTTCATACACCAAATGCCCCCATTACTGGGGGCATTTGAATTCATTTGATTATAAATGCTGTCAAAGTATCAAGCATTAGTTCAGTTTAGTTGCGTCACCAGCTTCAGAATAATCAGCAACCTTTGCAGCAGTCAAATTAGCCTGATAAAGGTCAACAGACATCTGGCTCGGGCTGGAACCCGGGTAACCGGAGTTGTCGATAACGCCAACGCCAACAGTAGCTTTGGTATTAGCATCAAGATGGATTTCAACAGAACCCAGCTTCTTGAGATCCTCAAAATACTGTGCAACCTTCTGACCATATACCTTGTCAGCAGCTTCTGTTTCTTCGCCGTGAGTAGCACCAGACCAAGTCTGTTTCGCACTCACATCTTTAACCGCAGCAGAAGCTCTGTCTTCTGCGTCCATATCAGTGATAGCAGACTGAGAAGCAGTGAAGATGGACTTAGCAGCAGCGTTAGCATTGGTGATCTTGGACTTCTTGATGTAGCCGAGCATAGCCGGAACCAGGATAGCAGCCAGAACGCCGATGATAGCGATAACGACGATCAGCTCAATAAGAGTAAAACCTTTCTTTTTCATGATAAAAAACCTCCTCAAAAAAGTTGTGCTTGAATTGACAAGCTTTGATTTTTTTAGAGTATCTAGGAGTTCACTCGACGTCTAAGTGTTCTCCTGTTCTCCATGTTTAGAGTATACCACATCCAAAGAGAAATGTCAATAGATTTCAAGTTTTTTTCGAGATTATGAACAAACTTTTACGAAAGCGGTTTTTTTACACGCTTTTTCAGAATCGTTTTCGACGTTTTGCACAAATTCCAACTGCATTTTGGAAGTTCAAAAACTTTATTCATCTGTCCGAAAGCCTGTTTCTTCGTACATTTCGCCCCAGATTGTAAAATTCTCTACATATTTCGCGGGTTTTTGCAGGCGATTTTCTACGCCGTTTGTACACATTTTGCACAGTTTCTGAAAAAACAATTCCCCTCCGTTTTCGGAGAGGAATTGCAGAAAATCTTAGCCGACAACGCCCTCACGGGTGATGACAGAAGTACCGCCCATCGCCGTCAGATAGCGATAGAATTCGGTCTTGTCCTGACACTTTTCGAGTGCGTCGATCTCGTTGACGGTGTTGTTCTTGACCAGACGAGCAAGCTCCTGGTCAAGGCACATCATGCCGTGTGCTTTACCTGCCTGAATGCTGGAAAGGATCAGGTGGATCTTACCTTCACGAATCATTGCAGAGATAGCGTCCGTAACAGCGAGAATTTCCATCGCTGCGATACGGCCAGTACCGTTTTTCAGCGGCAGCAGCGTCTGGGACACAACACCGACCAGAACGTTTGCGAGCTGGGTACGGATCTGTACCTGCTGGTGCTCAGGATAAACGTCGATGATACGGTTGATGGTGTCAGGCGCAGAGGTGGTATGCAAGGTCGAGAATACCAAGTGACCGGTTTCAGCAGCGGTAATAGCAGCCTGAATCGTTTCAAAGTCACGCATCTCACCGACGAGGATAACGTCAGGGTCTTCACGAAGAGCAGCTCTCAGAGCCATTGCGAAGCTCTCAACGTCAGAACCGACCTCACGCTGATTGATCATGCAGCGCTTGTGCTCGTGAACGTACTCGATCGGGTCTTCGATGGTGATAACATGTGCGGACTTGTTGCAGTTGATGTAGTCGATCATGCCTGCGAGGGTTGTGGACTTACCGGAACCTGTCGGGCCGGTGATGAGCACAAGACCACGGGGACGCATTGCAAATTCAGCCATGACAGGCGGCATGAACAGGTCATCCAGCGTCGGGATATCATTGCGCAGCAGACGAATTGCGATCGCTGCGTGGTCGCGCTGGAAGAAGATATTACAACGATGACGGAAGTTGTTTCTGGTGACATACGAGAAGTCGGTGTCGATGTGCTGCGTAACGGTCTTACGCTGACGCTCGTTGGTCATCTGGTCGATGATCTCACCGATCATTTCGTCGGTCATTTCAGGGTAGCTGGACATTTTACGGAGCTGACCATGCAGACGAACGACGGGGTTGATGCCGACGGTGAAGTGCAAGTCAGAGCAGCCGAGGGAACGGACATCGTCCAGAATTTTATTGATGTTAATAACAGCCATGGGGCTATCCTCCATTCATTTCAGTTTAAGCTACTATATTATACAGCGTAGGTAACACGGACAAGCTCGTCCATGGAGGTAACGCCCTGCATAACGAGGTCAGATACGTTATCACGCAGCAGTTTGGTACCATTGCTTCTTGCGAGATTTTCGATTTCCTCTTTGCCTGCGCCGTTTGCGATCAATGTCGAAATACCGGCAGAGCAGTGAATGATCTCGTGAATAGCAGTACGGCCGTGGTAGCCTGTGCCGCATTCCGAACAACCGACTGCATCGTAGATCGGTACAGAGTGGTCGATGTGCATGAGTTTGTTTTCTTCAGGCGTAGACATTCTCTGCTTTCTGCACTTCGGGCAGAGAACCTTGACCAGACGCTGTGCAACAACGCCGATGAGCGAAGAAGCGACCATGTATGCCGGAATACCCATATCGACCAGACGGACGATCGTGGAAGCAGCATCGTTGGTATGAAGTGTGGAGAGAACCAAGTGGCCCGTGATAGCAGCACGGATACCGATTTCAGCGGTCTCACCGTCACGCATTTCACCGATCATGATGATATCAGGGTCCTGACGCAGGATAGAACGCAGAGCAGCCGAGAATGTCATGCCTGCCTTGACGTTAACCTGGCACTGGTTGATACCTTCCATCTGTTTTTCCACAGGGTCCTCAACGGTAACGACGTTAACGTCAGGACGAGCGATTGCGCCGAGTGCAGCGTACAATGTTGTAGACTTACCGGAACCGGTAGGACCTGTAACAAGGATAACGCCGTGCGGGCACTTGATCATGCTGTTGAACAGTTCGTAGTTATAATCGGACATACCCAGATCCTGCAGACGGCGGGTTTTGATCGCGCCGGTGGAAAGGATACGGATAACGATCTTTTCGCCGTGTACCATCGGAAGTGCAGACACACGGACGTCGAGCGGAATACCGTCAACGGTCTGAGAGAAACGACCGTCCTGCGGGATACGCTTTTCAGCAATGTTCATGCCGGAGATGAGCTTCAAACGAGTAGAGAGCTGGTTCTGGACGTTACTGGAAACATTCATGAGCGGAACGAGGTCGCCGTTGACACGGACACGGATCTGTGTATACTTCTCGAACGGCTCGATATGAATATCCGTTGCTTCCATACGGAACGCATTCTCAACGATCTGCGTAGCCAGCTTAACGATCGGGGCACTCTCGACTCTGTCCTTGGACTCGTCGTCTTCTTCGACAACCATGCCGCCCAGACCTTCGATATCGCCCAGATCAGACATCTGATAAGCTTTACCGATTGCCTTTTTGATTGCGGAACGAGTCGCAAGAACCGGAATGGTATCATAACCGGTTTTTACCTTAATATCTTCAAGAATATTGAAGTTGATCGGGTCATCAGTTGCAACAGTCAGACGGCGGCCGGTCATATTGATTGCAATGACACAGTTCTTTTCCGCCAGATCCTGCGGGACCTTACGTGCGATTTCGCCATCGACTTCAACGCTGTTGAGATCGACATACGGAACCTTGAGCTTTCCGGAGAGTGCCTGTGCAAACTTGACATCAGTCATAAAGCCAAGCTCAACGACGACATCACCAAAACGCTTCTGGTCAGGCGATTCATGCTGCTTTTGCAGTACCTGCTGCAATTGCTCCGGTGTGATGTGACCTTCCTCGACGAGATAGTCACCGATGCGGATGTTTCTCATACTCAACCTCCAAAAAATAAACTTGCAAAATTTGCTTTTCTGTGTTAGAATAACAGTACAAACCATAAAGGAGGTACCGCTATGTACCAAATGTTATTTCTTGCTGCACTCAAAATTGCAGCACCGCAAGGATTTGATGACTGGAAATACATGGAGCCGTCATTTTTCCTGTTTGCGATCCCGGTTGTATTCCTCTACGGAATCTGCATTGGAAGCTTCCTGAATGTAGTCATCATTCGCCTGCCGCTTGGCGAGTCGCTGATCAAGCGCTCCTCGCACTGTATGACCTGCGGCGCAAAAATCCGCGTGATTGACCTGATTCCCGTATTCAGCTGGCTGTTTCTCAAAGGAAAGTGTCACAGCTGCGGGGAGAAAATCTCACCGCGGTACCCGATCGTTGAAGCCCTCAATGGAATTCTCTACATTGCAGACTTCCTCGTCTTCGGCCTGACCGCGAATATGTTCATCATGTGTATTTTTACGTCAATACTGGTGGTCGTGGGATTCATGGACTGGGATACACAGGAAATGGATCTGAGCGTACTGGCGATGATCGTTGTGCTGGTCATTCCGAGTTATTTCGTCACGGATCTGACCATTCTCGAACGGCTCATCGGCGCAGCAGTCATCGGACTTCCGTTTTTCCTGATTGGTGAACTGACCAGACCCTACGCCAGAAAGAAAACCGGTGAAGATGTCCGCGGCATCGAGCTGGGAGATACGATTTTAATGACGTTCTCGGGGCTGCTGCTCGGTTGGAAGGCAATGGTGCCGT
Organism: Oscillospiraceae bacterium; assembly: GCA_024404815.1. Lineage (GTDB taxonomy): Bacteria > Bacillota > Clostridia > Oscillospirales > Ruminococcaceae > Firm-04. Next base: position 11,787 of record JAKSPL010000012.1, read on the forward strand.
CCGCGTTCATCGGCATTCTTTTTGCCGCAGTATTCGGGGCAATCCTGAAAAAGAAATCAGGCGAATCGAAATTTGCTTTCGGTCCGTATCTTTGTATGGGACTTTACATTGGTGCAATGTTCGGAACAATGCTGACCGAATGGTACATCTCAACATTACCGCAGCCTGAAACCATTGAATACGTTTCCAACTGCATACTGTTCCGATAAAAAGTGTTTAAGAGATAGGCAGCCGGGCAACACCGGCTGCCTTTTTATCTCTCAAATGTTTCACTTATGTGGGGGTGACCTCATTCATCTTGAAATCAACAAATTCGCCGCTGTCCTCTGTTTCTTCAGGTAACGTGAAGATGAAGTAGAAACAGTTTGTGTCAAGAACTTCCGGATCATCCATGTCTGCATTCGGCAATGTGCCTGGTGCAATACCGCCATCAGCAACGTCCAAAGGACGGAATCTATTCACTTTCGTTGCCTCAAAATCAGAGCCATTATGATCTGCTTCAAGCTTTGCCGAATCCAGTGTGATCTTAAAGTCATGACCGACACCCAGTGAACTCTCTGTTCCATTCGATTTGTCCAGAACATTCTTCATGGAAAACGAAGCGGTAGAAATCGTCGAGCAACTGGATTTTTTTAAAATACCCTGTATACCTGCATCTATATCCGCTTTAAGTTCATCTGATGTTTTCTTTCTGATTTCCGCTGCAAAAATCTGGATCTGGAAGTCCTGCGTGTTGAAATCATGTGCGATCGCATCTTTTCGATGTGCTTGGTTTGCCAAACGGAAAGAGTAATCATAATTGCCGTACATATTCCTGTTGACATACCAAGGAGTACCGTCAACCGTTGCTGCCACTTCATCGCCGTTGTCAAAATTAGGATCATAACAATCATAAGTGAACGTGTACATATCAATTTCGCCGCGGTTCATTTCAAAATCATTATAATCCCTCAAGAGCTCCAAGTCGTTAAATGTTGTGGTATTATCTTTCGGACTCTTAGTTTTCACTCTATTGTCGAATACCATTAAACGAATTGTACCCTTTGTATCTGTGCAGTGTCTGCCTGCAAAGAAGTCATTATAGAATTCTTCGACATTGGCCAGTACTTCAGGCTTCAAAGCCTCACCACTATCTTTATCCGCGGTGGTAGCGTTTTCTTTATACGGATCATAGCCATAGAACACGCGAACGCGGTCAGCGTACTTCAGGTTGCCTTCGATCGCTCGCTTGATGTTGTCAACACAAGCAGTCGTGTTTTCGAAGTTGGTACTTCTGACAAAATAGTTTGATACAGGCTCAAGAAGCTGCAGAACACTAACCATGATCAGGCTGAAGATGCCCATAACAATGATCAGTTCCATAAGCGTAAAGCCCTTCAATTTCTGTTTCATCTGAAATCACGCTCCTTCCATTATGTCGGACTGCTGGGATTCGGGATCAGTGTCGGAGCAGAACTATCCACTGCCTTGACATTGTAACCGTCAAACGAGTAATTTGCAAATAAGTAGTAATACCACTTTTCATCGACACCCGTTGTTTTATAATGCTCGTGAACATCCAGATTCCATATCGCATACGGTTGGTCTTTTGCTGAGTCTTCCATAGTGTATGAACTATCAAATTCAGGATAGAATTTGATGATTACATCCACCTCAGGATTTATCCAATCATACGCAAGATTGATTGTCAGCAAATTATTTGTTTCGCCGTCTGTATAAGCATCAATAAAATCTTGGAAATCATATTCATCTTGACCCTCATCAGAACCATATGTAAGAGTACTCACATTATTTCCGTTTTTGTCGACCAAGAGATTGGCCGGCAGTTTATCGATGAAATTATTGACAGTCGTTACTTCAATCTTTTTGATTCCAACCACGCCTTTTGTTGCGTACTCCGGAAGAGCTTTGAAGTTTCTGAGATCCCTCGACATATTCAGATTCAACTGGAACGGTGATTCACCCAAAGAACCCATGGGAGTATCATGGTGCTGATAATTCATGTAACGAAAATGCACAGCACTCTCACTATCAGACATTGTAGTTGCACCTGACGGACTATACTCAAGGACAGCATCGTTCAGCTCGAATTTTTTGTTATGACCATAGCCGTCAAGATGACAGGATACAACAACGCCTCTCGTACTAGAAGCAGAAGTCTCTTGGTTATCCGCGATCTTTCCTTCAACGGCAATACGCTCACTCAGATGATTCGTAAATGTCATCATATTGTTGACACAGCCCATGATCTCAGCCAAGAGCAACGAAATAACACCATACACAGCAATCGAGATTACGACTTCCATTAACGATATGCCTTTTAAGGTTTTCTTACGTTTCATAAAGTCACACCTCCATTAGTTCGCGCCCTGGTGGTCATTGCCGAAGCTGCCGGATGCGCCGCCATCCAGCTTAGTTTTACTGCCTATGCCTTCGCCCATATCAAAGTTCCATGTAGGCTTGTCATCAGGCGGAGTCGTAGTAACAGTCGTTGTCTGACGGAAATAGTCGCCAACGTAGATGCACATCGGGATGTTATTACCCTGATAGTCGTATACGCACATGGTACCGACACCGTTACAGTTGTATTTACCGGATTCCAGCGTGTATTCCGAAGAATTGTAGTACTCGCGGTATGTACAGCCGGCTTTCGACTCTGCGGTACCGGAAGGAGAATAGAACGTAGAAAGCGGCATCAATACTTCTGCACAAACCTGGATACCGTTCTGAGCCTGATAGGTTTCGTTTGCCCAGCCAAAGACCTCAATGTTCGGAACGAGTTCGTACTTATAGCGGTCACGAATGGACAGCCCGTCAAAGCCCGACTGACCCGGATAGTACGGGTTGCTGACTACATCATATGCGCCGGCTTTGAGCTGTCTGTATGCACCGGTCGTTGTGATGTTAAATACGTTGTTCGAGATAAATCTCTGTACGGACTGAGACGAATGACCGGTATTATCCCAGGAAGTAACTGTTTGTGTCATGTTATCCAGGAAGATAACACAGTCATCTCTGTTTGCATACTTCAGGCCCTTATAATCAGGCAGTTTCACCATGTCAGCATAGGATTTCGGGTTGCTGTAATCTTTGACGCCATTGACGCCGATTGCTGCATCCGGGTAAACGGAAGAATTGTTTACGACAAAATCAATCGTGTGATTGAGATAGCCGCCGCCCGTCAATACAACAGGCATTTGTGGACCGTAAGCAGCCGTATCGACATAGAGGAATGTTCTGCTTTCGCCTGCAAACTCAGTAAGGTCGATTGTGCAGGGCTTATTGATGATGTAAGCGTCAGCAATGGTCATTGATTCATCGCCGGTTCCATCTGCGGAGTGGCTGATGAATGTAACATTGCTCTTCGGAATGCTTGCTTTTGCAACCGCAGGAATATCATTGCCGCCATAGAATGTGGCTTTGAATGCATCGAGACTCTGCGGAATATCACCGATCGCGCTTGCAGATTTAACCGTTTCCAGTTCTTTGATGAACGAATGCGAAGACTGTTTGCCAGCAACAGGGTATGTGCAAGGAACCCAAACTGTACCTGCATCAGAATCTTTCCGCACCACAGACCAGGTATGGCCTGCTGCGATACTTTCCTTAATCAGAGGATCCGAGTCGATATAGCCATTTGCGGTTCCGCTGTCCGGAGATGCAAGATCCCAACGGATATAGCATTCAAAGATCTCATCCAGACGGCTGCAGAACGGGAACAGACCATAGTAGTATGCGCTGTCAGTTCCGATTGCGGTCTGATAGCCCTGATCATAGCCTTTAAATGGATTTGTCCAGAAGTCGCTTGTAGCCATGCCCGTGACATTCAGCAGTCCGCAGTCGATGGTTGCAGGGTTTGTTGTGTCCTGACCTTTGACATAGACTCTCTGCGGGTTCGTTTGATTGCCGCTGTCATCAACAGTAATGATGGAACCGTTATTCTGAAGTGTGCCGGCGCAGATAAACGAACCGTGAACCTTCAGAGTCACGCCATCAGCAATCGTCACAACACCGGCAGGATTCGTAAAGAGGAAGTCACCGCCGATCTCGGAATTCTTACCGAAGTTCAGAGTTGCATTGTTACAAACAATATTACCGCCAACAATGCCGACCTTGCCATAATCTGCACGGCTGACATTATTCTTGACAAACAGGGAGAGATTCGTACCCGAGTTACCGCTCAGGTCAGAATCCTGTTCCGGATCGTACAGGTAAATATCCGAATAGTTTTCACCTGAAAACATATGCTCGCCGGTGGTTGTCATGCAGCCTGCATAGATATTGACAGGCTGACCTGCGTCACCAAATGTTGTATGGTTGAGTGTCAAACGACCGTCAACATACACATAAGCCAGCTTATTATATGGAACTGCGGGGAAGTCAGCCTGACTTTCGCCATCCAGCTGAAGTTTGTATACAGCAGGGTTAAAGATCGACTTGAAACTTACTTCGTTTGTCGCACTGCTGCTCTTGTTCAGGTTGCCATAGAAGACAGCACCCTCGCCCGGTTCCTGGAAGTAGAAATTGGAGTGCGTAACAATTTCAAAGTTACCAACGCTGGTATACTGACCGACATTGATCATGTCGTTGCGGGAGAAGTCGTAGTCGGTATACAAGTCGTAGTTACCTCTGCCGTTCGGCAGTGTGTTGATCTTTGAAGTCTGCGGACCAAGGCAAGCCAGGTTGTTCGAAGCAGCACCGTGAACTGCGGACATGGTGTAGATCGCGTGTGCCTTTGAGCCGGGGTCTACGCCTTCTTCGTTCACGACCGTTGTAATCGTACCCGGAGTGTGTATGGGTGTGCCCTCCTTCAGTCCTGATATGACGTTACCCGCCGCACCATTCTCTGGAGAATTGCCGTTTGTTTCAGTATCCGGTTCTTTTTGATAGATGTAGTTGCAGATCGTGTATTCAGCCTGGTTTCTGCCCGTGCCGACAGTTGCCGTTGCTGTGATTTTCCACTGATCCTGTGCAACGACCGATGCATGTTCGTCATCCCACAGAATGTTCTTCTCGGGGAGCTTTTCAATAAAGCAGCTGACGATGGTGTCACCAGTTGAGGATTGAGGCGCAAGGTTCAGAACTCGACCGTTAGCACCTGCATCTTTATACTCGAACTCGATATCGATTGCCTTTCCGTTTTCATGTCCGGGAACAGTAATCGTTTGCGTAACCCAGTTATAGAACGATGTTTTTCCTTCAAAAGCATTTGTCGCTTCTGCGTTCGAGGGATTTACTTTATATGTATAAAGTTCTTCTGAAATCGCATCCAGAGCAGACTGACAAGCAAACTGTGCCTGCTTCTGGTAGTAGGTATAATACGTACGCCGCTGAGCGGACGCAGTGATGGCAAGAGTGGACAGCAGGAATACAACCATTACCATCATGATGGTAACAACCGTAAACAGGACTGTACCCTTGACCTTTCCATTCCTATTTTGTTTTTTCATGTGGCATCCACCTTTCCCGTTCGGCAAACCCTTTCTCTCTAAAAAGGGTTTGCCATTTCCTCTCAATCACGTGAATAGGTATCAGGCAGGAAGATTACTGCTCAGCAGTGTCGGCACCAGCCGAAACATATTTCGACTGATAGGTTTCCCATTCCTTATCCCACATAGAAGCGTCATAAGGATCGCCGATACTGTTTTCGACCTCAGTCGGTTCCTGCATATAGAATACCTGATACTTAAAGTTTGCTTCAGTATAGCCCGGAGTCACGCCTTCTTGACCGTTGTTTGCAGTCTGCTGAGGAGCGATCGGATTGCCTTCCTCATCAGTCTGAACTTCGGCAGCCTGACCTACGGGTTGGCCGTTGAAGTCATAATCTTTCAATGTCACAGATTGAATCAGCATTGCATCATTGTTCTTTTTTGCATAGTCATAAACCGAGTCAATGAACTTCATAGTATCCTCTCGGTTGATGTGAAGTGTCAGATCCACGTTGCCGACGCCGACGGTTTCAGCAGGACGAGCGCTGAGTGCAGTTGCTTCCTCACGCATCTTTTCGATTTCCTTCTGAAGGGAACCGTCAAAGTCTGCGCCCTCGTACAGAGGATACGTTACAACGTCAGGAGAATAGTAGTAGTAGCCAAGAGATGTGGTAGATCCACCCGTAATGGTTGCAGTACCACGAATCTGAACATTATCCTTCTTATACTGCTCATCCACATTCAGGAATGTCTCCTGCATAAATTTATCGAGTTCCATTGCATCCATTTCATCAGTAAAATTCTGAGAAAGATTATATGCTTCGTCACGGCGTGATGTAATATTGTCTCTCATGGTATTGATGGAATCAAACTGGATCAGCTGTTGATTCCATTCCGTTTTCAATTGTTCACGCTTTTCCTTATTCTCCTTCAGCTTCGTCCACTGCGGCTTTACCAAAAGAACACCGCCGAGAACAAGAATCAACAGGACAAGGACTACAAGTAAAATAATTCGATCACGATAACTTAATTTCATTGTGCTGCCTCCTCGCTTGAGCCTACGGAATTATCCTCGAGAGAAATGCCGTCGCCTTTCATAATAACATTCAAACTCATATTGATCAGATACGGCTTTTCATCATTCTGCTGGTTAGCAACAGCGCCTTCGATCGGATTGCCTTCTGCGTCCACCTGCGGCGCAGCTGCCTTCTGCTGTTGTTCACCTTCATGCAGCGGAGCCTGCGCAATATCGTAACCGTCATATGAAACATTGTAGACTTCATTCAGACCATTCAATGCTTCATAAACCTTTTCCGGGAAGACTTCCATCGGCAGTCCCTGTGCAAGCGACTTCATATCGAGAGTGAAAGTACCTGCCTGATAGTCCATCTTTTCAATGACGTAGAATTGATCGACAGTGTCTTCGGTAATGCCTTCATCAGCATATACTTCCAGAGCTACCTTCTTGATGGTATCCTCGATGAGGGTGTAATCCTCGGAAAGCAGATACGGACGGCTCTTGTAAGCTTCGTTTGCAGAATAAACACCGTTATAATAGTTGTTAACTGCAACGCGGAGCTCTTTCAGGTCTGCAAGCTGCTGTGTAAGGTCGGTACACAGTGCGGAACTCTTCTTTTTCTCGAGTTCCTCAATGTCGCTCTTGACCTTCATATTGCTGAGACCGAAATATGCGGTTCCCAGTGCAACAATACCTGCTGCGGCTGCGAGGCTGGTGAGCAGGATCGCAATATAGCCGGAGTCGGACTTGATCTTGTTGTTGTTGATGGTGTCTGTTTCAAGCAGGTTGATACGCTCGGTTTCCTTGTTACGCTTGAACATTGCGCCGATGGCGTTCGCGTAGGAGGAGAATTCCAAGTTCTCATAGCCGTGGATCTGCGGAGGAACATTGATGATGCTGGTACGGATACCCATTTTTTCCAGCTCGTTTGTCAAACGAACATATTCGTGCGTATCGCCGTAGAAGATGACGTTCTCAATGTTTTCGCCGTCCGTCTTGGACTTCTGGAACTGGAGCATACGGAAGATGTTCTCGTTGACTGCTTCGAAAACGTAGTCAGAAGAACCTGCATAGTCTTCTGCGGAGATCGAAGCGAAACGGGAGAACGAAAGCTGACCTTTTTCATAAAGGTTCAGGGAGATGAAGTTGTTGTCGATCTGAACAGCAAGCAGCGGCATCTTGGACTTGACCTTGGTGTCTGCGAGCAGAACCTTTGTGATGCAGTTACAGCCGATCATAACGCTTCTCAGGTTGATCTGAAGCATGGAGAAGACGCGCTTGTAGGAATCAACGACCTCGTACGGGCAGGCAGTTGCGAGAACCTTAACGCCGCCGTCCAGCTGGTCGGAATCGCCGACGATGATGTAAGAAACGGAGTAAGAATCATCGATGCCGAGTGCAGCAGACATCTCTGCACGAACCATCTTCATGAAATCCTGTTCCTTAGTAGCCTTCTGAATATGCAGCTCCTTGAAAATGGTCATGTTGGAGGAGATGCTGACGATTGCTTCCTTGTCAGCGAGCTTGTTGGTGCGGAGCACCTGGTTGATCTGAGTTGCGAGTCTGGGAACGTCACAAACGTGACCGTTTTCAATGATATCAGCATCCAGATTCAGGGTAGCAGCGGAATTGATACGAATTTTACCGTTACTCTCAGTACCCTTAATGATTCGTATATTTCGGTCGGTAATGTCAAATGAAAGCATTTTACGAGTTCCACCTCTCTATAAAATTTGAGAAATTACAGGTTCTCTGCGGCGGTGGGAAAACCGCCGCAAAGATTGATTTTGAATACGCTTCGGGATTCGGAGATTAGCCGATGTTGTCGAATGCGCCGTAGAGTGCGGGGAAGAACGCACCGCAGACGAGACCGATGACGACACCGAGAACGATGAGCATGACAGGCTCGAGCAGCGCACACAGACGCTTAACTGCGGAGTCCGCTTCTTCATCGTAGTACTCAGCGGTCTTTTCGAGGATCTCATCGAGTGCACCTGCTTCTTCACCGACATAGATGATAGAGCAGAACATCGAGTCGAAAATATCAGCTCTCTGAATCGAAGAACTCAAGGTTTCACCACTCTTGACCTCGTCCACGATATCGCGGAACTTCATAGTGATGTAAGAGTTGTTCAGAGTATCGGAAGAACGTTTCAGACATTCGACCATTGGCAGACCGGACGAATACAGGGATGCCATTGTCTGTGCAAAACGTGCGGTGTAAATTTTAACGACAAGTTTGCCGAAACCGGGTCCCTTGATAATGAAGCGGTCCCATTTTAGTCGGACATCGGGCAGCTTCAGGGAATAGATGATGACGAACGTACCGACAACGACCAAGCCAATCACTATGAACCAATAGTTGACTAAGAAGTTGCCGATGGCAACCATGACTTTGGTCAAGAGCGGCATATCTGCGGGGTCGTCGTAGAGTTCGGTGAACGTCGGCATGATAAATACGAATACGCCGATGACGACCGCAACAGTCAGGACAACGAGGATGATCGGGTAGACCATCGCACTTTTGATGGTGTTCGAGATCTTGTTCTGGTTTGCGTAGTAGTCGCTGAGTCGCTGCATGATGACATCCAGAGAACCGGATGCTTCACCGGCACCGACCATAGCCGAGAACAGCGTCGGGAATACGCTTCCGTGCACTTCCAGCGCATCGGAGAAGGATTCACCCTTTTGGACGTTTTCATAAACATCGCGCCATACATTTCGAGCAGCTTCGCTCTCCTGCTCTCTACAAAGAATGTCCAGTGCTTTTACAAGGGTCAAACCGGATGTCAGCATTGCTGCAAGTTGTCTTGTACTGAATGCCAGATCTTTTGTCTTAAACTTTTTGACTGTCTTAGCATTCGAACTTCGTTCCTTGTAGGTGCTGACGAACAATCCCTTTTCTCTGATTTTTGCCAGAAATTCCTGCTCATCTTCTGCATAGAGATTACCCTCGCGGACATTGCCCTGGGCATCTTTTGCTTTGTAAGCATAACTCGGCATAAAACCACCTCCTGCAAGCCATAATTTGAGTTTTCCGAGCGTGAGGTGAGCGAACCTCCGCGTCGGTCTATTCCGTGTGTAAGGGCTTTCGCCAAAGCGATTGCTGCACCCTGCTGCGGGTACAAAAGGGCATAGCAATGGCTACACTACGAACCATACATATTATATCATAGATTTTTTTCGATTGCAACAGTTTTTTAGCCAAAATTTGTCCGTGATTTTTAGTTGTTTCGCCAATACTGTTTCAATGGAAAAAAGATATATCAATGGGACGGCGCATCCGTCATGGAATCCTTAATGATCATCTTTCCGGGTATCACATGGCGGCGTGCGGGTTTGGTCGGATTTTGCAGCCGTTCCACCAGCAAAGCCACCGCTGCGCGAGCCATTTCCGTGAGGTTGACCTCGATCGTGGTAATGGCAGGAACGCACATATCGGAAACCGTATAATTATCGTAACCCGTGACCGAAATATCCTCCGGAACACGGAAACCGAGCCGCTGCAGTTCACCGATGACGCGGAATGCGGTTTCATCGCAGTTGCAGACAAAAGCGGTCGGCATATTATCCAGCGGAAAATCGAACTGATTGAACACTCTGCCGTCCGGATAACGGTCATCGAGCACCCATGCCTTGTCGATCGGGAGATTATTTTCCATCATGCACTTGACATACCCCAGACAGCGGTCGTGGATGCTGCTGGTCGCGGTCACTGTGCCGATGAAGCCGATTTTCTTGTGTCCCTTTTCGACCAGACGGTCGGTCATCAGGTAGCTGTCATAGAAATTATCAGACACCACAGCGTCAATATCGCTGTGCTTGTCGTAGAAATCAAGAAACAAGATCGGGATATGCATTTCAGCCAGACGGTCAAGGTAGGTTCTTGCGAGTTGTCCGACGATGATCAGACCGCGCACCTGCCGTTCCGTGACAATTCTCGGGAGTGTGCCGCTTTGTTCGTCCGCCACAGAAACGCTCTCGTAGACGGAATAGAGATTGCAGCGCGTCAGTTCTTTCGACACGCCTGCGGTCAGGAACCAGTAGAATGTACCGCGAACACCTGCAAAGCGTTCGCTGGTCAGGATCCCGATGCTGCCGCTTTCGGTCAGGACATTTGTCGCAGGCTTGCGCGGTGTACGGGGTGCAGACGGACGGTAGCCGAGCTGGGATGCACGTTCTCTGATTTTGCGGCGCATCTCATCGCTGACACCGCCGCGGTCATTGAGTGCATTGGATACTGTAACAACGCTGACGTTCAGTTCTTTGGCAATGTCGGACATTCGGATTCCGTTTTTCACAGAAACCTCCTCCTCCCGTTTCATACATCTTTCTGCATACTATTATATATAGTATATTTACGCCTTTGTAATAGTATCATCTTTTACCAGAAGTCTTAATTTTCATCTAATATGTGTTTCTCATTATACCACAAATATTTCCATTTGTAAATACCTGACGAAAAAAAACTTTCCGTATAATTTTTCTTCAAATCCTGTAAAAATTAACTTTATACACGCCAAATTTTTGCAATTTAAGCTTATGAAAGCTGAAAAATATGACAGTCTGTTGAATTTTTGGCAGAAGTCGGCGTTTTGTACAAAAACAGAGCTGAATTTTCTGCATATTGACCATATGATCGGACGGTATGCGACTGTAAGGATATAGAAAAAGGGCGGAGTATCGCAGCTCCGCCCAAAGAAAACCATCTTATTTATGATACTTTCCGCCCGTTGAGATCTGATACGCACGGTAGATCTGCTCCATCAGCAGGACACGGGCGATCTGATGCGTAAAGGTCATAGGCGACATCGACAGCCGCAGGTCTGCTCGCTGCTTGACAGAATCATGCAGCCCGAAACTGCTGCCGATCACAAAGCAGAGTGTTCCGCTTTCCTGCGAAAATGCGTCAATTTTCTGTGAAAGCTGTTCGCTGGAAAGCTGTTTGCCCTCAATGCACATGGCGATGACTTTTCCCTCACAGCGTTTGAGGATCTCCTTCCCCTCCGCATCGAGTGCCGCCGCAATTTCCGCGGAGGACGGATTCTCCGAAAGCCGCGCTTCTGCCAGTTCCACCAGTTCCAGCTGACAATATCGCCGCAGACGCTTGGCATATTCATCGTAACCGTCGCGCAGCCATTGCTCTTTCAGCTTGCCGACCGTAATCAAACGCAGGTGCATCAAAACGCAATCATCTCCCCTGTTGTTTCGACTTTCGCCACCGAAAGCAGATAATCCTGTCCGCGCACGTACTCCGACAGCGCAGACACCACCGCCTGCTCTGCGAGTTCAGGGCGGTTGTTCTCCTGACTCAGATGTCCGAGCAGCAAGCGTGTTGTACCGCCTGCAACCAGTTTTTTCGCCTGTGCCGCACTCATCTCATTGGATAGATGCCCCGACTCCGACAGGATCCGCGCCTTGACATAGGGCGGATAAGGGCCTGTTTTCAGCATTTTCTCGTCATAATTCGCTTCCAACAGCACCAGATCGCAGCCTTGCAGCGCATCGTCCACGGTTTTTGTGACATAGCCCAGATCCGTACACACCGCACAGTATCTTCCGTCAGGCATCGCAATACGATAGCCGCAGCTTTGCACCGTGTCGTGAGGAGTATCAAATGCGGTCAGCGACAAATCTGCCGCACAAATCGTTCCATTCATCTCCGCAAGTACCGCCGACGCCGCCACCTGCTCGGTATCTATCAGATTTCGCAGAGTTTTCCCCTGTGCATAAATCGGAATCTTATGCCGCTCAGTCAGCACTTTCAGGCCGCGCACATGGTCGGAGTGGTCATGCGTGATAAACACGCCCTGCACCGCATCCATCGAAAGACCACAGCGTTCCATTGCCGTTTCCAGCCGCTTGTATGTCACACCTGCATCAATCAGTACGCCGCCCTGCGGTGTCCCGATAAATGTCGCATTGCCCTTGCTGGAACTAAAAAGTGAGTAAATTCGTGCCATTTTGTGTTCCTCTTTTTCTGTGGGGGATTATTCTTGGGGACTCTGTCCCTTTGGAATCCCATTTTGAGGATTTGTCAGCGTAACAAAGCCTCATATCAAAATTGCAACTCGATTTTTTCAAAAAATCGCGGGGATAAACTGCACCGCAGACAATTCCCCATACATATTGAAAAAGGGCGAACAGAATTCGCCCTTTTCTCAGTATTTGATTATACGGCATTCTGCTGCGTGTGTTCTGCTTTTGCAGCATTCGAAACAGTTTCTTTCGTAATGCACGCGCCCAGCGCATTCAGCTTGCCCTCCATATCGGAATAGCCGCGCTCGATATGGAAAATATCCTCGATATAGGTGACACCTGTCGCCGCAAGTCCTGCAATCATAAGTGCAGCACCTGCTCGCAAATCGCAAGCCTTTACCGGTGCGCCGGTCAGCTTGCCGGTGCCTTCGATAACAGCGACCTTGCCGTCCACCTGAATATCCGCGCCCATTCTCCGCAGTTCATCGACATACTGGAATCTCTGCTCGGAAACGCCCTCTTTGATCATGGACGTACCCTCTGCAAGACACAGCAGCGCAGAGATCTGCGGCTGCATATCGGTCGGGAAACCGGGATGCGGACGGGTTTTGATGCTGGTTTTGACGAGCGGACCGTCAACGCTGACGCGCACGCTGTCGTCGTACTGGTCGATATTGACACCGATTTTCTCCATCACAGAAATGATGGATTCGAGGTGTTTCGGAATGACATTCTTCACAAGCACATCGCCGCCTGTTGCAGCAGCCGCTACCATGTAGGTGCCTGCTTCGATCTGGTCGGGGATGACAGCATAGTCTGTACCGCGCAGATACTTGACACCGCGAATCTTAATGGTATCGGTGCCTGCGCCCATAATGTCCGCGCCCATCGAGTTGAGGAAGCTTGCCAGATCGACAATATGCGGCTCTTTTGCAGCATTTTCGATAATGGTCAGTCCCTCTGCCTTGACGGCAGCGAGCATTGCATTCATGGTTGCGCCGACTGTCACGACATCAAAGAAGATCTGATTGCCGCACAGCCCCTCGGACGTAATATCCACCATGCCGCGGTCGAGTTTGCAGTCCGCACCCAGCTTCGCAAATGCTTTCATATGCTGGTCGATCGGACGGTCGCCAAGCGGACAGCCGCCGGGCATCGACACTCTTGCATGGCCGAATTTTCCAAGCAATGCACCCATGAAATAGTAGGATGCACGCATTTTTCTTGCACTCTCATACGGTACGCAGCAGCTGTCCACACCTGTCGTATCAACACGGAAAGTGTGCGGTGCAAGCTGTTCGACAGTCGCGCCCAGTTCAGTCAGAATGCGGAAACAGATCTCGACATCGCTGATGTCGGGAACATTTTCAATCACGCACGGCTCATCAGCCAGAATTGTGGCAGGAAGGATCGCAACAACAGCGTTTTTCGCGCCGCTGATCTCCACCTCGCCGCAAAGTCTGCGTCCGCCGCGGATGACAAATCTGTCAGATGATTTCACGGTATGATCTCCTTGCTCTACACAAAATTTTGTATTCGGAGCATTCGCGTTCTGTTTGTTTGTATCGCTTGCTCCGCCGATTATATCCAATGGGATTCATCATCCTTATTCATTTTTTCATGATGTCCGCAGGATCGACCTGCTCACCTTTGAGGTTCATATAATTGACACCGCTGCCATCGTACTCGACGATCTTCGCCTTTTCGATGATCACGCTGTCGATCGGTTTGCTGTTCGACATATCGACAGCAACGTCCTGAATTTTGAGACAGACGTCCAGACCGTCAAAGACCTGACCGAACACCTCATAATCGTTATCGAGGAAAGGCTGTCCGCCGAATGCGTAATAAGCATTCTGGACAGTTTCGCTGAACGACTTGCCGTAGCTTGCGGCAAGGTTCTTGAGGTAATCCTCGTTGATGCTTTCGCCTGTTACAATATAGAACTGACTGCCGTTGAGTTTGTCCATTGCGTTGACCGCATAGGCAACTGCACCGACAAAGTGATGCAGATTCGGGGAAATGCACTGATCGAAGCCCTTGTTGCCCCAGCAGTCCTCACCGCCGCCGCCTGTACCTGTCGGGTCGCCGCCCTGAATGACAAAATCCTTGACGATACGGTGCATGATCAGTTCATCGTAATAACCGTTTTCGATGTGCGTCATGAAATTCTCGACGCCTTTTTCAGATTCTTCGGGGAACAGTTTAATCTTTACGTCACCGAAGTTCTTAAATGTTACGACAGCAATTTTTTCGCCCTGTTCAGGTGCCTGAAAATTGAGGACTGACTCGTTTTCCAGATTCACCTTTTTCTGTTCGCAGGCAGTCAGCGCACAAAGCGATACTGCGCCGCAAACGACAGCTGCCGTCATTCTCGCAAGAAAATGCTTTCGCATAAGAACAATCTCCCTTTAACTTGAGATAGCAATACAAATATACTGCTATTATATCACGAATCTTCGCATTTGTAAAGCGGATTTTAACTTTTTTGTAACTTTTTTCAAAGTTTTTTTGAATCCGCCGTCCGAAAATCATTCGGTTTTCTCTGTTTCTTCCGTATATACGCCGATTTCGACAGATTCAATGCGGATATCCTCTTTCGGACGCTTTGCATCGGAATCGTCTGTCAGCTCGGCATGGGTGATCGCATCCAGAATTTCGAAGCCGTCGTAGAGCTGTCCGAACACAGTGATCTGCTGTGCGTAATTCGGAATGCCGCCCTCTTTCAGAAAAAGGGATGCCACGGGGTTCTTTTCGGATGCCTCGGTCAGTTCCTTCGTGACCTCCTCGGTCATCTCGATGCTGTTTGCGACCAAGAATCTGCTGCCGTTGTAAACCGTCTGTTTTCCAGTAAGTGTGCGGAAAAATCCGCCGTCTTTCTTTGTTTGGAGTGCACAGAGTGCACCGCGGATCGGCCACAATTTCGGGGACAGTTCACGCGGTATCGACTCCTCGTGTGCATCATTCTGCACATCCTCGTCAAGAGAGCCGTCAGGGTTGGGAGAACCGCCTGCAAAGAAGATACCGTCCTCCACCCGAAAGACATACGTGCCGTCGTAATATCCGTTTTCAGCAAGTTGCACAAAATTTTCGACTGCTTGCGGACATTCAGATGGATACAAACAATATTTCATGTCCCCTGCCGTTGTGTGCATGGTAGCGATGGTGTCGCCTGCTTTCGGGGGTTCCAGTTGAATCACGTCCACCGCATTCATATCGACAACTGCGGAATAGGTGTTTGTATAGGTATACCAAAGGCCGCAGCCAATGGAAAGTACAAGTGTAAAAACGGCGATGAGTGTGAGCGCACGTATCGTTTTTGCACGTTTTTTCGGCATTCCTGAGGTACGGTGGGCAAAGCTGTATAACAAAGTTTTGTCATTCCTTTCGGGAAGTAGTTTCTGAAAACACTCCTACTATTATACAGAATCCAAATGAAATTGTCAAGGCTTTCCTGTTTGCATATGAACACGCGAAAAGGGCGAAGAACCAAATCTCCGCCCTTTCTATATAATCGTTCGTGCTGAAATGGGATTTCAAAGGGACAATGTCCCTTTGGTGGGGTTTGGGGCGAAGCCCCAATATCAATCCATCGGAGATACCGCAATCCCCTCACGCATCCTCACGGATCTGGATATTTGCCTCGCGGAGCTGCAATTCGGTGACCTGTGACGGTGCGCCGAGCAGCAGATCCTGTGCATTGCCGTTGAGCGGGAACGCGATGACGTTACGAATCGTTTCCGTATCAGCCAGCAGCATGATCATACGGTCGATACCGGGAGCCATGCCTGCGTGAGGCGGTGCGCCGTACTGGAATGCCGTATAGAGTGCGGAGAATCTTGCAGCAAGTTCTTCCTCAGAATAGCCTGCGAGCGAGAATGCCTTCTTCATGATCTCAACATCGTGGTTACGGACTGCACCAGAAGCCAGCTCGATGCCGTTGCAGACGAGGTCATACTGGTAAGCGAGAATTTCCAGCGGATCCTGATTGTTCAGCGCGTCCAGACCGCCCTGCGGCATAGAGAACGGGTTGTGGGTAAAGTCGAGTTTGTGCGATTCTTCGTTGATCTCGTACATCGGGAAATCAACAACAAAGCAGAAACGGAACGCATCCTTTTCGATGAGTTCGAGCGTTTCGCCCAGCCATGTGCGGATCTGACCTGCATAGATATCGACCGTGCGCGGTGCATCGGAGATGAAGAATACAGTTTCGCCCTCTTTGATGCCTGTGATCTGACGAATCTCTGCACGCTGTTCATCGGAGAGGAATTTGTCGATCGGGCCCTTGAAAATATCGCCTGCGGCAGTCAGATAGCCCAAGCCCTTCATGCCGATAGAGGTTGCGAATTTCAGCGAGTTCTCGAAGAATTTCTTCGAGCATGCAGAACAGTCAGCCACGATACCGCGGACAGGACGTCCCTTGAATGCCTTGAATTCGACATTTGCAAAGAAATCGGTCAGGTCGATGATCTCCAGCGGGTTGCGGAGGTCAGGCTTATCGGAACCGTATTTGAGCATTGCATCACGGTAGGTAATGCGCTCAAACGGTGCATCGGAGATCTTCTTGTCAGGTGCAAAGGTCTTGAAGGTATCGGAAATGACCTGTTCGCAGACAGCCAGAACCTCGTCCTGTGTTGCAAATGCCATTTCAAAGTCGAGCTGATAGAATTCTCCGGGGGAACGGTCCTGTCTTGCATCCTCATCGCGGAAGCAGGGAGCGACCTGATAGTACTTGTTGAAGCCCGATACCATCAAAAGCTGCTTGAACTGCTGCGGAGCCTGCGGCAGAGCGTAGAACTTGCCCTTGTGCTTGCGGCTCGGAACGAGGAAGTCACGCGCACCCTCAGGGGAAGATGCGGTCAGGATCGGTGTCTGAATATCGAGGAATCCGAGATCCTCCATCTTTCTGCGGAGATGCGCGATGACCTTGGAACGCAGAATGATGTTCTCGTGTACCCACGGGTTGCGCAGGTCGAGATAACGGTACTTCAAGCGAACTTCCTCACGGGTTTCCATGGAATCCGCAGGAATGAACGGAAGCATGGACTTGCACGCGCCCAGCACCTGCATTTCGGTGACATGGACTTCGATCAGACCGGTTGCGAGCTTGGTGTTGACGGTCTCCTCGTCACGCTTGACGACTTCGCCTGTGACGGTGATAACGGTTTCTCTGCCGATGCCGTCTACCAGCGAACCGTCCTGAAAGACGACCTGTGTGATGCCTGTTTCGTCGCGCAGATCGAGGAAAATGACGCCGCCGTGGTCGCGGATGGTATCAACCCAGCCGGCGAGGGAAACGGTCTGTCCGATGTTCTCAACGCGCAGATCATTGCACATTACGGAACGATACATAGATGTTACCTCCTGTAAAAAAATGGGATAAAATGGAAACGGAAAAAGAAAAACGCCCCAAAGCAGTCCGCTGCAATACAGCGAACAGCTTCGGGACGAGCGTTTTTTGAAGAACAACCCGCGGTGCCACCCGAATTAACAGCGTCCGTTTGACGGGATACTGTTCTCTTTCATATGGGGCATTTTCGGTGCTCTGCCGCACGGCAGAAGCCCTGTACGAGAAACATACAGGCGAGTGTTGCTGAATCTGCTACTCTCCGCGGCGGTGCTTTCAGCCGATGACACCAGCCTCTCTGATCGGATTTCCATGCAGAACAGGTCTCTGCCTATTATTTTATGCATTTTCGGCGGCTTTGTCAAGCGTTTTTTTCGTTTCCTCCACATTTCTCTAAATATTCACAAAAATCCGCTTGACAAATCCGCCGCGAATGGTATAATTTGAAGGTGGGATGTCAATGCTCCCATCAAACATGGATCCGCACGGATTCATGAAATTACATCATGGAGGTATCATATAATATGGAACTGAAAGGCTCTAAAACCGAAGCGAATCTGCAGGCGGCTTTCGCAGGCGAATCGCAGGCAAGAAACAAGTACACTTATTTTGCATCGAAAGCCCGCAAAGAGGGCTATGTCCAGATTGCAGAGATCTTCGAAGAAACTGCAAACAACGAAAAAGAACACGCAAAAATCTGGTTCAAGGAATTGCACGGCGGCGAAGTGCCTGACACCATCGCAAACCTGAATGCTGCGGCAGACGGCGAGAACTTTGAGTGGACAGATATGTATAAGGAATTCGCCGCAACAGCACGCGAGGAGGGTTTTACTCGTATCGCAGCACTGTTCGAACTGGTCGGCAACATCGAAAAAACACACGAGGAACGCTACCGCAAGCTGCTCGCAAATGTCGAGGGCGGACTAGTGTTCTCGCGTGACGGCGACATGATCTGGGAATGCAGCAACTGCGGACATATTGTTGTCGGCAAGAACGCGCCGTCCGTATGCCCTGTCTGTGCGCATCCGCAGGCATATTTCAAACTGCGTGCGGAGAACTATTAAGCTGTATCTCCGATGAATTGATATTGGGGACGCTGTCCCCAAACCCCTGCCAAAGGGACATTGTCCCTTTGGAATCCCATTTTAGCACGAATGTTAGCATGATAAGGGCGGAGATTCGGTTCTCCGCCCTTTTTTCGTGTGGACACGCGAAGCGCAACGAAAGTTTTACTCGATTTTTTTCAAAAAATCGCAGGGGTCGAGGGGGCGGCGCCCCTCGCCGCTGACCGCAGTCAGCGGAATCCCTTTCTCCTACCAAAAGATCAGGAGGGGGTATGGGGGAACCCTATCAAGGGGTTCCCCCATACTTTTTCGATAGACTGAGGGCGGAGATTGCGTTCTCCGCCCTTTCTGTTTGCTATCACCGAGGCATTGCTTTTTTCTCTCAAATATGCTATAATAAAAAGAAACCATTTTTACGGAAAGGACGGAAAGCGTATGCCAATGCCCATGCCGCTCAATCTGCGCATTGCCGCAGAAAACCGCACGATCGCAAAAGCCGGCTGTTACTACCTCACCAATCGGACAAAAGTCCTGCTCCCTGCGGACGGCAAAGCCCTCGCTGAACGTACAAAACTGCTGGATATCGAACTGCCGCAGGCGCATCAGCCGCGTACAGAACAGTACCGCCACACAGAACACATCGAACCGCTTGACACGATCTCCTGCATCCTGCAATTACGGGCGGATGGCGTACAGGGCGAGATCCTTGCGCTGAATTTTGCCAACGCCAATGTCGCAGGCGGCGGCTATATCCTCGGCGGAAATGCGCAGGAGGAATCCCTTTGCCGCGCATCGCTTCTCTACCACGCGATCGCACCGCACAAAGAATACTATACCTATCACCGCCTGCATCCGACACCGCTTTACAGCGACAAAATGCTCTATTCCCCTGACGTGCCCGTTTTTCGAAACGCCAAGGGAAAACTGCTGGAAGCACCGCAGATATGCAGCTTTCTGACTGTCGCAGCCGTCAACCGTACCCTCGCAAAGCCGCTTGTTGCCGAACAGAAGATCACCGATGCAATGCAGCGCCGCACGGCAAAGATCATTGCCGCCGCCGCAGATCTCAAACCCGAAGTGCTGGTTCTCGGCGCATTCGGCTGCGGTGCATTCGGCAATCGCCGCGAGGTCGTGCTGCCGCAGTTTGATGATGCGATCAACCGCTATCTGCCATCGGATATGCGCGTCATTTTTGCGATCCCCTAAAAGATTCTGAGAAAGAAAGGTCATCCCATGGAGCAAGAAAAGACAATTCTCATCGGAGTGGTTTGGTATCAGATATTTGCAGACGGTCATGCCGAAGCCGTCGGCTGCATCCCGTGTGTCAATCAGCTTGATCTGCTTGCGGCGGTGGAAAATGTCCCTGTCACCGCCATTGCCGATGAAGCATTTTCGGGAAATTTCTTCCTGACCGAAGTCCGCTTTCCCGACACGCTTGAACGCATCGGAAAAGAAGCATTTCGCGGCTGTGAAAAACTCCGCGAACTGACCTTTCCGACGGGACTGAAAACGCTGGAGGATTCCTGTTTTGCGCAGTGCTTCCAGCTCAGAGATATCAGTCTCCCCGACAGTCTGGAAACGATCGCAGACTTTGCATTCAAGGACTGCATTTCCCTGCGCTCTGTCACACTTCGAAAAAACTGCCGTGAGGTTTCTCCGACCGCTTTTCAGGAATGTCCGAGTCTGGAACGGTTCTTTGTGACCGATGACAACGAATACTTCACCTCCGACGACGGCATTCTCTACAACAAGGATATGACCATACTGCTGCGGTGTCCCGAAACGAGAAATACCCCTGTCCGTCTGCGCGAAGATATGGACTTTCAGCCCGATGCCTTTGACCGCTGTATGTGGCTGCCTGCGGTGATCGCGGACGATGACCACCCGATGTACAGCACGCTGGATGACGGAGTGCTGTACAGCAAAGACGGCACACAGCTCATGCTGGTACCGCAGGGCAGAAAACAGCCGCTCCATATCGAGGAAAATGTGACGGATATCGCGGAGCGTGCGCTCGACCAGAGTTTTGTTCCCGTCATGCAGGTCAAGGATGATGTGGTAGATTTCGCATGGATCGACTGCTGTTCGCTGCCGCGCTTCGAGGTCAGCGAGTATAACCCTGCATTCTGCGATGTGGACGGCATTCTCTACGACAAAGAACAGACCGTTCTGATCGCCTGCTACGGTGCATTCAAGGGCGTTCTGGAACTGCCTGACACAGTCACGATGATCGACTGCGGCGCGGTATCGGGCTGCGGCGGCGTTACGGGTGTCGTTCTCCCCGATGCGCTCTTTTTGATCGACAACGCGGCTTTTGCCTGCTGTACCGCATTGAAGGAAGCGGACATCCCATCGGGGGTCACGACCATCGGGGACGAAGCATTTTTAAGTTGCTTCTCGCTGGAAACCGTCCGCATTACAAACCCCGATACGGAAATCGGCACCGATGCGTTTCTCGGCTGTCTGAATCTCACGATTTACGCGCCGAGCGGCAGTACCGCAGAAGAATACGCAAACACACACGAAATCGCCTTTCAGCCTTTGGAAACATCTGACTGAACCCTGACTAGAAACGAGGTGCAATACCATGCTGCATATCGTATGCGGCGGCGTGGGCGCAGGAAAATCCACGCTGCTGATGCAGAAGCTCTCCGCCGATCTGGAATGCGGCAAAACCGTCCGCACGCTGGTTCCTGAACAGTTTGCATTTACCTACGACAAAAATCTGTACGGTCTGCTGGGTGTGACAGCATTCAACCGCGTGAAAACGGGAAGCTTCCGCAGTCTGACCGCAGAAATTCTCTCGGACATCGCCTGTGCGCCGCGTGACGCCGCAGACGATGTCGTAAAAACAGTTGTCCTGCACCGTGTTTTGCAGTCGCTCACAGACAGTCATGCCCTCCGTTACTACGGCGGACAGGCAGATCAGCCTGCGTTTTTTGCGGAACTGCAAAAGCAGCTTGCGGAACTGATGCAGTCGGGCAGTACCCCCGAACTGCTCGCAGATGCCGCAAGCCGTATGCAGGGTGCGCTCCCCGAAAAAATTCTGGACATCGCACGTATCTACGCAGATTATCTTGACGAATTGGAACGGCTCGGACTGCGTGACGCGCTCTGCGACACCGTCACCGCGGCAGCCGCAGCGGACGGTTCGAAAATGTTCTGCGGCAGCACCGCCTACCTCGATGAATTCGAATCGTTTACGGGCGACCAGTATATCCTGCTGGAAGTGCTGCTCCGCGACTGTGACGATGTGTGGATCGCCCTGCGCACTGACGACCCCGATGCCCCCGATTATTCCCGTTTCGACGCGGTCAACCAGACCTGCCGCCGATTCCGCAGGCTGGCACAGGAGCTGAATGTCCCCTGTGCGGTGCAGATTCTCGATACACTTCCGCGCTTTCATGACGCATCTCTTGCACACCTCGGAACATACATCCTCACGCCGCAGCTTCCGCCCTACGAAGGGGAATCTGCCGTGACGGTCTGCGAGGCACGGGACATGACGCTGGAAGTCGAGTACACCGCCGCGATGATTCGCAGACTGCTGATGCGCGGCAAAGTGTCCTGCCGCGATATTCTTGTAGTCACACACGACCTCTCTGCCTACGGCGCACAGCTCGAAGCGGCGTTCGGACGCTATGAGATCCCGTTTTTCATGGACCTGCACCGAAGTGTTTTGCATACGGCTGTGATGAAACTGCCGCTTTCTCTGCTGACACTTTGCTGCCGCACCACCACAGAACAGCTTCTGCTCTTTTTGAAAACACAGCTTTCGCCGCTCTCCCCCGAGAACGCGGCAAGGCTCGAAAACTACGCATTTATATGGGATATTGAAAACGAACAATGGGAACGCCCCTTTGCCGCTGAGACCGATCCCGACGGCGAAGCGGAAGCCCTCCGTCAGCAGGTCATGGAACCGATCCTCGAACTGCGGAAACGCTGCGGCGGCGGAAAGAATGCCGTTTCGGGCGCAAAGCTCTGCATGGCACTCTATAACTGCATCGACGCGCTGGGAATCCCTCTGCGTGTCGGCGGTCTGGCATCGCGCATGAAGGACGGCGGCGATGTCGCAGGCGGCAGAGCCATGCGCAAGCTCTGGAACCGCTTCACGGAAATTCTCGATGCGCTCCATGATGCGCTCGCCGACACAGAAGTCACGCCCTTACAGCTGGCTTCCCTGCTGACAACCGTACTGCGGCAAAACCAGATTGCCCTGCCGCCGCAGACGCTCGATGCCGTGACCATACAAAGTGCCGCGGCTGCCCGTTTTGATGCACCGAAAGTCGTGTTTGTGCTGGGTGTCAATGAGGGGGCATTCCCTGCCGACATTGCAGGCGGCGGATTCTTCTCCGAACAGGAGCGCACGCTTTTGTCGGCTGAGGGAATCGAACTTTCCCGTTCGGTGCGCGACCTCTGCGCGGACGAACGGCTGATCGTCTGCAAAACGCTTTCTGCACCGTCTGAACGGCTGTTTCTCTGCTATCCGCTGACCGATGAGGGCGGAAAACACTTACAGCCGTCATCGGTTTTGCAGCAAATTTATCAATTACTCCCGACCACACACACCGATTTCGCTGACCGCATGGGAACGGCATTCTATGTAACAACAAAAGCAGCGGCGTATTACAGTTTTGTACAGGATTACGCGATTTCCAAACGTGACCGCGAAACCGTCCGTGCCATGCTGGCAGAGTCCCCTGAGGATGCCGCACGGCTCGAACGTCTGCGCCGCACCGCAGAGCCAAGCCGTCTGCGTGTATCTGACAAGGCACAGCTGAAAAAACTGCTGGGAGAAAATCTCCTTGTATCCTCCACGCAAATCGAAAACACGATGCAATGCCCGTTCAAGGGATTTTGTGAGAACGGTCTGCGGCTCTATCTGCGGCGAAAAAATAATATCAATCCGCTTTCGGCAGGCAATCTTGTCCACTACTGCATGGAGCAGTTGTTTATACAGTACCCGACCAGAGAGGCGTTTCTTGCGCTCTCCCACGCAGAACTCCGTGCCCACGCGGAACAATGCGCTGCGAATTTCCTCAAAAACGAACTGGGCGGCGCACAGGGCAGACCGCTGCGTTTTCTCCAGAGCTACCGCCGCCTGACCAACCGCATGATCGGACTGCTCATCCACACACAAGCGGAGATGGCACAGTCAAAATTCTCGCCCGATGCCTGTGAACTGGTCATCGGCAGACTGGGGGATACCGTTGGTACCGCTCCCTACCGCCTGACGCTCCCCAACGGCATGGAACTGACCATGAACGGAAAAATCGACCGCGTAGACCTCTGTGAGCAGGACGGACAGCAGTACCTCCGCATCGTGGACTACAAAACAGGCAGCAAACAATTCCACCTTGCTGACATCTACTACGGCTTGAATTTGCAGATGCTGCTGTATTTATTTGCCATTCTGGACGGTGCGGAGCAGTACGCGGAAATGCAGCCCGCAGGTGTTTTGTATATGCCATCGGATGCACCGAAAGGCAACCGCTCGCGCGACGATGCCCAGTCAGTCGCGGAGTATGTCAACCAATATTTCCGCATGAGCGGTACAGTTCTCTGCGACAGAGGCATTCTCTCCGCAATGGAAGAAAACATCGCAGGTGTGTATATTCCTGTACAGCTTGCCGCCGAGGACACAGGCGAAGGCACGCCCGTCCTGACGAAAGAATCACAGGTATTTGACAAGGAACAGCTTGCCCGTCTGCGCCGCCATGTCGAACAGACCGTTGCAGAATGCATTCAGCAGTACGCAGAGGGCGAAATTGCACCGTACCCGATGAAAAAGCGGAGTGGTGATGATAAATTCTACGTAAATGCGTGTGATTACTGTGACTACAAGAGCATCTGCGGCATCGACACGGAAAACAAGGAACTTTGCCGCATTCCCATGACCGAAAAAGAATCCCTTGCCGCTATGCAGGCAATCATGAACGGAGAGGAGGCGGATGCACAATGAGCCGCTGGACACCCGAACAGGAAGCCGCAATTACCGCACGCGGCGCATCGCTGGTCGTCAGCGCGGCGGCAGGCAGCGGAAAAACCTCTGTCCTTGTCGAACGCCTGATCCGTCTGCTGTCCGATACCGAGGCGCGTACGCCTGCTGAGGCGTTGGTCGTTGTAACATTCACCAACGATGCCGCCGCAGAAGTCCGCAGCCGTCTGAACCTTGCGCTGACGCAGAAAATGACACAGGAACCCGAAAACGACTGGCTCCGCCGTCAGCAGACGATGCTCCAGAGCGCACATATCTCCACGATCCACAGTTTTTGCTTTGACCTGCTCCGCGAACAGTTCGCTGCCGCAGGACTTTCCGCAGGCTTCCGCATTATTGACGAAAACGAAGAAAAGGTACTGCGCGGCGAAGCACTCTCTGCGGTTATGGAAGCGTTCAGCAAGGCGGCAGAGGAGGACAAGGATACTGCGGCACAGCAAAAGCTGCTCCTGTCGGCATTCTGTCCCAAAGACGATCTTCCGCTGGAAACGCTGATACTGGATATTTTCCGCTGTGTCGAAGCCGCACCGTTCGGCGAAAATCTTCTGTTGGATGCCGCAGATGCCTGTCAGGGAGAAAAGATGCGCGATGCCGCGATCAACTATATCCTTACACAGCTTGATGCAGTAAAAACCTTGCAGGATCGCGCGAAAGAACTGATGCTGCCGATCTGTACGGAGAAGCAGACTGCCGTGCTGGTCGATGTGATCGTCATGGCGGACAAGCTCCGCTCTGCGGCAGAGGCAAAGGATACCGCACAGCTCGGCGCACTGCTCAAAGGAATGTCGTTCGATAAGCTGACGCTGCCGCGCAAACAGGAGTCAGCGTACATCAAAGCCCTCCGCGACCACGCAAAAGAGCTCCTGCTCAGCTTGCAGGAACTTGCCGTTCCGCTGTCCTATGCGGACAAAGACCTGCCGCGCCATGCAGAGATCCTGCGTGCGCTATACCGACTGGTAAAAGAATTCGACGATACGCTGTTTGCCATCAAGCAGGAGCGCGGTGTCATCGGGTTCGGCGATGCCATGCGGCTGGCACTCAGACTGCTCGCAGAACGCAAAGAAAACGGCGAAATCGTCAAAACACCGCTCGCGGAGCAGCTTTCCGAGCAGTATGCCTGTATCATGATCGACGAATTTCAGGATGCGGACAACCAGCAGGACCTGATCTTCCGAATGCTCTCCCACGGCGGCGATGCGAACCACTACGGTGACAATCTTTTTGTAGTTGGTGACAGCAAACAGTGCATTTACCGCTTCCGCAACGCGAACCCCAATAATTTTTACCGCGCGATGCGTGAGGGCGCACCGTATGTGTCCCCGAAGCTCGAACAGAATACCTGCATTCACCTCAACCGCAATTTCCGAAGTGCAAAAGAAGTCGTCGAAACGGTCAACGGCATTTTTACGCCGCTGATGACCGAACAGGTCGGCGAAATCCGGTATGATGACACACAGAAGCTTGTTCAGGGCGCGGTCTATCCCGACGGAAACCGTCCGCTCTCCCTGTTGCTGCTGCACACATCCAAAGAGGAAGATACTGACGAACCGCGTGCCGTTGCCGCACAGATCGCAAGGCATCTCGCGGAGGGCACAGAAGTCACAGACCGTGACGGAACAAAGCGTCCCTGCCGCCCGAAAGACTTTCTGATCCTGCTTCGCACCGCAACGAGAATGCCGCGTTACGCACAGGCACTCGCCGATGCAGGTGTTCCTGTCTGTCCGACCGAACAGTCGGGCTACCTCGATTCACAGGAGATCCGCCTTCTGCTGGATATGCTCCGCACCGTGGACAATCCCCTGCTGGACATTCCTGCGGCGGCATCCATGCTTTCCCCGATGTTCGGTTTTACCGTGGACGATATGATCGCCGTGCGGCTGACAGGCAAAAAAAAGCCCCTGTTTCACGGTGTCAGGATGCTCGCAGAGGACGAAAGCACTCCCGACGCACTCCGCACAAAATGTCAGGAATTTCTGGATTTTCTGGAATCCATGCGGCTGTTCTCGGCAATGGAAACACCCGAACAGCTCATCCGCCGCATCTATCAGCAGACGGATTTTCTCGGCCTGATGCAGATGTCGGCAAACGGCGAACAGAAAAAGGCGAACCTCCGCACCCTGACCGTCTATGCCAGACAGTTCGAGGAGAACCGCGGCGGCGGACTCTCCGCATTCCTGCGCTATCTCGATGCGATCCTTGCACGAAAGAGCGACCTTTCCGCATCGAGCGCACCTGCCGTTTCCGAAGATGTTGTCACGCTCAAAACCATCCATAAATCCAAAGGTCTGGAAGCCCCGTTCGTAATTCTCGCGCACAGCGACACGGCATTTTCCAAAGAGGATGATAAGAAAACATTCCAGTTCCACAGCGACTGGGGATTCGGTTTTCAGCTTCATGACGCCGAGGAACTGACCTGCGGCAAAACGCTCCCCTATCATATGATCGCCCTGCAAAACCGCAGGGAAGCCGTCAGCGAAGAACTCCGCCTCTTGTATGTCGCGCTGACACGCGCAAGAGAATATCTGATCCTGCCGCTGACATACAGCAATAACTACGTCACAAAGAAAGCAAAACCGTTTATCTGCGAACAGTATGCGTTTGGCGGACAGACCGATCTGCTGACTGCCTCCGCAGGTTCTATGCGCGACTGGCTGATGATGGCTTTGCTGCGGAATCCGTCCTGTTATCAGCTCCGCACAGCACTAGGACTTGGTGACTTCGATGCGGATGATGCACAGCCGCCGCTTTCAGTAGTGACGGAAACAGTGGAAGCGGAAGATGCACCTGCATCCGCAGAAAACGCGGCAGACACGGATGTTCCGAATATAGACGAAGCACTTTTGCAAGCGATAACGACACAATGCAGCTGGCACTACGACAGTCCGCAAGCTGATCTGCCTGCAAAATACGGTGTTTCGGAGATCGCACACGGCGAGGAATTTTCCGCACCGCTGCGGCGTCCGCTGTTTGTCCGCGAACGCAGAGGGTTGTCAGGTGCAGAGCGCGGCACCGCCCTCCACACATTTATGCAGTATGCGGATTTCGCCGCGGCAAGCGAAAACTTGGAACAGGAAGTTGCCCGTCTGGAAACCGAGGGACGCCTTTCTGCAAAGCAGGCAAAGGCAGTCCGAACTTCCACCATCTCCGCATTTTTTGAATCCGACCTGTACGCACGGATCTGTCGGGCGGACACACTGCGGCGCGAGGAAAAATTCACGGTACGGCTGTCAGATCTGGAACTGGACGGCGACCTCTCCGATTTACAGGCACAGTATCAGGATACCGAGGGAATGCTCATCGGCATCATGGATCTGGTCATCGAAGAAAACGGCAGCACGATCCTTGTCGATTACAAAACCGACCAGGTACATACAGGCGAAGAACTGCTGGAACGATATACCGAACAGATACGGCTGTATGCGCGTGCGCTGCGGCTGCTGGACGGTCATGCCCCGAAAGAATGCTGGCTCTACTCGTTTGCATTGCAAAAGGCGATCCCTGTTTTAGGCATCACAACCGAATAATCGAAAAAGGGAATCCGCAGACAGGATTCCCTTTTTCTGTCTTGTCAATCTCCACAAACACAAATCCATTCACTTAAATCATGTGATTTGGAAGATAAAAAGACAGTTCAGAAGTATCTTTCATCATTGAATTTCTCGGAAAAAACGTGTATATTATTAAGAAAGGGCAATCGCCCATATGGAGAAATAGAACAGTACCCCACCGTATGTTTTTAGGAGGAATTTGAGTTATGAAGAATCCACGCTTTGCAAAGCGGCTCTGTATCTGTACCGCAGCAGTTATGGCATTGTCTGCGCTGACAGTCACAGCACCGCAGTCACCGCACGCATGGCTGTCCCTCGCATCCGTTTCCGCATACAATGCCATCGGAAGCCCGGTCAGCCACAATTTCACAACACAGGGATTAAACGACAGCAATTTTGACATTTCAGGCAATCTCTCTACGGCAAAAGGCACCATGACCTACAACGGTCAGACTCTGACACAATGCCTGAAAATGGAAACCGAAACGTCCATCCGCTTTGAAACAACTGTCGGCGGCACACTTTCACTCGCCATCAAGGACGGCGACACGGTCTATATCGATGAGGTGAAAACTGCAATCAGTACCAGCGGTATCACAACCGTTTCGCTCGGTGCAGGTGCTCACAGCATCCGCAAAGGCAGCGGCACCTCAAACCTTTTCTACATCGACATACAGACAACAGGCGGCTCGGTCGGCACAACTACCACAAGCACCACGACACAGACCTCCGCGACAACAATGAACACATGGAACGGCGGTGATTCCGCATCTGTGGGCGACATTAAACTGGTAACCGCAGGCGGCTGGAACGAAATGCTGTTTGCCGTACTGTCGGGTGTCAGCGATTCACAGATCACAGGCGTGTCGTACAGCGGCGCGGCAAACGGCACACTCACAGGTGAAGATTTGCAGTACCTTGTCCGCGATACCGACAAGGGTGCAAGAATCGACATTCCCGGTCTGCCGTCAGGAACATACACGCTCTCGGTCGCAACCGCAAAAGGCAATGTGTCCGTAGACGGCATTTCTGTCGGCGCACAGGACCGCTCAGGCTATGCCCATTTCAACTATACCGCAGGTGTCGGCGCATACAATGACAACGGTACGCTGAAAACCGATGCAGTCATCCTTTATGTCACAAACGACAATAAAAACACCGTTACGCTGAAATCCAAAGACGGCACGACTGTCACGGGCATCGGCAATATCTTAAACTCGGTCGGACAGGATGCAGGCGGCGGTAAAACATCAGGCGGCGGCACCGCCAACTCCAACGCAGGCATCATCAAGAAAATCGCGCAGGACGGCACACCGCTCGTCATCCGTATTCTCGGCAATGTCACCGCGCCAAACGGTCTGACTGCCTACGATTCTGTCGATTACGGCGGTTCGGTCGGCGATAACGGCTTTATGGCACGCATCAGATCGGGCAAGGACATCACCATTGAGGGCATCGGTTCGGATGCGGTCATGAACGGCTGGGGTATCCATTTCATCGCGGAATCCTCCGGCAAGGATTTCGGCAAAAGCTTTGAGGTCCGCAACCTGAAATTCCGCAATGTTCCTGAGGACTGCATCGGCATGGAAGGTGTACAGAGCGGCACCGAACTGACTGCCCCCGTCGAACGCTGCTGGGTCCACAACAACGAATTCTACAAGCCGACCATCGCAAATCCTGCGGAATCGGACAAGGACGGCGGCGACGGCGCGTGCGATTTCAAGCGCGGTATGTACTTCACCAACAGCTACAACTACTACGAGGGCTACCACAAGACCAACCTCGTCGGCGCTTCCGACAGCAATATGCAGTACCACATCACTTTCCACCACAACTACTGGAAAGACTGCGAATCCCGCGGACCGCTCGCACGGCAGGCAAATATCCATATGTACAACAACGTATTCGAGGGGCAGACAAGCTACTGCCAGAATCCGCGCGCAGATGCGTATATTTTCTCAGAATATAACGTGTTCAACAACTGCAAGAATCCACAGCAGATCAAACAGGGCGCGATCAAGAGTTTCCACGATGTTCTCAACAACTGCCGCGGCGATATGCAGGCAACGGTGGTGTCAAGCAAAACACAGCTTGTGTCCAGCGCGAACAAATACGGTGATTTCGACACAAATGCTTCACTTTCCTATATTCCGTCGGGCAAGTATCTACTGCAAACCGACACCTCCAAGCTGCTGAGCGATTTTGCCGCAATGGGCGGAACGCTTGACGACTCCGCTGTGTCGGGTACATTGAAAGCGGATGTGACTACTACCACAACAACTACGACCACTAATACAACGACTACCACTACCACCACAATGACTACCACAACGGCCACGGAATCCGAACCGCAGACAAACATATACCTTGGCGATGCGACTTGCGATGAAGTGATCGACATTTCGGACGTGATCCTGATCTGCCGTGTCGGTGCGGAGGACAGCACCGCAGAAATTACGCTTCAGGGCAAGAGAAACGGCGACTGCAACCGCGACGGAAAGCTCAATGGTTCCGATGCGTCTTTGGTATTGCAGTTTATCGCACAGCTGATCTCGACATTTGAATAATCGACTAAAAAGGCGGAGCTGCCATGCTTCGCCTTTTTGTTTTCGGACAATCCCCCGTCAGCCGTCAAGGGATGGGAAAGAACCATTTACATCGTCAAAACGCTTGACAAGAAAACAATTTTGCGGTATACTAGAAAGAGTGTTTTTTGCTCCGAAAGCTAACGTGGAGAGGAAGGTATACAATGGACGAGCAAATCAAAGCGATGCAGGCGGAAATCGAAGCCGCTGCCGCATCCATTACCGATTCGAAAGAGATGTATCTGCTGAGAAAGCAGTATCTCGATAACAAAACAGGCAAGATCTCTGCGCTGATGAAGAATATGCGTGACCTGCCGCCCGAAGAACGCCCTGCATTCGGCAAGGTGGTCAACGTGCTGAAAGACTGGGCGCTGAATTTCTTCACCGAACAGGACGCACGCCTCAAAGCTGCTGAACTTGCACAGAAAAATGCCGCTGAACAGATCGACGTCACGATGCCTGCGAGCAAGCATTTCTGCGGTGCGCTGCATCCGCAGACGCTGATCGCAAATGAACTGATCGATATTTTCGCAGGTATGGGCTTTACCATTTTTGAGGGACCGGAAATCGAAAACGACTACTACAACTTCACCGCCCTCAACACCCCGAAAGACCACCCTGCACGCGATATGCAGGATACGTTCTATGTGTCGGAGGAATTCCTGCTCCGTACCCAGACCTCCGCAGGTCAGATCCGTGTCATGGAGAATGCCCAGCCGCCGATCAAAATTCTGTCGCCCGGCAAGGTGTTCCGTTCAGACGATGACGCGACCCACTCCCCGATGTTCTCCCAGATGGAGGGCTTGGTCGTAGATAAGGGCATTACCCTCTGCGACTTGCAGGGTATGCTCGACGTTTTTGCACAGAATATTTTCGGCGAGAATGTCAAAACCCGTCTGCGTCCGTCCTATTTCCCGTTCACAGAGCCGTCTGTCGAAGTCGATGTCAGCTGCTTTGCGTGCGGCGGCAAGGGCTGCCGTCTGTGCAAGGACACAGGCTGGATCGAGGTGCTCGGCGCAGGCATGGTCAACCGCCATGTACTCGAAAACTGCGGACTGGATCCCGATGTTTACACAGGCTTTGCATTCGGCATGGGCATTGAGCGTATCGCTATGCTGAAATACGGCATCCCGAACATCAAGATGCTGTTTGAATCCGATGTCCGCGTGCTGGAACAGTTCAGAGGATAATGGTGCCTGCGGCGCATTGAGAATGGAGCTCCGCTCCAAACCTCGCCAAAGGGACATTGTCCCTTTGGAATCCCATTTTGATAGTGGGTACACACGCGAAGCGCGAAACTCTCTTTGAAATACACAGAAAGGAATCATTCATTATGCTGGTACCACTTAGCTGGCTGAAAGAATATGTTGATATTAACGTCACACCGCAGGAATTGCAGACAAAACTGTTCGACTGCGGCTTTGAGGTAGAAACCCTCACACAGCTTGGCGGCGAGATCGACGGCGTGGTCGTCGGTGAAGTCACCAAATGTGAACCCATCCCCGAAACACACCTCCATGTCTGTCAGGTCAACTGCGGCGACAAGGGCGAGTTCCAGATCTGCTGCGGCGCGGATAATGTCCGTACAGGCGGAAGATACCCCGTGGCACTCGTCAATGCGACCGTATACGCCACTGCAAAAGACCATGTCACCATCGAGGGGACAATGAAAATCAAAAAGGGCAAGCTGAAAGGCTTTGAGTCCCATGGTATGCTCTGTTCGGGTACGGAGATCGGTCTGAATGAAGATCTGTTCCCGGGTGCAGGCTATAACGGTCTGCTCGAACTCCCTGCGGACACGCCCCTCGGCGCAGACATCAAGCCGATCACCGGTCTGGATGACTGGATGTACGATATTTCGATCACCGCAAACCGCCCCGACTGCCAGTCGATGCTCGGTATTGCGCGTGAAGTCGCGGCAACCCTTGGTCAGCCGCTGAAAATGCCTGCAACCGACTACAAAACAGACGGCTCGAAGCTCGATGGCTTCACCGTTTCGGTTGAGGCACAGGATCTCTGTCCGCGCTATCAGGCACACTATGTCAAGAATATCAAGATCGGTGAAGCACCTGCATGGATGCGCCGCCGTCTGGCTCTTGTCGGTATCCGTTCCATCTCCAACATTGTGGACATTACCAACTATGTCCTGAAAGAGATCGGTCAGCCGATGCACGCCTTTGATCTGCGCGATCTGGAGGGCAAACAGATCGTTGTCCGCCGCGCAAAACAGGACGAGCCGATCGTCACCCTCGACGAAAAGGAATTCAAGCTGAACCCCGCAAACCTCGTCATCTGTGACGGCAAAAAGCCTGTTGCACTCGCCGGTATCATGGGCGGTCTGAATTCGGAGATCAAAGAAGATACCGCAGATGTTTTGTTCGAAGCTGCGAAGTTTGCGCGTGACAATGTCCGCCGCACCGCAAGAGCACTCGGTCAGCATTCCGACAGCTCCTCCCGTTTTGAAAAGGGTGTGGACGAATATGCGACCGAACTCGGCATGAAGCGTGCGCTCCATCTCATCGAAGAACTCGGCTGCGGTACTGTCACAGACGCCGCTTTTGCAGTCACCACAGGCAACTCGCTCGAACGCCGCAAGCTGACGGTTTCCATCGCAAAAGTCATGTCTTTGCTCGGCATCGAGATTCCGCAGGCAGACGTTCTCCGCATCATGCAGAACCTCGATTTCAACCCCGTCATCGACGGCGACAGCCTGTCCATTGAGATTCCGCCCTACCGCGAGGACATCGAAAATGCCCCCGACATCGCAGAGGAACTCATCCGTATGTACGGCTATGACCATATCCAGCCGACATTCCTTGCACAGGCTTCTGTCACAAGCGGCGGCAGAAATCCCCAGCAGAACGCGCTGATGAAGCTGAAAAACACGCTCTGCGGACAGGGACTTTATGAAACCGTACACTACTCGTTCTTCTCGCCGAAAGACCTCGATATGCTCCGCATCGCAGAGGATGCAAAAGAACGCAAAGCCATCCGCATTCTCAACCCGATCTCCGAAGATCTGTCCATCATGCGCACAATGCTCGCACCGTCGATGGTCAATGCCATGATCCGCAACGTCCGCCGCGGCAACGATGCAGGCAGACTGTTCGAAGTTGCAAAGCTGTTCCTGCCTGAAGAACTGCCGCTCACAAAAGAACCCGAAGAACGCGAATCGCTCTGCATCGGACTGTTCGACAGCAAGCTGAGCTTCTTTGACGGCAAGGCTGTCCTCGAAGCGGTCGCAGATGCGTTCCGTCTGGAATTCACGTACAAAAAGCCGGAAGATGCGGCAAAATATCCGTTCCTGCACCCCGGCATGAGTGCTGTGGTTTCGCTCGACGGCAAAGAGATCGGCTGGCTCGGTATGCTCGCACACGAC
Source organism: Oscillospiraceae bacterium (assembly GCA_024404815.1). Classification (GTDB taxonomy): domain Bacteria; phylum Bacillota; class Clostridia; order Oscillospirales; family Ruminococcaceae; genus Firm-04. The sequence goes on from JAKSPL010000012.1 coordinate 46,134, forward strand.
CTGACCGACAGCCTGATCCCTGAGCACGCGGCTTTCCTCGCAGAACTCGATCTGACCGCACTTCGCCCGTATCTCACGAAAGAACTGCGGTTTGCGGCTCTGCCGAAATTCCCTGTGGTCCAGCGCGACATTGCCCTGCTGGTCAACACGGATGTCACCTGCGGCGAACTGGAAGCTGTTATGAAATCTGCCTGCAAGTCCCTCGACCGCGTACAGCTCTTTGACGTCTATCGCGGCGAACAGATCGCGGCAGGCAAACAGTCGCTTGCATTCTCCCTGTTCTTCCGCGGCGATGACCATGCGTTCACCGACGAGGAAGTCGATCAGTTTGTCGCAAAGATCCTCAAGAATCTCGGCAAGCAGTTTGAGATCGCACAGCGATAAATCAAACGCAATGCCCCTTGACAGCCGTTTGATTTTATGGTATACTTAAAATGTTCTTAACAAGGGACGTTATGATATTGAAATATTGCGGCAGGCAGCGCGAAACACGTACCTGCCGCATTCCATACCAAAATAAATCAATGTAATTAACAGAAAAGGAGGTCGCACAATGGGCGAATACAATAAGTTTGCAATGCAGACAAAAGTTGAAAAACTATCAGAACTCTGTAAGGAGAATTATCAGATCGACCCTGAACTATACGCAAAATACGATGTCAAGCGCGGTCTGCGCGATATCAACGGAAAAGGCGTTGTCGCAGGCTTGACCAATATCAGCCAGATCATCCCCGGCAAAGAGGTCAACGGTCAGACAGAACTCGGCGACGGACAGCTTTTGTTCCGCGGCTACCATATCGAAGATCTCGTCGGCGGATTTATTGCGGACAATCGCTTCGGATATGAAGAAACGGTGTATCTGCTGCTGTTTGGTGTTCTTCCGACAAAATCGGAGCTGGACGAATTCAGTGCGCTGCTGAGAAGCTGCCGCACCCTGCCGCCCTCCTTCACAAGAGATGTCATTATGAAATCGCCGAGTGAGGATATGATGAACACCCTCGCACGAAGCGTCCTGACACTCTACTCCTACGATTCCAACCCGAACGATACTTCCATCCCGAACGTCCTGCGCCAGTGCATCCAGCTGATCGCACAGTTCCCGTCGATCGCGGTTTACGGCTATCAGGCATTCCGTTACTATAAAAATGACCAGAGTTTGTTCCTGCACCAGCCTGACTGCACGCTTTCCCCTGCGGAAAATCTGCTCAGTATGCTGCGTCCCGACAGACAGTACACCGAGCTGGAAGCGAAAATTCTCGACCTCGCGCTGGTGCTGCACGCAGAACACGGCGGCGGAAACAATTCCAGCTTCACCGTCCATGTCGTTTCCTCGTCGGGGACAGACACCTACTCCGCGATCGCTGCGGCACTCGGCTCGCTGAAAGGTCCGAAACACGGCGGCGCAAACATTAAGGTCGTCCAGATGTTCGAGGACATGAAAGAACGTGTCAAGGACTGGACAGATGAAGAAGAAGTCGGCACATATCTCCGCAATCTTCTGCACAAAGAAGCCTTTGACCGTGCAGGTCTGATTTACGGCATGGGACACGCGGTCTATTCGCAGAGTGACCCGAGAGCAACGATTCTGCGCGGATTTGTCGAAAAGCTCGCCGCAGAAAAGAACTGCCTGAAAGAATACGCGCTGTATGCAATGGTCGAGCGGCTCGCACCGCAGATCATCGCAGAAGAACGCCGCATCTACAAGGGTGTTTGTGCGAATGTCGATTTCTATTCGGGATTGGTCTATGAAATGCTCGGACTGCCGAAAGAACTGTTCACACCGATTTTTGCGATTGCAAGAATTGCAGGCTGGTCGGCGCACCGCATTGAGGAATTGATGTGCGGCAACAAGATCATTCGTCCTGCATACAAAGCAGTGCGCGAATGGAGCGACTACACACCGCTCGATCAGCGATAAGACTTTTTTGCATAGAAAACAAAAAGTTTCGCGCAAGCCCTTAAAACGGCTTGCGCGAAACTTTTATTATAAGCATATGTCAGCGAGAAATGATTTTCACTCGCGTCTGAGTTTTCCGAGCTGTTCGGAATGTTCCGCACGGAACTGCGCAAATCTGCCCTCGTCCAGTGCCTTTCGGATCTCCGACATCAGGTTGTTATAAAACCAGAGGTTATGCTGAACGGCAAGTCTGCCGCCAAGCTGTTCGCCCGACTTGAACAGATGCCGGATATAAGCACGGGAAAAATGCTGACAGGTCGGACAGCCGCATCCCTCCTCGATCGGACGGGGATCCGTTTCAAAACTGCGGTTGGTCAGGTGCATAATACCGCCCCATGTGAACACCGTTGCATGACGCGCATTACGGCTCGGCATCACGCAGTCAAACAGGTCGATGCCGCGTGCGACACCCTCCACAATGTTCTGCGGTGTACCGACACCCATCAGGTAGCGGATCTTCTCCTGCGGCATATACGGTTCTACGTGTTCGATAATATCATACATCACAGGTGCAGGTTCTCCGACAGCCAGACCGCCGATCGCGTAGCCGTCCAGATCCAGTTCTGCGATCTCTTTCATATGCTTGATACGCAGGTCAGGGAACGTACAGCCCTGATTGATGCCGAACAAAAGCTGATTGGGATTCAGCGTATCGGGAAGGCTGTTGAGACGTGCCATTTCCTCCTTGCAGCGTTTCAGCCAGCGTGTTGTTCTGGCACAGCTTTGTGCCGCATAGAGATATGTTGCAGGGTTCTCGACACATTCATCGAATGCCATCGCAATGGTCGAACCGAGATTCGACTGGATCTGCATACTTTCCTCAGGTCCCATGAAAATCTTTGCACCGTCTACATGGGAGCGGAACGTGACGCCTTCTTCTTTGATTTTTCGCAGTTTTGCGAGGGAAAACACCTGAAATCCGCCGCTGTCGGTAAGTGTCGGGCCGTCCCAGCCTGTAAAGCCATGCAAGCCGCCCATTGTGCGGACAACTTGATCGCCGGGGCGGACATGGAGATGGTAGGTATTGCAAAGCATGACCTGACAGTTGACGGCTTTCAGGTCATAGGCAGACAGCGCACCCTTAATGGCACCTGCGGTTGCAACATTCATAAAACAGGGTGTCTGAAAATCGCCGTGTACAGTATGGAACATTCCGCGGCGTGCGGCACCCTCGCTTTTGATCAGCTGATACATGGATAAACTCCCTTGCGTTTTGTGAGATAGAGAAATGTCAGAAACGGCTTACTTTTTCCGCAGTTTGCGTTTGAGTGCGGCGAGTTTCCATTTCGTCCGCAGAAGAACGGCACGAATCGGGAAAAAGTCACACCAGATATGCGAATACAGGCGGAATTTCCAGTCTGTGACCGAGATTTCCTTTCCGTCGCGGACAACTCCCGTCAGCACACCGATGATATGGCGATCGGTAATGCCGTATTCGAGTGCGTAGCGATTGTCGCCGCAGATCACATAATCATCCTTGCGGACACGGAGAATGCGGTGCAAAACATACTGTCCGCTGTCACGCTTATAGAGCGGAACATCGTAGCGTTTCAGTCTGCCCTCAGGCTTTTTGGAAATGATCATCAAATCGCGGTGCTGACGCAAAAGCGGCATCATGCTGTCCCCGACATTGGTGTAGATCAGCTTGCCTGATTCTTCGATTTCCTGTTCAAAAGTCTGTTTCATTCGTCGATTGCTCCGATACTCCGAAGCTGTTCGATCAGCTTGGCAGTGTCTGCCGCGATACGTTCCCGCGGTGCATCGTAACGCTTGCACATTTCATCAACGATTGCTTCTTCGGTGGTTTCTTTTTCCAGACAGCGGAGAATGAAGCCAGCGGTCTGGTTGCCTTTTGCGAGTCCGCGGAATCGGCTGAATGCGTCTACGACAACAGTTTCGCCGCCCGAATTATGTGTCAGGAATCCTTCTTTCAGTTTCATGATGTCTTCTCCTTATTCAAACGGTACAAACGGCAGAACGATCGCGCCGTCCTCGTTGGTGGAAAGCTTAAAATCGTCGTCCTGTTCCTGTGCCTTGGATGAGGTGGTTTTCTGTTCTGCTTCCGACTGTTTCTCGGTCGATTTTGCAGTGGAAACGGTTGTTTTCTGTCCCGCATCGGAATTCGGAAGTGTGGCAGGTTCGGTCTGCTTCGGCGGTTCAAGCGTCAGGATCACTTCGCCTTCCTCCGTCTGAATCATTCCGCCCTGCTGTCCATCCTTGTTTCCGGATTTGGAACCATTCTTCGCTGTTGTCGCGGTCGTTCCGGAAGCGTTGGCATTTTTGCTGTCTGTACTGTCACCGCCGCTCTTGTCGTTGGACATAAGCGGTGTTTCGTCGTCGTCCTCATCCTTGACCTTGCTGCCGCCGTCTGCTGCGGTAGTGTCTGCAGTATCGGTGGTTTCAGCGGTCGTGGTGACGGCTGTGGTGGTTTCGGCAGGCTGATTGTTCTTCTTATCGCCGCAGCCGCCAAGCAGGCAGACAGATGCCAGCAGCAGCACAGTCAGCGTCAGATTTCGTACTTTTGTGTTTTTCATATGGAACCCTCTCCATTCTGTTTGTATTCTCAAAAATGGATATATATTGTCATTATAACACAGAACTTGTCAAAAGTAAAGAGGAAACTGCCAGATTCTCAAAATTGACAGTTTCAGAAAACGGTGTTATAATATGTGCAGGTGCGGTACTCCGCAGCCAATCAAGTGAATGGAGGGCAATCTTTATGGAAGAACTGGAAAAATTACGCGCAGCGATCGAAAAAGCACAGAAAATGGTATTTTTCGGCGGTGCAGGTGTTTCGACAGAAAGCGGCATCCCCGATTTTCGGAGTGTGGACGGTCTGTACCATCAAAAGTACGATTTTCCGCCCGAAACAATTCTCAGCCACAGCTATTTCAAACGGCATACAGAGGAATTCTACCGTTTCTACCGCGACAAGATGCTCTACACAGATGCCGAGCCAAATGCGGCGCATAAAAAGCTCGCAGAATGGGAAAAATCAGGCAAACTGACTGCGGTCATTACGCAGAACATTGACGGACTTCATCAGAAAGCGGGCAGCAAAAACGTGCTGGAACTGCACGGAAGTGTTCTGCGGAATTATTGCATGGACTGCCGCGAATTTTACGGGCTGGACGCGATCACGGACAGTCAGGGTGTTCCGCGCTGCGCAAAATGCGGCGGTATCATCAAGCCCGATGTGGTACTCTACGAAGAAGCACTCGATGATACGGTAATGGGACAGGCGATCCGACATATTTCAGAAGCAGATCTCATGATCATCGGCGGCACATCGCTGGCAGTATACCCTGCGGCAGGACTGATCCGCTTTTTCCGCGGCGATACGATCGTTCTGATCAACCGCGATGCAACGCCGTTCGATTCCAATGCGGACATTGTCCTGCACGAAAAAATCGGCGCAGTCTTTTCGGAATTGTAAACCCTGCATTTTAATGTTGTATCTGCGATGCATTTATCATGGAGCTCCGCTCCAAACCTCGCCAAAGGGTATGATATACCCTTTGGAATCCCA
>JAKSPL010000013.1 GCA_024404815.1 Oscillospiraceae bacterium
ATTTGATTGCGGAGCAATCAAAGAGGGGAAACCCCAACGAGGGGTTTCCCCTGAAAACTGAACGGCACAAGAGAAATTTGGGGACGCTGTCCTCAAACCCCTGCCAAAGGGACAATGGTCCCTTTGGAATCCCATTTTAGCACGAATGTTAGTATGTTAAGGGCGGAGATACGGTTCTCTGCCCTTTTTGTATGCTGACACGGGAACTGTCCGCAGAGCGCGAAACAGCCTGTGATTTATGATTGACAAAAAAACGCAGTTGTGCTATACTGATAGTATCCCAAATTGTACTTAGAAAGGTGTCATCAGACGCATGACCATATCATTTCACGCGCCGACGCTTTTAGACCGTGAAGCGGTCTGTCAGGCGGCGGAAACTGCACACGCGATGGAGAATGATGCGGCTTTTGCAAGCATCTACTTGCTCAGACGAAAATATCAGACAGAAATCGCGTTTGCAGGCGACACACTCCTGCGCCGTTATCGTGCAGGTGTCCGCAAGGACTGCTTTGGTTTTCCGCTCGGTACGGAAATTCCACGCGGCATTTCGATTTGCGCGGAAGCCGCCGCCAAAGAGGGAATTCCGCTGCGGTTCGGACTGCTGACACAGGAGATGTGTGCGGAACTGGAACGGCTTTACCCGTCGGGATTTCGTTTCACGCCTGCGGAAGGATATACAGAATATTTGTATTTGCAGGAAAATCTTGCAGAGATGAAAGGCAGCCGCTACCACAAAAAGCGCAATCATATCGCACAGTTTCACCGCGGATACCCCGATGCGGAGATTCAGCCGCTGATTGCGGAAAATGCAGACTTTGCGGTGAAAATCGCAAGGAAGTGGCTGGAGAATCGTGAAAACCCTGCCGACTTGTCCGTACAGTTGGAATTCGGCTGTATTCAGGAGGCGGCGGCAAACTGGGATGCGCTCGGACTTTCTGGACTTTTGCTGTACGCCGAGGGAAAACCCATCGGCATGACCGTTGTATCGGAAATTGCAAGCGGAGTGGCAGATGTCCATTTCGAAAAAGTCATCCCGAATTATCCGCACGCATGGCCCGTTGTGGCAAATGCGATGGCGAAATGCCTGCCGAATGTGACATATCTCAATCGGGAGGAGGACTTGGGCGAGGGCGGAATGCGTGCCTCGAAAACATCCTATCATCCTGATTTGCTCCGCGAGAAATTTTTTGCGCAGTGGTGCGGAAAGGAGCTGCCGATTTGCTGAGATCCGTATTTGGAGCAGAAACCTGTGCGAAATGCAGGAACTGCTGTGTATTTGAGCCGCAGAGTGCGTGGGAACTGCCGACATTTTCCGCAGTGTCCGTACTGCGTCTTTCCGATGTGCAGGCAGAAGCGGAGGGCACACGTTACCGCATCACGCTCCCGTATGATGAAACAGGGGATGCAAAGCCGTGTCCGTTTCTGGATCCCGATTCGGGCTGTACGCTGCCTGCGGAAGAAAAGCCGTTTGCGTGCAGTATCTGGCCTTTGCGCGTCATGCGGAAAGCAGACGGGGAGATTGTCTTTGCGGTCTATCAGGGCTGCCCCGGCGTTCCCGAAGAAAAACTGCCGCAGCTTGAACAGCTCTTGGAAAACGGACTGAAAACACGCATTTACGAAGAAGTCGGAAAAGACTCCTCGCTGATTCTTCCCTACCATCCGAAGTATCGGATTTTGCACACCAAGTTTGATTCGGGAATGCTCCCGTAACATATGATTTTCATGAAAAGAGAGGGCACGAAAAATGGCAATTAACTTTCACATTCCGGGATTTACACATCACTTCAACATGAACCGAATGCTGCTGGGACTGATGGAGCGTTATCCTGAGGCATTCTATGACGATGTCCGCGTCGATTCGATGTACGGTGTTTTTCCGCCGTCTATCTGGAACGGCGGCAGAACGATCGGCGAGATCTTCCCTGTTGAGGAGATGAAGCGCGTCATTGCAGAGATCAACGGCATGGGCATTTCTCTGCGTTATACATTCACAAATCCGCTGGTCAATCCGTCGCATCTCGACGACCGCCACTGCAACAACTGCCTGAAACTGGCAGAACGCGAGGACGGTCTGAACGCAGTCATCGTGGTATCTGACCTGCTGGAAAACTACATCCGCAAGAATTACCCCACCTACCGCATCGTATCCTCGACCTGCAAGCAGATCCGTGATTTTGATGCACTCTGCGAAGAACTGGAAAAGGACTACGCGCTGGTCGTTCTGGACTACAACTGGAACAACAACTGGGAGATGCTGGAAAAACTGCCGCACAAGGAAAAGGTGGAAATTCTGGTCAATGCAGTCTGCGAACCGAATTGTCCGCGCCGCGGCGACCACTACAAATATCTCGGCAGAACACAGATCGGCTATGTCGAGCACCTGAAAAAAGAAGGTCCCTATAAGCCCTACAAGCTGACCGAGGATTTCACCTGTCCGCATATGGGCAGAATGATCTACGACACAACCGATTTCTGCACACACATCACACCGCAGGATATCTACGAAAAGTACGTACCGATGGGATTTACCAACTTTAAGATCGAGGGACGCTCTGCGCTGCCCGTCAATGTCATCGAAAGCTATATGTATTACATGGTCAAGCCTGAATACCGTGACAAGATGCGTATGTATTTCCACCTGTCGATGTATCAGTCGGGCATGATTGAATTCAAGGACTGATTTTGAGGCGTGATACGGCGGAAACTGTGTAAATCGCCCAAATTTGCGGCGCGGTTTCTGTATTGCTTGACAAAGCCACAGCCGCGTGCTATAATATACACTAGCGTCAGTAGAATTTTTTGCTGACAATACTTAGAAAGGAACGATTTTTTATGAGCTTCGCAGGATTGCTCGCGCTCGTACTTCGACTTATGGTGCTGGTACCATAGGCCTCTGTCGTTGTGCGCTGAGCGGTTTGCAAGCTTTCCGAAAATCGCTGAATATGCCAATGACGGTGAGAGGCACGCGCTTTTCACCGTTTTTTCTTGCATTTGTATTTTTGAAAAAAGGAGGATTATTCTTATGCAGAATATTAACGAAATCGCAGCTCGTATCCGCGAGCTGCGTGAGGTATGCGACTATACGCAGGAAGCGCTGGCGGCTGAACTGGGCATTTCTCCCGAATCCTATGCAGGCTACGAGGAGAACGGCGACTTTCCGATCAGTGTGATCTACGAAATTGCAAACAAATTTCATGTGGATTTCAATGAACTGGTCACAGGCGAACCGAGCCGTATCGACACCTATCAGGTCGTCCGCCGCGGTAAGGGCAGAAGCATCAGCCGTTTCGAGGGCTATCGTTTCAAGGACCTCGCGTTTCGTTTCGCTGATAAGGTCATGCAGCCGCTGCTGGTCACATTGGAACCCTCCGATGAGCCTGCAAGCCTTGTAACACACGCAGGACAGGAATTTAACCTTGTCCTGAAAGGCAGCGTTGCTGTCGTCTTTGAGAACGAAGAGATCATTCTGAATGAGGGTGATTCGATTTATTTCGACCCGACACATCCGCATGGTCAGCGGTGTGCAGGCGATTCGAAAGCGCGTTTCCTCACGATGATTGCAGAATAAAAATGTTTTCGGATTGTTTGAATCTCTGAAAGGAGTAAATAAGCATCATGCTGTTAGACCGTTATCTACCGCGCATTGATTTTGATTCCTATGAGGATTTCAAGGAGAATTACCGCGTCAATGTTCCTGACAATTTCAATTTCGGCTGGGACATTGTCGATGAATGGGCAAAGCAGGAGCCTGATAAAAAGGCACTTGTCTGGCTGTCAAAGGACATGGAGGAGAAAACCTTCACCTTTACGGACATTTCCAAGCTGTCGAATCAGACCTGCCACTATTTCAAGAGCATCGGGCTCAAAAAAGGTGACGTTGTACTGCTGATCCTGCGCCGCCGCTGGGAATACTGGGTGGTAGCGACCGCACTGCACAAGCTGGGTGTCATTCTCATCCCGGGCAACCTGCTGTTTACCACACACGACATCGCATACCGCGGCAATATGGCAGGTATCTCTGCAATTATTGCCTGCGACGATGAATATATCCGCGGACAGATCGACGGTGCCGCACCCGAGATCGCAACGCTTCGCAAGAAAATTGCCGTTGCAGAGCCGCGTGAGGGCTGGGATTTCTTCGAGGAGGAGATCGCCAAGTACCCCGATACGTTCGAGCGTCCGACAGGTGAGGAGGCTACCCGCACCGAGGACACCATGCTGATCTATTTTACGTCCGGTTCGACCGGTATGCCGAAGATGGTCTGCCATAATTTTGCGCATCCGCTCGGTCATATCGTCACCGCGAAGTATTGGCATCAGGTACAGGAAAATAAACTCCATATGTCCATTTCCGATTCCGGCTGGGCAAAATTCGGCTGGGGCAGAATCTACGGACAATGGATCTGCGGCGCAGTCATTTTCTGCTATGACTTCATTGGCAGATTCAACGCGCAGAACATCCTGAAAGTCATCAGCGAATACAAGGTGACGACATTCTGCGCGCCGCCGACAATGTTCCGCTTCATGTTGCAGGAAGATATGACAAAGTACGACCTGTCGAGCATTGAGAACTTCTGCAATGCAGGCGAACCGCTGAACCCCGAGGTATTCAACCGCATTTATGAGCTGACAGGCAAGAAAATGCGCGAGGGATTCGGTCAGACGGAGGGTACGGTACTGGTCGCAAACTTCCCGTGGATCGACCCGAAGCCCGGTTCTATGGGCAAGCCGTCGCCGCTTTATAATATTCATCTGATCCGTTCGGACGGCGTGGAAGCCGAGGACGGTGAAGAAGGCAGCATTATGATCTGCGGTATTGACAAATATCATCCGACAGGTCTGTTCACAGGCTACTATAAGAATCCCGAAATGACGCACGATGTACTGGGCGGCGAGAATTACGATACCTGCGATGTGGCATGGCGTGATTCCAAGGGCTACTACTGGTTTGTCGGCAGAAATGACGATGTCATCAAGTGTTCGGGTTATCGTATCGGACCGTTTGAGGTCGAGAGTGCGCTGCTGACGCATCCTGCGGTCGTCGAGTCGGCGATCACAGGCGCACCTGATCCGATCCGCGGTCAGGTCGTAAAGGCAACGGTCGTTCTGGCGGCAGGCTATACGCCCTCGCCCGAACTGACGAAAGAATTGCAGGATCATGTCAAGAAAGCGACTGCACCGTATAAATATCCGCGTGTCATCGAGTATGTGGATGAACTTCCGAAAACACTCGGCGGAAAGATCAAGCGTGCAGAGATCCGCAGACACGACGAGAACTAAGTTCCCAAAAGTTTTCCCCCGCAAATTCATGAGAGGATGAAATCCTATGAAAATCTGTTTTTCGACACTCGGCTGTCCCGATTTTGATTGGTCTGACGTCTATTCGATGGCGAAGGACTTAGGCTTTGACGGTATTGAGCTGCGGTCGCTGGGCATTCCTGCCGACCCGTACCGTACCAAGCCGTTTACGGGCGCACAGCTCCCGAAAACCGTTGCCAAGCTGGAATCGCTGCATTTGCAGATTCCCTGTGTCAGCTCGAACTGCTGCCTGAACGAACGGGCGAATGAAACGCAGACCAGAGCAGAACTGCTTGGCTGTATGGAGCTTGCACAGGCAGTCGGTGCATCCTATATCCGTGTGCTGGGCGACCGCAATCCTGAACCGTCCGAAGATGTGGACGATGCGTATGTGGCAGAATTGCTGCGTTCGCTGGCTCCCGAAGCAGAAGCGCACGGCGTAACACTTCTTGTTGAAACCAACGGCGTATACAGCAATACTGCACGCTTGAAAAATCTGCTGGACAGCGTTGGAAACCGTTTTGTGGCTGCCCTCTGGGATATGCACCATCCGTACCGTTTTGGCGGTGAAACGCCGCAGCAGACTGTTTCCACGCTCGGCAGCTATATCAAGTTTGTCCATACCAAGGACAGCGCGATGCGTGACGGCAAGCTGGTCTATGAGATGATGGGCAGCGGTGATATGCCGCTGGACGATATGATGGCGGCACTGGAAAGCATCAACTACAACGGCTATGTGTCGCTGGAATGGGTAAAACGCTGGATGCCTTCGCTTTCGGATGCAGGTATCGTATTCCCTGCATTTGCAGAGTATATGACGAAATACCGCAAGAAGCACAAGCATGATCTGCAAGTGAACAACCGCGGCGACGGCAATTATATCTGGCCGAAAGAACGCCTGATCTCCTACACGTTCCCTGATGTGCTGGACCGTGTGTGCGAGGCATTCCCGAACCAGTACGCATTCCGCTATACAGAACTGGATTACACAAGAACCTATCCGCAGTTCCGTGACGATGTTGATACCTTTGCGCGTGCGCTGATCGCAATGGGCGTCGGCAAGGGTGACCATGTGGCGATCTGGGCAACAAACGTCCCTGCGTGGTATATCACATTCTGGGCAACGACCAAGATCGGCGCGGTGCTGGTTACGGTCAACACGGGCAACAAGATCCACGAAACCGAGTATCTGCTGAAACAATCCGATACCCACACGCTGGTCATGATCGACGCTTACAAGGGTACGGACTATGTCGAGATCATGCAGACACTCTGTCCGGAACTGAAAACCTGCGAGCCCGGAAAACTCAATTCTGCAAAATTCCCGTATCTGAAAAATATCATCACCATCGAGAGCAAGCAGCCCGGCTGCTATTCGTGGGAGGAAGCTCTGGCACTCCACGAGCAGGTACCGCTGACCGAGGTGGAAAAACGCCGCCGTGCCATCAAAAAGGACGATGTTGCGAATATGCAGTATACGTCCGGTACGACAGGCTTCCCGAAGGGCGTTATGCTGACGCACAACAATGTCATCAATAACGGCAAGGCGATCGGTGACTGTATGGACTTGTCCACCGCAGACCGCATGATGATTCAGGTGCCGATGTTCCATTGCTTTGGCATGGTGCTGGCAATGACGGCATCCGTCACGCACGGTGTCACCATGTCCCCGATCACGGCATTTTCGCCGCGCAAGGGACTGGACTGCATCAATCGCGAGAAGATCACCTGCTTCCACGGCGTCCCGACCATGTTTATTGCAATGCTTGGACACGAAAACTTCGAGAAAACAGACTTTTCGCATATGCGCACGGGCATCATGGCTGGTTCTCCCTGCCCGATCAAGACGATGCAGGAAGTCATCGAACGGATGCATATGCCTGAGATCTGCATTACCTACGGACAGACCGAGGCTTCTCCTGCAACGACTATGAGCAAGACGACCGATTCCCTTGAAACGCGCGTCAACACGGTCGGCGGCCCGATCTTCGGTGTCGAGTGCAAGATCGTCGATCCCGAAACGGGCGAAGAACTGGGCGACAATCAGGACGGCGAGTTCTGCGCACGCGGCTATAACATCATGAAAGGCTACTACAAGATGCCTGAGGCAACTGCGGCGGCGATCGACAGCGATGGCTGGCTGCATTCGGGCGACTTGGCACGCAGACTGCCCGACGGCAATTTCAAGATCACAGGCAGAATCAAGGACATGATCATCCGCGGCGGTGAAAATATCTACCCGAAGGAGATCGAAGACTTCCTCTATACGCATCCCGATGTGCGTGATGTACAGGTCATCGGTGTGCCCGACAAGCAGTACGGCGAGGAGGTCATGGCTTGCGTCATCCGCAATGAGGGCGCAGAGTGTACCGAGGAGAGCCTGAAAGAGTATGTGAAAACGCACATGGATAAGTGCAAAACACCGCGCTATATCGTATTTGTCGAGGAATTCCCGATGAATGCGGCAGGCAAGATTTTGAAATACAAGATGCGTGAGCAGGCAGTTGAACTGCTTGACCTGCATCAGGCGAACAACATTGTAACTGCATAAAATGAAAATAAGAACCGCCCCCGATTCCATTACCAATCGGGGGCGGTTCTTTTGTGGAGGAACTTGGGATTGCTTTTGCTTCGACGAGTCCCGATCGTCTTATGAACTCCCTCTCTATCTATATATACGGAAAACGGAAGCAAAAGGTCACGGGTTTTTGAAAAGTTTTTCTTTGAATTTGAGCAGCGTACAAACTTATGGTTGGATTATTTTCCGCGCAGAGCCTTGATCTTATCGCGTAAAAAGGCGGCGTGTTCGAATTCGAGGAGCTTTGCGGCTTCTTTCATCTGTGCAGTCAGGTCGCGGATGAGCGCTTCGCGTTCAGGCCGTGTGAGCTGTTTTGCAGATGCTTTTTCGGTGTTTTCGCGGCTTGCGATCTCAATGACATCGCGCACATCCTTGACAATGGTCTGCGGTGTGATGCCGTTTGCTTCATTGTAGGCGATTTGCAGACAGCGGCGGCGTTCTGTTTCACGAATCGCTCGCTCCATGCTGCCCGTGACGGAATCCGCGTAGAGAATGACAACACCGTGCGCATTTCTCGCGGCGCGTCCGATCGTCTGTATCAGCGAGGTTTCCGAGCGCAGAAAACCCTCCTTGTCCGCATCGAGAATCGCAACAAGCGATACTTCGGGGAGGTCAAGACCTTCGCGCAGCAGGTTGATGCCGACCAGTACATCGAATTCGCCCAGACGCAGATCACGAATAATTTCCATACGTTCAATGGTGTCGATGTCGTGGTGAAGATAGCGGACACGCACTTCCATACGGGAAAGATACGCAGTCAGGTCTTCCGCCATGCGCTTGGTCAGCGTGGTAATGAGGACACGTTCGTTTTTCTCGGTGCGCTTGTTGATCTCGGAGAGCAGGTCTTCGATCTGCCCCTCGACAGGCTTGACAATGACCTCGGGATCGACGAGTCCCGTCGGACGGATGACCTGTTCGACGACCTGCGCAGCGCGTTCGGATTCGATCTTGTTTGGTGTGGCACTCACATAGAGTGCCTCATTGATTTTCTCTGTAAATTCGGAGAAATTGAGCGGTCTGTTGTCGAATGCGCTCGGCAGTCGGAAACCATAGTCCACAAGCGTCTGTTTTCTCGCGTGGTCGCCTGCGAACATACCGCCGACCTGCGGCAGTGTCACATGGGATTCGTCCACGATGAGAAGAAAATCCTTCGGGAAGTGGTCTAACAGCGTATAGGGACGCGAACCCGGAGCACGTCTTGCCAGCACACGCGAATAGTTCTCGATGCCGCTGCACATACCGATCTCGCGGAGCATTTCAATGTCGTAGTTGGTGCGCTGTGCGATGCGCTGAGCCTCGATGAACTGGTTGTTGTTCTCGAAGAAAGCGACACGTTCTGTCAGCTCCTCCTGCAATTCCGCAATGGCTTCTTCCAGACGGTCGCCCGAAACGACATAGTGGCTGGCTGGAAAGATCATCGCGTGGGAGAGTGTCGCCTTGACCTCGCCCGTGACGATCTCCACCTCGGTGATGCGGTCGATCTCATCCCCGAAAAACTCGACGCGAATGGCGTCCTCGTTGGTGTTGACGGGACAGATGTCCACCACATCGCCGTGCACACGGAAATTGCCGCGTTCGAGGGCAATGTCGTTGCGCTGATATTGGATGGCAATCAGTCGTTCCATCAGTTCTTCGCGTGACATCTCCATATTCGGGCGGAGGGACACGGTCATTTTGCGGTATTCTTCCGGGGCGCCGAGCGAGTAGATGCACGATACCGATGACACGATAATGACGTCTGAACGCTCTGCGAGTGCCATTGTGGCGGAGTGGCGCAGGCGGTCGATGTCGTTGTTGATAGAAGAATCCTTTTCGATATAGCTGTCGGTGCTGGGAATATAGGCTTCGGGCTGGTAGTAGTCGTAGTAGGACACAAAATACTCGACTGCATTCTCAGGGAAAAACTCCTTGAATTCGGAGCAGAGCTGTGCGGCGAGAATTTTGTTGTGTGCGAGAATCAGCGTTGGTTTATTTCGTTTTGCGATGACATTTGCCATCGTATAGGTCTTGCCTGAGCCTGTGACGCCGAGCAAAACCTGTTCGTTCTTGCCATTTTCGAAGCCTCTGACCAGTTCATCAATGGCTTTCGGCTGGTCGCCCGCAGGCGGAAACGGCGCGTGGAGTATGAAATCACGATGTTCCAAGATCGTACCTCGTTTCGGTGGTTTGGAGATGGAAAGCGTCAGTCAGGCATACAGCCGCTGTCGCGCATGGAAATGACATTGTTCTCTCCGACGATGATATGGTCATGCAAAGTAATGGAGAGCGTTTTGAGGTATTCGGAGAGTTGTCTGGTGGAGATCAGGTCATCTCTGGAAACCTGTGCCCTTGCGTTCGGGTGGTTGTGTGCGAGGACAACAATGCCGCAGTGGTCGAGAACAGCGTGTTCGACGACGGTGCGGATAGACGAAGAAACATGGGTGAGCGACCCTTCTGCGAGAACATGACAGTTACGGAGGTAATACCGTTCGTCCAGACAGGCAAGCCGCAGGATTTCGCGGTTTTCGTAGGCATAGAGCTGCTGGAAATACGCGCAGAGTGCAGAGGGAGAGTCAAGCGGCAGCTGATGGTAGGTGCGTTCGGGTGCTGCGGCATAGACCGATGCGAGGAGATGCAGATAGACAGCGGCGTTTTGTGTCATGCCTTCGACCTCGGTGAGTGTGCGGACGGGTGCTGCGAGGACATCGTGCAGGCTGCCAAAACGCTGTAATAAACGGTGCGCCAGCGGATTGACGTCCACACGCGGAATCGCGTAAAAGAGCAGCAGTTCGAGAATTTCATGCTCCTGAAAGCCGTCCAGACCTGTCTGGAGAAACCGTTCGCGCATCCGTTTGCGGTGTCCTGCGTGAATCGAATCGGACAAGACCATACACCTCCTATACAATGCAAATTTGCAGAAAACGCAAAGATCCCAATGGAAAGTACAGGGAATCTTTGCGTTATTTTTTATGGTTGACTTGAAAGAAACGGCTGGGCAAACTGCGGTGTAAAGGAAAACTCCATGCCGTTTAAGGCGGACAGACAGCAGGGTTCTGCGGAGAACGCAAAGCGCAGTCTGCACGCAGAAAGAAGCTGATGCCGCTGACCGTGTGCGATATTTTCTGCGATATTGCCGTAGCGCGGGTCGCCGAGAATCGGGCAGCCGAGTGCCGCCATCTGGACGCGGATCTGATGAGTGCGTCCTGTGTAGAGTGTGACCTGAACGAGGGAAAGACCGTCTTTTTCCGCCAGTACACGGTAGCCTGTGCGAATCTCGCGGAAACCGAATTTCGGGAGTTCCGAGAGTACCACCTGATTGTCGGAGATCTTCTTGTGGTAGGCGATGACAATATCGGTGTCTTTCGGGAGTTTGCCGACGGTCACGCAGTAATACTGCTTCTGAATTTCGCCGTTTCGAATCTTTTCGTTCAGACAGCGGAGTGCGGCAGCGGTTTTTGCTGCCAGCACAAAGCCCTCGGTATTGCGGTCGAGCCGATTGCAGAGGGCAGGTGTAAAGCTCTGTTCCTCCTCGGGGCGGTATGCGCCTGTTTCTACGAGGTAGTGCAGAAATCTGTCTACGAGAGTGTCTTCCGTGCCGTGGTCATCCGCATGGACAGGCAGACCGACAGGCTTTCGCAGGACGGCGATCTGATCATCCTCGAAGATAATATCGGGCATTGGCAGGTCGCGCGGCTGTGTGACAGAAGCAGGCGGCTGTTTGCCTGCAAAGCAGTCCTCCGGCAGATAGACTTGCAGCACATTGCCTTCTGCAAGAACGGTTTCGGGCGGAATGCGTTTCCCGTCGCATTTCACGTCCTTCTTGCGGAAGGTTTTGTAGAGCAGAGAGGACGGGAGCTGCGGACAGGCTTTGCGGAGAAATTTGTCCGCACGCTGTCCTGCGTCGTTCGTCCCGATGGTAAAAGTATGCATAAACCCTATTCCTTTTGGCTGATTATTTCTTCATTTTTCTGATATAGGCAAAGGTTTTCTCCTCACCCTGTTCCGCAAGCATTTTGAGGAGAAAGTGAAGCTGCTTTGCGGTTTTCGGATGAATCTTTCTGGTGTTTTTGGCACGCTCGAAGTAAGCGAGTGCATCGCCGTCGGTATAATCTTTTCCGCGGTAGACCTTGCTGGCGGCAACGCGGTCACAGAACATTTCGATGAGGTAGCGTGTCGGCATCGGCACGGGGTCCATCGTCTTTGTCTGCGGATTATAGTCGGTCCAGTATTCGAAATGGTGGCGGTTTCTGCCTTTGTGGTGCATCCACGCAGCAGAGAAACCGTTCTTTTCGCGTTCAGCCTCATTCGGAGAGCGTGTGCCCTGATAGAAGACCGCACCGGGGATAAATTCCGTCGGTGAATATTTCGAGAGGTCATGGAGCAATCCCTGTACGGGGATGCCTGCGCGGAAGCAGTGCTGCATGACGACATGGCGGTGTCTGGTAATGGTGCGGAAATGCGAAATGGGGTGAAACACAGAAAAGCCTCCTTTTGAGATACTGAGAATATTATAGCATATTCGGTGGGATTGTGCAAGAGGATTTTTCGGAAATCTTTCTGCGGTGCGTTCTTTCGACAAAAAACGCAGGGGAAATGCGGTACAATCAAAGCAGGCGGTGAGATGCCGCATGAAAAATAAAAACGAAAGGTTCTGATGAATTTGGTCGAACTGAAACAGGAGCCGCAGAAGCTGACGGCCGCGCTCAGCGGAGAACTTGACCACCACCATGCAAAGGAAATACGCGAAACTGTGGATCTTGCGGTACGGGAGCAGCTTCCGCCGACACTTGTACTGGATTTTACAAAGGTGACGTTTATGGACAGTTCGGGGATCGGGCTGATTATCGGACGTTTTCACCTGATGGAGGAATGCGGCGGCGTGCTGGAGATCCACAATCCCTCGCCGCAGATTCGTAAGGTGCTGCGGCTTTCGGGGGCGGACAGGCTCGCCGTCATTCGGAACCATCTCAGCGGAAAGGCAGAAAAAGCATGAAAACACTCAACGAAATCAAATGTACATTCCCTGCACGCTCCGAGAACGAAAGCTTTGCGCGAACGGTTGTCTGTGCGTTTGCCGCACAGCTTGACCCGACTGTCGAGGAACTTGCAGACCTGCGGACGGCAGTATCCGAGGCGGTGACAAACAGTATTGTTCATGCCTATCGTGGTATAGATGGCGGTATGATAGCCATGACGGTGCGGCTTTTGCCTGATGCGGTCATCTATGTGCGGATCGCGGATAAGGGCTGCGGCATTGCAGATGTCCGAAAGGCAATGGAACCGCTTTATTCGAGTGCGCCTGCGGAGGAACGCGCAGGGCTTGGCTTTACGGTCATGGAGAGCTTTACGGACAAGTTGTCGGTGCATTCCAAACTCGGCAGCGGAACGACCGTAACAATGCGAAAGAAAATACGGCATGGCACAGAACACGATCGTCATTGAGGAACATCTGGGACTGGTACATCTGTGCGCGAATCGGTTTCGGAACCGCGGTTTGGAGTATGAAGAACTGTATTCCGCAGGCTGTCTGGGACTGGTCAAAGCGGCAAAAGCGTTTGATGAAACGAGGGGCGTATGCTTTTCAACCTACGCTGTCCCTGTTATTATGGGCGAGATACGGCGCTTGTTTCGAGATGGCGGAACGGTGAAAATCGGGCGGCGGCTGAAAGAACAGGCGATGCGTGTGCAACAGGCGGCGGAGTCCCTGCGACAGGAAACGGGCGGTGAGCCGACAGTCCATATGATCGCGGAGCGGCTGGGGATATCCGTACAGGAGGCGGCAGAGGCGATTTGTGCGGCACAGCCTGCGGTTTCGCTGACAGCGTATACCGAGGAGGGCGAGGCGCAGATGGATGTCCCCGTCCCATCGCCCGAAACCGCCTTGCAGGACAAGCTTGCGCTGCGGCAGGTGCTGGCACTCCTGAACGAGCAGGACAGGCTCTTGCTGCAGCTGCGGTATCAGAAACGCATGACACAGACCGCTGCCGCAAAACAGCTTGGCATGACGCAGGTGCAGGTGTCGCGCCGCGAGAAAAAGCTGCTGCTGTATCTGCGTGCGGAACTGCTGCGCTGACAGCCCTTTACATTTCCCAGAAAGTGTGGTAAAATAGAATCAACCGTAAAAAATCATCCGAATGGGGGATACTATGACAGCACACGACAAGCATCTCGATGCAGTCTACGATAATTTCCGTGCGATTGCAACAATTCCGCACGGTTCGGGCAACACCGCACAGATCAGCCGATTCTGCGTGGACTGGGCGCACGCACATCGTCTGGACGTTTCTGCGGACGCGGCAGGCAATGTGGTCATCCGCAAGCCTGCCTCCAAAGGGTACGAAAATCGTCCTGCCGTCATTTTGCAGGGACACCTTGACATGGTGTGTGCAAAGGACGACAACTGCCGCAAGGACATGGAAACCGAGGGGCTGACGCTCTGCTGGGGCAAGGAATTCCTCACGGCACAGGGTACGACACTCGGCGGCGACGACGGCATTGCCGTGGCTTATGCGCTGGCATTGCTCTCCGCAGACGATATTCCGCATCCGCCGCTGACGGTTTTGCTGACGGTCGATGAGGAGATCGGAATGCTCGGTGCGGCGGCGGTTTCTCCCTCCGCGCTGGACGCAGACTACCTGCTCAACCTCGACTCCGAGGAGGAAGGCGTGTTCACGGTCGGCTGTGCAGGCGGCGTGCGTGTGCATCTCACCGTTCCTGTGAACATGGAAAAACAGCAGGGTGTACCGATTACCGTGAAGCTGTCAGGACTCTGCGGCGGACATTCCGGCATGGAGATCCATCGTCCGCTGATGAATGCAAATACCGCAATGGTACGTGTATTGCAGATGATTTCCGCACCGTTTGGACTCTGCGGCTGGGAGGGCGGCATTCGGGATAATGTCATCCCGACCGAGGCTTCGGTGACGCTGCTTTGTCCGGCGGACAAGGTGCAGGATGTGCTGGATGCGGTAGAAAATGCAGGAAAATCGCTCGTCGCAGACTATCCGCTGGACACGGACATGAAGCTGACCGCCGCCGCCGCCGCAGAATCGGAATGCGATGCGGTGAATATAGTAGAAACAACGAATTTGCTTATATATCTTGCATCTCTGCCGAATGGTGTGGCCGCAATGGACGAAACGCTGCATATGCCGCAGACCTCGCTCAATCAGGGCATTTTCTCGCTTCATGACGGGGCATTCCATACAGACGCGCTGGTGCGAAGCGGTATCAATGCGGAAAAGGACGCACTTGCAAATAAATTGCACCAACTTGCAGAGGACATGGGCGGCAGTTATGAAGATTCGGGTGACTATCCTGCGTGGGAATACATTCCGAATACGGTACTGGAACAAACGGCGGTTGCCTGCTATCGGAACTGCTATGACGGCAAAGAGCCGCTGGTGCAGACGATTCACGCAGGACTGGAATGCGGTGTCCTTGCGGCAAAATCCGAACGTCTGACCTGTATTTCGTTTGGCCCTGACATTCTGGATATCCACACACCGCGTGAACGGCTGTCTTTGCCGTCTGTGGAACGGACATGGACGCTGTTGTGTGAAATTCTCGCGCATTTGGGCGAATAACCGCGATTTCTGACGCATTGCTTCTGTCGTCTGCGTTTTCCGCATACATTCTGGCGGAGGGATGCGGATGGAATGGGTGCGCGACTGGCTGTGGCAATGGATTTTGCCGATCGGACTGCTTGTGACAGCGGTCAGATGCGGCTTTGCACAAAAATGGATGCCTCTGCGTGATTTTCGAAGAACAATACGAGATACCCTCGGCAGTCTTTCTGCGAAACAGACAGCAGAGGACAGGAAAGAATCTCCCTCACAGCGGCAAATTGTAGCGACTGCTCTCGCCGCGGCGATGGGCACAGGCAATCTGATCGGTACAGCGGCAGCGATCGCGGCAGGCGGTGCAGGGGCTATATTCTGGATGTGGGTGTCCGCTTTGGCAGGCATGCTGCTGGTCTACGCGGAAAATGTGCTGGGCATCCGTTTTCGAAGGAAAACGGCAGACGGTTGGCGCGGCGGCGCAATCGCTTGTCTGCGGTATGGTCTGCATATGCCGCTTACCGCGTGGATATTTGCGGTTTGCTGCGCGGCGGCAGGACTTGGCATGGGCAGTATGGCGCAGGCGAATGCGATCGCGGCGGCGGCAAAGGAATTATCTGTTCCGCCCCCTGCGGCAGGCGTAGTGACTGTTCTGCTTGGCGGCTGGATCTTGTGCGGCGGAACGAAGAAAATCGGGCGCGTGACCGCTTGGCTGATGCCCCTGCTGTGCGGCATTTATATGCTTGGCTGCGGCTGGCTTCTGGTGTGCCATGCCGAAAGGCTTCCTGCGGCATTTGCCCGTATTTTTCGGGAAGCGTTCGGATTTCGCGGCATGGCAGGCGGATTTTGCGCGTCCGTGCTGATGCAGAGCCTGCGTGTGGGCATCTGCCGCGGCATTTTCTCCAATGAAGCAGGACTTGGAAGTTCCGCACTTTTACATATGGAAACCGCAGAATGTGTTCCTGACAGACAGGGCAGATGGGCGGCGACCGAGGTTTTTCTCGATACGATCGTCTGTTGTACGCTGACCGCGCTGGTCGTCCTGACGGCGTCTGTCCCGACAGAGGGCGCGGACGGTGCATCGCTTCTCCTTGCAGCATTTGCGGAGAGTTTTGGCACATTTGCCGCGGATTATCTTGCTGTCATGCTGATATTATTCGCATTTGCGACATTTATCGGATGGTATCCCTGCGGACTGGCGGCTGCACGCTATGGCTTGCGCGGCGGTGCGGAAATCTATTTGCCGCTGTATCTGCTGATAGGATTTGTGGGGGCACTTGGCGGTGCAGAACGGATTCTGATGCTCTGTGACTGCCTGAATGCCTGCATGGCGATACCGAATTTACTGGGATTATGGCTGCTGCGCGGTGAACTCGCGGCAGAAACGGAAAGGATGCAAAAAAATGAAAATACCGAACGCTGACTCGCTGGACGGAGCGCAGAAATTTGTAACGATTCTGAATCTGATCGTATTTCTGGTCGTGTTCCTCGGATTATATCTGATCGTGCGGCAATATGTACACAATCTGTTTTTGCGGATCCTGTGTCTGGCGGCGGATTATTTTATCACATCGCTTTTGGTCTATTGTGTGATACGTCCGTTGTCGGACAAAGCGGCAGACGCTTTGCGGCAGATGAAAAAATGATGCTGACAATTCTCGACGCAGATAGACCGCGGCTGGCATTGATGAAACTGTATCTATTTGGTATAATAAATAAGCCAATCGCGCGATGGATGAGTGTTAAGAGAAAAGAGAAAAAGGGTACCAGAACATTTAGGAGCAGCATATGGAACAAATTGTAAAAATTCTAATCGGAGATGACGGAAGTCCATTTTCCGTCACATTGGCACAGAAATTGCGTGAATTCGGATTTTATGCGGTTACCAGACTGCAAAAAGCCGCAGCACTTCAACAGGCAATTCGAAAAGAGATGCCTGATGTCCTGCTGTTGGATCTATCCAATCTGGCGGCAGAGGAACTGTGTGAGATCATGGAACTGGTGCGCGGAAACAGGATACAGACTGCTGTGATACTGCCGCGTGAAAACACCATGCTGCAGCGGCAACTGATGAAAACCGGAATTCGCATCTGTTTGACAAAGCCGCTGGATGCCGCAAGACTGGCGGATGAGATCAAGCGGTACTATCCGAAAAAAGCGGAGCAGCCGAAGCCTGCTGCGGTGCCGGAAGTGAAACAGACGGCAGAATTGCCGCTGACAGAGTCACCGACGCCGGAATATACGGTTGCGGCGATGATGCAGCGGTTGGGGATCCCTGCGAATTTGCAGGGGTATCAATATCTCCGCGAGGCGATTCTTGCCGTGTATGTGCAGCCGCAGCTGACATACAGCGTCACAAAAAAACTGTATCCACTTGTGGCAAATCATTTCGAAACAACACCTTCCAGAGTGGAACGGTCGATTCGCCATGCGATTGACCTGGCGTAGGAGCGCGGCGCAGGGGAACAGCCGCCGTTGGAATATCTTGGGATACCGCTTCCTGTATTCCGAAAGAAACCGACGAACTCCGAGCTGATCGCATTGATCGCGGACCAGCTTCGGGTGTTGCAGCCGACCTATCTGAAATAAACAAAAAAGCGCAGAACGATGGGACTGAACATCGTTCTGCGCTTCTTTTGTCGATCAAGTACGCTGACCAATCCTCTTATGAAAAGTTTTGGTCAAGCTTTTCCAAAAGCTTGCAGGGTTCGAAGGGGCGGCGCCCCTCGCCGCGCTCCGCAGAGCGCGGAACACCCCCTCCTTCCAAAAGGTCAGGAGGGGGAATGGGGGAACCCTACCAAGGGGTTCCCCCATATCTTTTTGACATACGAAAGCGCAGAACGATGGGACTGAACACCGTTCTGCGCTTTTGTGTAGAATCAGTAACCTGCGGCAGCAAAAAACGGCTTCATCATACGGTAGTAATCTTTGGAGTCGTCATTGTCAAAGAATTGCTGCAAGGCGTTGTGGAATTCTGTCTTGCTGTGGCTCTGGAGCAGACAGTCCAGGATACGCTGTGCGTTTTCCTCGCTGATGTTGGGCACCAGCGCGAGCACATCAGAAATGCCGATGCGTGCTGTTTCGATGGCAGGCGTCATCGTTTCCGGCTGCTTCTGTGTTTTCACGGCGGTCACGTTCATCGGCTGCACCTGAATCACGGTCTTGCGCTTCCGCACGCTGACGGAGGCGGATTTTCCGTTCAGCGTCGATTGGATGGAAGGACGAAGCTGAACCTTGGTTTTCAGGTGTTCCTTGCAGAATGCTGCGACTGCGGAGAAACCGCTGTCTTTGCTGATGATGAAGTATTCGTCTGCTTCATGGTTGGCAATCAGACAGCCGAGCAGGGTGGAAAGCTGGAAATCCAGCGCATTTTTGCCCGATTGTGCAATACAGATGCGTTCGGGCATGACCTTTCCGCTGAGCATTTCGTCCATCACTTCGAACGAAAGCGTGTTGGCGGAATGGCTGTAAAAGAGGATGACGCGGTCATGGGACGGAAGCTGTCCGATGCCGCATAAACCTGCGGAATTGACGTTTTCATAGTCAATGAGATAGAGTCGCATAATCATAATCCTTTCAGAGATTTGATGCACTGCGCTCCTGCGAATCAATTTCATTGGATTCGGTGTTGTAGGGACCGTTTTCACCCACACAGAATGTGATGGCACGATTGAGATTGTGGACTTCGCTGTATGTGGAACTGCCGCCGTATTCTCCGTCGAGCGTCCACGGGATCTCCTCCTCGGAGAAAAAGCGGATGCTGTTTGTACGGAAATACAGGACATGGTTGGTATCAATGTCCTCCTCAATATTCATCAAAGAAGTAATGATACGCTGGAGTTCCACAGGATTCGAAGGTTTCCGAATCAGCATGACTTCGAAAGTACCATCGTCCAGCATGAAGTTTTTGAGTTTCAGCAGACCTGCAACCGAAGCGGTATTGCTGACCATGCCGTAAATAAAGTCGTCTTCGATCGTATTGCCTTCGTATTCGATTTTCATATGGAGCGGTCGAATGGTATTCAGCTTCGAAATACCGTGCAGAATATATGCCATATGACCGATGACATTCTTGACATTCTGCGGTGTTTCGTAGACAGTCGATGTGAAAGCACCGAATGCGGCAACATAGAGGAAATAGCTGGAATTGAACGCACCGACATCACAGGTGAACAGATGCGGATTGGTCAGCATCCAGCTTGCAGCGTCCTCGATGTCCGAGGGAATGCAAAGACCTTTTGCAAAGTCGTTGGTCGAACCGCAGGGGATATAGCCCAGCGGAAGCGGCGATTGGCTGTGTACCAGTCCCTGCACAGCCTCATTGAGTGTGCCGTCTCCGCCCGAACAGACTATCATATCAAATTTCCCGCTCAGACAGGCATATTCAGCCGCCGCACAAGCATCCATACGAGCCTGCGTGGTACGGACGGTGACTTCATAGCCTGCAGCGGTAAACGAGTCGATCACAGCAGCAATTTTGCTGCGGATCGCGCTTTTTCCCGATTGCAGATTCGTGATGAAATAGAGCTTTTTCATTTGCAACGCTTCCTTTACGCCAATGAAAATGAGAATGAAAACGCAGGGGTGCGGGGCATCCCTTCGATACGGCTGAGCAGAAATCGGAAGGAATCTGACACAGCCTGCAATCATTATACCAAATTTGCACAGAAAATGCAAGTGCTTTTTGTGAAAATAAAAAAATTTCAGTTTTTTTCAAAAAAGGACTTTACAAATCAGAAATCTTGTGCTATAATAATCTAGTCGTCAAGAGAACGACAGAAAATATTGGGGTGTCGCCAAGTGGTAAGGCAGCGGACTCTGACTCCGTTATTTCGAGGGTTCAAATCCTTCCACCCCAACCAAACGTGAATCGGTTAGAACATTTCGTTCTAACCGATTTTTTGTATAGGAGAAAAATGATGGAACTGACTGCATATGATGAAAAGTACGAATCGAAGCTGTATGCGTTTCTGGCGGTGTGCCTGCCCGAATCGGGGAGATGTCTGGATTTAGACGGGCGGCACCAATATTATCGGGATATCCGCAATCATTTTATCGGTTTCTGGTGTATGTGGGATGCTGACAATATCATCGGAAGTGTTGCCATCTCTGAATTGACAAAGGAAAACTGCGAATTAAAATCGCTGTATCTTCTTGAAAAATATCATCGCAACGGATACGGCAGGCAAATGCTTGCCCATGCGATCGCGACGGCACAAGAGCATGGCTATCGGAAAATGTATCTGGATTCTTTATCAACGAGCACGAACGCTGTGGCACTCTATCGCAAAATGGGATTTGTGGATACAGAAAAATACAACAACAGCCGATTTTCCGATGTGTTTATGGTACGAGAACTGCAATAACGAAAAGAACAGGGAACGCAAGAAGAAAGCGTTCCCTGTTTCTGAATGGGTATTATTCTTTGTTTCTGAGCTTTTTGAACAGCCGGAAAGCGGCAGCTACACCGAAGACAAAGCAGATGAAACCAATACCGGTGAAGATCGCATCGACTGATTCATCCAGAACTGCGCCGAGGATAAAGCCGATGACTGCCAGCACCAGAGAGACCACAAGGGCAAGCAATGTGATGCGGAACGATGTGCTTTTTTCCTCCTGCTGATCCATAGGAAGCGATTTCAGGTACTGGATCTCTGCCGCACGTTCCGGAACATCTTCTTCACGGACCGTATCTGTCAGGTCGAATCTGCAGGCATTTGGTGAGGACGCATTCGCACGGACAGGCAGTACGGTTCCCTCAGCGATCGCGCCGCAGCTGCCATATACACGTTTCCAGAACGGTTCATTGTTGATCGAATACGCAATGAGGTAGCCGTAGTAGTTGTCGAAGAATATGAGATTCAGCGGATAGCACCGCTTGACAACACCTGTATAAGTCTCCGCATTGATCAGTGTACGCGAACCGAAAACAGAATTGCTGGTTGCTTTGCGGTAGAGGAAGACACCAGCGGCGGTGAGCAGAAGTCCGACAAGGAATGTGCCGATGGCTTTTCGTTTGTCTGCTTTCGGATATGTAATGTCGGCGGTCTGCTGACCATTGGATTCGTATGTTTTGAGGACTGTAATTTTGATCTCATCGCCCTCTTTTGCCTTTCCCGCCTCTTTCAGCGGCACATTCTGATAGACAGTACCTTTATATGCAAATGTTACATAGTACTGTTTTTTCGGTTCTTTTTTGGTTTCTTCCGTGTCATTGTCAACGACAAGTTCCTGAATGTATTCATAATGTGTGATCTGTGCTTTAACGGTTTTGCTGCGTTTGCTCATGACGGATGCTTTGCCGATCTGGAAAAATGCAACAAGAACGATGAGCACACCGAAAAAGAGAAATGCAAATGCGGTGCGGATATCTTCGGCTGTGGACTTTTTTTTCGTTTCTGCCATGGATTGTTCCTCCTTGTTTATAGACATGATGATAGGAAATCATGCGGAATAATTGTAATCTGATTGTATCATAGCCGATGTGTTTTGTCAAGCAGTTTCAAGACTTTTTCGACTGCGGATTCCGCAGGACGCGAAAGAAGACCTCGCTCTGCAAAAACATTGGCGAACCGTCCGGCAGATAGTTGACAACGAAAGAAAATTGTGATACAATGAAGGGTAGATTCTGCGGATATGCAGAAGTTTGAATGGAAAATAAGGAGAATCGTTATGCTTGATATGAACTTTTTAATGAGCAATCCCGAAGCGGTCAAAGAAAACATCCGCAAAAAGTTTCAGGATGAAAAACTGCCGCTGGTGGATGAGGTCATCGAACTGAACACCAAGCGGAAAAAGCTCGTTGCTGCCTCCAATGAGATTCAGGCACTTCGCAATAAGCTTTCGAAGCAGAACGGCGGACTCTACGGCAGACTCAAAAAGACCGAGGACGAAGCAGAACGCGCAGAAATTCAGAAGCAGATCGATGCAAATACCGCTGCTGTCAAAGAGAGCGATGCAGAACTGCCTGCAATGCTCAGCGAAATTTCTGATCTGGACGCAAAAATCAGCAAGATTATGATGACGATTCCGAATATCATTGACGCTTCCGTGCCGATCGGCAAGGACGACAGCTTCAATGTGGAAGTCGAACGCTTTGGCGAGCCGATCGTGCCCGACTATGAGATTCCGTACCATGCAGACATTATGACTGCGCTGGGCGGTCTGGACAAGGAAGCAGCAGGCCGTGTTGCAGGCGAAGGCTTCTACTATCTCATCGGCGACATTGCGCGTCTGCATGAGGCAATTCTTGCGTATGCGAGAGATTTCATGATCAATCACGGCTTTACTTACTGCATTCCGCCGTTTATGATCCACGGCAACATCGTCAACGGCGTTATGTCCTTTAAGGAAATGGGCGCGATGATGTATAAGATCGAAGGCGAGGACCTGTACCTCATCGGTACATCCGAGCACAGCATGATCGGCAAATATGTAGACCAGATCATCGACGAGAATTCGCTTCCGCTCACACTGACATCCTATTCTCCCTGCTTCCGCAAGGAAGTCGGCGCACACGGTATGGAGGAGCGCGGTATCTACCGTGTTCACCAGTTCGAAAAGCAGGAAATGATCGTTATCTGCAAGCCGGAAGAAAGCATGGACTGGTACAATAAGATGTGGAAACTCTCTGTGGAACTGTTCCGCAGCATGAATATTCCTGTCCGTCAGCTGGAATGCTGTTCCGGCGACCTCGCAGACCTGAAAGTCAAGTCCTGCGATATTGAGGCATGGAGCCCCCGTCAGCAGAAGTATTTCGAAGTATGCAGCTGCTCGAATCTGGGTGACGCACAGGCACGCCGTCTGAAGATCCGCAGCAAGTTCGATGGCAGTGTACAGCTTGTACATACGCTCAACAACACCGTTGCAGCACCGCCCAGAATGCTGATCTCCTTCCTTGAGAACAACTATCAGGCAGACGGTACTGTTACGATCCCTGAGGTGCTTCGTCCGTATATGGGCGGCAAGGACAAGCTCGAACGTGCAAAGAAAATCCAGTAATTGATATGATTTTTGACTGCGCATCCTCTGTTTTGGAGGGTGCGCGGTTTTTGTCCGCACATAAAAAGTATGGGGGAACCCCTTGATAGCGTACACGGTATGCTTCGCATACCTACGAGAAACTGCGTTTCTCGCCCCAAGCCCCCTCCTGATCTTTTGAAAGGAGGGGGTATTTCGCGCTCTGCGGAGCGCGATGAGGGGAGCAGTACGGCAAGCCGATGAGTTTGCAAGCAAACTCACCCCCTCAACCCCTGCGATTTTTCGAGAAAAATCGAGTAAAGCTTTTGATATGAGAACCTTTCATATGCGATTCGTAGGGGCGACCTTTGGTCGCCCGCATTCTATACACGATTCCTGCCGTAATTGCAGATACAATTTTATCGACAAGCTGAGGGCGGAGTATAGACACTCCGCCCTCTTATATCTGATGCCCATAAAATGAAATCTCAATGCTTCAGTCGATTTTAATGACACCATTGCGCTCAAGATTGTGAAGAAACATAAAGCGTGCCTCATCGCGGCATTCAGGCTTTATCAAATAGTACATATAGTTTTCGATGAGAAACAGATTACTTGCGGTGCGTCCTTCGATTTTGAACTGGTTGAAGCCCATCGGGAGATACTTTTCCCAGATCGCTTCGGGACTGATATGATGCGGACGCTTTTTGCTGTCATAGATGTTGTTGCCGTTGGAGGGACATTTGATGTTCTTCTTGACGGTAAAGTCGGAGTAGTCGGACATATTGAACGGCTTATTCGGGTATTTTTTCAGATGTTCCACATATGCGATCTGCTGCAATCCGACATGATAGTATTCTTCGCTTCTGTGCGGACAATTCGGAACACAGCAGGAATTGATGAGCAGTTCGCATTTTTCCTTGTGGGGGAGTTGTTCGAGAATGTCAAATTTGTTGTTGAGGTCGTAGTCCAGAACGACAACATGGTAATCTTTATTCAGTTCCTCCGCGACTTTTTCGGGGTCTACCAGTCGTTTGCAGGTCGAACTGGTGATTTTATACCGCGGGTATTTTTCACGGATATAGGCTTCAAGCAGCGGCGACATGACAATGACTTCGTTCATACCGTTGTCCGCAAGCTGCATCAGGCGGTTACAGAACGGGTCTTTGAGGTGTTCCTCTTTGAGTGCGGGGTTTGTGAATGTAAACCGCAGGGGAATGCCCTTGTCGTTGAACGCCTTGACGACATTTTTGATAAAGGTTTCGTCGGAGAGGTAGCCGCCGACCGTGCGGCCGCCGTTCCAGAGTGCAGGCGGAAAAATACCGTAGAATGAAGCGATTTCCGCACCTTCACGGAAAAATTCCGGCACATTCTGCATCATATTCAGGAAAACAAGATTGAATTTGGTATGCAGCGCGAAGCTGGGCAGGTGAAATCTGACTTTACTCTGTTCCATCGTGTTACTCCTTTGGTAGCATTTCTTTTCATATTCTACCATATTCTTTGCGGAATGTCAATATCGTGGGAACGCACAAAACGCTGAACAATGCAGATTTCGCAGAAAACAAAAGCATCGGTGTTGTTTTCCACCGATGCTTTGTTTGTTATTCAGTGACAGCGGTCGTTTCGGTTTCCTTCGTCAGATATGTGACGATCACGCCGTTCTGGTTGTCGCCGGAAAGCGAATAGTCTGTGTCGGCAGGAATCGGGATCTCAAAGATACCTGCGTCATCCACGTTGATGATCGGCACATAGAATGCCGCATACTTGTTACCGTTGGCAGAGAGTGAAAGCTTCTCGCCGTCGTAGGTGTAATTTTTGAGAATGGCGAGATATTCTTCCAGACAGAGATTGTTTTCTTTCATATATTGGGCGTGTTCTGCGCCGACATAGCGGAAGTGCCAGGGTTCTGCCTCAAAGCCTGTGAGTTCGGTTTTGTCAGCAGGGTACCTCTGGATAAAGCCGTATTCTGCACAGTGTTCGACAAGCCATGCGTAATCGCCCGAACCGTCAAACTCAGTAATTGTGCCGTCACTGTAAATATTGAGGTCAAAGGAAAGACCTGTTTCGTGGTCGCTGTGACCTGCGGCTGCGGTATTGGTTTCAGTATTGTTGACGGTTGCTTTGTCGTAGAGGGATTTCTGCTTTGCTTCTGTGCGGTAGCCGTCGATAATCTGAATATCTTCGTGCCCTGTAGCCTGATAGAAGCCGTCCATCATTTCGGCAAGCTTCTGTGCAGGGGTTTCCAGCAACTTGACATCGGTGCTGCTGACACCGAAATGTTCATTGCGGTATGAATAGACGGAAACGAGTCCCTCCTGAATATCGGTGATGGCAAACTCGCGGTTGACGAGTACTAAAAAGCCTTTTGAGGCATCAAAATCAGAACCGAAGAACGCCTGATAGGAGAATACGGTCTGGTCTGTCGGGGGCGCAGTGGTTTCTGTGGGAATGATAATTTCTGTGTCATCGGTCTGCTGAGGGAGCGGATCGGTGTTGACGATGGGACGGATATTGCCCCAGACGCGTGTACCGAAATATGCGCCGACAATGCCGATGGCAACGAGAATTCCGAGCGCGATGATGCCCTTCGGGGATTTGCGAAGTTCCTTGCCTGTTGAGCGGTAATCAGCCATAATTGCATGCTCTGTGCAGGGGGACAGAGCCACTCCTTTCTTTGAACATAACGCTGTATGCCTGCGGAATCTGAAACTATTATACCATAGCTTTTTCCAAAAATAAAATATTTCCGCCGAGAATCGTCATTATCGACAGAAATAGTCCAAGAATACATGATAAAGTGACGAAATTGTTTACAAAATATTGACAAAACAGGAAGAATATGGTAATCTGTAAGCATTAGAAGCGTGGGTTCTGCGCTTGAAAGGAATGAGGAAAATGCGTCCCCTGATTTGCCCGAACTGCGGAGAAGTTGTCGAGTCCAAGCATAGTTTCTGTGTTGTATGCGGAGCAGATTTGACGGAAAAACGCATACAGCAAACGGATTCCTCAGAGGAACGTGTCCGCGGAATGTTTCGAAAACCGATCGCACTGCGCCCGAATGCGCAGCGTGTAGTGCAGGAACATCAGCAGAAACTTGCCAAACGCCAAGAGACCCCTTCCGCCGATGAAGCGGCGATTCTGCCTGACTTCATTTGAATGATTTTGACGAATATCGTTTCCCGTGGTATTTGTCATACTGCCGCAGCGGTTTTGCTGGGGCAGTTTTTTTGCGCCTGCGGAGATTGTTGCAGTATGTGCAAAAACAAACGACATAATCCGCGAAATTTCGTCAATCTGCGCAGATGCTTTTTTGTTGGTTTTGTGCTATAATAGGAAATGGAAATTGCGCGGGCAAACGCGTAATAAAGAGAAAGGATGTAAATTACTATGGCAGACGTAAAGAACGCTGCATCCGCAGCAAAAGACAAGGGCAAAGGCTTTATCGCGGAATTTAAGGAATTCGCACTCAAGGGCAATGTGATGGATATGGCAGTCGGTGTTATCATCGGCGGCGCATTCGGCAACATTGTTACCGCATTTACTGAGGATTTCATCAATCCGCTGATCGCCTGCATCGGCGGCACAGATGTTGCCGGCGTCATTAAGCTCGGCAGCACAGGTCAGGTTCTCAACTGGGGTCATTTCGTGACCGCGATCATCAACTTCCTCATCATGGCATTCTGCATTTTCATGATGGTCAAGGCTGTCAACAAGCTGATGAGCCTCGGCAAGAAGAAGGAAGAAGAAAAGCCCGAAGAACCTCCGAAGCCCAGCAACGAAGAAGTTTTGCTGACCGAGATCCGCGATCTTCTGAAAAAATAATTAGAATCAACCGAGTCAGCACTCTGAGTATTCAGGGTGCTGATTTTTTTATTCCGTTTGAATCTGATGCTCATAGACTCCAATTTGTATGTGTTCAAATTGGGCAAGTTGATGAATTTGAAAAGCTTTTTGAATTTCTCTTGACAAATAACAGGGAAACTGCTATAATCATTATTGCGCACAGTTTATAGTGTGTGAAATAATTCACAAACACAACATATAGTGTGTAACGCGGAAAATATGGAGAAAAGTCTGCATCCACTCAGCAGACTTTGTTTGCATATAAAACATTTTTTGAAGAAGTGAGGAATGAGCGTGAAAATCGCAGGATTACAAAAGTTAACACTCCTTGATTATCCTGAACATACCGCTTGTACCGTCTTTCTTTGGGGATGTAACTACCGCTGTCCGTTTTGTCATAATGCACGGCTTGTGACTGCAAAATGCGAGGAAATGCTTTCGGAAGAGGAGTTTTTTGCTTTCCTTCGCAAACGGCAGGGACTGCTTGACGGCGTCTGCATCACAGGCGGCGAACCGACACTCAACCCCGAACTTGCGGATTTCATTCGGAAGATTCGTGCGCTTGGGTATCAGGTGAAGCTCGACACAAACGGAACCAATCCCGAACTGCTGAAACAGCTTTGTGCGGAGGGACTTGTGGATATGGTGGCGATGGACATCAAAAATTCGCCCGAAAAATATCCGCTGACCGCAGGCACAGAGCATTGCGGCATGAACGCTGTCAACGAGAGCATACGGTTTTTGATGCAGGGGACTGTCCCTTATGAATTCCGTACCACCATCGTGAAAAATTACCATACGCCTGCGGATCTGCAGCGCATCGGTCAATGGATTCACGGGGCGGCGGCGTACTATCTGCAAGGGTTTCAGGATTCGGGCGAACTGATCGCAGAAGGACTTTCAGGCTGTACGCCTGCGGAAATGCAGACGCTGCTGGACGCGGTACTTCCCGATGTACCGAACGCAAAGCTGCGCGGCGTAGACTGATCGACCGTGCGAACAAAAAAGAAAACGCATGTGTAAACAAAAAAAGCGGACAAAAAGAAAAAT
The DNA here is from genome assembly GCA_024404815.1 of Oscillospiraceae bacterium. Classification (GTDB taxonomy): domain Bacteria; phylum Bacillota; class Clostridia; order Oscillospirales; family Ruminococcaceae; genus Firm-04. The sequence continues at coordinate 28,270 of JAKSPL010000013.1, forward strand.
ATGAATGGAGGAGTTTCCCATGTACAAGGTAACGAAACGCGATGGTAAAATCGTTGAATTCGAGATCTCCAAAATCGCAGAGGCAGTCCGTAAGGCTTTTGAAGCCACCAACAAACAGTATCATCCCTCGATCATTGATATGCTGGCACTTCGCGTGACCGCACATTTCGAGCCGAAGATCAAGGACGACATGATCGCCGTTGAGGAGATTCAGGACAGCGTCGAAGCCGTGCTGAGTGAAGCAGGCTACGCCGATGTTGCAAAGGCGTACATCCTCTACCGCAAGCAGCGCGAAAAGCTGCGTAATATGAAATCCACGATTCTGGACTATAAAGATACCGTGGATAGTTATGTGAAGGTTACCGACTGGCGCGTCAAAGAGAATTCCACCGTCACTTATTCTGTCGGCGGTCTGATCCTCAACAACTCGGGCGCAATTACCGCAAACTACTGGCTTTCCGAAATCTACGATGAGGAGATCGCAAACGCACACCGTTCGGGCGATATGCACATTCATGACCTCTCTATGCTGACAGGCTACTGCGCAGGCTGGTCGCTCAAACAGCTCATTCAGGAAGGCTTGGGCGGCGTGGAAGGCAAAATCACTTCTGCCCCTGCAAAGCACCTCGCAACCCTCTGCAACCAGATGGTCAACTTCCTCGGCATCATGCAGAATGAATGGGCAGGCGCACAGGCATTCTCCTCGTTTGATACCTATCTTGCACCGTTCGTTAAGGCTGACAATCTGCCTTACGACCAAGTGAAAAAGTGCATCGAATCGTTTATTTTCGGCGTCAACACCCCGTCCCGCTGGGGTACACAGGCACCGTTCTCCAACATCACCCTCGACTGGACAGTCCCGAACGATCTGGCAGAACTCGATTGTATCGTCGGCGGCAAGCCCGCAGGCTTCAAGTACAAGGACTGCAAAAAAGAGATGGACATGATCAACAAGGCGTTCATCGAAACCATGATCGAAGGCGATGCACACGGCAGAGGCTTCCAGTATCCGATCCCGACCTATTCCATCACCAGCGATTTCGACTGGTCGGAAACCGAAAACAACCGCCTCCTGTTCGAAATGACATCCAAGTACGGCACTCCGTACTTCTCGAACTATATCAACAGCGACATGGAGCCGAGCGATGTTCGTTCGATGTGCTGCCGTCTGCGTCTTGACCTGCGTGAACTCCGCAAAAAGACGGGCGGTTTCTTCGGCAGCGGCGAATCCACAGGTTCGATCGGTGTTGTTACCATCAATATGCCGCGTATCGCATATCTCGCAGCAGACGAAGCAGACTTCTATCACCGTCTGGACAAACTGATGGACATTGCGGCACGTTCGCTGAAAATCAAGCGTACGATCATCTCCAAGCTGCTTGCAGAAGGCTTGTACCCGTACACCAAGCGGTATCTGGGCAGCCTTGATAACCACTTCTCGACCATCGGTCTGATCGGTATGAACGAAGTCGGTCTGAATGCAAAATGGCTCCGCAAGGACATGACACACCGCGAAACACAGGTATTCACCAAGCAGGTGCTCGACCATATGCGTGAGCGTTTGTCTGATTATCAGGAGCAGTACGGTGATCTCTACAACCTCGAAGCAACCCCTGCGGAATCGACGACCTATCGTCTTGCAAAGCACGATATTGCGAAGTATCCCGATATCATCACCGCAGCAAAAGAGGGCGATACCCCGTACTATACCAACAGTTCGCACCTGCCTGTCGGCTATACGGAGGACATCTTCTCCGCGCTCGATATTCAGGACGAATTGCAGACCTGCTACACTTCCGGTACAGTATTCCATGCATTCCTCGGCGAAAAGCTGCCTGACTGGAAAGCAGCCGCAACGCTGGTGCGCAAGATCGCACAGAACTACAAACTCCCGTACTACACGCTTTCCCCGACCTATTCGGTCTGCCGCGAACACGGCTATCTGGTCGGCGAGCAGCACAGCTGTCCGCACTGCGGCAAGGAAACCGAAGTATACAGCCGTATCACAGGCTATTACCGCCCTGTCAAGAACTTCAACGATGGTAAGGCGCAGGAATTCAAGGACCGCAAGGTATACAACATCGAGCGTTCCGTATTGAAGCACGAGGGCGCACTGCCTGAGACGGCGGACGTTCAGACCGCTTGTGCAGACAACTGCGGCGAAGTCCTGCTGTTTGCGACAAGAACCTGTCCGAACTGCAAAATGGCAGCGACTTTCCTTGAAAAAGCAGGAATTGCTTACAAAAAGCTGATTGCAGATGAGGAGCCTGAGCTGGTGGCAAAATACGGCATCAAGCAGGCACCGACATTGATCGTGGAAAACGGCGGCGAATTTGAACGCATTGTGAATGTGTCGAATATCCGTAAGTTTACCGAATCTGTCTGCGTGAAATAATACAAAAAGGAGAACCTCTCGTCAGGGGTTCTCCTTTTTATATAGTACTATATATATTATAGGTATTCGGCGCGGAAACGTTACAGGCTGTCGAGATACCGACAAGCGGCGAGTGCTGCGACTGCACCGTCCGAAGCGGCGGTGACGACCTGACGGATCGCTTTTGTGCGGCAGTCGCCTGCAACAAACAGTCCTGCGGTTTGGGTCAGACAGCGTTCGTCTGATACTGCATAGCCGTAGCTGTCCAGTTCTGCAAACTCTGAAAATGCGTCGTTTTCAGGTTTCTGCCCGATGGCGACAAACACACCCGTCACAGGAATCTGTTCGGTATTGCCTGCACGGTCGATGGTGATGCTTTCCAGCGAATCATCGCCGTTTAATGCGGTAACTGTCGCATTGACGATGATTTTCACATTCGGGAGCTTCGTAATCTTATCCTGCAAAGCCTGTTCGCCTGTCAGCGTCGGGAGATTCTGCACAATGGTCACGGATCTGCAAAGTTCTGCGAGTAAAACGGTGTCCTGCAATGCGGTGTTTCCGCCGCCGATGACTGCCACATCCTGCCCTTTGAAAAACGCACCGTCACAGACTGCGCAGTAGCAAACGCCTGAACCTACGAGGTTTTCCTCGTTTGGAAGTCCCAGTGTGCGGTGCTTGGAGCCTGCCGCGAGAATGACGGTTTTCGCAAGATACTCGCCGTAGTCACCCGTCAGCGTAAAGCCGTCCGCGTCCTTGGAAATCGCAGTAATATGGTCCATTTCCAGCTCTGCGCCCTGCGCCTGCACTTGGTCGAGCATCTGCTCGGAAAGCTCTGCGCCGCTGAGTGCCTTGTGTGTCGGGTAGTTTTCCACCTTCGGGGAGAATGTGATCTGTCCGCCGAAGTTTTCTTTTTCCAGTACCAGCACGCTTTTTCCTGCGCGTCTGGCATAGAGTGCCGCGGTCAGTCCCGCAGGTCCGGAGCCGATGACCGCAATATCATAGCGTGCCATTATGCTTCACCGTGAACGCCGTATGCTTCTGCGAGCTTTTTGAATGCAGGCAGACTGCGCTCGATCATTTCTGTGGTGACACAGTAAGCGATGCGGAGGAAGCCTTCGCAGCCAAAGCTGTCGGACGGTACAAGCAAAAGCTCAAATTCTCGTGCTTTCTGGCAGAATGCGTTGGCATCCGCTTCGAGTGCTTCCACAAAGAGATAGAACGCACCGTCAGGATGAATGCAGCGGTAGCCGTAAGAGGTGAGGGCATTGTAAAGCAGGTCACGGTTCTTGCGGTAGACGGAAAGGTCAGCGGTCTTGCCGACGTTTTCCGCAACGACACGCTGCATCAGACTCGGCGCACAGACAAAGCCGAGCGCACGGCCTGCACCGCAGACTGCTGCATAAAGCGCACGATTCTCCTGCATTTTCGGGGATACAACGATATATCCGATACGTTCACCAGGCAGAGAAAGCGATTTACTGAACGAATAGCAGACAAAGGTATCATCGTAGAGATTGGTGAGATACGGCACAGAAGCGGTATCATCGTAGACCAGTTCACGGTAGGGTTCGTCTGCCAGCAGATAGATCGGGTGACCGTATTCTGCTTCTTTCTGACGGAGCAGATCGCAGAATTTCTGCAGGTTTTCCTCGGTGAAGATAACGCCTGTGGGGTTGTTCGGGGTATTGATGATGATGGCTTTCGTTGCAGGGGAAACCAGTTCCGCGAAAGCGTCAAGGTTCATCTGGAAATTCTGTGTGTCGGCAGGAACAGGGGTGAATTTCGCGCCTGTTGCCTCGACGAACACGCGGTACTCAGGGAAAAACGGTGCAAAGGTCATGCATTCGTCGCCGTCACAGAGGATCGCGTTGAGTGTGACCGTCAGAGAGGCTGCTGCACCGCAGGTCATGTAAATATCTGCCGCAGAGATGCCTGCGCTGTAACGTGCATTGATGTCATCTGCGATGGCTTTTCTGGTCGGTTCTGCGCCGACAGCGGAGGTGTAGCCGTGCAGCAGGACAGAATCGGTATCGCTTAACAGGCGGCGGATGGATTCGTCTACGGAATCGGGTGCAGGAACACTCGGATTGCCGAGGCTGAAATCAAACACATTTTCTCTGCCGATTTCGGCAGCGCGGCGGTTGCCGTATTCGAATGTTTCACGAATGACGGACGGTGCCTGACCGAGGGCAAGCATTGCGGAATTATAGGGCTTGAAAGACATAGCAAAAACCTCGTTTCATACGAAAAATAGTGTGCGGCATCCCACCGCGATGTACTTTCTTATCATACCAGAAAACAGCAGATTTGTCAACTGTCTGCGAGGGATTCCGATGCACGAAAATCAATGGCGAATCATCCAAAAACAGGTGTTTGTTTGCGCAGTTTTCCTTGCGACATAGAAAAAAGTGCGATACCCCCTTGACAAAATCGGGAAAAGTAGTAAAATAATAATAGGCGTATTTTGCGCGTGTTTTAGAACGGGATGGAATGAACCGCACTATCCGCGGAATATAGGAGGATTATTAAGATGAAAAGAATCGGTGTACTTACAAGCGGCGGCGACGCACCGGGTATGAACGCAGCGATCCGTGCAGTCACCAGAACCGCGCTCTTTAAGGGCATGGAGGTCATCGGCATTCGCAGAGGCTATAATGGTTTGATCAACGGCGACGTTTTTGAAATGAACAAGCGTACCGTTTCTTCGATTATTCAGCGCGGCGGCACCTTGCTGTTCACCGCTCGCTGTGAGGAATTCAAGGAAGAAGCCGGCGTTCTGAAGGCAGTTGAGACCTGCAAGAAGCTCGGCATCGAAGGTCTGGTCGTGATCGGCGGCGACGGTTCCTACCGCGGCGCAGGCGACCTTTCCGCACACGGCATCCCCTGTATCGGTATCCCCGGTACCATTGACAACGACATCACCAGCACCGATTATACCATCGGTTATGATACAGCCATGAACACCGTCATGGAACTGGTCGATAAGCTCCGCGACACCAGCCACAGCCACGACAGATGCTCTGTTGTTGAGGTCATGGGCAGACGCGCAGGCTATATCGCAGTCAATACCGCAGTAGCCTGCGGCGCGACCAATGTTCTTTGCCCCGAGAGAGATTACAATCTGGATGACATTGTCAACAAGATCCAGGAAACCCGTAAGCTCGGTAAGCAGAACTTCATCATCATTGTTGCAGAAGGTGTCGGTCACTCCGAGGAGATTGCAAACTACATCACCGAAAAGACCGGCGTTGCTGCAAGAGCAACCATTCTCGGCCACGTTCAGCGCGGCGGCAGCCCGACAGTCCGTGACCGTGTTCTTGCCTCCCAGATGGGCAACTATGCAGTCAATCTGCTCGAACAGGGCGTCGGCAACCGTGTTGTCGGTGTGCGCGGCGACAAGCTGGTAGACTTTGATATTCAGGAAGCATTGAAGATGCAGAAGGAATTCGACGAGAATCTCTACAAGCTTTCTGATATCATCAGCATCTGATTTCAGGTATCGTGATGCTTTCGCGTGAGCCGCATGGTTCATGCCGCATCAGAGTAGAAAATTTCGCGTTAAGTGTCGGCTGGACGGGGAGTTGTCAGCTGAACGAAAAGCAGTTTTGCTTGCGGTGAAATTTTCGCATCCCGCTGACGCATAAGGGAATATGAGAACACTCCTTTGTGCATTAACGGAAGTAACAAAGGAGTGTGATTTTTTATGAAGCTGTTTCGTATGTTTCAGGAGTCCGCAAAGGAATTTCGGAATCTCCGCAGTATCTTGGTCACGGGTATGCTGATTGCCGTGTCCTATGTCATTGAGTCGTTCACGATCGAACTGGGCTTTGCGAAGATCAATTTCGCATTTCTGGCAATTGCTGCGATCGGTATGCTTTACGGTCCGACAATTTCGCTGTTTGCCGGCGGCATCTGTGATCTGGTTGGTTTTGTGGCGCATCCAGACGGCGCATTTTTCCCGCTCTATACCGTTATTGCAATGGTACAGGGTTTGATCTACGGCTTGATCGCCTATCGGAAATTCCGCCTGACGACACCGAAATCGAATCTTTCGCGCAAGCTGGATGTGGAAATGTGCATTCGCCTTGCCATTGCAAGAATCGTCGATGTTGTGGTCATCAACATTATCTGCAACACCGCTGCGAATTACCACTACGGCTTTGGTGTCAACGGCAGAACGCTCGGCGCAATGATCGCGGCGCGTGTTGTCAAGAATCTCATTGAGCTTCCGATCGACATTGCACTGATCGCGGTCGTGTTGGTCGCGGTGCTGAAAGCATATGAAACTGTGTTCGGCAGACAGAAAGCTGCTGCGTAACACGGTGAAAGGAAGAATTGGATTATGACCATCGGTTTTCTCGGTGCAGGCAATATGGGCAGCGCGATGCTGCACGGCATTGCCGCATCTGAACTTTGCAAAAACGGCGAAATTACTGACATTTTTGCGTATGATGCCAATGCAGAAAAGCGTGAGGCACTCGCAAAAGAGGGCGTTAAGGTCTGTGAAAATGAACAGGCACTCTGTGACGCTGTTGATTTCCTGATTCTTGCGGTGAAGCCGCAGGTGCTGGCAGGCGTACTGGACGGTGTAAAACTTCGTTCGGAACAGGTCGTCATCTCCATCTGCGCAGGCATCTCCGCAGAATTTATCCGTTCGCATACCATCCCCGATGCGAAAATCATTCTTGTCATGCCGAATACACCGCTGATGCTCGGAGAGGGTGCGTCCGCACTCGCAAAGTGCAATGGTGTATCCGATGCGGAATTCGCGCTCGCCATGAAAATGTTCTCTACTTGTGGCGTTGCGGAGGAAATTCCCGAAAACAAAATGCGTGAGATCATCGCAGTCAACGGTTCGAGCCCAGCATTTCTGTACCTCTATGCCAAGGCATTCCTTGACTATGCGGCATCGGAAAACATCGACGAAAAGGCAGCACTTTCGCTGTTTGCACAGTCGATGATCGGCTCGGCAAAAATGCTGACCGATTCGGGTTACAGCGTGGACGAACTGATTAAAATGGTATCTTCTCCCGGCGGCACAACGCTTGCAGGTCTGGACAGACTCTACGAGGGCAAACTGAGCGACACGGTGAAAAACTGCTGCGAAAGCTGCACCGCGCGCGCCTACGAGCTGGCAGGTGCCAAGAAAGCATAATGATGATAAGGCAGGCGGATCAACACCTGCCTTATCTGTTCTAAATCCCTCTGACGCGGCATATGCTGGGGTGTGGAGGGATGCAATATGCGATTATTTTACCGAACATTATCCTGTCGGACAAGCGACAAATCAGCGGATTCGGGGATTCAGCCGATGCTGCTCTGGATGCTGGGCGGTGTGGGCGCAGGGACGGTTTTCTGGATGCAATACAGAGAGACGTTTCCTGCGGTATGCACCTGTTTGCTGAAATTTTGCGGCGGACTGGCTGTGTCGGAGCAGGCGCGGACACTTTGGAATGTGTACTGTTGTGCGGCATTGCCTGTGCTGCTGCTGCTGGTCGGACTGCTGTACGCAGGCAGTTCTGCGGTCGGACAGCCCCTTGCGGCGGCGGTTTTGGTACTGCGCGGCGCGGCGGTGGGAATCGCAGGGGCGGAGTGCTTTTCGGCGTATGGCTTGCGGCAGGGCGTTATACTCGCAGGTACAATGATTTTACCCGATGCGTTCCTGACTGCGATGCTGCTGGCATATGCGGCGAGAGATGCCCAAAAGCTGTCAAATTTCGGCTTTGGCTATCTGTTCCGCGGCAGTACCGAGGCGGAGATCTGTTCGGTGCGGAAAAATATTCATCTGAAATGGCTGGCATTTGCCGCGCTGACGCTGGCGGTGACAGCCTTACATACCGCGCTGGTCTGGGGCTTTGCAGAAAAGCTGTCAGGCAGCGGCGGAATTTAACAGACATTGTGGAAAACGAAAGGAGATGCGTCCAATGGGTTTATTTGGAAGCTATGAAAATGCAGGCGCGGGCATCAATCCGTATGCGCCGAAAAAGAAACCGTTTGCGCGGTTCTGGGAATTGCTCTGGCGAAACAGCGGAAAGATTTTTCTGCTGAATGTTATTTTTTCCGGTTTCCAGATCCCGATGATGCTGGCGCTGGTTTTCTACATTGAAACGAACAATAAGCTGACAGTTCCCATGTGCATCCTTTTGCTGATCATTCAGGCATTTCTGGAAGGGCCTGTCATGGCAGGCTGTGCAAGAGTGCTTCGGCTTTGCGTGCTGGACAAAGCGTTTTTCCTCTGGGAGGAATTCAAAAAAGGGTTCCAGCAGAATGTCGGTGTGTCTGTGCTGGTCTTTGCGATTGACCTGCTGGTGGCAGCGTCGGTCTGGTGCGGCTGGCATATGTATCCGCAGCTTGCAGAAAATACAGGCTCGAAAATCGTCTATGTCCCGTTTGTCATTTCGCTGGCAGTTGCATTGGTTGTCCTGTTTATGAATTTCTTCCTGCTGCCGATGCAGGTCGCAACCAAACTCAGCAAGAAGAATGTGTTCAAGAATTCGTTCATGCTTGCGTGTCTTTCTCCGAAAACTTGCGTTCTGACATTTGTTTGTATCGCGGTGACATTGGCACTCTGCGTTGGAGTGATGATGCTCAGCAGTTATCTGATGTTTATTTTCGTCTTTTTCCCAGCGGCATTTATCGGCTATACGGTCATGTTCATCAACTATCCTGTGATTCAGCGGTATGTCATCAAACCGTACTATGAGTCAAGCGGCGAGCAAAACCCCGAAGCTGATCCCGTGATCCCTGAAGAAGAACGAATCTTCACCGACCGCGGCGGCTCCGAAACCCCGATCAAAAAAGAAAAATCCAAACGCCGCGGCAAGACGATTTCGTGATACGGGTATATTTATATTGAGGCTCCGCCTCAAACTCCGCTCAAGGGACTGCGCCCCTTGAGAATCCCATTTATAAAAAAGCTCAGACTGCCGAGGCAGTCTGAGCTTTTTTATCTATGAGGTTTCCAAAGGGAATCATTCCCTTTTGCAGTGGTTTGGGGGCAACATTCCTATTATAAATGCAGCCTTATCACAAAATCGCCATGGCGAGGAGGTGGGTAAGGAGGGCACAGAGCCATGCGATCGCGCATTGTTCGATTACGATAAGGCACGCCCATTTTTTTCCGAGTTCACGGGCAATGGCAGAAATCGCTGCGACACAGGGGGTATAGAGCAGGCAGAACACGAGAAGTGCGGCGGCGGCGGCTGGGGTAAGAATTGTCGCCGCGGATGTGTCCTGAAACAGGACGGTGAGCGTGGAAACAACGCTTTCTTTTGCGATAAATCCTGAAATCAGCGCGGTGACGCATTCCCAATGGCCGAACCCGAGCGGCTTGAAAATCGGGGCGAGGACACCTGCGAGAACGGCAAGAATGCTGGTACGGGAATCCTCAACAACCGCCAAATGGAAATCAAAGGTTTGCAGGAACCAGACAACAATCGACGCGATGAAAATGACGGTGAATGCACGCTGGAGGAAATCTTTGGCTTTCTCCCAGAGCAGGTGCAGGACATTTTTTGCACCAGGCAGGCGGTAGTTGGGCAGCTCCATAACAAACGGGACTGCTTCGCCGCGGAATACCGTGCTTTTTGTCAGCAGGGCAACGAGTATTCCAACGAGAATGCCCAGCACATACAGCCCGATCATAATCAGACCGCTGTATTTCGGAAAGAAAGTTGATGCGAAAAAGCCGTAGACAGGAAGTTTTGCGGTACAGCTCATAAAGGGTGTCAGCATGATGGTCATTTTTCGGTCACGTTCTGAGGGGAGTGTGCGGCTGGACATGACCGCAGGGACAGTACAGCCGAATCCGATCAGCATCGGGACAATGCTTCGTCCTGAAAGACCAATCTTACGCAGCAGTTTATCCATGACAAATGCCACACGCGCAAGGTAGCCGCTGTCTTCGAGCATCGACAAAAAGAAGAACAGCACCACAATGATCGGGACAAAACTCAGGACACTGCCGATGCCGCCGAAGATACCATCTATAATGAGGGAATGGAGGACATCGTTGATACCGCCGCGTGTCAGGGCGTTGTCAACGAAATTTGTCAGGGCGGAAATGCCTGTTTCGAGGAGTCCCTGCATCCACGCACCGATGACATTGAACGTCAGCCAGAACACCAATGCCATGATCAGCAAAAAGGACGGGATAGCCGTGTATTTTCCTGTCAGCACGCGGTCGATGCGGCGGCTTCGGATATGTTCTTTGCTTTCTTTCGGCTTGACAACTGTTTCGTCACAAAGCTTTTTGATGAACGAAAAGCGCATATCTGCGATGGCTGCTGCACGATCCAGACCGCTTTCCTGCTCCATTTGCAAGATGATGTGGTCGATCATTTCACGTTCGTTCTCGTCAAGGTGAAGGCTTTCCAGCATCGGCGCATCGCCCTCGATCAGCTTGCTTGCTGCAAACCGCAGGGGAATTTCCGCCGCTTCTGCGTGATCTTCGATCAGGTGCATGATACTGTGGAGCGCACGGTGAACCGCGCCGCCCTTGCTGTTTTTGTCACAGAAATCGGTGCGCCCTGGACGCTCCTGATACTGTGCGACATGGAGTGCGTGGGCAACGAGTTCATCGACACCCTCGTTTTTCGCAGCAGAAATCGGGACAACTGGAATACCGAGCATCGCTTCCATTTCGTTGATGCGGATGGTACCGCCGTTGCCGCGCACCTCATCCATCATGTTGAGGGCGAGTACCATCGGTTTATCCAGTTCGATAAGCTGCATGGTCAGGTAGAGATTTCGCTCGATATTTGTTGCATCTGCGATATTTATGATACCCGTCGGCTTTTCTTCGAGAATGAATTGTCGGGAAACGATCTCCTCGCTTGTATAGGGCGACAGGGAATAGATGCCGGGGAGATCTGTGACAAGGGTGTTTGCTTCGCCGCGGATCGCACCGCTTTTCTGGTCAACGGTCACACCTGGGAAATTTCCGACGTGCTGGTTGGAACCTGTCAGCTGATTGAACAGAGTCGTTTTGCCGCAGTTCTGGTTGCCTGCGAGGGCAAAGGTCAGCTTTGTGCCTTTCGGGAGCGGATTTTCGCCTGCCTTGACATGGTAGATACCGCCCTCGCCCAGACCGGGGTGATGCGATTTTTTATGCGGTTTTTCGTCCTTCGGCGATTCGGCAGGCGGTTGTGTCGGTTCTATGGGTTCTATTTCGATCTGTGCGGCATCCGCAAGCCGAAGTGTCAGTTCATAGCCGTGGATACGCAGTTCCATCGGGTCGCCCATCGGGGCATATTTCATGAGTGTCACTTCCGCACCGGGAATGACGCCCATATCGAGAAAATGTTGACGGAGAGAGCCTTCGCCGCCGACAGCCGTAACGGTGCCTGATTTGCCGATTTGCAATTCTTTGAGGGTCATATATACTCTTCCTTTCGGTTAGCATAGGCGAACTGTTCCGCCTGATAAAAGGTTAGCTCCTGCTAACCTGATTTTAGTATACAACAATTCGCTGAAAATGTCAAGTACGAATCGTAATTTAATGGAGATTTCAGGGAAAAAGGAGCTTTTTGTCCATATTTTATGGAAAATGTGCATTGATTTTCCTTGTGCAATAGATGTACAATATGAGATGATGGGAAGAATACACAAAAAAGGGGCTTTCCGTTGACGCGTAAACTTTTAGATTGGTTTTATGGGGGTAAAACACAAAAATCGAAAGGATGAGTTACACATGAGAAACAAACAACTGGCAGCCTCAGCCATTGCGCTGAGTATGCTGACGGCATCTGTCACCCCGATGTATGCCGCCAACGCAGCAGGGGGAGAGATCTTCCACACCACCTTTGAAGATGGTATGGACGACTGGGGAGAGCGCAGTGCTACTGTCGCACGTTCGACTGAATCTGCATCCGCAGGTTCCTACTCCGCAGCCGTAACAGGCAGAACAGACAGCTGGAACGGTATCGCAAGAACTCTTAGCACAAGCGATTTCACCGCAGGCAACTCGTACAGCTTTAGTGCAATGGTCATGCAGAAAAGCGGTTCGACCGTTCACTTCAAGATGACACTCCAGTATGGCAACGGGATGAACAATTCCTATGACACGTTTGCAGAAATTGATGCACCATCGGGTGAGTGGGTGCAGCTTGCAAACACGCAGTACACCATTCCATCGGGCGCACAGAATTGTGTGCTGTACATCGAAACAGACTCTTCGACCGTCGATTTCTATGTGGATGAACTGGTCGCCGCTCAGGGCGGTACCGTCATTACACCCGGCGGCAACAGCAATCCTTCTGCGAGCAAGGGCGATGTCAACGGCGACGGCAAGGTCACTTCGGCTGACGCACAGGAACTGGTCGCGTTCCTCAGCACAAAGCGCTCGTCCATCTCGACCGCAGCCGATGTTGACGGCAACGGAAAAATCAATGTCACAGACCTGACGCTTCTGAAACGTCTGGTATTCAATCCGCCCGTCACAACGACAACAACGACTACGACCACCACGACTACGACAACAACCAGCAATCCCACAGGCGGCAAAAGTCCGACCGAGTACATGGCGGAAGTCCGCAAGACGGCAAATGCGTCTACACCGGGCGGCATTACCTCCGCACAGTCCGCTAAGGGTACGCTGACACATATCACTTACCACTCCCAGTATGCAAACCGCGATAAGGGTGCGAATGTCTGGACACCGGCAGGTTATTCTTCCAGCAAGAAATACCCCGTTGTCTACTGCAACCACGGTATCATGGGCAGTGAGAACGATATGCCCGGCATGGGTGTTCCCGAAATCGCCGCAAATCTTATGGCAAAAGGCGAGGCAGAGGAATTTATCATTGTATTCCCGCAGATGTATACCAGCAAGCAGTCCGCAAGTCCCAGCGGCATCAACCAGCAGAGCTGTGTCGGCTACGATGACTTTGTCTATGACATCGCAGACAGCCTGATGCCTTATGTCGAATCGCATTACAGCGTCAAGACGGGCAGAGAGAACACCGCGATCTGCGGCTTCTCGATGGGCGGCAGAGAATCGCTCTATATCGGTCTTGTCCGTGCTGACCTGTTCGGCTATATCGGCTGTGCGGCACCTGCTCCGGGCGTTACTCCCGGTCAGGATATGTTCATGACGCACCCCGGCTGTATGCAGGAGAGCGAACTGAAATTCACAAAAGATAAGCCGTATCTGCTGATGATCTACGGCGGTACGAATGATTCTGTTGTCGGCACATTCCCTGAGCAGTACCACAATATCCTGACCAGAAACGGTGAGGATCACGTTTGGGTTTCCGTTCCGGGCGCAGGCCATGACGGCAGCACCGTAACACCTCTGATGTACCACTTCCTGAAGAATATCTTCAAATAATCGGGATTATGCAGACTTTGATGCCGCATCCCCTTCCGTTGTGAGCTTTTCATAACGCGCGGCATTTTTGGGGACGCTGTCCCAAAACCCTTGCCAAAGGGACATTGTCCCTTTGGCATCCCATTTTAGCACGAATGATAACATGAAAAGGGCGGAGACAAAGTTCTTCGCCCTTTTTGTATGTGAACACGCGAAGCGCAACAAAAGTTTCGGTCAAGCCTTTTCAAAGGCTTGCGGGTTCTTAGGGCAGAGCCCTAAGTCGCGCTCCGCAGAGCGCGAAACACCTTTCTCGTCCAAACAAATCAGGATGGGGGGCATGGGGGGAAACCCTATTAAGGGGGTTCCCCCCATACAAGAGGGTGCAAACTTTGAAAAGGTAGGGCGCGTTTGGGGACGCTGCTTCAAGCTCTTGCCATTCCATTTTAACCGTGCATATTGGCGGTATTGTGAGAATTCCATTGCAAAATGTTATTTTCAGATAGTACGCGAAACTGGAAAAGTGAACGGAAAACGAACCGAAAAAATGCGAAAAACCGCAGAAATGGCAAGAATCAGACGGATTCCCTTGACAAATCAGCCGAAACGTGCTATAATACCCTCTATGCGTGACGAAAATGTCAGCAGATGTTTTCGAATTCCAACCGAAAGTTCCCGCCTGTGCGGAAATGAGCTTTCGGGTTTTTCATGTTATCCTGTATGCAGGAAAGGAGTACCGATCCCAAATGACGATTTCTTATCTTCCCGCAGTCCGTGTGGACTTTGAAGCCGCCGACGGCAGACCGCCGATCTCGGTATTCCGTCCGTATGCTGCGATTCCGCTCGAACAGCTTCTGGAACGTGCGGAACAGGATGAATGCGGTTCTTTGCTGGAACTGGGCGAACGCTATTATTTCGGAACGGGTGTGGAACAGAATTACGAAACCGCACTCGGCTATCTGCGCCGTGCGGCAGAGCAAAACGCACAGGATGCGGAATATCTCGTGGCGGAATGTTACCGCTGCGGATACGGCGTCGCACAGGATTATACACAGTATTTCGATTGGATCTTCCGTGCTGCTGAGCACGGTTCCTGGATGGCAATGTTTAATGTATCTGCCGCCTACCGCGAGGGAAAAGAAGCCTATGGCGGTGCAGGTGTGGAAAAGGATATGGAGCAGTGCTTTGCATGGAGTCTGGAAGCAGAAAAATCCATTCGTGCATACTGGCTGTTCTATTCGCCCAAGTCGTTCGTCGATTTTGTCGAATTGAAGAGCAGACTGCTGCGTGCCTATGTGCAGGCGGCAAGTCAGCTGTCAGGACATTATGAACAGGGTGTCGGTACGGCAAAAGACCTGAAAAAAGCGGTTTACTGGCTGAAACGCGGCAAGAAATTTGTCACTTCCGCCATCGGCGACCGCGAGATCCCGATGCTTGACAACCGAATCGCAGAGCTGAATGCACAGATCGCTGCGGAAAAATCGTCCGCAGACGGCACCCCTGCGAAAAACGGTATTACGCAATCTTAAATGTCACGGACGGTTCGCCGTTCGGGACATTAAAATAGGAATGGAGGCATACACTTGGTTCGCAATAATTTGCGTAACATCGCGATTATCGCACACGTTGACCACGGTAAGACCACTTTGGTCGATGAGATGCTCAAACAGAGCGGTGCGTTTCGTGAAAATCAGAGCGTCGCAGAGCGCGTGATGGATTCCAATGACATCGAGCGTGAACGCGGCATCACCATCCTTGCGAAAAACACCTCGGTCATGTACAATGATATCAAGATCAACATCATTGACACACCGGGACACGCGGATTTTTCCGGCGAGGTAGAGCGCGTCCTCAACATGGTGGACGGCGTTTTGCTGCTGGTCGATGCGGCGGAGGGCCCGATGCCGCAGACAAGATTCGTACTTTCCAAGGCACTTGAAATGGGACAGAAGATCATTGTTGTCGTCAACAAGATCGACCGCCCCGATGCCCGACTCGATGAGATCGGGGACGAGGTACTGGAACTCCTGCTTGATCTGGATGCAAACGAAGAACAGCTCGAAAGCCCTGTTCTTTTCTGCTCGGGCAGAGCCGGTACTGCATCACTCAGCCAGTACGAAACAGGTACGGATTTGAAACCGCTGTTTGATACGATCATCAATTATATTGATCCGCCGACGGGCAATGAAACAGGTCCGCTGCAAATGCTCGTTTCGTCCATCGACTACAACGAGTATGTCGGCAGAATCGGTATCGGCAGAATCCTGCGCGGTACTGCGACTGTCGGTCAGCAGGTGCAGGTCGGCAACTTCCACAGTGATGAAAAACCGAAGAATGCAAAACTCGTGACGCTGCTGCAGATCGAGCAGCTTCAGCGTGTGTCCGCAGAAACCGCGACTGTCGGCGATATCGTCTGGGTATCGGGTATCGAGGGCATCAACATCGGCGATACGATTTGTGCAAACGGCAGTTTTGACCCTGTGGACTTCACAAAGATCAGCGAGCCGACTGTTGAAATGACCTTCTCCGTCAACGACAGTCCGTTTGCAGGACAGGAGGGCAAATTTGTCACCTCCCGTCAGCTCCGCGAACGTCTGTACCGCGAACTGCTCCGCGATGTATCGCTGCGCGTGTCCGATACGGATTCCACGGATTCCTTTATCGTCGCAGGAAGAGGCGAAATGCACCTCTCTATTCTCATTGAGAATATGCGCCGCGAGGGTTATGAACTGGCAGTATCTCCTCCGCACGTACTCTATAAAGAGGAGAACGGCAAGCGCATGGAGCCGATCGAGCGTCTGGCAATCGACGTTCCTGAGGATTGCGTCGGTGCAGTCATGGAAAAGCTGGGCGGCAGAAAAGCGGAATTGCAGGAAATGCATCCGCAGGGCAGCAGAATGCGTCTGGAATTTCTGGTGCCGTCCCGCGGATTGTTCGGCTATAAGAGCGAATTTCTGACCGACACCAAGGGCGAGGGCATCATGTCCGCCGTCTTTGAGAAATACGAACCGTTCAAGGGAGAGATTCCGCGCAGAAGCGTTGGTTCTCTGATTTCCTACGAAACAGGCGAGGCTGTTACCTATGGTCTGTTCAATGCACAGGAGCGCGGCAGTCTGTTTATCGGCGCAAGCACCCCTGTCTATGAGGGCATGGTTGTCGGCGAATCTCCGAAATCCGAGGACATTGTGGTCAATGTCTGCAAGAAAAAGCATTTAACAAACACGCGTGCAAGCGGCAGCGATGATGCCCTTCGACTGATTCCGCCGAAAACGCTGAGTCTGGAAGATTGTCTGGAATTTCTTGCTGAGGATGAACTGCTGGAAGTCACACCGAAGAGCCTTCGTATCCGCAAGCAGATCCTCGACAACAACCAGCGCATGAAAGCACGTTTCAAAAAATAAGGTATGAATGTTTCGGATGGTGCATACGCTGAACCGAAAGGGGGATGCGGATGCAGATTCCGAAACGGCAAAATTATCACATAGAATCGCAGATTCAGGCGGGTGAAAAACGATGTTCCCTTTGGATACCGAAGCGCAGTCAGGGCGCAGCGGAATCCGAAGAACGGCGGCTGGGAATGCTGCTGTGCCAGAGTGTCTTTGCTGCGAACGACAAAAACCGGTACGGCAAAAGCTGAAATCTCAGTTGCTTGTGTAGAGTGCACAAAAAATATGCTGTTTTTTCTACGCAAATCGTCTTGGAAATCTTTTCTCTCCCCTTGACTTGTGAGAAAAAATGTGATAAAATACATATTAGTTAGTTGGAACGAATTCTAAACCAATTCGATTCGAACAACATATCACGGTATCAGTACCTCCCTGTGCTGATATACGAAAAAATCTGAAAGGATTGAAACAAATATGAAAAAGTTTTCTATGAAGAAAATTGCTGCTGTTGCTTGCAGCGCAGTCGCTGTCCTTGCTCTGGGCGCAATCAATGCTTCCGCAGCAGACATCGAAATGAAGGGCCAGAAAATCGAGATTTCTCTCGACGAACTGAAGGCTGCTAACTATCAGGTTCAGTGGGGCGTAGAGCTGACCGGTAACCCCGGTTACTCCAACTCCGGCGCTTATGTCATCCACGACAAGGCTCTGAAGGCTGAGTACACCACTCAGACCGTTGGCGCTACCACCAGAGTTATCCCGACCGTTACCCAGGGCCCTGCTGCTGAAGGTCTGACTGTTGCAGCTACCTATTCCGAAGCTGATCAGAAGCTCGGTTGGTCCACCATGGGCGGCTTCAACGTTGCTACCAAGGACGGCGTTATCGTTGCTTTCAACTTCACCGTTCCTTCTGATGCACAGCCCGGCGACATCTACAATATGGAAGTTTCTCTGAACCAGCTCAGCACTGGTCAGTCCAACCACTATGAAGATCAGATCACTCCTGAAGCTGGCTACATCAAGATCGTAGGCGCTGAGACCACTACTACTACCACCGAGACCACCACTTCCGAGACCACCACTACTACTGAGAAGACCACTGCTTCTATTGACACCACTTCTACCACTGAGAAGACCACTGCTTCTTCTATTGATACCACTACCACCACTTCTTCTACTTCTAAGTCCACCACTACTACCACCACTACCACTAAGGCTACCACAAAGGCAACCACCACTACCGCTAAGGCTACCACAAAGGCAACCACCACTACCGCTGCTGGCACCAAGACTGGTGACGCTGGTGTAGCTCTTGCAGTTGCTGGTATGCTGGCTGCTGCTGGTACTGCTATCGTTCTTCGCAAGAAGGAAGACTAATTCCTGACGACAACGTCATGAATTCCTAGCAATTCAAAAGACGGCACACGAAATGTGTGCCGTCTTTTTTGTCGTTTGACATTCGTGAGATTTTGTGGTATACTAATGAAAGCCGAAGTGCACTATGATTTGAAAGGAAGAATAGAAGAATGAGTGAATGTACGCACGATTGCTCGTCCTGCTCCGCAAACTGCGCAAGCAGAGAAAAACAGGATTTGCATGAAGCACCCAATGCCCTCAGCCGCATCGGCAAGGTCATCGGTGTTGTCAGCGGAAAGGGCGGCGTTGGAAAGTCCCTTGTTACCGCGCTGACTGCTGTTTCCGTCAAGCGCACGGGCGCAACTGTCGGTATCCTCGATGCGGATATTACAGGCCCGTCCATCCCCAAAATGTTTGGCGCAAATGAAAAACGCGCAGAAGCTGATGAATCGGGAATTTACCCCGTCAAGTCGCCACTGGGCATCGACCTGATGAGCGTCAATCTCCTGCTCGAAAATCCGAGTGATCCTGTTATCTGGCGCGGCCCTGTTATCGCTGGCGCGGTCAAGCAGTTCTGGACGGATGTTGTCTGGGGCGATGACGATTTTCTCTTTGTAGATATGCCTCCGGGAACGGGCGATGTGCCGCTGACTGTGTTCCAGAGCATCCCTGTGGACGGCATTCTGATCGTTGCCACGCCGCAGGAACTCGTTTCGATGATCGTCGAGAAGGCTGTCAAAATGGCAGAAGCGATGAATATTCCGATTCTCGGTGTTGTTGAAAATATGAGCTATGTGGAATGCCCTGACTGCGGCAAGAAGATTCAGGTCTTTGGCGAAAGCAAGCTGGATGCCGTAGCAATGGAGCACCACATCCCTGTTCTCGGCAGAATCCCGATGAACCCGAAGCTGGCAGGTGCCTGCGATAAGGGCATGGTCGAACTGTTTGAGGGTGATTGGCTGGAGCCTGCGGTCAATGCGGTTCTGGCATTGCAGGACGGTGACAAAGCGTGAACTGGACAGAAGTACGCATTGAAACAGCGGCAGAGGGTATTGACACCCTCTGCGCCCTGTTGACGGATATTGGTTTCAAGGGCTTTGCAATCGAAGACCCTGCCGATTTTGACGAACTGATGGCAGGCAAAGTCGGACATTGGGATTATCTCGAAGAAGGGCTGATGGAACAGCTGACGGGCGGTGTCCCAACGGTTATTGTCTATGTCCCTGAGAATGCGCAGGGAGTCGAACAAATGGCATCTCTGCGGACCTTCCTGAAAGCGATGCGCGAAAGCGAAAACGCGGCGATGTACGGCACGCTCACGATGTCCGCAAAGGGCATCCGCGAGGAGGACTGGGCAAACAACTGGAAACAGTATTTTCAACCGCTTTGTGTCGGTGAACGCCTCTGGGTAACCCCGACTTGGGTGGATGCCGAAGTGCCTGAGGGACGTACTGCTTTGCATATCGATCCCGGTTCCAGCTTTGGCACAGGACAGCATGATACGACGCGCCTTTGTCTGGGATTGCTGGAAACCTGTGTGACAGACGGCTGTAAGGTGATCGACATCGGCTGCGGCAGCGGTATTTTGTCCATTGGCGCGATGCTGCTGGGTGCAGGCGAAGTGCAGGCGATCGACATTGAACAAAATGCAGCGGATTCCGCACTTGAAAACGCGGTTAGAAATGGTATTGATGCAAAGAAATATCACGCCTACTGCGGAAATATTCTGGAAGATGCAGAGCTTGTGGCGAAGCTGGGCGATGGCTATGATGTAGTCTGTGCGAATATCGTTTCGGACATACTGATCGCTATGCGTGAACTGTTTTTGCATTTTATGCGCGATGGCGCGACACTTTTGCTGTCGGGCATTATTGATGAACGTCTGGACGAGGTCATTGCGGCGATGAAAGAAGTCGGTTTTACCGTGAATTGCATTGAGCAGAGCGCAGGATGGGCTGCTGTCAAATTAACAAAATAAAAGCAAGAGCCGTAGCAATGCGGCTTTTGTTGTATCAGGAGGTAAAAATGGAAACGGAACGATTATCTTTTCGTCGTTGGCAGGATTCTGACGCGGCAGAACTATTTCGCTATGCAGTTGATCCATCTGTTGGACCGATTGCGGGATGGCCGCCGCACAAAAGCATAGATGATAGCCTGTGGACCATTCAGAATGTATTTCCGAAAGATGATACATATGCAATGATACTGAAAGAGACAGGCTTGCCGATTGGCTGCATCAGTCTGATGACCAGTTCTACGCATGACATACAAACCAGCGAGTATGAACTGGGGTACTGGCTGGGCAAGCCGTATTGGGGCAAGGGGCTGATGACAGAGGCGGCGCAGGAAATTGTTCGATATGCCTTTGAAGAACTAAATACAGAAAAAATCTGGTGCGGATACTATGAGGGCAATCAACGATCGGCGGGGTGCAGGAGAAAATAGGATTTGTACCGTATTGTATTAATGAGAATGTAGATGTTCCACTGATGGGTGAACAGCGCACGGAGTATTTGTCATTGCTGACCAGAGAAAACTGGGTTGAGTTGCAACAGAATCTCTGACGGTGTGTGCCGATTTTGTGCATAAGGTAGAATGGAAGAAAATGTCGGAAAAGGGGTTGACTTTTCCTGCCGGATATGGTATTATATATAAGTCGCCGAACGAAGGCGACAACGGCACTTCGAAAAAAGTTTGAAAAAGTTTTCAAAAAGGCTTGACAAACTCAAAAAGATGTGCTATAATAGATAAGCTTTCTGATTGAGAAAGCGTTCACGGCACCTTGAAAATTGAACAATGCTTCAAAGAAAAGAACCCTTGAAGATTCCT
>JAKSPL010000014.1 GCA_024404815.1 Oscillospiraceae bacterium
GCTGTGGTATCTCAGTTATACATTTTGCTCTGTATAATAATGCCCACTGATGCCAAGTTATCATTTTTTTAGCGCCATGATAACAAAAACCAGCGACTTATAGGAGAATATGTGCCCGGTGGTTTGCTCCTTATTTGGTATTATAGCGCAGATTGGGGCGGTTGTCAAGTTTTTTGGCAACATATATTGAAAAACTTTTTATCTTATGATATAATGAAAACAGGCTGTACCGAACTGATACAGCCTGTCATTTATATTACCTATTGTTCTGGAGCTGTTTTCTAAGGCTCTGTGTTTCAACAATACGATATGATGAAAGCCATAACTGCTTGTCCTTTCCAGCAAGCTGAGGATTTCGTGATGATTCAAATACATTCTGAGCTAAACTTGCTCCTACTTCTTCCCAAATTTCAATGGGATCGAAGTCCCAGAAAACAGATCCGCTCTCTTCGTTAAAATGAATCAAGCTGCGGAATGCTCCAAAGATCGGGAATATGTAACCAGCAGAGATCTTATGGAACATATTGCTCTCAAGGAAGAATGTTTTTGAATTATCATCAGCTTCTATACCAGTTACGCTGCCAAATCGAGGATTGGCTGTTCCTAACTGATTTTTATATTCATTATATTTTGAAGGAAGTTCTCTTTCAATGGTATCATACAGATCAACAAGTTTCGGCAACTGTATAGTAAGTGATCTGTAAAAGGGCGTATCAAATGCTTCTTTATAACGCTTAAATACCTGAGCCTTTCCGGAATAGCTCTGGATCGGAGCAGTATTATCGTCAGGATACTTATCAACATCAAATGCAAACATAAGTCTAATAAGTTCAGAAACGTGAATAGGCTTATTATCGTTATCTTTATATGCTATCTTATTTTCATAAGGTTGACCTGAAATTGCTTCCTGAACAAACAGAAAATTATCATCAAGATTAAACAGAGCAATGTCCGATACCTGTGCTGATGTGTTTCTTGCATCAGAAAGACGAGTAATGTTCTGAACATTTGTTATTACTTCTACTCTGACATATTTGGTAAGATCAGCAGGGATTTTATCACGATTATTCATGATAGCGGTATATGTATGTCCACCATCAAGAATACCATAAGAATACTTATCGTTGTCGTTTTCCTGATCACCAAGATCAATAGTAACTTCGGATTTCGCACTATCAAACACTGCTTTTTTGGCTGCAATTACAATACCCCTGTTGTTGATGTAAAAATCTGTTTCAGGCTCTACGACTGCATTTGCAATACGTCTTGCAACATTTGTTGTCATCTTAGGTTCACGAGGATTAACATCCAACGGCATTCCTTCGGGCAAATCTCTCATGTCAACTAAAAGATAGTAAATGCTTTCAGTGTCCTTTTCTCCGGCTTTCTTATACGGAGAAGTCAATGTTCTGAGGGAATTGACCTTAAATGTGTACTTAGTATTCATAATGAATACCTCCTTAAAAAGTATTTTTCCTCGAGAGCTTTTGCTCTGAGTACAACTATATAATAGCACATTACTATCAAATTCACAATGAACCATGGTTCACTATGTTGCTGAGGTGATTGAAATGCCCAAGAGAATTGAACGAGATAAAGAGTATAATGATAAATTACGAAAAATCGGAATGCTTTTCCAAAAGAAACGTTGGAGTATATCAAACGGATCAAGAGAATCCTTTATAGAGGATCGAAACGAATTGATCTTTAATACTGATGATGAAAACGCAGATTGGATATCTTTGCGTTACTTGATAAACATAGAAACAGGTAAAAATCTTCCCAGTATTGAAATGCTTATAAAGCTTTCTATTGCGTTAGAAGTTGATCCGGTTGAGTTGTTTAATGACATTTACAAAATATTGTATGACAAAGAATAATTCTCACACATACACCATAGCCGCATACACAGGCTCTTTGGCGATCAGGCGATCCATGTTCTCCAGACCTCTTGCTTTTGCAAGATCACCGACCACCACAGCTCTGAGATACTCTGTATCATTTTTGAGCATCATTCCGACCTGGCGTTCAATGGCTTCAGCTACGGAACGGTCAAGCTCGGTCAGGTTGCTGAGAATCATGCCGTCATTGACGAGCTTTTTCAGCCTTGCAGGGCGGTACTCTGCTGAGTAGTGCAGGTGATACTTGATGTGATCGGAGCTGAATGTTGTCGCGCTCGGCTCGGCATCGGGTGTGTTGTGGGTGACGGTCAGGGCATCGGTGTCGAGAACCCATACGGGCTTGTTTTTGCCGTTCACCTGAACCTTGTCTTTGCTTCTGATGATCATAATAATTCCTCCTGTTATTCCAGTCCCCACGATTTCTTTTTTCTGGTGGCGGACTGCTGTACTTCCTGTTCACGCTGATTGTGGATATGCTCCTGTGCCTGTCTAACCTCAGCGTATTTCTGCGGCTCAGAGCGTTTCAGCAGGCTCACGAACTCCGTCAGCTCATCGACCTCAGCTTGCAGAGAAGAAACATTACGGCGCAGCTCCGAGCATTCTCCCGAAGTCTGTTTCAGGCGCTGACGCACGTCTTCCGTTTCTTTCAGGCTCCTGTCAAGACGTTCACGCAGAGCATATACAGTATCGCCGGACTTGTGAGTGCTGTCACTGTGCTTCTTCATGATCTTGCTCAGGCGCTGTGCCTTGGAGATGATCTCGTCCGAATGCTTCATAATGGACAGTTTACCGCTAAGCAGGTTGTTCAGTTCTCTGCAAAGCTGCTCACACTCGTCCTCGACCTGAAATTCCTTTTCATAGTCAGGAATGTAATTGAGTATTGCCTTGACCTGAGCCGACTTTTCTTCTATCTGCTGATCGAGCTTTTCACTCTCCGAGCGTTTTTCAGAAAGCTCCGCTGCAGCCTGAGCATTCTGCACCGCCAGCTCGTCCGCCTGCCTGCGTTTTTCCTTGTATTCCGGTATCTCTAATGTCCCTCTCGCCTTTTCGGGAACGAGGGGCTTGATACCATGATCAAGGCAGATTTTATTCAGTACTTCCACCTCAGCAGCTCTCCAACGGGCAATAGCCTGCTTGCCTTCACCGTAGCCCATCTCTTTGAGAGCCTGGGCGATACCATTCTGTGTGTCCTGTCCACGCTTGTAGTGACCAACAGGAATGTAGTCGATGTGCAAATGGGGAGTTGCCTCGTCCATGTGCAGGACGGCATTAAAAACGTAGAAGTTCGGATTGCGATCCTGGAATCCTTCCATGTACTCTTTCAGGCAGTCAGCCACAAGCTGAAAGTCCTCAGTGCCGTATCCCGAATCTTCCATCTTGCCGATCTGAACAACGTCCTCATAAAAGCTCTTGCGTTTGTCGGCGGCAGTGCGGACAGTGTTGCAGGGTTTTACCCCAAAGAGATGCTCATAGTAGCTGCCGTGGATCATACGATCATTTCTTTTCTGCCGAGCATTATATCGCTCGGTGGATTCCTTGAAAAGCTGGTCGTATGCTTCACCAATCGGCTGACGCACGAAGGTGATGTTCTGCGGAGTGCGGAGCGGATCAACATTGTCCGCCATGAACTCCCTGTTATTGTGAGTCAGAGAACCCTTTCCCTGACCGAATGAAATACGTTTCTCTTTCATTTTATTGACCTCTCTTTTTCATTGGATTTACTTCTCTCTTTCTACGAAATCCAATCTGAAAATCATAGGCATCAACTCCTTTCTTGACCGCTGAGGCGGAAGGGCTATCGCCAGCCCTGACGGGCAATTTCCCCTGAACGACACAAGGTATGGTCGCAGGGAAAAAGCTGCGGAGCAGCGGTTACAACGGTGCAGAGCGCCGCTTGTAACTCCGTAGTACTTGCGGCAGCGTCAGACCGCCACAAGAACTACTCCGCCCTGCGGGGCTATCCCTTACGGGAGAAGAACGGCTGTCGGAGCAGCCGAAAATGTGGGCGCATTTATTCAAAAATCCGCATTACATTTTTTCAAAATCAGCATTTCAAAAATGATGATTCTGCTCATGGACTTTCGCTCAATAGTGAGCTAAAGTCTATGCGATTATCTTCAACTTTAACTCGGACAAAAATGTCCAAGTTCGCTATCCTGAATCAGAACGGCAGTTCGATCTCAACACCGAGCGTGTCAAGCAGATAGTCTGTCTCTTTATCGAAAATTCTGGTCTCCTCGATTGACAGATAATTGTAAAAACGAACCAGTACTTCACGCACATCAAGACCGCTTCTTTCTTCAAGAATAGAAGTCAGTGCTTTTACCTTTTCCATATCGACCATATTTTACCCCCCCTTCCCTACATTTTTCTCTACCCGTGACGATGCGTGTCGATGGTGACGGTCTTTTTGAG
Source organism: Oscillospiraceae bacterium (assembly GCA_024404815.1). Lineage (GTDB taxonomy): Bacteria > Bacillota > Clostridia > Oscillospirales > Ruminococcaceae > Firm-04. Next base: position 4,317 of record JAKSPL010000014.1, read on the forward strand.
ACCTCACAAACATCGTCACGACCGTCACACATCGTCACGCTCAATAACTTGTAGCGAGAAAGTTTTCCTTTTCTGCATCAGTCATATCGTGAAAAGACTTGTTTCCGCTATCACCTCTGACATAGCACACCGTTGCTTTCGGATTGCCATTAACAGGCTGATACTGAAACTCGTCCTCGGCAGTATCATCGGTATCCGATTCAGGCTCAACTATGATAGGGTGATCCTCGTCATAGCGGAGCGTGATCTTTCTGCCCTTGTGACTTCTGGAATTGCTGTACTGCACAAAGTACAGATTATACAGCTTTCCTGCGTTGACATTCAGTTTCAGCGACAGGGCATTCGGCTTGATGTCAAGCTCCAGCTTTTCGATAAAACCACTTGAATTATCGTCTGAATTATGTTATACTTAAATAGAGGTGATGCCCAGTGTTCAATAAAACAATACAGATGTTTATTTTTGATGGCAATCCTAATGGCAGAATTATGTGTGAATTATCTAATTGGAATGGTCGAGTATATAAAATCGCCAGAAGTGAATTGAGCCTTTTTGCTAATAGAAAGGATGCAAACAATACGGGGATCTACTTCTTGTTTGGCAAGGACGAATCAAATAAAGACACGGTATATATTGGTGAAGCCGAGAAAGTTTCAGACCGCCTGAAACAGCATTTAAATGATGTTAATTACTGGAACGATTGTATCGCAGTTATAAGTAAAGACGATCTTCTGAATAAAGCTCACGTAAAATTCCTTGAAAACAAGTTCTATAATCTTGCTATTAGCTCAGGTAGATTTGTGATAATCAATTCGACAGTCCCTACACTTTCATCCGTATCTGAATACGATGAAGCAATGCTTGAAGAGTTTATTGATAATGCTAAACTCCTTGTGAACACTTTAGGTTATAAGGCTTTTGAACCTATTTCACAACCATGCAATAACACTAATAGTGATGTTCCGCTCTTGTATATAAAGGCAGCAAGAGGGGCTGATGCTATCGGCTACACTGTATCAGATGGATTTGTTGTGAGAAATGGTTCTGTTATTGCATCATCCACTACTCCAAGTATGTCAGATAGTTTGAAACGATTGAGAAATAGTATGCTTAGTGATGGTACAATCAATTCCGAGTTTACATTCACAAAAGATTATATTTTTACAAGCCCTTCACTGGCTGCTGCTATTGTTATGGGGAGAAATGCGAATGGCAGAATAGAATGGAAAACTGCCGAAGGAACAACAATAAAACAAATAGAAGAAAGTCAAAGCGAATGATAGAAATGACTGCCCGACCTCTGCTCCTACAGAGGTCATAAGGGCGGTCATTTCTTTTTCTTCGGTCATTCTCTATCTCCTTTCAGACCATTCAGAGTTGTTGTGATAAGCTGTATTGTAGACAGCAGCTCATCGTCCACAGCAGAGCCATTCTTGATTCTTTTCAGCTCGTCAAGGACTTCGGCAAGCTGATTTTTCAGAGCCTTGTACACTCTCGGATTGCCCTGCACCACCACATCACGGCACAGCAGCCGCTTCACGATGTAGTCCTGCTTGGTCAGCCCCGACAGTGCGACTGCCGAGTTGATGAGCCGATCTTCTTCTGGCGATACACGAAAACCGATGGTTCTCGCCCTGAATCTGCCCTTACTGTCAAGATTCTTTGCTGACATTAAAATCACCTCCCTTCTTCAGCTCACCGAGCCTATTCGCCATCTCTTTCTGCTTGGACGGGAACAGATGTGCATAGCGATAGGTGATCTCGATGCTCTCATGTCCCACACGGTCAGCGATAGCAACAGCAGAGAAGCCCAGCTCGATCAGAAGCGAAACGTGGCTGTGACGCAGGTCGTGGATACGGATACGCTTCAAGCCTGTTGCTTTCACGCCCCTGTCCATTTCGTGATGCAGATAGCTCTTGGATATGGGGAAGATACGCTCGTCGGGCTTCTGGTCGTACAGCATACTGAAATACTCCTGCATCTCCTCACAAAGAAAATCGGGCATTTCAATGGTGCGGTTGCTTTTCTTGGTCTTGGGCTCTGTGATGACGTCCTGCCCCTTGAGACGCTGATAGGACTTGTTGATGCGGAGCTTTCTGTTCTTGAAATCGAAGTCCGCTGTCGTGAGAGCCAGCAACTCACCGAGTCGGATACCGCACCAGTAGAGCATCTCAAAGGCATAGAACGAGATTGGCTTATCCATCATGACCTCGGAGAACTGCATATACTCGTCCTTCGTCCAGAAGTTCATCTCCTTGGCATTCTTCACGCCGATACTCCCTGCCTTGGCTGCGGGATTGGTACTCAGGTCATAGTAGCGGACAGCGTGATTGAAGATACAAGAGAGCTGATTGTGCAGTTTTTTCAGGTAGGTCTCCGAATAGGGCTTGCCGTTCTTGTCACGGTGACGGAGCAGTTCATTCTGCCACGTCAGCACGTCCCTTGCCTGAATGTCCTTCATGGACTTCTCCCCGAAATAGGGCAGTATCTTCGACTTGATGACACAAGCCTTATGCTCCCAGGTATTCTGCTTCAAACGGGCTTTCATGTCCTGCTCATACAGCTTGTAGAAGTCCTTGAACAGCATATCGAGGTCGCCGCCCTGCTGGAGAAGAAATCTGCGCTCCCAATCCTGAGCCTCACGCTTTGTCTTGAAGCCCCGCTTGCACTTCTGCTTGCGCTGCCCCTGCCAGTCATCGCAGCGTGTCATAACATACCAAGTGCCGTTTTTGTCCTTGTATACGGGCATCAGTTCTCACCCTCTTTCTTTTCAGGTGCTTTCACCGGGCGTTCCGCCGAGTACACTCTCTCGTTGAAATATTCACGGTTCACTCTGCCTGTGATGGTGATGTAGCCCTTTGCGTCAAGCTCCTCATTGAGCTGCTTGATGATCTTGTATGCATACGGAACGGAGATCTCCATGATCTCTGCGAGTTCCTCTGCACGGATAAATTTTTCTGACATAGTAGTCAACCCTTTCCTAAAATATTGTTCTGTGTGGTATCGGGCACATTTGCGTATCCGATAAGCAAAATCCTCTATCTAAACATTTTTGCTTAGTCTTATTATACTAAACATATTTGCTTTTGTCAACCCCTAAATCGAAATTTTTCTAAATTTTTTGTTTAGTATCTATTGACTATCCTAAACAAATATGTTATAATGCAGTAAAGTCACTATTCTCAGGCAGGTGGTGTGTATGAAGAAACGCAAGCGACAATCCGATGATTTCCATATCGAAACGATATATGATCCTTATCGTCGCTCAGATGATGATACGTTTAATGAGATATATCAGCGTTATCTTGAGGATAACGATAGAATTATCGAACTGAACGGCTTGACATACTACAAAGCAACAGTTATCCATAAGGTAACTCTACACGAGGTAGGAATTATTGTAGCATTACCGTGGAAGATCGAGCCTGAGAAAGACTGCATTATCGTTGATGAAAACGGCAACCAGTATGAATATAAGGGTTGTGAAATGATGAGTTTCAGGGGCGAAATACCCGAATGGTACTTCAAAATGGTATTTGCCATTCTTTCTTTTCCAGAAGGCAACATCGGAGAGTATTTTGCCAAACAGAACATAAATAAGGAGTGAACCACCATGAGCATTATAGGAGATAAGATACACCGCATTCGTGATTTCAGAGGAATGACGCAGAAACAGCTCGGTATGGCTGTCGGCTTTGACGAGAAGTCCGCCGATGTCCGTATCGCACAGTATGAATCAGGCACACGCACACCCAAGCAGGCACTTGTCGAATTGCTTGCCGAAGCTCTTGACGTGAACCCCCGTTTCCTCGCAGATGATGAGATACTCGGAGCTGAGGGCGTTATGATGATGCTCTTTGAGCTTGACGAGCATTACCCGATCAGCATTGAGGACTGTGAGGACGAGGACGGCAACAGAAGAAAGGGCATTGTTTTCGGCTCTATCTTGATGACTGACCTCCTTTCTGAGTGGCAGAGACGAAAAAAAGACCTTGCTGACGGTAAGATCAGCAAGGCCGAATATACAGAATGGAAGCTTAACTGGCCGAAAACGACCGATGACTGCGGAAAGCATGAACCTGCGAAAGAGTGGCGTAACCTGTAAGCCACTTGAAACGCAGAATAATTCCGCTCAGCTCCCTGTTATCAAATTGTTATCACTGAGATTTTAAGGCTTCGGAAATGGCGTATCTACGCCGTTTCCGAAGCCTTGTTTATTATTCCCACTCAATCGTACCTGTCGGCTTCGGAGTGATGTCATACAGCACACGGTTGACACCCTTAACCTCATGCACGATGCGGTCGGTGATCTTGTTCAGCAGTGCCCAGTCAAGCGGCTCGATGGTTGCAGTCATTGCATCCACGGTATTGACCGCACGGATGACCACAGGCCATTCCTCGCAGCGGTTGTTGTCGCGGACACCAACGGTCTTGAAATCAGGGATAAGGGTGAAATACTGCCAGACCTTGCCGCGCAGACCTGCATTGTCAAACTCCTCGCGGAGAATCGCATCAGACTCGCGGACAGCTTCCAGACGGTCGCGGGTAATTGCACCAACGCAGCGAACGCCCAGACCGGGGCCAGGGAACGGCTGGCGATAAACCATGTTGTCGGGCAGACCAAGCGCCTTTCCACAAGCACGGACCTCGTCCTTGAACAGATATTTCAGCGGCTCGACCAGTTCAAACTGGACATCCTCGGGCAGACCGCCGACGTTGTGGTGTGCCTTGACAGCCTTACCGGACTGCATACCGGACTCCACGATGTCAGGATAGATCGTGCCTTGTGCAAGGAACTTGATGTCGGAGAGCTTTGCAGCCTCGTCGTCGAACACGCGGATGAATTCTTCGCCAATGATCTTGCGCTTCTTTTCGGGATCGCTGACACCTGCCAGCTTGTCGAGGAAGCGGTCAGTTGCATCAATATAAATCAGGTCAGCATCCAGCTCATCGCGGAATACCTTGCAGACCTGTTCGGGTTCGCCCTTACGGAGCAGACCGTGGTTGACATGGATACAGGTGAGCTGCTTGCCGATCGCACGAATCAAAAGTGCAGCAACAACAGAAGAATCAACGCCGCCGGAAAGTGCAAGGATCACGCGGGAATCGCCGATCTGTTTGCGGAGCAGTTCGATCTGGTCTGCGATGAAGTTGTCCATGTTCCAGTTTTTCTCGCACTTACAGGTATCAAACAGGAAGCTGCTGAGTACATCGGGAGTAAAGGTATCGCCGTCAAAAGCCTGCGGTGCAGCCATGATCGTCGGAACAGAAACGTTCTCGGCATATTCAGTCTTTCCGTCCGTACAGAAAATAACACCTTTCAGATTCGGTTTTGCATTCAGTTCTGCGGAACTGATATTTCCGGGATAGACCTCGCTGTAAACGCCCTCGGCGCGGATTTGGCGAGCCAGCGCAGCGTTCTTGTCGCTGCCCAAGTCCAGAATTGCAATAAGATCCTGTTTCATGGTAAACACCTTAGCCTTTCTGATGATATTCATTTTTGGGGATGATTTATTATACCACGCAAAACAAAATACTGTCAAGAAAAATCAGAAAAATTCCACGCAGTTTCCGCAGGATCGTCCCATAGCGCGGCAATGTCGAAAATTTTTGTGATTTCTGCCAAAAATCGACGGTAAGATTCGCCAAACCGCCCAAAGTTCAGTACACCGCACGGATCACGCGGAGGTCGCAGTTCAGAAGAAATCGCAGGGTATTGAGGGTTTCGGAGTCGGGACAGTTCTGTGCGCCATGCACCTCGAAAACAACGCGCGAAACGCCGCAGGGATCCACGTAGTCTATCTCTTCCAGCAAGCCGTCTTTCTTACAGCAAGGGAAAAACACATTCCGCTCGGCAAAATCCGAATCGGAACAGCGTCCCATCTGCTCCACCCACCAATGAAACGGCAGCGGTTTATGGCAATGCGGACATTGAATACTGCGCAGCGCGGTGCCGCAGTCCACAAACATCGGCGCATCGGCAATGACATAGACAGATTTCTCGGCATGCAGCTGTTCCTTCAGGAAATCGGCAGCAGATGCGGCAATTTCTCTTGGTATTATCATATCCGGATCGGTGGTGATCAGGCGGTAAACGATTTCAGACATCCTGTTCGGCTCCTTTCGTTCAGAGGATAAAAAACACCCTTTCGCGCACGGACGCTCAGGGTGTGGAAAATTAGCAAAACGGCGAAAATATGGGATTCGCCTCACCATTGCTGCATGATGAGGCGAACAGAAGAAGTGGACCCGAAGGGGATCGAACCCTCGACCTCCGCGTTGCGAACGCGGCGCTCTCCCAGCTGAGCTACGAGCCCATATATCCCTTGAATACCTAAATAGTATAGCATAACCGCCCATAATTGTCAAGGGATTTTCGGAAATTATTTTGATTTTGCGAGATGCCGTTTCCCATGCGGAACATTTCGGCATCATTTCTGCGGTTTACTCCGCGATCCACGTAATATCAATGGATTTCGAGATGTTCACAACAGGCGTTTGCAGTTTGCTCGCAAGAGAATCACAGCCCGCACAGCAAGCCTTTGCGCACCGCAGCATTCCATTTGACTGGTCGGTAAATTCAAAATTCACCTCGTCCATACCGACAATTTTCTGTCCCAGCGCACTTGCGATCAGCTCTGCTTTCTGTCTGGAATCCGCAACTGCCGCCTGCATGACTTCATGTTCCTTTTCGCCGCGGTTTGCAAGCTCCGTACTGATATTGTACTCCACATCCTGCAATTCCGCAAGCAGACTTTTCACACGTTCCGCCGCACCCAGCTCTGCGCCGATTTCCAGCGCGATGTGCTTGGAAAAACGATACTCCGCACGATCGCCATACTGCCGCTGCGTATTGTCCGCTTCCCATATCAGGTCCTGCGGTGAAATATCCAGTTCTTCCTGCATTTTTCGCAGAAGCTGTTCCGTCCTGTCTTTTCCCTCGTTCATCGCCTCGCCCGACGATGCGCTGCTGCTCCGCAAAATCATGGTAATGCGGAAAATGTCCGCCGTGTAATCAATGCTTGCCGTGCCTTTGACCATCAGCCTGCTCATAATGTACCTCCTGATTTCGTCTTTTCCATCGTATCAAAGCAGAGAAAATCGCCGTTTTCCGTCGGTATCTTTCCGAAGTCCACCGCCTGATAGCCGCGTTTCAGATAGATCGGCTTTGCGGAGAATGACGCAGAAAGTGTGATCTTCTCATATTCCCGAAAAATTTCCTGTTCTGAAAAATCAAGCAGACGCTTGCCATATCCACATCCCTGTGCAGTCGGCAGAACAAACAGACGGTTGATCTCATTGTCATTCAGCGTGACTGTTCCGACTGCCTTGCCGTCCGCATCATTCAGCAGATACACACAGCCTGCCGCAATGTCCTCCGCGATCGCGTCCGTGTTGTGGTGAGAAAGAAAAAATGCCACCGCGCCGCTCGGATAATAATGCGGATAGATTTCCGAGATCGTCTGCGTCACAATGTCATGTACCGTTTGCAGATCGGACGCAGATGCGTGAAAAATCGTTGCATTATCCATTTGATTACTCCCTTGTCAGTTCGGCAATGTTGTCTGAGATCAGCGCAAAAACCTTTGCCGCGAGATACCCGTCCGCCGCCGCATGATTCAGCCGCACGGTCACAGGCATCATCAGCCGACCGTTCTCCTCCGCATATTTGCCCCAGTTGACAATCGGGGAGAAGTACAGGTAGCCGTCAGGCAGTTCAACATGGAGCGCATCATAGGACAGCCACGGCAGGAACGATGCGTCAAACCAGTTCGGATGTCCTGCCGAATCCAAGCCGTATTCGCGTGTCTGCTTGGCTTTCTCCGCATCCGCCAGCGCATTGCGGTAGAACGTCGGATAGTCCGCATCGTACTCTGTGTAAACGACCGTGAATGTTTCGGTGTCGTCATGGAAAATATACTGTGTCGGATTGATCTTATCGTAGGCGATGAGTTCCTCCGTCTGCCAGAGCCACGCCAGACGATAGTCTTCTCTTGCATTGAGCGCTTTGCTCAGCACATAGAGGAAATTGATGTAAAACTTCGTATTTGTGCGTTTTGAATACTGTACGAGAGCCGTAACGTCTACACGGTTGGTAATAGACAGCGAACACTTGCAATCCTCAGAGAAGTGCCGAAATACGCCCTTTCTGTAATAGTCATCTATGTTAATTTTGTGATACTGCATCAGATACACTTTCCTTCTTGGCATGATGATATTTGATTACCCATATTATAGCATACCGCCGAAATTTCGTCAACTCTTTCCCATTTTTCGAAAATCACTTGCATTCTTCTCTGAAATCTGCTATAATAAGATGATAACCATTGAAATGAGGGACATCTCGGATGATTGGATTCTACAATTATACCGTTCTTTTAACATATATCGGATTCGCCTGCGGTTCGTGCGGTATCTATTTTGCCGCAACAGGACGCACACACGCCGCGATCGTTGCGCTTTTGCTTGCAGGTTTCTGCGATATGTTCGACGGAAAAATTGCCAAGACAAAAAAAGACCGCACCGATCAGGAAAAACGCTTCGGCATTCAGATCGACTCGCTGTCAGATATGGTCTGTTTCGGCATCCTGCCGCCGATGATCGCATTCAGCGCAGGACTTCATTCCGCGCTTCATGTCGCCGTGTTCACCTGTTTCAGCCTTGCCGCGCTGATTCGCCTCGCGTACTTCAATGTCACCGAGGAGGAACGCCAGCAGGTCACCACCGAACGCCGCAAGGTCTATGAAGGACTGCCCGTGACCTCCACCGCGCTCATCATTCCCCTGCTGTTCTGCTTCCACGCCGAGTTGGGAGATGCGTTCCCGATCGTTGCGGCTGTTGTCTACGGACTGATCGCTGTTGCGTTCATCACCAGATTTACGCTGAAAAAGCCGCAGATGCGTGCAATGCTGCTGTTCATTCTTGTTGGCGCATTGGAACTGATCTTACTGCTTGTGAAACTTCGCGCACAGAAAAACGGATAAATCACGAAAGGAGCTGCCGCATATGTCTGAACCGAATACCTTGCAGATACGTGATAAAAGCGGCAGACCTGTCGCAGATTCCTGTGCATCGCAGGGCAAACTGCTGCAAAAGCTCTACGGTACCGCCATCGGACGCAGCGCACTCAAAATCCTCACAAAACCGCTGATTTCCGATATTGTCGGCGAAGCGATGGAGCATCCGCTTTCCACGGCGGCGATCCCATTCTTTGTGAAGAAAAAGCAGATCCCGATGCAGGATTATGAACCAGAAAAATATCGCAGCTTCAACGCTTTCTTTACACGCACCGCAAAACCGTCTGCGCGTCCCGTCAACCAGTCCCCTGATGTGCTGATCAGCCCGTGCGACGCAAAACTCACCGTTCTGCCGATCACAGACGATCTGCGGTTCACCGTCAAGGGCGCGGAGTACAGTCTGCCGCGGTTTCTCGGCTGCAAAAAGCTCGCGGAACAGTTTCGCGGCGGCTGGTGCATGATTTTCCGCCTGACGCCCGACGACTACCACCGCTACTGCTACCCCGATGATGCGGAAGTCGGAAAAACGCGCTATATCGAAGGAATTCTTCATACCGTCAATCCCGTTTCGGCGGAACACGTCAAGGTCTACCACGAAAACACCCGTACCGTCACGATGCTTCGTACCGCGCATTTCGGCAAGCTGCTGCAAATCGAAGTCGGTGCGATGCTTGTCGGAAAAATCGTCAACCATCCGCACGCACCGTCTGTCAAACGCGGCGATGAAAAAGGATATTTTGCATTCGGCGGTTCCACGATCGTTCTCATCGCAGAAAAAGATGCCGTCACGCCTGATGCACAAATTCTGCGCAATTCCGAAGAAAATGCAGAAACCGTTGTTCGCTGCGGCTCCGCGATTGCAACCGCCGCCGACAAAAATTCCCAGACATAAAACACGCTCCCCATGCGCAGACTATGCGAAAAGGGAGCGTGATTTTTTTGCTGATTGTCGGGATTCTCATTGCCGCGCTGTCGGGGATGCTGATGAGCGTGCAGGGCGTCTGCAACACAGGCGTATCGCAAAACGCAGGGCTCTGGGTGACGGGAACATTTGTGTCCGCAACGGCGGCGGCGGTTTGCCTGCTTGCATGGCTGTTCACGGGCAGAGAGGGCAGTTTTGCAGCGCTTTGGACGATTCAGCCGCGCTATTTGCTGCTGGGCGGTGTGTTCGGTGCAGCGATTACAGGCACGGTCGTCCTCGCCATTTCGCGGCTCGGTACGGCAAAGGCGGAGCTTGTCATCGTCCTCGCACAACTCGTCACCGCATACCTGCTGGCTGTCACAGGCTGGCTGCAATCCGAACGGGAGCCGTTTGTCTGGCATAAACTGCTCGCACTCGTCCTCTCCCTTGGCGGCGTCATCTGGTACAGCCTATAAAAAACCGCGCATCCGATTTTTCTCGGGTGCGCGGTTTGTTTTATACTTCAACGTGGATCGGAGAAGGCTCGAGCTGAAGCGCATTGTCGATTTCTGCGTAAACGCTGTACAAATCATAGACACAGGTTTCGAGTGCGCTGCAAATATGTGCATCCAGTCCCAGAGCATCACGAAGCGCGTTCATCGTCATGCGCTCGGATACATCTTCAAAATGGTCGCAAATCGCAATCGAATACAGTTCCATATAGATCTTGCGCTTTGTCACATCGTCCAGATGGCTCAGCGTGTTGCGTGCCGCATTGCAGGCAGCCGCATCGTAGGAGAAATCAGGCACATTCAGTTCCTCCTGATACTGCTCCATCAGCTGATCTTCCTCTACGGTCACAATGCCGTCATCTTCAATCATCTCGGAAGCAAGTGTCAGGAATGCCTCCGCTTCAATTTTACCAAGTTCCTGTAAAAACATTTCGAAACTCCCTTCGTACAGATTCGTGCAGCCTCGCACTCTCTGTAACAGTATACCACAATTCGGCACAAAAAGCAAGCGTTTTCACAAATAATTCTGAGAATCCGAAGAAAGTCACTCGAACATCGGTATCAGTTTTGCAATCATTTTGAGAATGTACTGGCAGTCTGCGGCATTGAGTTTTCCATCGTGGTTGCAGTCAGAATTCGCCTTTCCCTGCGCGGTAACCTCCGCTTCTCTGTCCTCCGCCGCATAGCGCGAAAGCAGGATCACATCGGAAATATCCACTTCGCTGTCACAATTCACATCACCCATTTTCGTGCTTGACGGTGCGGCTGTGGTTTCTGTGGAAGTGATCGTTTCCGTGGTGGTGGTTGTAGTGGTAGTTGTCGTTGTTGTTGTGGTGGTTGTTTCTGTCGGCAGTTCATCGACCCAAATAATCTCGCAGTCGTCCATCGAGCCGTAGCCGCCTGCTTCTGTGGATACCTGCATCGAAAGCGCGATCTGTTCGCCCTGTTTCGCGCTGACAAGGATGGAAACCTGTTCCCAGTTCGACCAGCCCGTACAGTTTCCGCTGATCTTGGTTGGCTCTTGGTTTTTCATCCCACTAGAAATCACATAACGGCTGCCGGTGTCGCCCTGCACCCAGACCGACACGCGATAAATCCCGTCTTTCGGAGCTGTGACATCGGACAGACTGATACCGCAGCCTTCAAATCCGCGCTCGGTATACCAATGCAGCGCACAGCTTCCTGTTCTGGGATCTTCTTCGCGCACATCAAAATGACCGTCAGATAACTGTGGCTTGATCGTCCAGCCGTTCGGCGAATTCGTCCAGCCGAAGTCCGCTTCAAATGACGGATTCGAAACGAGGTTTTTTTCTTTCCCCGTGTCCGCAGAACCTGTGATGTTTCGGAACACGTACAGCGAGTCGAGCGGCTTGCCGTCATGGTCGAACAGCGCCTGATTATCGACAGAAGTGCCGCCGTAGTCTTTCGCATCTTTGTCGTATTCCATCGCGGCTTTTGTTGCCCAGCCCGAACCGTCGCGTTCCCAGATCGGGAGATTGCTGTAATAATTATTGCCGACGCCCAGCCATGCAGGCTCCCAGTAGAACACGCCGATGCCTTTCCCGTTCGCAACATTCGCAACCGCCATGAACAAATCATTCAAAAACTGCGCCTGACCTGCAACGCTGATCGGATAATTCACGTAATTGCCCAATCCGCCGCGGTCAGGAACGGTGTTTGCGTAGTTGTCCATGTCCTCTTTTGTGTAGAGCCATGAGGTTTCCGCGACCATAACCTCTTTTCCGTATTTCGATGCAATACTGCTGAGGGTTTTGGTGAGATTGGAAAGCGTGCCATGCCAGTATGGATAGTAAGATGTCGCAAATACGTCATAATCGACATTGTTGTTTTTCAGGTTTTCTGCGATGTACAGATAGTTGTCGGACTTTTCGGGGTTCGTAAAATGGAGGACGACCTTTGTGCTTTGGCGATAATCACGAACCGCCTTCGCGCCTGCATTGAACAGCGTACAGAGATTTGACCATCCAGCCGCACTCCAGCCGCTGTCGGCCAGATAGACGCCGCACATACCCGTTGTCGTTTCGTTTCCGACCTGCACCATCGGGATATCCACGCCTGTTGCATCAATCTTTTTCAGCGTATCTGCTGTGAAACTGTAAATTGCATCTGCCTTTTGCTGAATGCTGTAATTCGTCCATGCTTTCGGCGCATTCTGCTTTCCGGGGTCCGCCCAGAAGTCCGAATAATGGAAATCCACAAGCATGGAAAGTCCTGCTGCCTTGCACCTCTTCGCAATCTCGACCGCACAGTTGACATCGCAGCCACCGCCGCCGTAGGTCACGCCGCTATTTGTTGCAGGCTGATTCCAGATCCGCACGCGAATCGTATTGACACCTGCATCCGCAAGCGTTGCGAAAATATCCGCAGGGCTGCCGTTTTTGTCGCGGTAAACCACACCGCTTTTTTCGAGCGAAAGTACCGATGAGATGTCAACGCCTGCATATGTCAAATCTGACGCATCTGCTGCATTTGCAGGTGGCAGATATGTTCCGCAGAGGAGTACGGCCGCCGTGAGCGCAGCAGCAATTCGTTTCAGCATTTTCATTGTATTTCCCCATTCCGACCGAAGTCATTTTTCTCATCATACCACAAAAACGCCGCATTTGCAATACTCTTTTGTCACTTTGATGTGTTTTATGTCCGCTTGTTCAGCAGCTCGGCATTCTGTAATAGTACATGAGGTAGTGGCGGAGGGTGCGGCGTGCGCGAGTCAGAGTACGTGAAACCGTGCTTTCTGATACGTTGCAGCGAGTGCCAACCTCACGCATATTCAGGCCATCGCGGTAGTAGAGCAGAAAATATTTCCGCTGACACGCCGACAATTCGTTGTTCCACGCATACCCGATCGCATTTTTCAGGCGTTTCATTTCAGGTGTCGGCTCGATGTCCCCGTCCTGCTCCTCGCAGAGTTTAGCGATCCAGACGGGGTCGAACGCCAGACTCGCCTCCGATACGCGCCGTATTTTTTGATACTGATGCCGCCGCTTCGTCATGCCTGCACCTCCCGAAGTACATATGGTTCGATGGTACGGAGTGCTGCGCGAAGTTCGCTGTACTCCGCCGTCAACAGGTCAATACGGCGGCGCAGAGTTTCTTTCCGCATCGACAGCGCAGAGTACGCAGAATCTCCGCTGTCGCGCCGAAGGATCTCGTTCAGGAACTCTTTTCGTATCAGCAGTGAATTCGCTGCTGCTTCGTAGTTTTCTTTCATTCTTGTGTATGGCTTATCCATTTTTGAATCCTCCTTATTTGACAGACTGACACTTACTGATTCCTTGTCAAAGAACATTCGTTCTATATTTATATTCTAGCAGAAATCGTGCAGAATGTCAATAGGAGGAAACGGGGATGTGCAATATTCTGCACATCTTTTGAAAAATAATAAAAGAACACCACCCCGACCGAAGTGGTCGGGGTGGTGCCCAAAAGGAAAGAGATATGAAGTTAAAGCGTAATCAGTCTAGCAATACTCTTCAAAATCATAGAAGCATCATTTGCAGTAGTCTTTCCGTCTTTGTTGACATCAGCGTTGAGCTTACCGGTAGAGGTCAGGGTTGCGCCGTCCTCAGCTGCAAAGCGGCAAACGAGGATAACGTCAGAGATGTCAACTTCACCATCGCAGTTCGCGTCGCCAAGCTTGGTAGCCTTCGGCTCCGGAGTGGTGCTGGTGGTTGTAGTAGTGGTGGTTGTGGTCGTGGTGGTAGTAGTGGTGGTGGTAGTTGTAGTAGTAGTGGTGGTGGTAGTGGTTGTAGTGGTAGTAGTAGTGGTTGTTGTGGTGGTAGTAGAAGTAGTGGTCGGAGCGGTTGCAGTCGATGCATAGCCATCAATTACCTTGATAACATTGTTGTAGGACTGCTTCGGGTTGTAGTTGCTGAACATCAGCGGAGTGCCGCTGCTTCTCCAGCTTCTTTCATCCGTAGTACCCCAAACGGTAACAGAAGAAACGTTCTTGTAGTACTTGCAAGCGAGATCGTAAATATCGGACCACAGAGCGGTCTGAGCAGATTCGCCGCCGTCCTTGGTGATATCGAGCTCGGTGATCTGAACATCGAGGCCGAGGTTCATGAACGCCTTCATTGCGGTTTCGTAGGTGTTCTTGTCAGGATATCTGGAGTCAAGGTGAGACTGCATACCGATACCATCGATGTAGTTGCCGGCAGCCATAACCTTCTTTGCCATGTTGCAGAGGTCGTTGGTCTTTGCGGTCATATACTCGTTGTAATCGTTCAGATACAGCTTGCAGGTAGAAGGAGCATACTGTCTAGCAAACTTGAATGCGTTGATTACGAAGTCGCCGCTGTTGCCGTAAACTTTAACCCACTTGGAGTTGTTGCCGTCACGCATTCCGCCGCCGTCGTTGACGAACAGCTCGTTACATACGTCGTATGCATAAACCTGGAGGTTCGGATACTGGGACTTGAGAGCTGCGAAGGTGTTCTTGATCATGCTTTCCAGACGCTTGTTCATACGATCAGCAGATACATAAGAACCGGAGTTGGACTGCATATTTTCTTTGAACATCCATTCAGGAGTCTGAGAATACCAAACAAAGGTATGGCCACGAACGCCGATGCCGTTGTCCTGAGCAAACTTCAGGATAGAAGATGCACTGTTGAGGCTGACAGCGATGTTATCGCCGGAAGAAGCCTGCTGGTTGCAGAGGGAGTCAGGCTTCATTTCGTTTTCACAAGTGATGGAGTTGAAGTTCTTCTTGATGAAGGACTGTGCCTGGGAGTTGCCGATTTCGAAGTTGGAAACGGAAGTACCAACACGCCATAACGGACCTGCGTGGTCTTTGTAGCCGTCGCCGCCGGGAGTATACTTATAATCTCTGTTCTGGTGGCTTGCGAGAGAACCGTCGCCCGGATCTACCCAACCAGTACCAGTACCGGGATCGTCGGAGCCTGTGCCGGTGCCTGTGCCGGCTTCAGGAGCCTTTGTACCGCTGCCGGTCTTTGCTTTGTTCGCAGTGCCAGCCTTTGCACAGAAGAAATCATCAACATAGAAATCATCGGTGCTGCCCGGAGTTTCGATGTATACAGTTGCATCGGAAGCGCCGGAAGGCGCAGTAAAGGAAGTGTTGCCGAGTGCTGTCCATTCGCCAGCCTTTGCAGATGCGGTAGCAATTTCGATGTACTCGCCATTGCATTCCATGGTCATCTTAAAGTCGTTTGCGTTCTTGGAAGCAACTGCTGCGCCGAAGCTGTAAGATTCGCCGCCTGTCAGAGAAACAGGAATGCACAGACCGTTCCAGTCCTCGGTTCTGCCGGAGCAGACGCCAGCTTTGCTGCCGCTGTATGCGCAGTCAGAAGTAGTGGAAACAGTTTCGGAAGCTCTGCCCTTGGCATTGCCAGCGCCGCTTTCGAAGCCTTCGTTGAAGTAGTAGCCGTTTCCATCAGCTGTCATAGAGCCGGTGGAACCGGTGTTGCCGGTATCATCATCGCCGCCGGTAGGAGGATTGGTGCTGTCGCCTTCGTAAACATCAAGTTCAGTAACGTCAGCAACACCGCTGGACTGCCAGCCTTCTGCGTTCAGAGCAACTTCGTAGAGGTTACCGATGCCCCAGCCCTGATCTGCCCATGCCTTGAAGTGCTGGGAGACGCTGATGTGACCGGAAGTTCTCTTGGACTGACGAACGCTGAAGTACTGCTTAAATGTTTCGTAACCGCTGTTGATAGACGGGCCGGAGTGATCCATCTGGAAAATCTTGTACTGTGCGCCATCGATCGTGACCATCTTGCCGTTGCCGTCCGGGCACCAGTCAACCCAGTCTTCGATGATGTAGTACTCAACCAGCGGAACGCCGCCGCCTACGCCCTGGTTCTGGAACCAGCCGTAAACGCAAAGACGGGAGTTGCCGCTTGCGCTGCCGGTCTGCTGATAGCTTGCCTTGTAGTCCATGCCGATGTTGTTGTAAGAGGTTGCCTTCTGCTTGGAACCATAGTCCTTACCACGGCGAGCGAGGAAGTTACCTGCATTGACAGAAGCACTCCACTCTGCCTTAAAGGTTGCACCCTTACCGAGTGTCATCGTGCCGCTGCCACCTGTGGTATCCAGCCAGATCTCGTAGCTGTAGCCATCGCAGTTGCCCTTGTGCTGGTTCTGACCGTTACCAACGGACAGTCTATCACCAACACTTGCTGCAGAAGCCGACATTGCGGGCAATGCGGAGACGCACATGACTGCAGCCGTTAATGCGCCAATTACTTTTCTTTTCATAAAAATCCTCCCTTTTAAATAATAGTAGTATAAACCATACTCTCTTGCCGATTGGGTGTAGAAAATTCTTCACGCCTTTCAACAATTTTAGTATACTACCCCGAAATGGTTTTGACAAGTTGGATATTGCGAAAAAAGCCAGTAAATCACCATTTGTTGCGGAAAATAAATGATTTGTTCACAATCCGTTCATACTTCGTTGGGAACCAGTTCATATATTCCAGCGAAATTAAGGCGAAATTGTCGTAAATTGCGCACTTTAACAGCATACATTCATGTCAATCGCTGTCAAAGGCGCATCCATTTCCGAAGCATCGGTTTTGACTGACCATTTCGATCCACTTGCCTAGAATAAATATTCTATAATCTGTATTCTAGCAGATTACTTTCGAAAAGTCAATAGGCAAAATCAAGATTAAACTGTATTTTTTGCTTCTAAAAAAAGAACACCACCCCGACCGAGATGGTCGGGGTGGCACCCAAAAGGAAAGAGATATGAAGTTAAAGCGTAATCAGTTTAGCAATGGACTTCAAAATCATAGTTGCATCGCTTGCGGTAGGCTTGCCGTCTTTGTTCACATCGGCGTTGAGCTTACCGGTTGCAGTCAGGTTTGCACCATCTTCAGCAGCATAGCGGCAAACGAGGATAACGTCAGAGATATCAACTTCGCCATCGCAGTTAGCGTCGCCGAGCTTGGTAGCCTTCGGCTCAGGTGTGGTGCTGGTGGTTGTAGTCGTGGTCGTGGTGGTGGTAGTTGTTGTTGTGGTGGTGGTAGTAGTGGTAGTGGTCGTAGTTGTAGTAGTGGTAGTGGTCGTTACGAGAGACTTCGAACCGCCGCCGGTAACAGCATTGTTCTTCGTACCAGCCTTTGCACAGAAGAAATCATCAACATAGAAGTCATCGGTGCTGCCCGGAGTTTCGATGTAAACCGTTGCGCTGGATGCGCCGGAAGGAGCGGTGAAGGAAGTGTTGCCGAGTGCAGTCCATTCGCCTGCTTTTCCGGATGCAGTAGCGATTTCGATGTACTCGCCGTTGCATTCCATGGTCATCTTAAAGTCGTTTGCATTCTTGGAAGAAACTGCTGCGCCGAAGCTGTAAGATTCGCCGCCTGTCAGGCTGACGGGGATCTGAACGCCGTTCCAGTCTTCGGATCTGTTGGAGCAGACTGCAGCCTTGCTGCCGCTGTATGCGCAGTCGGAAGTAGCGGTAACGGTTTCGGAAGCTCTGCCGCCAGCTTTGCCGACGCCGCTTTCGAAGCCTTCGTTGAAGTAGTAGCCGTTTGCATCAGCAGTCATAGAACCGGTGTCGCCGGTATCATCATCGCCGCCGCCGATGTCAGTTGTTTTCTTGCTCGGATCGGTGTAAACATCCAGAGTGCCGACGTTTGCACGGCCGCTGGACTGCCAGCCTTCTGCATTCAGAGCAACTTCATAGAGGTTGCCGATGCCCCAGCCCTGATCTGCCCATGCCTTGAAGTGGTCAGATACGGTGATGTGACCGGAAGTTCTCTTGGACTGACGAACACTGAAGTACTGCTTGAAGGTTTCGTTGCCGCTGTTGATAGACGGGCCGGTGTGGTCCATCTGGAAGATCTTGTACTGTGCATTATCGATCGTGACCATCTTGCCGTTGCCGTCCGGGCACCAGTCAACCCAGTCTTCAATGATGTAGTACT
This sequence comes from Oscillospiraceae bacterium, assembly GCA_024404815.1. GTDB lineage: Bacteria > Bacillota > Clostridia > Oscillospirales > Ruminococcaceae > Firm-04. Next base: position 22,662 of record JAKSPL010000014.1, read on the forward strand.
CAACCAGCGGAACATTGCCTGCGCCCTGGTTCTGGAACCAGCCGTAAACGCAAAGACGGGAGTTGCCGCTTGCGCTGCCGGTCTGCTGATAGCTTGCATTGTAATCCATACCGATGTAGTCGTAAGAGGTTGCTTTCTGTCTGGAACCGAAGTCCAGGCCACGGCGAGCAAGGAAGTTGCCGCGGTTTACGGAAGCACTCCACTGAGCATCGAAGGTTGCACCCTTACCGAGCTTCATAGAGCCGCTGCCGCCTGTGGTATCCAGCCAGATTTCGTAGCTGTAGCCGTCACAATTACCCTTGTGCTGATTCTGACCGTTTCCAACGGAAAGCGTGTCACCAACACTTGCTGCAGAAGCCGACATTGTCGGCAGAGCCGAAACGCACATAGCTGCAGCTGTCAATACGCCAAGTAATTTTCTTTTCATGATAATCCTCCCTTAAAAAAACAGTAATATAAATCATACTCTCTTGCCGAATGGTGTCGATATTTCATCATTCCTTTCGACAATTTTAGTATACTACTCCAAAACTTAGTTTACAAGTATGATATTGCGATATATTTTCTATTCTTCACCATTTTTTGCGGAAAACTTTAATTTTTCTATAATAAATCAATTCATATTTCCTGTATGGTACATAAGGATAGAAAGTGCTGCCAAAGGCGCAGTTTCGCATCGCAATATCCGTTTTCCGAGCCATACGGACTTCACGCCGTTCTCGGAAAGCAGTGCGATCTCGTCGGGTTCGAAGCCGCCCTCTGCACCGACCATCACACCGTAGCTTGACAAATTCTGCGGCACATCGCGGAAAGAGATGCCGCCCTCTTCTTCATATAGTACAATTCCGCAGTCCATTTGTTTCATGCGTTCCGCCGCTTCCCGAACGGTTTGCAGCGGCGCGATCTCCGGGATTCGTCCGCGGCCTGACTGCTGTGCTGCTTCCTTTGCGATTTTTTGCAGGCGGACACGTTTCTTTTCGAACTCCGCCGCCGTCATTCTGGAAATACAGCGTTTTGTCAGCACAGGCACAATTTCCGCTGCGCCGAGTTCCACCGCTTTCTGAACGATCTGTTCGAGTTTGTCCGATTTGGGCAATGCCTGAAACAGCGTCACAGAAATGGTCGGTTCTGCACAGCAGCGTTCTGACGAAAGAATGTTCAGATATACTGTATCCGATGTGATTTCGTCAATCTCACAAAAATAGTCGATCCCGCAGGCGTTGACGGTCAGTTTCTCCCCCGTTCGCATCCGCAGCGCGTAGCCGATATGTCTGGCGTGTTCGCCCTGTAAGTACGGTGCGTCGGGGGAAAACCCGTCCTCGAAGAACTTCGGCATCGGAATCTCCTCCCTTCCTTTTGGTAGGCTTATTATAGCATATTTTTCACGTTTTTGCAAGTGAATTCGCCGATTTGTCACTATTTCCGCCGCTTTTTGTCCATTTGCACGAAAACGGCATGGAATCTTCTACACATAAAGCAGCATTTCCGCATTGACACCGCTCAGTTTCTCTGTTATAATAGTAGTAGGTGTATTTGCACCATCCACAAAAATCAAATGTTTTACCTCATTATTTCAGCCAGAATTTCAGAGGAGGACTGTATATGAAGAAGATAAAAGCCGCACTTGCTGCAATTTTGATCGCTGCCATGTCCGCTGCGGCGACAGGCTGCGACAACGGCAAGGAAACCTATAAGGAACTCGACGAGGCTACCGCCCAGAAAATTGCAGATATCGCAGCAAAAGACGAACGCCTGACGGGCGAACTCGAAAACAAGACCATCAAATGGATGGCAACATGGGACATCAACCCCGACAACACAGGCAAAAACGTACCCATCGAGCTTGCAATTTTCCAGGCACGTTACGGCGGCAAGGTCGAATTCCACAGCGTTGATTTCAATACGCGCTACGACTCTCTCGCCAATGCCATCAACGGCGGCGAGGGCATCGACTTCTTCCCTGCCAACGACCTTGACGCATTCCCGAAGGGTGCCATCAAGGAGATGTTCGCCCCGATTGACGACTATATCGACTTCTCCGACCCGCTCTTTGCGGATGTCAAGGAAACCTGCGATATGTTCCAATGGAACGGCAAGCACTATGTCATCGTCAACGATATTTCGGGCGATAACTGCGTGGTCATCTACAACCGTGACACGATGGAGGAAAACGGTCTGGACGATCCTGCCGAGCTGTTCGCAAAGGGCGAATGGACTTGGGATACCTTCCAGAAGCAGCTCCAGCAGTTCGTGGATCCTGAAAGCGGTCAGGAGGGCATTGACGGCTGGTGGTATGAAGCAGGACTTTCCGCAACCTGCGGCGTGCCGTATATCAGCATCGAGGACGGCAAGCTGGTCAGCAACCTGAAAGACCCTGCCATCGAACGCCTCCAGAACTGGATGTGGGAACTGGGTACCGCAAACTATGTCTGTGTCGATGAGCACGGCTGGAAAGAAATGCCGACCAACATCGGCGAGGGCAAGGAACTTTACTACCCCTGCGGTGTCTGGGCACTCTATAAGGAAAAACCGCAATGGTCTGCCGAATTTGGCGAGAACGTCATGTTCGTGCCGATGCCGAAAGACCCGAATGCTGACAAATACTATATCCCCTGCGGTCTGGACGGCTACATGATGGTCAAGTGTGGTCAGAACCCCGAGGGTGTTGCAAAATTTGCCGCCTGCAAGCGCATGGCGATCACCAACGAAAGCGCCGCTGAGATTGGCACACAGGGACTCTATGACGATTACGGCTGGACTGAAGAAATGGTCGAGATGCTCCACAAGTGCCACGAAATGGCGAAAGAAAATCCGCGCTACGATTTCTTTAACGCCATTTCGAAAGACGTTTCCGATCTGCTCGACAGCAACGAACTGGGCGGCATCCGTTCCGCTTCGAAGGGTTCGTATCAGTGGAGCGAATCCGTCAGTGCGGTCGCGCCTGCCATCGACGCTTATCTCGATGAGTACAACAACGCCGATTAACATAATACACAGAATTGCCGTTTCTCCGCATTTGTCGGGGAAACGGCAATATTTATTTTACCTGTTTTTGTAATTATTCAAACATTTTATATATCTCTCGTTTCCGTTTTACTTCCATTCTGTGCAAATCCAACAAACAAAACGGGAATAATTCTACACGCATCCATAAAAATGCGCTTGAATTTCACGGCATAGTATGTTATAATATGTAATATGCAGAAATAGTCATTTCTGTAAAACCACATTTTCAGGAGGCGCACTACATGGGATTCAAAACAAAAAACGGCGTTTTGCTGAAATATGAGGAAGCAGGAACACTCGAACGCCTCGGCATCCGCAAAAAAGGCGAAGCACTCTCTGTTCCCAAGAGCGTCACCGAAATCGCAGATGAAGCTTTTACCATGACCTCCGTCAGCGGTGTTAGTATTCCGTCCAGCGTGACCAAAATCGGTGAAAAGGCCTTTGCACTCTGTGCAGACCTCGAAAGCGTTGAGCTGAACGATGGTCTGAAAGAAATCGGTTCCAACGCCTTTGACGGCTGCCATGTACTGCACGATATTCAGATCCCCGATACCTGCCGTGCGGTCGGTATGTCGGCGTTCTGCAACTGCAGCGCACTCCGTACTGTACGGCTTTCCGAAACGATCGCCAACATCGACCGCGGAATGTTCTACGGCTGCCTTTCTCTCACAAGTATCAACATTCCTGCATCAGCACAGCATATTGATGCAAGGGCTTTCTATGCCTGCACGTCCCTCGAAACCGTTACGCTCAATAAGGGACTCCGCTCCATCGGCCGCGAAGCATTCGCAGGCTGCACCGAGCTGAAAATGATCTCGATTCCCGAAACCGTCACGGAAATCTGCGAGGATGCTTTTGCAGGCTGTACGGATCTCAAAACCGTTATCATTCCGCCCTCTGTCACCAAACTGCACCCCTATGCATTCGGGACAGAGAACAATATCCGTATCATTACCACCACCGTTGGCAGTGCCGCATACCTCTTTGCACAGGAACACGGTATCCTCTGCTATACAGAAAAAGAGGCGGCGCTCCTCCGCGGTATCAACCCCGCGTTCTATATCGAATACGGTATTCTCAGAAAGTATACGCAGGAATATAATGTCCGCGACATCATGGTACCTGAGGGCATCATCCGCATCGGCAACCATGCGTTCGAACAGAACAGACAGATCGCATCCGTTGTGATTCCTGAGGGCGTTGTCGAGATCGGTAACTATGCATTCAACGGCTGCCGCAATCTCCAGCGCGTCTATTTCCCCTCGACACTCAAACGCATCGGAAAATATGCGTTCCGTGACTGCCCCATCAGCGAGGCGATTCTGCCGCAGGGGCTGGAAACGGTCGAAAAAGGTGCGTTCCACGGCTGTTCCGTTATGCGGCGGTTCTATATGCCCGACAGCGTCAAACGGTTCGATGCCGAAGCACTCCGCGAATGTATGGCTCTGGCGGAACTGCGCTTTTCCGCGAATGTCGAATTCATCGGGGAAGCAGTCTGCTACGGCTGTTCCTCGCTGCGCCTGCTGGTCATTCCCGAAGGTCCGAAATATATCCAGCAGAACGCATTTCTCGGATGCACCAGCCTGCGCGAAGCCTATATTCCGGACAGTATTCTCGATATTTCAGGCAATGCCTTTGCCGATACTCCGCTGTTCCGCATGACCGCAGGACACTATATTATCGGCAGATTCCTGATTCGTTCGGACGGATACAGTCCGATTCCCAAGGGTGTCCACCGCATCGGTCCGCGTGCATTTGAACGCGGCGGTCTGCGTGCGGCAGTCATTCCCGACGGTGTGATTTCCATTGGTGACAACGCTTTCGCAAACTGCGGCATTCTCACCGATGTGACCATTCCGAAAAGTGTCACAGAGATCGGTGTCGATGCATTTGCATATACGCCGTGGCTCTCGCGCCGACAGGAACCCTATACCATCGCAGGCGCGAATATTCTGATCCACGCGAATCTCCAGCAGCCCGACGCAGATGTTCCGATGGGTGTCCGTATGATCGGTCCCGCTGCATTTGCACAGCTTCCCGTCCGCAGAGTGCATCTTCCTGAGGGCATTACCCGTATTCAGCACGGTGCATTCTCCTTCTGCGAGGACTTGGAACAAATTGATCTGCCCTCCACACTCCGCGAGGTGGACGGCTATATCTTCCACAACTGCATCCGCCTCAAGAGTGTCATCTTCCGCGATGGTGTGAAGAAAATCGGACACGCAATGTTCAGCAGCTGCAACAGTCTGAAAACCGTCCGACTCCCCTCCACCCTCACCGAGATCGACAACGAAGCGTTCTATCATGCAGGCATTGAAAAGATCATCATTCCTGACGGCGTGACAAAAATCGGTCAGTCTGCGTTCAGCCATTGCGAACACCTCACCGATATCGTGATTCCGCCGACCGTCACCGAAATCGCAGAAAATGCGTTTACAGAATGCCCGAAATTCCGCATTCACGGCGAAGAAGGCTCTCTTGCAGAACGCTTTGCAAGACAGCACGCCGGACTGATCCAGTTTGTACAGCTTTCTCCTGAGGATATGTTCCAGATCGACGAACCGGCTGTACCTTTGGAACACGTACAACCTGTTCCGCAGCGCAAAGTACAGCAGCAGACGGCACTTCCGCAGAGCAGCGACCCCGCGTTTCTGTTCCAGCCGAATCCGATTCAGACAGAACCGCCTGCACCGCCTGCCGCACCGAATTTTCCTGTCGAACGCCCGAAACCGCGGCCGCAGGAGATCACATTCATCGACAGCGAATCGACCGTACAGACGCAGACTGTCACAGAAAAGCGTCCTTCTGTACGCCCGACACCTTCGATTTTACAGGAGGCACAGCGCAGACAGCTCCCGAACAATGCAGGCTCAGCCGCAGCACCGTGGCAGCCGCATATTCCGCAGCAGTCCGTTGCACAGCCGCCGCAGCAGGCAAAACCTGTTCCGCAGACACCTGCTATCCCCGAACCCGTTCAGCAGGTGAAGCCTGTTCCGCAGGCAACTGCCATTCCCGAACCCGTCCAGCAGGTGAAGCCTGTTCCGCAGGCACCTGCTATCCCCGAACCCGTTCAGCAAAAGGTACAGCCCGTTCAGCCTGCACCTGTCATTCCCGAAGAGGTGCAGCCTGAACCAACGGTTTCCGCACCTATCCTCGAAGAAATTCAACCTGCACAGCCGCAGGATCCGATGCTCTCACGCACTGCAAAACCGCAGCAGCAGGAACAGGCAATGCCTGAATTGGAAATGCCCTCGCTGATACCGCCGGAGCGCGATGAAAATGCCCCGATATCGGAGCCGCCTCTTGCAATACAGGCAGAACCACAGCCTGAACCAATGCCGGAATCGACAGAAGAACCTGCGTTCAGCGAGTCCGATATTTCCGTGCCCATAAGCATGGGACAGAACGAGGAACCGTTTTTCCAGATGCCAGAATCGACAGAAGAACCTGCGTTCAGCGAGTCCGATATTTCCGTTCCCGTCAGCATGGGACAGGACGAAGAATCGTTTTTCCAGATGCCTGAATCGGCGGAAGAACCTGCGTTCAGCGAGTCCGATATTTCCGTTCCCGTCAGCATGGGACAGGACGAGGAACCGTTTTTCCAGATGCCCGAATCGGCGGAAGAACCTGCGTTCAGCGAGTCCGATATTTCTGTTCCCGTCAGCATGGGACAGAACGAAGAACCGTTTTTCCAGATGCCCGAATCGGCGGAAGAACCCGTGTTCAGCGAGTCCGATATTTCCGTGCCCGTCAGCATGGGACAGGACGAAGAACCGTTTTTCCAGATGCCCGAATCGGCGGAAGAATCTGCGTTCAGCGAGTCCGATATTTCCGTGCCCGTCAGCATGGGACAGGACGAAGAACCGTTTTTCCAGATGCCTGAATCGGCAGAAGAACCTGCGTTCAGCGAGTCCGATATTTCCGTTCCTGTCAGCATGAGACAGGACGAAGAAACGTTTTTCCAGATGCCCGAATCGACAGGAGAACCTGCGTCTCCGATGCCCGAAGAACTGATTCAGCCGACCGAAGATACTCCCTCGGAATCTGCCGAAGAAGCGGAACATTCCGCTCCTGTCACGGCAGCCGACCTCGGCATCAGCGAGATGACCGCACCTGTGAAACACTCGCATAGTATGTCTTTCGATGAGGAAGAAATGAACTACGCGATGCGTGTCAAGGCACAGCTCGAAGCCGCTCGCAAAAAGTCCGTACCCGTAGACCCGAACGCAACATTGCCCGTACTGCCGCTTGAGCCCGAACCGAAGCCCGAAAAGGTCAAAAAACAACGCAAAGAAAAGCCTCCGAAGGAAGATAGCAAACCGCACAAGTCCAAGAAAGCCGCGGAGGAACTTCCGGAGTCGGGCGAGGATTTTGAAGAACGCGAAATGCGGCGGCGTGCAAAGGAAACACCCGAAGAAACCAAGGCACGGCGGCGTGCAAGTCTGTTGGATGACCTCCCTGACCTGCCCGAAGACCGTGAACGCAAGCTCCGCGCAAAGGAAACGCCCGAAGAAACAAAAGCACGTAAGCGCAAGGAACTTCTGGACGACCTTCCCGATTTACCTGATGAACCCCGTTCGAAACAGGCACAGCCTGCTCAGAATAATGCCCAGCAAGACCCCGATGCTCCCCCTGATACAGACCCATTCGCAGACATTCATTGGAACGAAGACCAAAGCACATTCACGATTCGCTTCTAATAATTTATTTGTAAGGAGGATATCCCATGGGAAAGTTCGTTATCCGTCAGGTCGCAACAGGCTTTACATTTCGTCTGAAAGCACGTAACGGCGAGGTTATCGCCACATCTGAGGTCTATACGGGTGAAGCTGCCTGCCGCAAAGGCATCGCAAGCGTTGAAAAGAATGCATCAGTCGCAAATCTGGTTGACCTGACCGTTGCAGAACCCGTCAGCGCATCCAATCCGAAATTCGAGGTTTATCTTGATAAAATCGGCGCATTCCGTTTCCGTCTGAAAGCCAAGAACGGTGAAACGATTGCCGTTTCCGAGGGCTACACCTCCAAACAGGCTTGCATGAACGGCATCGCAAGTGTACGGAAAAACTCCGTCGATGCAACGATTGTTGTTGACCCGATCCAATAAGCCATTCAATCAAAAAGATGCTGCGGACGCACTGATCCGCAGCATTTTTTATATCCATATAGAAAAAGGACACGACCGAAGCCGTGTCCTTTTATCATTCATTTTGGAAGAAGAATTATTTTGCCAGCTTGTAGAACGGGTTGGTGTGCATTTCTTCTTCGTGAGTGCTGGGTTCTGCGCCCATCATAGTGTCGATGACGTCGAAGGAAGTAGCTTCGCCCATAACATTGTTGTACAGGTTGTAGAGCAGGATGTTGTTTGCATCGTCAGCAGTGATCATGCCGTCAGCAGTAACATCACAGCCATAGAATACGCCGGGATAATCCGTAGCGGAGCCGGGCAGTTCAACCTGAACGAGTTCGTCCATGTAATCCAAGCCCATAACGGAGTGTTCAAGGTACCAGAGCAGTGCGCAGTTTGCATCGTCTGCATCGATCTTGGTTTCGTTGAGCTGAGAGTTACCTCTCTGAACGAGGGTTACCTTGAAGGTCTTAACAGCCTGAGTAGCATCGTACTGAACGGGCTTGCCGTCAACCTGAACATTCTTTTCAGTCAGAGCAGCATTTACCTTTTCAAGACCGGTCTCGTTGAGGAAGGTCTTGATTTCAGCAACCTGATAACCGGTTGCGCCGAAGGAAGCAGCGTTGGTGTTGGAGAATGTGAAGCAGGTCTGGTCGAGGTCAGCAACCTTTTCGCCAGCGATCTTCAGCTCAGCGTTGAAGCTTTCGAGGCAGGAGAAGTTTGCGGTTTCCTCGGTCCAGTAGTAACCGATGGAATCGGTCTCGGAATCAGCAACGAGGTCAAAGTCGAAGTTGACGAGGGAAGTAGTGGTCTCGGTAGTAGAGGTGGTCTCAGTGGTAGAGGTGCTGTCGGTGGTAGAAGTGGTCTCAGTAGTAGAAGTGGTCTCGGTAGTAGAGGTGGTTTCAGTGGTAGAAGTGGTTTCAGTGGTAGAAGTGGTCTCGGTAGTAGAGGTGGTTTCAGTAGTAGAAGTGGTCTCGGTAGTAGAGGTGGTTTCAGTAGTAGAAGTGGTCTCAGTAGTAGAGGTGGTTTCAGTAGTAGAAGTGGTCTCAGTAGTAGAGGTGGTTTCAGTAGTGGAAGTAGTCTCAGTAGTAGAGGTGGTTTCAGTAGTGGAAGTGGTCTCAGTAGTAGAGGTGGTTTCAGTAGTAGAAGTGGTCTCGGTGGTAGTGGTGGTTTCGGTAGTAGTGGTCTCCGGAATCTCCTCGAAGTACAGCTTGTCAATGTAACGATATACATTGTAGTAAGCTACTTCTTCGCCTTCCAGCGAAACCTTGACTTCCTTGTGGGAATCAACGCCGGTCAGCTTCAGGTTCTTTGCAGCCAGTTCCTCAGCATAAGCTTCTTCGCAAGCAGCGAGAACAGCAGCATTCTGATCATCCGGAATGGAGAACTCAGCATTGCCGGAGAAGCCGTTCAGGGAAACGGTTACATCATAAGCCTGCTTGTAAACAGCGATTGCATCATCAAGGGTGATCTTGATGTCGGTGCCGAAATCAGCAGCGATGTCAACAGCAGCATCATAGCCCTTGTTTGCGAAATTGCTGGATACGCACGCAGACAGGGATGCGGGGATTCTGCCCAGAGCAGTATCGCGCATATTCTTTGCAGTCTGGAGAAGGTTGCTGTCATCGATCGCGTCGATTGCAGCAACAGCGGCATCAACATACTTATCGTAAGCGGTATCAAAAGCTGAGTTGTCTTCACTTGCAGCTTCACCGGAAATACCTTCCAGAGCCTTGTCAACAGCCTTCAGATATGCAACGGAGTTGTTGATCGCATCGGTACACTTCTGCTTGCCGGATTCGGTCAGAGGCGTCTGAGCGTCAACGGCAGCAACGAGTTCCTTATACTTTTCACCAACATAATCATACATATCATCGCGGTTGTCAGCGATGGTGTACTTCTTGCCGGTCTCATCGGTGAACTCAACAACAACGTCAACATTCTTGTCGTAATCGCCGAAGTCAACGGTAACCTTGACGGAGCCAGCGATCTGGAAGCCGGACCAGTCATATGTGCCTTCAACAGCTGCGCCGGAGTTGTTCATCAGGGTAACCATGCGCTCAGCGATCTGCGGACCGATGTCAGAAAGGACTGCATCTACAACAAGTTTCGAACCGCTGGCAAAAGCATTGGCATTCGAAACGCCTGCGAGCAGGTCTTCCATTGTGCCGGCAGAGATCTTCTTGGTCTTTGCGACTGCGGAAGCGATCAGAGCCTTGGCATCTTCCAGGTCGATATTCATGCAGCCCTTACCGGAAGCGGTGGTCAGGAAAGCATCAGCATAGTCAACCCAGTTGGATTCGCCGGCCAGAGCAGGCTCGGAGAATTCGTATTCCGGAGCTGCAACGGTTGCCGGAAGCTCGGGCAGAGCTGCGGTATCAACCGGAACGCTGAGGACCTTTTCCTTCGTGAGTGTCAGAACTGCTCCATCAGCAGCATTGACGGTAGCAACCTGACCGAAAACCATAATAGCGCCGGTCATTGTTGCCAGGGAACGCTTAAAAAGTGTTTTGTTCATTCAAACCTCTCCTTGAATAGTATTTTATGTACCAGATGTAGAAGCACGCGCCGTTCCAGACCGTCCGTATGGGCTTAGGAGTCATAGAGGAACGCAAGCGAATACTGACAAAGGCGCTGCGACACTTATACATATTGATATTATAACAGCAAACGGTTAAAAATGCAAGTGTTTTTTTTCGAATTGGCTATTTGCAACAATCATCTTGTATAGCCTTCTGCCCGTTTAGTCATTTCTCCAGTTTTTCTGCTAATTTTTGGCGGTTTCTAATGTCAGTTTTGCGTGCTTTTTCGTATATTTGTGCAACATTGCCCATTTTTCCATTCTTGTGCAAGTTTTACAAGTATTGGTCAAAATATAAAAATATATAAATTTTCTATAAAAGCTATTGACATTTATTGAAATGTATGGTATATTATATACAGAGATAAGACATGAACAGTACCAGATGTTCAAACCTCTGAATACCTTGAAAGGATGTGTGACCAATGTAATACCCGAAGAACACCACCGCATACCGCGGAATCGAAACATACATTTTAACAAAGGATGTGCTTCCAATGGGTACGATGTTCTCCTGAACGGTTTCCGTTCAATTACGATCAATTTGAAAAAAGGACGTGTTTCCAATGGGTCATATGGAACAATCAATGAAATTTTAATCTCACGAAAAGGACGTGTTTCCAATGGGTAGCTTAGGCTCCATCATCAAATGATACTTCAAGGAAAGGGCGTGCTTCCAATGTACGATTCTGACAACTGCCCGACGCAACTCGCGGGCATTCATACAGCCGCCCAGCCCGTGTACGGCGGCTGATATTTCTTGATGTGTCTGCCGGTATGAACTGCATACCGGCACTTATTTTTATATAAAACAAGAACGCCCCGTCCATCATGGACGAGGCGTTTTTTCTGGTGAGGACAAGTGGACTTGAACCACCGACCCCCTGCATGTCAAGCAGGTACTCTAACCAACTGAGCTATGCCCTCACAACGATAAACATTATACCACGAATTTCGCCGAATGTCAAGCCGTATTTTCAAAATTTTCTAAAAGGCGCATTCCGCATAAAATTCATCTTGCTGTGCATTCTAATTCCAGCAAATTGTGCAAAGAAAGGATGCTGGAAAATGCAGAATCTGACAGTCATGGGAGAAATATATGTGCGGTTCACCGCGGAAGCAAACGGGTGTGAGCTGTCGCAGGTACAGCGTTTTTCCCGTAGTGTCGGTGGAAGTGCCGCACTTGTTTCCGCCGCCGCCGCCAAACTCGGACTGTCCGCACGGTTGATCGCGGCAACGGGTGCAGACGCGTTCGGCAATTATCTCTGCCGCACGCTCGCCGCCGCAGGCGTCCGAACCGATACTGTGCTGCAAGTCAAAAACGCAGCAACACCGAAATTATTCGTTGCATTTCCCTGCGATTCCGTTCCCGAACTGCTCTTTGACCGTTCCGCGGCGGCAGAACTGCAAGCGTTCGGACAGCAACCCGATGCAGACCGGTTTTCTAGCACAGATGCGTTGTTTTTCAGCAGTGACGGTCTGCGTTCCGCGTCTGCGCGTGCCGCACAGCTCGCCGCAATTCGCTATGCAAGTGCCCAAAACGCGATCATCTGCTACGATTATGCACTTCCTGCTGACGTTTTGGAGGATGATGCCGCAGTGCAGGGCATGGACACCTTTCTCTCGCAGGCGCAGATCGTTGCGTGCGGAACAGACGCCCTGCCGCATCTGCTGGGTGAGCAAATGCCCGTAGAACTGTTGAAACAGCGGATGCACGGGCGGCGGAAGCTTTGGATCGTATTCACAGAAAGCGGCGTGGAGATCCTCACAAAATCGCAGCAGCTCCGTGTCAATACAGCATCGGAACTGCGGCACGGCGGCGCACGGGAAGCGTTTCTGACAGGCTTTCTCTACTGTGCCATGCAGGAATCCGCAGATCCGCGAATGCTCGCGGGAATGCCGCCCGAACATCTCACGCGCTGGGCGGCGGTGGCGGCAGTCTGTGCATCGCTCTGCATAAACGGCGGATTTCCGACAAAATCACAGCTTCGCATGGCACTCAGGCAACAGGCAACACGCAAATAGCCGTCAGCGCGGCACGTTATGTTTCTGTCGGCTTATCATATTCAGCCTGCAAAAAGTCCAGCATCTGCTGGAATCCCTCCTCGGTCTGCGGAAATGTTTCCGTGGCTTCGATGGCATCCTGTACCAACTCATAGCACAGATCCTTGCGCCAGACCTCCACTTTCAGCTGATTCTCCGCAGGGTCCACGCGGTACCGCAGATGTTTGCGGCTGCCCGTATGGACATTTCCTGCCTCAAAGTAAAATATTTTCGGAATATCAAACGCATTTCGCGGCATATGTTCTTCCATTTTTCACACCTCACATCCGAATAGTCTTGCAGCGTTTTCCGCCGTTTGCTGGCAGATTTCTTCCAGAGATACGCCTTTTTCGCGTGCCATGACCGCCGCCGTTTCCGTGAGCATCGTACTGTCACAGCGTTCACCGCGATGCGGTACGGGTGCCATGTATGGACAATCCGTTTCCAGAAGCAGTCTGTCCAGCGGCACCTCGCGCAGGGCGGCAAGCGGTTTTTTCGCGTTTTTGAACGTGATAACGCCCGTAAACCCGATGTACAATCCCATCGCCAGCACCTCACGCGCTGTTTCGGGCGAACCCGGGAAACAATGCATGACACCGTGCAAATTCTCGTAGGTATGCAGAATTTCAAGCATATCCCCCATCGCATCCCTGCAATGCAGGATCACAGGGAGAGACAGTTTCTGCGCCAAGTCGAGCTGTTCTCTGAAAATACGTATCTGCGCATCTTTGTCATATCCCTCGTAATGGTAATCCAGTCCGATCTCGCCGATTGCTTTCACACTCTCGTGCTTTGCAAGCGTCCGCAGGGTATCGAGGTAGTCCGCAGGCGGATTGGGACACTCGGGATGCACCCCCACCGCCGTGATGATCAGGTTCGGGAATTGCTCTGCAAGGTCGATTCCCTGCTTCGCGGACGGCAGGTCCGATGCGGCGACCATGCACCGCCCCACACACCGTTCCGGAAAGCTTGTCAGCAGTTCGGTGCGGTCTGTATCGAATGCCTCGTCGGTATAATGCGAGTGACTGTCAAAAAATCTAAGCATTTACGCGCCCATCCTTTACAATTTATTCACAGAATATTGAAAAAATAAGCAATCAGTTTTCTGAAATCTGTTGTATAATAAAACCATGATAATAAACCTACTCCTCTTCCACATTCACACGGCGAATCGTTTCGCCGTGTTTTTTTCTGTATTTGATATTTTGAAAGAAACCGAAACCGTTTTCTGCGGTTTCGGTTTTTGTGTTATGTAGGGGAACATACTTTTGATATGAGATCTCGCTGCGTTTATCAAATTCTCGAAATGGGATTCCAAAGGGATAGTATCCCTTTGGCAGGGGGCTTGGGGACAGCGTCCCCCAAAAGCACTCTCACAGATCCCCGGGTTTTCTCGCATTTGCAAGCATCAGCTTGACGCGGTTCTCCTGATTGACACGCGTTGCACCGGGGTCGTAGTCGATCGCAACGATATTTGCATTCGGGTAGGCATCCTTGATGACGCGCATCATGCCCTTTGCCACGATATGATTCGGCAGGCAGCCAAACGGCTGGGTGCAGATGATATTTTCCGTGCCCGACTCTGCAAGTGCCGCCATTTCTGCGGTAATCAGCCAACCCTCGCCCATGCTGACGCCCTGATTGATATACTTGTCGGCTCTTGCGCGCAGAACCTCAAAATCATGCGGCGGATCGAATACACCATGCTTTTTTACAACTTCGATCTGTGTTTTCTGCATCTTGTAGATCAGCTCATAGCCCAGTCCGTTTTTCAGCACACTGCTGTCAAAGAAATGGTACAGCTTGCCGTCCACAGCCGTGCTGACCGCACAGTACATGACAAATTCCAACAGCGACGGAATCACAGGCTCACAGCCCTCCGACAGCAGATAATCCTCCAGATGGTTGTTTGCCAACGGCGAATATTTCACGTAGATCTCTCCGACGATACCGACACGGATCTTGTTGCGCTTTGTACGCGGAATCGCCGCAAAATCGTCCAGAATCTGACGATAGAGTTTCTTTGTGTGCATATATTCGCTCGTTTTGAACGCCTGATCGAGTTTTCTCTGCCAATGCTGCAAAACCTTTTCGGTCGCGCCCTTTTGCAGTTCATACGGACGGCATTGGTTTGCAATCATCATCAGCAGATCGCCGTACAGCACCGCATACAGGAATTTCAGCAAGATCGGTGCTGTCAGCTGGAAACCGCAGGTCGGGTCTTTTTCCAGTCCCGAAACATTCATCGAGATCACAGGCACCTGCGGGAACTGCGATTCCAACGCTTTTCTGAGCAGATGAATGTAATTCGATGCACGGCAGCCGCCGCCTGTCTGGGTGATCAGCAGCGCGGTGGTGTCCGGATTATACCGTCCCGATTTGAGCGCTTCCATAAACTGCCCGATGACAAGCAGCGCAGGATAGCAGGTATCATTATGCACATTTTTGAGACCCTCGTCCACGACTGCACGGCTCGCCGTCCGCAAAAGCTCACAACGATAGCCGTAGGGTGCCATAATGTTGATGAGCAGCTGGAAATGCACGGGGAGCATATCGGGGACAAGAATCGTGTGCGTTTTTTTCATTTCGGGGGTAAATTTCGCTGACATATGGGAAACGCCGCCTTTCTGTGGGTTAGAATTCAATTTGATACGGGAAGCCGAATGCCTGTACTTTTTCCTTTTTCGGATTCAGAAGCGTAAACGGCAGGGTATGATAGAGCATCTGTCCGTCCTTGCCGATGATCTGCGCCTGAAACGGGAAATAGACAATATCTTCCTCAATACAAAGCTGTCGGAATGCAGAAAGAAAGACCTCAAACAGCTCGTTGTCCGCATCGAGCGCATAGGTCAGACGCTTTTTGCGGGAGAGGGCTTTCTTTTTGGTTTCTGTCTGGATAAACGGTTTTTCGAAATCTTTTTCATTCAGGATACAGAAGCCGCGAATCACAGAATGTCCTTCCAGACGTTCATAGTCGCCGTTTCGTGCAGCGATCCGCGCCGCTTCTTCGATTTCGTCAATATATTTCTGTGCGATCGCATGGGCGTGCTGATAGCGGCGGCTGCGGAAATCCGTTTCCATGTCGCCGTGAATCTTCACTTCCGCTTTGAGCTGGTCGATAAATCTCATAAGCAATCATCCTTTTTTCTGTTGTCATCTTTCTGTATGTTCAAAGGGTTATTTCAAACGGGAATCCGAAGCCTTCCAACACCTCGGGTGCGGTCACGTTCACGGGCAGCGGACGGTATACGATTTTTCCGTCTTTTTTTCGTATCTTCGCCTGAAACTGCTCCACGGCGATATGCTCCTCCGCACAGAACTCCGCAAAGCTCGTCTGAAATGCCTCAAACAGATCGTTGCCCTGCGTGAGGGTATATTCCTCCGACCATTTGCCTGTCCAGAAGCTCTGTCTTTTCTGCATCTGCACGGGCGGCAAATCAAAATCGCGGTCGGTCAGCCGACAGAATCCGCTGATAATCACCTGATTGCCGACATTCTGATACTGACCGCTGCGTGCGGAAAGTCTGGCTTCGTCTTTGATGATGTCAATATAGGTACGCGCCAGATCTCTGCCGTGCTGGAAGCGGCGGCTGCGGAAATCAATTTCCTGCTCGCCGTGTGTCTGCACTTCCTGCTTGAGCTGCTCCAGAAAATCCATGATAATGCTTCCCTTCTTTTGGAATGATGTATCTATGGGTGTTTCGCTGTCTGCGGACAGCGGCCAGAGGCTCTGCCTCTGGACTCCGCAAGCCTTTGAAGAAAGCTAACATGAATACTGCGTATTCATGCACCGAAACTTTCATTGCGCTTCGCGTGTATGCTCTTTCATAATGGGATTCCAAAGGGACAGAGTCCCCATTACAAATCCATCGGAGATACCTCTATCATTCCTCCATCGCCGCGACCAGACTGCGGAGGCGAATCTTTGCGGCACCGAGGTTGTTGATCTCGTCGATTTTGAGCTGGGTGTAGAGTTTGCCGTTTCGTTCCAGAATCGTGCGCACCTCATCTGTCGTGACGGCATCAATGCCGCAGCCGAACGACACAAGCTGTACAAGCTGCATATCGGGCTGTGTGGTGACATACTGTGCGGCGCGGTAGAGTCTTGCGTGGTAAGTCCACTGGTTCAGAACACCCAGCTTATCCGTCAGGTGTCCGAGTGCCGCAACGCTGTCCTCGCTGACGACCGCCATGCCCAGCGATGTGATGAGTTTATGCAGGCCGTGGTTGATCTCCTTGTCGATGTGGTACGGTCTGCCGGCAAGGACGATAATTTTCTTACCCTGTTCGCGTGCCTGTGCGATGATCTCCTGTGCCTTTGCCGCAACATCTTTCCGATACTGTTCCTGTGCGACATACGCCGCCGCGACCGCATCGGACGGGGAACATTGCAGTGAATACCCTTTCAGGCAGGCTTTGAGTGCCGCCGTGACACTCTTCGGACGGTTCAGATCCATATACGGCAGACGGAAATTCTCCTCTGTCAGCCTCGGATTGTTCGCTTTCAGCAGTTCGGGATAGTATGCAACAACAGGACAGTTATAGTGGTTATCATTCTCGCCCTCGTCCACATTATAACTCATGCACGGCCAGAAAATGAAGTCCACGCCCTTTTCGAGCAGGTCTTCCACATGACCATGTGCCAGCTTTGCAGGGTAGCAGACGGTGTCCGACGGGATCGTATGCTGTCCCTGATAGTACACATCGCGGTCGCTCTCACGGGAAATTTCAACCTCGAAGCCGAGTTTCGTAAATACCGTTGTCCAGAACGGCATCTGCTCATAGAAGCTGAGTGCCAGCGGCAGACCGACCTTGCCGATCGGCGTGCCCTGCGGTTTTTTCTCACATTCGAGGATCCGCTGATATTTATAATCGTAGATGGACGGCATGGTGTGTTCAGTGGATTTTCCTGCGCCGCGTTCACAGCGGTTGCCCGACACGAATTTTCCGCCGTCAGGGAAATGGACAATGTTCAGCGCACAGTGCGCGGTACAGCCGCCGCACTTCGCATTCGTGGATTTGTATGTAAATTCTGCCAGTTTTTCGGGGGTGATGAGTTTTGTCTGTTCGGGACGATGCTCTTTTGCGTAGAGTGCCGCACCGAATGCGCCCATCAGTCCCGAAATGGACGGACGAATGACAGGTCTGCCCAGTTCCATCTCAAACGAACGCAAGACCGCGTCATTCAAGAACGTGCCGCCCTGTACGACAATATTCTCGCCGAGTTCCTCCATCGACTTTGCGCGGATGACCTTGTATACCGCGTTCTTGATAATCGAGGAGGACAAGCCTGCGGAAATGTCCTCGACCGTTGCGCCGTCTTTCTGTGCCTGCTTGACCGAGCTGTTCATAAAGACCGTACAGCGCGAGCCCAGATCGACAGGATGCTCTGCAAACAGACCAAGCTGCGAGAATTCTGCGATCTCATAGCCGAGTGCCTGTGCAAAGCTCTGGATAAACGAACCGCATCCCGACGAGCAAGCCTCATTCAGCATAATGCTGTCGATACTGTGGTTTCGTATCTTAAAGCACTTGATGTCCTGACCGCCGATGTCCATGATGAAATCGACATCAGGGCAGAAATAGGATGCCGCCTTGAAGTGTGCGACCGTTTCGACAATACCGTAGTCGATGCCCAGACCTGCGCGGATAAAGTCCTCGCCGTAGCCTGTGACCGCCGCACCGCGAATATGCAGGTCAGGGGACATCTGGTTGTAAATGGAAGTCAGGTGCTTGACGATTCTGTCGAGCGGCTGACCGCGGTTTGCAGCGTAATACTGATAGAGCAGTTCACCGTTTTCTGTGATGAGCACGAGTTTTGTCGTGGTCGAACCTGCGTCAATGCCGAGATAGGCGTCACCTTTTGCGGTATGCAGGTCGGCAAAAGGAAGGTCGTGGGATTTGTGGCGTGCAACAAATTCCTCATACGCCTTGCGTGACGCAAACAGCGGTTCACTTGTCACGGTATTGCCGCCCGTTTTTGCACTTGCAAGCTTCGCCAGCACTTCTGCAAGCGGCTGTGCCTCCTCGGACTGCTTTGCGAACATCGCACAGCCGTATGCAACGAAAACAGGTGCTTTTTCAGGGAAAATCGCGTGTTCATCGTCCAGTTTCAGCGTGCGGACAAAAGCCTCGCGGAGTCCCTGCAAAAAGGACAGCGGGCCGCCCAGAAACAATACCGTTCCCTCGATCTGTCTGCCCTGTGCAAGTCCTGAAACCGTCTGGTCCACGACTGCCTGAAAAATACTTGCGGCAATGTCCTCTCTGCGTGCGCCCTGATTGAGGAGCGGCTGAATGTCCGACTTTGCAAATACGCCGCAGCGCGATGCGATCGGGTAGCGTTTTTCTGCTTTCAGAGAAAGCGCGTCCAGTTCGTCTGCGGTGATGCCGAGCAAAGTTGCCATCTGGTCGATAAATGCACCTGTACCGCCTGCGCAGGAACCGTTCATACGCTGTTCCACGCCGCCCGTCAGGAATATAATTTTCGCATCCTCGCCGCCCAGTTCAATGACGACATCCGCGTTTTCATAATCGTGTTTGACCGCCAGAAATGCGGCGTGTACCTCCTGTACAAAGGGGATACCTGCGCTCTGTGCCAGTCCCAGACCTGCCGAACCCGTCATGCAGACGGAAAATTCCGCATCGGGGAACTGCTTTTGCAGAGCCTCTACCTGTTCCGTAACAGTTTCACGCACTCTGGAAAGATGCCGCTGGTAGCAATGGGAAAGCATCGTTCCCTGTTCATCAAGAACGACGGTTTTGACCGTAGTCGAGCCGACATCAATGCCGAGCGCGTATTTCTGTGTATTTGACATACTGACCTCCTGCTGTCGAGGGTATTTCACATGGATCCATGTGAGGATATATAAGATAAGTATATCACATTTTGGCGAAAAAGAAAACCCCCATTTTGCATTTTTTCGAAATTCTTAATAATCATACGCAGAAGCGCAAAAAAGGAATCCCCTGTACGGAGATTCCTTTTCCATTTACTGTTCCGTCTGTCGGATCTCTTCAACGATTTCCGCCATATCGCGCGGCATATCAGCCGTATCTTCTGTGGTCGTCGTTTCCGTTGTCATTTCTGCACCGCCATTCGGATCTCTGTCGCCGGTGGGGCTTTCGGGAGGACTATCTTCTCCGTCCACGCACGCGCTCTCCGTAAAAGATGTGACGATTTGTGCCCCTGTGGTGGTGGTTGGAGTCGTGCGTTTTGTTGTCGTGGTCGTAGTTGTCGCGGTTGTACGTTTCGTGGTCGTTGAAGTGGAAACGGAAAGCTTGGTCGCAGTGGATGTTGTTGTCGTTCTGCCCGTGGTGGTGGTCAGTGTTGTCACCGTTGTCTGTGTGCTGCCCGGCACCGTCTGCGTGGTGGCGGATACCTGCTCCGTTCCATCGGGAATATCCGATTCTGCTGTGTTTTCAACAGATTCCGTACTGCCTGTTACAACTTCCGAAGTCTGTGATACTGTTGCGTCAGACACATCTCCCGACAGATCATCCGTTTCTTTTTCGTCTGTCGTTTTCAGCGAAGATGCGATGCTTTCAACCGTTTTCTCCGTGGAGCCCGATGTCGTAGATGCAGAGGGTTCTGTGCTGGTGACAACAACGTCGATCGGCGGCGTCTGATTGCGGTTCCAGACATATGCCGAGGTCAGCACCACCGCAAGACAAGCGGCGATCGCAGCAGCAGGCATGACAATACGGCGGATCTTCCGCTTTCGCAGGATGGCATTTTCCGCAGATACGCGGTCCTGAACCGCCGAACGAATCCGAAGAACGGCGATCTTATCCTGTTCGCTGTCTTCGCCGACTTCCAGATTTGCAAGAAGCTGCGCGGTTTCTTCCTCTGAGAATTCCGCAAACAGCTTTTCCATATCTTCCTCATAACGCATCTGCATCACCTCCCAACCGTATCCGCAGCTTTTCCAGCGCGCGCCGCAGACGCATCTCCACGGTACCTGTCCGCATACTCAGCCGATGCGCAATTTCCGAAGCTGTTTCCCCAAAATAATACCGCCAGATCACAATACTGCTGTCGGGTTCTCCGAGCGAACGTACCGCATCCAGCAGCGTGTGTTTTCTCTCTGTCAGTTCCGCCTGTTCAGCAGGCGATTTCTTTCTGTCTACAATTACTTCCGTCAGTTCTGTTTGTTCGGACTCTGCCCTGCCCTTGACCGTTTCCGTTTTGCGGTAGCGGTCAATGCACATATTTACAGTCATTTTCGACAACAGCGACGCGATCGTTCCGCGTGACAGATCAATCTTTTCACGCTGCTGATAAAATGAAAACAGTATGTCTTCGCAAAGTTCTTCCAGTTCTTCCCTGCTGCAAATGCCGCCTAGCCGCCGCTTGGCAAGCGCATACACCAGTCCTGTGTACTGCGTCAGCAACGCACTGCATCCCTCATCGGGTTTTTCCAGTAACATCCGATAAAGCAGTTCGTCTGACATATGCAGTCACCTCGCATTCTATCCCTAATTTTGTATTCGTAATTCCGCCGTGAAACCTCACAGCTTTTTGCTGTCCCTGAGAAAAATTTATCTTTGAACGATTTTTTGCGGATCCGATGCCGCGTGCATTCCTGCCCACGCGCCCGATGCCCATGCCCAGTCGAGATTGTAGCCGCCGCAGTCGCCGTCCACATCGAGCAATTCGCCGCAAAAATACAGATTCTTCTGCACTTTCGAGCAGAGTGTCTGTGTGACGCTCTGTCCCGACACGCCGCCTGCCGTAACCTGTGCCTGCGCGAATTTCCCCATTCCCGTCACAGGGAACCGCCAATCGTGCAAAAGCCGCAAAAGCGTATTTTTCGTCTCATCGTCCTTGAAAACGTCAGCGGTGCTTGCGGTAATCGTCCCGACCGCCTGTTTCATGCAAACCTCCGCAACACGTTTCGGGAGCAGTCCCGTCAGCAGGTCGCCGCACGGCATTTCTCCGCGTATCTGCGTGAGTTCTGTCAGCTCCGCAAGTCCTTTGTCCTCCGTCTGCCACAAGTCGGGCAGCAGATCCAGCGACAATTCCATCCGTTTCCCGTGGATCGCCGCAAGTCTTGACAGATTGAACAGGCAGATGCCCGACAGCGCATTTTCCGTGAACTGCACTTCACCCGTTTCCTCGCCGCGTACTGCGCCGTCCACAAGTGCGGAAACCCTCGCACGTACACGCATTCCTTTCAGAGAGCGCAGTCTTGCCGTGTCGCTCGGAATCGGACAGAGTGCAGGCAGCGGCTCCACGATTCGATGTCCCAGTTTTTTCAGCAGCGGCAGAAGATTGCCGTCCGTACCGCAGGAGGGTGCTGCACTTCCCCCTGCCGCAAGAATCACAGCATCCGCGCGAATACACGCATCTGCTGTGATAACTTTCCATGTTCCGTCTTTCTGCGGCTGTAAGTCCGTCACCATGCAATCGGTACGCTCGGTAACGTGCAGGCGGTTTGTTTCCATCCGCAAAGCGTCCAGAACGGATGCCGCGGCATTGCTGCAAGGGTACATTCTCCCCTCGCTGTCCGTCCGCACATACAATCCCAGCTGACGGAAAAACTGTTCGGTATCAAACCGCTGCAAGATCTGCCGCATCTGCGGAAATGTACCGTGATAGCGAGAAAAATCGCGTCCTTCGTGTCCAAGATTGCACCTGCCGTTCCCTGTCAGCAGGATTTTCTTTCCGACACGCGGCTGCCGTTCGAGAATCGTGACCTCCGCGCCCATACGTGCGCTGGCGATCGCCGCGGAAAGTCCCGATGCGCCGCCGCCCACAATGCAAATCGTTCGTTTCATCAGCCGCTCCGTTTATCCCAGCCAGACCATCTTGTAGTGACCGTTCGTTTCCGAATAGAGTGCGATCATCATGCATGTCGAAATCAGCATACCGATCAGCAGCAGGTAAATGAGTCCTTTATAATAGTTCTTTTTCCAGTCTTTCAGGAGTTCCATATCCAGCAGTTCCGACAAGTCCTTATAGCATTCCATCGTGGTTTCATGTCCCTCGGTCAGCGACAGAGTTTCCTCGCTGACCCGAATGTTTTCCATGATCTCGCTGCGTGTCCGGCCTTCTGTCAGCTCGTAGATCTCTTCGTCCGTACATTCCGCCAACACTGCCTTGGCATCATCCAGTTCCTCTTGTGTCACATCCAGCGTGGCCGCGGCTTCCTGAATCGTTCCGCGCAGTTGAAATGCCACCGCATACCGCAGCGAAAAGATCGTAGAACCGAGCATCACGGCAAGGCAAAGCACCACGCCCCAGATCGGCAGTCTTCCGCCCCACTTCTTCACGCAGGCATACATAACGAGCGCAGCAGCAAGACCTGAGGCAGCGGCAATGAAATCCATCTGCCAGAGAATAAACGTCAGCAATGCCATCGTCAGACCGCCTGCCAGCGCACCTGCCAGAATACCGATCGGATTGGCACGCATCGCGGCTTTTTCCTGTTTTTGTTCTTCCAGCATGGATTCTGCCGCCGAAGCGCAGCTGCTGCAATAGTAAGCACCGAGGTTCTCGATCAGATAGTATCCGCCGTACACATCTGCGCCGCAGCCGTTACAGCAGGTCGTAAAATCATTGTTTTTCAGCATTTCCGTGAGGGAACGCAGCAGTCCTTCAATATGCTCCTCACAGTTCGGGCGGGCAGTCGAAAATTTCAGGGTAATGCGGCGGTTTTCATATTCCGCCGAAGAAATGCCGCTCTGCTGCTGTGCCCATTGCTGAATTCCCGTTTCAGCAAATTGACCGAGTCGTTCGGGCGCATTTGCAAAAATGCAAACGGCCAGCAGCTTGTTGCCGGGCTCTTGTACAGCGGTCATCGGATAGCCGCCGTATTCCCCGTAAAGTGCCTTTGTTTTATCGTGACAGTTCAAAAATGTCAGCGCCGAAAATTGTTTCACAGAAAATCCCATTTCTATTCCCTCCTTGTATGGATCCGCACAAAAGCGAATACTCTGTTTTATTATACACCTTTCTGTCAAAAAATGCAAGTATCAGGCGAAAACTTCGCGTTTGTGGGGAATCCGCCCTGCCTTGACTTTATCAGGAAAATGTGGTATAATAACGGATGAATTGTGCATTTTCAGGAAAGGAGGCGGAAGCGTGACCTATGTGATGAGCGACCTGCACGGCTGTTACGACAAGTTTCTGCAAATGCTGGAAGTCATTCATTTCACAGAGGAAGACGACCTCTATCTGCTCGGCGATTTTGTAGACCGCGGCGAAGCACCGATCCCGCTTCTGCTGGACTGCATGGAGCGCGTCAATGTCTACCCGCTGCTCGGAAACCATGAGGCGATGTTCCGCGGCGCAGTCATGGACCTGCCTGCCGAAGCAACGCTCGAAACCCTGATAGATTACCTGTCCGAACCGCAGCGTGAGCTGTTCGGACAATGGATGCAGAACGGCGGTGAACCGACGCTGCTGCAATATATGGCACTCTCCCCCGAACAGCGCAGGGATATCCTCGCTTATCTAGCGGAATTTCAGCTCTATGAAACCTGCGAGGTGCGCGGTGTCCCGTTCCTGCTGACACACAGCGGTCTGGAAGATTTCTCTCCCGACCGTCCGCTGGAAGATTACCCTGCCGACGCATTTCTGAACGCCAGACCTGCCCCCTCTGCGGAGTTCTATGACGACAGGTTCATGGTGTTCGGACATACCCCGACGCTGACCTACCCCGAACTCCACGGCAGAGCAGAAGTCATCTTCAAAAAAACATACATCAACATCGACTGCGGTGCAGTCTTTACGGAGTCGGGCGGAAAACTGGCGTGCCTCTGCCTCGACAATATGAACGTCACCTATGTTTAACGAAAGGAAGTCTTTGTCATGCCTAGCAAACAGCCCCAGCGTCAGCTGAGTGTTCTGAACCTCGCGCACAGTTTTCTTCGCAGCCATGTGCATACGGGTGACCTCTGCATCGACGCGACCGCAGGCAGAGGCTTCGATACCGCGGTGCTCTGTGAACTGGTCGGCGACGAGGGCAAAGTGCTGGCGTTTGACATTCAGCAGGATGCTGTGGACAGTACCAAACAGCTTCTTGCCGAAAAAGGCTTCTCGAATGCGGAAGTTCACCTCGACAGCCATGCGCATCTTGCAGAATATGCAGAAAACGGTTCTGTGTCCTGCATCGTGTTCAATTTCGGATGGCTCCCACGCGGCAGTCATGAAATCTATACCCACGCAGATTCGAGCATTGCCGCACTCAACGCAGGACTGAAGCTGCTGAAAGTCGGCGGTGCAATGTCGCTGTGCATCTACTACGGCGGCGCAAACGGTTTCTCAGAACGTGATGCGCTGCTCGACTATTTCAAAACGCTCGACAGCACCTATTATACTGTTTTGCAATGTCAGTTCCCGAACCGCACAGGCTGTCCGCCGTTTGTGGTGTTCATCACCAAAGACGCACAGCCGCCTGAATCACAGACGGAGGCAGAATCATGAATTTTTTGCTTCTGCTGCTGGATGCCCGGACAGAGGGCATGACTGATGTTACCCCCGATGTACTCAAATTTCTTGGAAAATTCGTTGTCATTTTCGGACTCATCGCGCTGATGGCGGTGCTGACTCCGAAAATCGCCGCAAAGGTCGATGAAATCCGTGCAAAAACAAAAGAAGCGCACCCTGACGATGTGAATTGTCAGAAAGTGCGCGGGATTTATGACATGCCGTCCACACCGCAGGAAGCGGATGTGCAGACGGACGAAAAGGATGCGGAAGAATGAAACATCACCGAAAAGCGTTCCTCGCAGTACTCTGCTGCATGACAACTCTCTGCGCAATGACCGCAAGCGCCGTCACCTATGATATGGACGGAGACGGCAATCTGACGGCATTCGACATCGTGCTGAAAAAGCGTGCCTATATGGACAACCCCAACAGCTCCGCGCTCTATGATATGTTAATGATAGACTCGCATCTGCTGGGTTTCCAGAGCATTCCGCTATTCGAGCAGGACGAAACGACCGCCCCGATCGTAGTCGAACCGCAATGGATCGTTGAGCCGAAACACGTTTCCCGTACAGGCAGTACGACATACTATAACCTCGGTACAAGCATAGGTTACTATGCCATCAACTCGTTTGTGAAATCGCGCGGATTATACAGCTGTGCGCTCAACAAAAAAGATTTCGCAACGCCGATTCCGTCAGGCGCGTATCTGCGTGTTTTCTACACAGACAAGAAGAACGCGACGCATACCGTAGATGTGTGTGTGGTTGACGTATCAGGACAAGGCAGCGGCGGTGTTGACCTCGACAAGCCTGCATTCCAGCAGCTTGCCGCACTTTCGATGGGCAGGCTGAGTGTCCGCTGGGAGATCATCCCGTTCCCGACAAATGACGGGATCTTCTACCAGTTAAACGGTTCTTCGCTTCAGCTTCTCGGACACCGTTACCCTGTGTATTCCCTCGAAAAGCAGAAAGCAGACGGGAATTATACAGCCGTATCGCGCAATGCCTACGGGCAGTTCACAGGCTTATCGGCAGGCACATATACGTTCCGTGTGACCGATATTTACGGCAATATGGTTGTGGATACGGTGACATTGAAATCGGGACAGACGGTTGAGGGAAATTACAATTTCCCTGTGTGATATTATAATAGTATGGGTGGCCGATCGGTCGCCCTTTTTTGTATGTAAACGGTATTCATTTCAGAACACAAAAAAGGGCGGAGAACTATCTCTCCGCCCATACGAATCGCGCGTTAAAGTTTCTCATATCAAAAGCTTTACTCGATTTTTCTCGAAAAATCGCAGGGGTTGAGGGGGTGAGTTTGCTTGCAAACTCATCGGCTTGCCGTACTGCTCCCCTCATCGCGCTCCGCAGAGCGCGAAATACCCCCTCCTTTCAAAAGATCAGGAGGGGGCATGGGGGAACCCTATCAAGGGGTTCCCCCATATTATTTCGGCGGATTGAAGGGAAACCCCTCGTTGGGGTTTCCCCTCTTTGATTGCTCCGCAATCAAATTCACC
>JAKSPL010000015.1 GCA_024404815.1 Oscillospiraceae bacterium
CTCTGTCCTCAGGCGACTTGATTATTCTACCATACATTTTCCGAAAAGTCAAGCCTATTTCCCTAAGTTTTTTTCTTTCTATGCTTTGCACAAAACCCCGACGACTAGCCGAACAAAATCCCAACAATTCGCCCTCTGTCGTCCTTGGAAAACTGAAATACACCCTTTGTACAGTACTCTGCGATTGCTTTTTTGATCTCTGAACCGCTTCGAACGTCCGACACTACCGCCTGATAGATCTCGTCTGTCGGACAGTAGAATTCTATAAATGTATTGTTGCCTGTCTGATCCAACGCCCACTCTGAACATTTTGTACTCATCTGAGAAGATTCGTTGAGAATGCGTCCGTATTTCAGATAGTAGTTCTCCTTGTCCTCTGTACATTGCGGCACTTTGAACGCGGGTTCCTCTGCGGTATGCCCTCCGAACCGCGCATCCGGCATCGCATAGCAGCGGTGCGATACAGCGTCCTCGTAGTTGTCCTCGTCATCCCATGTCACATCTATATTATAGTATGCACCGTCAATTTCCGCAATATTCCATGCGTGTCCCAGACCGCGCTCCGATTTTCCTGTGATCGTCATGACATTCAGACCTGCTTTGCGTGCGACATAGCAAAATGCCTTGCTGTAACCCTCGCACTGTGCAACGCCCTCGACCAGACAGCCGTATATATCCGATGAATGCGCACTTTTCTCGTACAGACAGCGTTCGGCGATCGCATCATGTATCGCCAGAAATTTTCTGCCCTCATCGCTGATACCTGCCACTTCTGCAGCGATCTCATCAGCCGCCCGTTCGATCGCTTCCGCCATCGGCTCGGCTTCTTCCTCGGTTTCATCGTACTGAAGCTCGATTTCCGTCATGATCTGTGCCATCTGATATGTGTCCGCAACATAGAAAAACTGCGGCTCCTGCATTCTGACCAGCAGATAGATTTTTTCATATTCATCGCCTGTACATTCATACGGCAATGTGAATGTTGTCTGATGTGCTGCCATTGCTTCGTAAAGTGCCGCATAGAGTGTCTGCTCTTTTGTACTGAGCTGCTGATACGGATAACGCAGGGCAGCCTCCTCTTTCGGGAGCTTTCTGTCCTGCGCCGGCTGTAATCCCAGTATTCCGCTTTTTATAACCAGCATACCCAAGAGAATGACGAGTGCGATCGCACCCACAAACATGATCTTCCCTTGTCTTTGCATGATGTTTCCTTACCCTTATTTATTTTTCGTCTGCCGTTTCTGTTTTTTTCTGAAGGACTTCTGCCTGAATACGGCGGATCCAGTTGTCCTCGTATGATAATAATGTATACCGCACGCCGCAGGCTTCGATCACGGGACGTTCGCCCTCGCTCGGGATCCTGCCCAGCAGTCCGACCACATACGCGCTCATCGTATCGAAATCGCTGTCCTCCTCGGGGGTGACGCCCAGACGCGGCAGGATATCCTCGGGATCTGCCGCACCGTCGATCGAATACACATTCGGACGCAGTTCCACAAGTTCTGCTTCTTCTTCCTCGTCATATTCATCCTGAATACTGCCGACAATTTCTTCCAGCAGGTCTTCCATTGTGACCATGCCTGCCGTGCCGCCGTACTCATCGGACACGATGGCAAGCTGCATCTTATCTTTCCGCATCTTCTGGAACACATCGCGGCATTTCGCTGTTTCGGGAACAAAATACGCTTCGCGCATCAGTGCAGTCACAGCGCAGTCCTCGGATTTTCCGACCAGCGGCAGCATATCCTTGACCAGTACCACGCCAATGATCGTATCGACACGCTTTTCGTAGACGGGGATACGGGAGAATCCCTCCTCCATCGCAAGCTTTGCCGTTTCGGATGCCGTTGCTTCTTTCGGAACGGCGATCATGTCCTTGCGGTGTGTCATGACTTCCGCGACCGTCACATCGTCAAATTCGAAGATGTTGTTGATCATCTCACGCTGACTTTCCTCGATGCCGCCCGTTTCGTTGCCTGCATCGACCAGCAGTCGGATCTCCTCCTCGGTGACGATCTCCGCACCGTCCGCAACAGAAATACCGAACAGTCTGCAAATCCCCTTCGTCACACCTGCCGCAAGCGCAGTAAACGGTGTCATGATCACCTGCAAAGCACGGACAGAAGGTGTGCAAATCCGCGCAAACGATTCAGGAGAATGCGCGGCAAACCGCTTCGGCAGAAAATCCGTAAACATGGTCAGCAATATGGCTGTGCCGACTGCAAGCAGCAGTCCTGCCGCGATCGCCGCATAGGGGATCGGCAGCAGCTTTGTCAGCCGTGCCCCGAAAGTCCCATACACCAGAACGCCGATCCATACCGCAGAAAAAACACGGTGTACCGCAAAATTCCGCAGCAGCTTTGTCGGGGAGGCAAGCAGTTTTGCAAGTCCCTGCCATCGCTTCTCTGTCTGCGCCTGTGCCTGAATTTTCGCATCGTTTACCTCGGTGAGTGCCGTTTCACACGCAGAAAACCATGCGCGAATCGCGGCAAACACCCCAAGAATGACCAGCAAATACCATAATCGGCCGCCGTCTGTATCCATTGTATTGTAATATCCTTTCTTCGTCTGTTTTGTTCTGTTTTTCCGCAGGCCTCTCCTGCGAAATCGTGTGATTACAGTATAGTGCATTTTCTCGAAAATGTCAAGTGTTTCGCAGAATCCGACCGTTTCCGCCTGTATAATTCTTCCGCCGATGCGGCATACTCTTTCCAAGAAAGGGTGATCGTATGTTTCAGCAATCCCAGCCGCTGCTGCCCGAAGATGACGGCGTTCTCAGCGGCACGCCAACGCCTGACAATCTGATTCAGCTCGGGGCATCCCTTGCCGCCGCTTCGGCGCAAATCCTCATCGGCGCAGAACCCGACTCTGCATTTTCGGGCGCTGCGGCAGGCATTCTCGCAGGTGCCTGTGCCGCCGCAGGCAGTTCCGCCGTACTCGTTCCATGTGCCACGCTGCCTGAACTCTCTGCCGCATCCATCGCCGCAGACCTCCCTTTGCTTGTGCATCTCGCAGAGCATCGGCTCAGGGTGTTCGCAAAAGGAATGCTCCCGCTCACCGCCGCATGGCAGACACTTCTTTGTGACCAGCCGCAAGCGGAATGGTGTGCGCCGTCCCAATACGGAGAAGTCCTGAACGGCAGCGGTCTGACCTCGCTGTTCTCTGCACGCATCCGCGAACGTCTGCCCGACAGTTTTCCTGTCCTGCCCGAAATCACCACAGGCTCCGCGCCACTCTATCGAAAAATGGCACAGCTGCTCCGCGGCGGCAGAGGGCAGCTTCTGACCATACAGCTCTCCTCGGACGGCAGAAAACTCGCGCTCTACCACACCGACTGCGGCTGGATCTTCCATGAAAAGGTGCTTCTGCTCGTCTGCCAGCAGTATTTTGTGCAGGGAAAAGATGTCGCGCTCCCCTACTGGATGCCCCGTGCCGCAGAAGATATGGCGCGTAAATACGGAAGAAATGTCCTGCGGTATGCGTCCTGCTCCGACGGAACGGACAACATCGCACGCACACTCGCGCTGGCACAGGGATTCACGCTGGATGCCGCGATCCTCTGTGCGGAATTTCTCCGTCTGCTCTCGGAACACCGAATGTCCCTGAAAGAATGGCTCAGATGCCTGCCGCCCTGCCACACCGTCCACCGCATCGTCAGGCTGGACGCGCAAGGTGGAAACTCGCTGCAAACATGGCAGGCAAATGTCAATGCCGCACAGACCGCAGAGGGATATTTTGCAGAAGATGCACGCGGTCGGGTGCTTGTCCGCCCCTCGCGCACAGGCAAAACCGCCGCGCTGTTTGCCGAGGCGGACAGCATAGAGACGGCATCCGAACTCGCAGGGGATATCTGTGCAAGGCTTGGGGATGGATAGGCTTTTTGTGGGGACATGAGAGCGTAACAAAGCCTCATATCAAAAGTTTCACTCGATTTTTTTCAAAAAATCGCAGGGGTTGAGGGGGTGAGTTTGCTTGCAAACTCATCGGCTTGCCGTACTGCTCCCCCCATCGCGCTCCGCAGAGCGCGAAACATCCCTCTCCTTCCCAAACGCAGGAAAGGGTGAATTTGATTGCAGAGCAATCAAAGAGGGGAAACCCCAACGAGGGGTTTTCCTGAAATCCGAACGGTACAAAAGGGTTTTGCAGGGAGATACTGTTCTCTGCACGCTGACGGTTTTCTCAGAATACATATCTGAATCGTCCCGTTTCTCCACATTTCTACAGCACGCTGTATGCTGCGGCACCAAGAGAAACATTATTTACGGTCATTCTGCCAGAAAATGTTTGTACGCTTGACTTTTTTCCCGTTTTGTCGTATACTGTATATGTATATCTATGTCCGAACATCAATTCCGAAGCCGTCCTGCGCTTCGGCTATATACGAAAGAGAGGTAATCATTTGAACAGAAATCCCAAACAGGGGAACGGCCGCGGTCCGCGCCGCAGCGGCATCCCCCTTACAGCCATCGGAAGAAAAATTCTTCCCTCCGAACTCGTTTCCGAGCAGCTTGCGAAAAAGCCGCCGAAACAGTCCAAAAAAGACAGCGGCAAGAACAATAAAAAGGATACGGCGCCTGTCATCGCAAAAAAAGTCAATGCTGATGGTGCCGCACAGAAAGAACCGATGCAGAACCGCCCCAAAAAGCCCGTGCGGATCATCCCCCTCGGCGGCCTGGGCGAGATCGGTAAGAATATGACCGTGATCGAGTGCGCAAACGATATGTTCATTATCGACTGCGGACTCGCTTTCCCCGATGCCGATATGCTCGGCGTTGACCTTGTAATTCCCGATTTTACTTATATCGAACGCAACGCAGACCGTCTGCGCGGTATCGTCCTCACCCACGGGCACGAAGACCATATCGGCGCACTCGCCTATCTGCTCAAAAAGGTCAATACCCCTGTCTACGGTGCAAAGCTCACCCTCGCACTCGTCGAGGCAAAGCTCAAAGAGCATCAGCTCGCAGGCAAGGTACAGCTCAATGTTGTACAGCCGCGCCGCACCGTCCGTATGGGCTGTATGGCGGTCGAATTCATCCATGTCAACCATTCTATCCCCGATGCCTGCGGTCTGGCGATCCATACGCCTGCCGGTGTTCTGGTGCATACGGGCGACTTCAAAATTGACTACTCCCCCATCAACGGCGGCATTATCGACCTCGCACGCTTCGGCGAACTGGGTTCGCGCGGTGTCCTCGCGCTGATGGCGGACTCCACCAACGCGGAACGTGAGGGCTTTACGCCGTCCGAACGCAAGGTCGGTGAGTCCTTCGACAAGCTGTTTACCACCGCGGAGAACCGCCGCATCATCATTGCGACATTCTCCTCGAACATCCACCGCGTCCAGCAGATCATCGACTGCGCAGAACGTTACGGCAGAAAAGTCGCCGTGTTCGGCCGTTCGATGGTCAATGTCATTTCCATTGCGGTCGAACTCGGCTACCTGAAAGTTAAGTCGGGTACTCTCATCGACATTGAGGTCATGCACCGCTACTCCGACGACCAGATCGTGCTGATCACAACAGGCAGTCAGGGCGAACCGATGTCTGCCCTCACCCGTATGGCGATGGGCGACCACAAGAAAGTCAACATCACACCGCAGGACTTCATCATCATCTCTGCAACACCGATCCCCGGCAACGAAAAGTACGTCACCCGTGTGGTCAACGAACTGATGAAATCGGGTGCAACGGTCGTCTACGAGAGAATGTATGAAGTACACGTTTCCGGCCACGCTTGTCAGGAAGAACTGAAACTCATGCTCGCGCTGACGAAACCGCGCTTCTTCCTGCCTGTACACGGCGAATACAAACACCTCAAAAAGCACGCACAGCTCGCGCTTTCTATGGGTATGCCGAAAGAGAATGTCATCATTCCCGAACTCGGCAACGTCATCGAAACAAACGGTCTGGAAATGAAAGTCGTTTCGCAGGCACCTGCCGGCAGAGTGCTGGTGGACGGTCTGAGCGTCGGCGATGTCGGCTCGATCGTTCTGCGCGACAGAAAGCATCTCGCACAGGATGGTCTGATCATCATCGTTGTCGGCATCGACAACGCAGACAACTCGATCGTTTCGGGGCCTGAACTGATCTCCAGAGGCTTTGTCTATGTCCGCGAATCGGAAACGATGATGGAGGAGGCAAGAGTATTGCTCTGTGAAGCACTCGAAAGCTGTTCTCCTGCGGAACTGCGCGACTGGAATGCCCTCAAAGGCAAGCTGCGCGATGTCCTGTCGGATTATATCTTCTCGACAACAAAGCGCACGCCGATGATCCTGCCTATTATTATGGAGGTCTGATTCCCCGAACGCCCGATTCAGTACGAAAGGTATATTTCTCATGCGTAAAAAATGTCTTTGGCGGCCGCTTGCAGCCATCTCGCTGCTGGCACTCTCCGCTTTGACCGCGCTCCTGCTTGCCGCAAGTCCGCAAACGCATCCCGTCGGTGTCAAAATCGCCGCCGCAATGTTCCTGCTCGGCGCGGCTTGGTGCGGATTCGAAATTTATCTTTGGCGAAACAATACCCTGCGCTATCTCGCATCCATGAACGAGAATCTCGAAGCAACAGGACAGAGTGTGCCGCAGCATATTCAGCTCCCTGTCGCCATTCTCAACAAGGATATGCAGGTCGTCTGGTATAACAACAGCTTCGAAAGCCGCATTGCCTGCGGTGTCGATTTCTTCGGACAGGAACTCTCCGAGATCCTCCCGACAGTTCCCAGACAGCTTGCAGAGCATGACGGTGCTGACGTCACGATCGACGACCGCACCTACCATATCACCATGTCGGATTACATCCGCACAGGCGGCGAAACACATATGCTCTGCTTTCAGGATATTACCAACTTCACAGACCTGCGCCGCCATTTCTGGGATACCCGTATCTGCGTGATGCTCGTGGTCATCGACAACTATGAAGATGTGATGAGTGCGGCAAAGCAGAGTGAACGTGCGGCGGTGCTGGCATCGCTCGAAGCTCTGTTCGACAACGAACTCGAAGGCACAGACTGCATCTGCTCGCGGCTCGATGAGGACCGTTTCCTGATTCTCGTGGAAGCACAGTATTACGCACTCATCGAACACGCAAAATTCCCGATTCTCGACAAAGTACGTAAAATCGTCGTTGGCGGAAAGAATCCGCTGACGCTCTCGATCGGTGTCGGACGCGGCGGCGCTTCGCTCGCACAGAACGAAGTCTATGCCCAGCAGTCCCTTGACATGGCACTCGGACGCGGCGGCGACCAGGCGGCTGTCAAAACCAAATCAGGATACAGCTTCTACGGCGGCGTGTCCAAGGGCGTCGAAAAGAAGTCCAAGACCCGTCACCGCGCGGTTGCAAGAGCCATGCGCGAACTGCTCGAAAGCTCAGAACGTGTCTTTATTATGGGACACCGACAGAGCGATCTGGACGCGGTCGGCGCGGCGATCGGTACGGCGTTTATCGCAGAAAGCCTCGGCAAACCGTTCCGCATTGTTCTCAATCCGAAAGCAACGCTCGCAACACCGCTTGTTGACCGTCTGCTTACGACACACCCCGACTGGCTCATTTCTCCCGAAAATGCCGCGGCTTCCATTCAGCCCGATGACCTGCTGATCGTTGTGGATACATTCAGCAAGGATATTCTCGAAGCACCTGCGGTCTATCAGGCGGCAAGCCATGTCATGGTCATCGACCACCACAGAAAGATGGTCAATTATCTCGATAATACGACACTTCTGTTCCATGATCCCTATGCCTCCTCGGCATCAGAGCTGGTCACGGGACTCATCCAGTTCCTCGAATGCCGCGAGGATTTGCCGCAGTTTTGTGCGGAAGCCCTCCTCGCAGGCATCATGCTCGACACGAAGAATTTTGTCATGCAGACAGGCGTGCAGACCTTTGAAGCAGCCGCCTATCTCCGTACACAGGGCGCAGACCCCGTTGCGGTCAAAGCGATGTTTGCCGCATCCATATCCGCGTGCCGACAGAAGTCCATCCTCATCGGAGATGCGGAACTCCACGGGCGATTTGCCATTGCAGTCGCAAGAGAAGCCATCCCCGACATCCAGATCATCGCCGCACAGGCTGCGGACGATCTGCTCGGCATTGAGGGCGTGGACGCTTCGTTTGTCATTTTCCCGCGCGACACCCTCGCCTGCGTTTCTGCACGTTCCCTCGGCAAGATGAATGTTCAGGTCGTTATGGAAATGCTCGGCGGCGGCGGTCATCAGACCATGGCGGCGGCACAAATCAAAAACTGCTCCGTCAACTCGCTGCGGATTCACCTGATCGAAACGCTCGATACTCTGGAAACCGCTGATTCTGCGGATTCCGATGAAATCTGAAAGGAAGAAAATCAATGAAAGTCATTTTACTGCAAGACATTAAAGGTACAGGAAAAAAAGGCGATATTAAGAATGTATCCGATGGCTACGCAAGAAATTTCCTGCTTGGAAAAGGGCTTGCTGTCGAAGCTACCCCGAAAAATCTCACCGAATTGCAGGGTAAGAAAGACTCCGAACAGCACAAGATCGACGTCGCACGCGCCGATGCACAGGCTCAGGCTGACAAGCTGAAAGACCAGAAGGTCGTTGTCAAGGCAAAAGGCGGTCAGGGCGGCAGACTGTTCGGTGCAGTTACCCTCGGTCACGTTGCGGAAGCCATCGAAAAACAGTTCGGCTTCTCTGTTGAAAAGCGTAAGCTCTCCACCAACCTCGAAATGAAGAACGTCGGTCTGTATGCCGCAGAAGCAAAGCTCTATAACGGCGTATCTGCGAAGTTTACAGTTTCCGTGGAGCTGGACGAAAATGGCTGAGCAGGATTTCACATCCCTGCGTGACAGCTTCTCCGACCAGACCATGCCTCACAGCATCGAAGCCGAACAATCCGTTCTCGGCTCGATTCTGCTCGCGCCCGACACCCTCAGCACCGCCCTCGGCATTTTACAGCCCGACGCTTTCTATGTAGATCAGCATCGGGAACTGTATCGGCTGATGCAGACGATGTACACAGGGACACAGGCGGAGCAGATGGACATGGTGACCATTCTCAATGAAGCCTTACAGCAGGGCATCTTTGAAAGCTCCGCAGAGGGCAGACGCTATCTCGCCGCGCTGGTCGATACCGTCCCCTCCGCTGAAAATATCGAAAGCTACTGCAAAATTGTCGCGGACAAAGCCTGTGCGCGGTCTTTGGCGACTGTCGCACGCGATCTGCTCAAAGAAGTCGCAGAGGGTTCATACCCTGCGTCCACACTTCTCGATTCCGCAGAACAGCGTATCTACGACATCCGACAGGGCAAGGACGTTCACGGTCTGATCCCCATTCGGGATGTCATGGTCAAAACTTACAAGCATCTGGGCGATATTTCCGGTCCTGACCGCGATAAATTCGTTGGTGCAAAAACAGGCTTTCCCGAACTCGATTCCATCACGGGCGGCATGAACAACTCCGACTTAGTGATCCTCGCGGCGCGTCCCGGTATGGGTAAGACCTCCCTCGCGCTGAACCTTGCGACCAATGTCAGCCGCCGTTCGGGACGTACTGTCGCCATCTATTCGCTCGAAATGAGTATGGAACAGCTCGTTTCCCGTATGCTCTCCACAGAGGCGCTTGTTGATTCGCACAAGCTCCGCACAGGACACCTCGAACCGAAAGAATGGAGCAGGCTTGCCGCCTCCGCAGACGTTCTTTCGGGCATGAATATCTACCTCTCCGAAGCAACAGGCATCACCGTTTCGCAGATGAAAGCACAGCTTCGCCGTGTCAAAAACCTCGGCATGGTCGTTATCGACTACTTGCAGCTGATGGATGCGCCGATGAAGTCCGACAACCGTGTGCTGGTCATTTCCGAGATTACCAGAAGCCTGAAACTGATGGCAAAAGAACTGGATATTCCCGTTTTGCTGCTGTCACAGCTCAACCGCGGCGTGGAAAGCCGTACCGACAAGCACCCGATGCTCTCCGACCTGCGTGAATCCGGTTCCATTGAGCAGGACGCTGACATCATCATGTTCCTCTATAACGACTATTACTACAACCGCGAAAAAGCATTGAATCCGAATATTACCGAATGTGTTGTGGCGAAAAACCGTCACGGTGAAACGGCAACCGTCAACATGGTCTGGGACGCACAGTTTACACGCTTCTCGTCCCCTGAACGGAGCGAGGCTCCGCCGCAATGAGTATCGCAGAGATTGTCAGAAACACGCATCTTCTCGAAAACCGCAGTGAGATCACCGTGGCATTGTCGGGCGGTGCGGACAGCGTGGCACTCCTGTTGATCTTGCAGGAATTACAAGCCGAATACGGCTTCACCCTCGCCGCCGTCCATGTGCATCATGGCATTCGCGGTGCAGAGGCAGACCGTGACGCGGCATTCTGTACATCGCTCTGCAAGAAGCTGGATATTCCGTTTCAGATGGTGAAGATCGACGTTCCTGCGTATGCAGCCAAACAACGCATTTCCATCGAAACGGCGGCGCGGCTGCTGCGCTATGCGGCACTCGATGAAGCCGCCCCGACGGGATTCCTCGCCACCGCACACCATGCAGGCGATCAGGCGGAAACTTTGCTGTTCCACCTCCTGCGCGGCAGCGGACTGCGCGGACTCTGCGGAATTCCGCAGGTGCGCGGACGCATCCTGAGACCGCTGCTTTCCTGCACCAAAGATGAACTGCTTGCCTATCTCGCAGAACGCGGACAGGATTTCGTCACGGACAGCACCAACTTCGAAACCGATGCCGCACGCAATTTTCTGCGGCAGGAAGCGATTCCCCTGCTCGAACGATGCAATCCGCAGGCAGTACCCCATATGGCGCGGACTGCCATGCTGCTCTCCGAGGACGAAGCGTATCTGCAAACACAGGCGGATGCTGCATACACAGCCTGTATTACGGATGATTTCTGCGCAGGTACGGCATTTCGCGGACTGGAAAGCTATCCCCGTCCCATTCGGATGCGCGTGTATGCGAAAGCGATCGGCGGCGTTTGTGACGCAAGCTTCCAAAAGCTGCGCGAGATCGATGACATTCTCCTCGCAGGAACGGGGAAAACCACCGTTTCAGGCGATTTTTACGTACATATGGCAGACGGCGTACTGTGCTTTCAATTCGCAGAAGCCGCAAACGATTTTTCCGTTCCGCTTTGTCTGCCCCAACAATCCGTTTATCAGCTGTTTCCGCAGAAAACCTGTGAGGTCAGGATGCTGGAAACAGAGCCGATATCGGGCGTGAATTCACCCAGGCTTCACAATGCTTTCACAAGGTGTACGCTCGATTCTGATAAAATTGTAGGAAATCCGTATTTTCGGCAATGGCGCGGTTCCGACCGCATCACCCTGCCGGGCAGAGGATTTTCCTCATCCCTCAAAACCTGCATTCAGTCGGCTGTTCCGCAAATCGAACGCCGCCGCCTGTATGCGCTCTATGACGACCTCGGCTGCATTTTCTGCGAACAGGTCGGCATTGCCGCTCGGGTGAAACCCGATGCAAAGACAACCAGATGTCTGCGGTTTTTCATTCTCCCAAACCGCAGGGACGAAAATTCATGTAAGGAGTGATTGAATTTGGGAAAAAGTCGCGGTCTTTGGACCTATCTGCTCGTAGCTCTGCTCTTTATCGGTGCAATTTGTTTTCTGCTTCCCTCTATGTCAAATCAGAAAAATAAATTGCAGTATTCCGATGTCATTGCGTATTTCGATGACTGTCAGGTCACGGAATACACACTCGACCTCGGTACGGGCGAACTGAAATACCACCTCGAAAGCGACGAAAAAGACAAGGTCCACGTTTATGAGGTGCCGAATGTCAGCCTGTTCCTGGATGATACGGCAGATTACCGCAATACCTACAACGAAACCCACGATACACCGCTGAAACAGGACTACTTCAAAATTACGGACAGCTCGTGGCTCATCACCGTTGTTCCGACACTGATCCTGCTGGTCATGGGCATTGTGCTGTTCGTCTTTATGATTCGTCAGTCGGGCGGAAACGGTAAGATCAATTCGTTCGGCAAAACCAATATCAAGCCTGCCGCTATGGACACCAAAAAGGCAACCTTTGCCGATGTCGCAGGCGCAGACGAGGAAAAAGCCGAAATGGCAGAAATCGTAGACTTCCTCAAAAATCCGAAGAAGTACGATGAGATCGGCGCGAGAATTCCCAGAGGCGTACTGCTGCTGGGCCCTCCCGGTACCGGTAAAACCCTCATGGCAAGAGCCGTTGCCGGTGAAGCAGGCGTTCCGTTCTTCCCGATTTCCGGTTCTGATTTCGTAGAAATGTTCGTTGGTGTCGGCGCAAGCCGTGTCCGTGACCTGTTCGAACAGGCAAAGAAAAATTCTCCCTCTATCATCTTCATCGACGAAATTGATGCTGTCGGCAGACACAGAGGTTCCGGACTTGGCGGCGGTCACGATGAACGTGAGCAGACACTCAACCAGCTTCTCGTTGAAATGGACGGCTTTACGATCAAGGACAGCGTCATCGTGCTTGCGGCAACCAACCGCCGCGACATTCTCGACCCCGCGCTCCTGCGTCCGGGCCGTTTCGACCGACAGATCACCGTCAACTATCCCGATGCCAAGGGCAGAGAGGATATTCTCAAAGTCCACAGCAAGAATAAACCCATCGGCCCCGATGTTGACCTCCGCAAACTCGCAAAGGATACACAGGGCTTTACGGGTGCAGACCTCGAAAACCTCCTCAACGAAGCCGCGATCCTCGCTGCACGCGCAAACCGCAAGGCGATCATCGACTCGGATATCGAGGAAGCGACCATGAAGGTCATCGCAGGCCCAGAAAAGAAATCTCATATCCCGACCGCCCGCGACAAGAAAATCACCGCATTCCACGAGGCAGGTCACGCAATTACCGCATATTATCTCCCGACACAGGATCCTGTCCAGCAGATCAGCGTTGTACCGCGCGGTATGGCGGCAGGTATGACATGGACACGCAAGGACAC
The DNA here is from genome assembly GCA_024404815.1 of Oscillospiraceae bacterium. Lineage (GTDB taxonomy): Bacteria > Bacillota > Clostridia > Oscillospirales > Ruminococcaceae > Firm-04. Next base: position 12,946 of record JAKSPL010000015.1, read on the forward strand.
CGAGGACAACCACATGACACGCACACAGCTCCGCGAATCCCTTGTGATGATGCTGGGCGGCCGTGCGGCAGAAGCGACCGCACTCGACGACATCTGCACAGGTGCATCGAACGACATGGAACGTGCAACAAAGCTCGCACGGAACATGGTCACGCGCTGGGGTTTGTCGGATGAACTGGGACCGCTTGTGTACGGTTCGGACAGCGATGAGGTATTCATCGGCCGCGACTACGGTCATGTCCGTGACTACTCCGAAGAAATCGCTGCGAAGATTGACTTTGAGGTGCGGAAACTGGTCGAGGACGGCTACGAAAAAGCACTTGAGATCCTCAAAGAACACCGCGAACAGCTTGACATCGTCGCCGAGTTCCTGTTGGAATATGAAAAGGCGGACGAGGACGAATTCCAGCAGCTGATGAACGGCTCACTCAATGTGGAGATCCGCAAGGCGGCCGAGGCGGCAAAAGCAGCAGAATCTGCCGCAGCAGTTGAGGAAACCCAGGAAGAACCGAGTGAAACCACCTCCGAAGCTGAGGAATAATCAAAGAGAATGCGGGGACATTTTCCCTGTACACAAATAAAAGGGCGAAGCATTACAGCTTCGCCCTTGTTTGTTGATAAAGTTGTATCTGCGATGCATTCCAAATGGAGCTCCGCTCCAAACCTCGCCAAAGGGTATGATATACCCTTTGGAATCCCATGATAGAAAAGGTGCAAAGCGCGAAGCGAGATAAAAGCTTGACCAAAACTTTTGTTGCGCTTCGCGTGTCTACACGCAAAAAGGGCGGAGAACCGAATCTCCGTCCTTTCCATGCTATCATTCGTGCTAAAATGGGATTCCAAAGGGACAATGTCCCTTTGGCAGGGGTTTGGGGGCAGCGCCCCCAAGAAACCCACACCCTTACTCAGAAATCTTTCTGCACTCCATATAGAAGCGTTTGTCCGCAGCGTGTCCCATCGAGAATGTTTTTCTCGGGAGCGCACCGTCCTTGATAACGGTCGGGAACAGCTCGGATTTCTGCATATCAGGCAGCAGAATGCCCATGCTGTCAGCCGCCTGTGCGAGCTTCTCAACAACATCTGCGCCGTGGATATAGTCGATCTTGCCGCCGTTTGCTTTCAGCCATGCATCCAGGAAGCTCTGCACGCTGCCAACCGTCAGATTCGAAGTCGGCTTGTGGATGTAGTAAGTCGTTTTTGTACCGTTTACGATGATTTCCATTGCCTGTGCAGCCTTTGCATCTGTCCGCAGGTCGAGTGCGGCAGTCATATCTGCCAGCAGTTTCGATGCATCGACACCGTTCAGAATACGGTGGATTGCTTCAAATTGCAGCGCATCGCTGTGGAGGTTAACCAGTTCGACCAATGCATAGCGCATCGGGCAGTTCTCGGTATCAGCATTCGGATTTGCAGCTTTCCACTCCTCGTAGAATGCCTTTGCGGTTGCGAGCGAGTGGTTGCCGTCGCCCATCGCATAGACCAGCGGTGCAACACCGTCGTCAAAGTTTTCAGCATTGCCCAGCGCGGTGAGAGCCTCCAGAATTTTTGCCTGTGCATCAGCAGGTACAAGCCAGCCCTGAATCGAGCCGCCGCCCTGCATCAGCTTTGTATCGTAGACTTTCTCCATTGCAGATTTCTGTGCTTCGAGCGGCTCGATGACCGTTTTCTTTGCATCGTCAAGCAGAATCATGATGTGCGGCAGTTCGATGCCTGCGCCGCAACGAATCTTGACACGGGGAGGAATACGCTCTGCGACAGTCGCCTCGGTCGCACGAACCAGCGATGTCGAACCCTTTGTATAATCATACTGCTCCAAGTCGATCTTTCCGACCAGACCTGCGCGGCATTTGCCATCGCTCTGAATACGCTCCAGATAGATCATTGCATTTGAATAGGTTTCAAATACGTCGTTTTCAAGATATGCGTCCATTGCGGTGTGAATCTTCTCAATGCGCTCTGCAACGTCCGCATCTTCCAGATAGACTTCAGGGAGGATCAGACGGAGTGTCGAGGGCTTTTCGCCAACGATCTGCTCGGTTTCTGCCCAGTATGCAGGTTCACCCGTGTACTGGTCGCAGGCGCAGACTGCCCATGCATCGGACATTGCGGACTTGCGCGGCAGAAGAATCTCTGCGGCACTGAATGCGGTTTTTGCGTTTTGGCTCATAAATAAACCAACCTTTCTGCGGTATTAGACCGCGATATTAAAATACATAGAGAAAAAAACAAAAAAGGTGTTTACAAATCATCGGATTTGTGCTATAATAATAACAACAACATCCGCTGAAACCATAAGAAAGGAATTTTTGAATGCTGCACGAAAAATCCTGCGGCGCAATCGTATATCGGCGGTTTCATGGCAACATTGAAATCCTGCTGATCAAGCACATTAACAGCGGTCATTGGTCATTCCCGAAAGGTCATGTGGAGGGGAATGAAACCGAGCTGGAAACGGCTCGCCGTGAAATCAAGGAGGAAACCAATCTCGATGTCATCATTGACCAGACATTTCGGGAAACAGTTACCTATTCTCCCAAACGCGATACCCAAAAGGTTGTCGTCTATTTTCTCGCTCTTGCGCGGAATTATGATTTCGTGCCGCAGGAGGAGGAGATCGCCGAGATCCGCTGGGTGGACATCGTTCACGCTACCCACCTGCTGACCTACGAAAATGACAAGACCATTGTCAACAAGGCTCGCGCCGCCATTAAACTCAATAATCACAGTATGTGATTATTTTTCCACCCAATCCATACCTGAGAGAGCTGAGATTTTTTCTCGGCTCTCTTTTTATTCGTTCTCATCGAATTCGTGCTCGCGGCGAATATCGTTCAGCCACATTCCATGATATTTGAAATACTGCGGACCTGCAATACTGCTCTTTCTTCCAGACAACTTTTTCGCCAGCGCAGACAATGAATATTCTTTGCCTTGATACAATACTTTTCTGTCCGATACGACTTTGCACTTTATCGTTGAATCATTATAATACTCAATTTCTTCACCAATCTGAATCCCACACATTGAAAATGTGAAATTTGCCGCTCTGGACATATGCTGTTCGGCAATATCTTCGGCATTTTCCTCGTCCTGCCGTTCACTTTCTGTCATAGAATACCGTTTCAATTTGTCTGTTAAGCCGTTTATTGCGGCGATTGCTTTCAAAATCGAATAAGCATCTTCCGCAGACATCGCATAGAATTCGCGAATCCGCTTTTGACCTCCAAATGTGTCAATCGAACGTAAATTCGGGTTCAATGTATCGATCAGCTCGTGTACTTTCAAGTCTGAAAGCCGCGAGCTTACCTCATAAGTAGCATACACGCGAAAGGCAAACGGAATACACTCGCTTCGGTTCAGTTCTTTCAGCCGTCGTTCAATGTCATCTGCATAACCAATTTTAACATACGCTTCAAACGAAGGGTTCGTCAGAATATATATAACGCCCATTTGAACCTCCTTTGCATATCTTGGCTTGTTTGTGCCCTCTTGTATGGGGAAACCCCATTCATAGGGTTTTCCCCATACCCCATTCCTGATGTTTTGGAAGGAGAAGGGGGTTCCGCGCTCTGCGGAGCGCGGCAAGGGACTCTGCCCCTTTGAGCCCCGCGATTTTTTGAAAAAATCGAGTAAAACTTTTATTGCGCTTCGCGTGATTGTCCTTGTCAGGGGGTGTGGGGGTCAGCGTCCCCCAACAAACTGCGAACAGACTTCCCGTACCCAGTCGGCAAAAAATCCGTTCCTGCAAGTCTTTTCCGAGCGATAGCCGCCGACCGCCGCGATCGCTTCCTGCACACATTCCTGCGCATCCGCAGGGCAAGCCGCATAGTCCGCCGCCTCTAACATCTGAATGTCATTGTCAAAATCGCCGCTCGCCGCGATTTTCATGCCCTGCGGCAAAAATCCGCGCAGAGCCGTCAGCGCAGAACCTTTCGACACGCCTGCCGGCAGGATCTCCAAAAACTCAGGATTCGATTTTGTGAAGCGCACATCTGTCAGCCCTAAGCTTTCGACATATGCAAACATTTCATCTATCAATTCGGGTGCCGCCGCCAAAAGCGACTTGCAGCACCGCTCAGCAGGACACTCCGCAAGCGTCCGCGGTATCCCTGTGATATGCGTGATTTGCAAGTGCCAGCGTTCATAATCGCTGTCCTGTATTACATACACGCCGTCCTCGTTGAGCAGTTCCACACCTGTTTCGGGAAACCGCCGCATCAGATCTTCCATCAGCACATTCGCGGACTGTGGCAGACGGCTGGACATTCGTACCTGCGCGGTTTTCCTATCATACAGCATCACGCCGTTATACAAAATTGCAGGCATATCGGGCTGCATCAGTTCCAGATATTCTTTGGTGGCCTGTACGCCGCGCCCTGTCGCAATCCCAAACAGACCGCCCTTTGCACGGAATTCCGCGATCGCCGCCGCGTCCTCTGCCGCAAGCGTCTTATCGGGCAGCAGCAGCGTGCCGTCCAAGTCCGTGACCATCGCCAAGCCCTCGTAGGGCATCTCGTTTTTCATAGCTGTTCTCTCTCCGCTTTTTGCAGTATCTGTGTGAAATATTCAGGAAGCGGACTGTCAAAAAACAGTTCCTCGCCTGTTGTCGGGTGGACAAATCCGATTTTCCGCGCGTGCAAACATTGTCCCTCCACGCCTTTGACCGCCTTGCCATAGACCGCATCGCCGTATATCGGATGTCCCAAATATCGCATATGTACGCGAATTTGATGCGTTCTGCCCGTTTCCAGCCGACAGCAGATATGCGCAAGCTTTGCGTACTGCGCAAGCACCTGATAATGCGTGACAGCATGACGGCTGTTTTTTTCGATCACACACATTTTCTGGCGGTCTTTCGGATCTCTGCCGATCGGCGCATTCACAGTACCGCTCTCCTCGCGGAACCGTCCGCAGGCAACCGCCTCGTACTCGCGTGTAAACGAATGCTCTGCGATCTGCGCGGCAAGTCCCAGATGGGCACGGTCGGTCTTTGCGACAATCAGCAAGCCGCTCGTGTCGCGGTCGATGCGGTGGACGATACCGGGGCGAATCACGCCATTGATGCCCGAAAGCTGTCCCTCACAATGGTACAGCAGCGCGTTGACAAGCGTACCGTCCGCGTGTCCGGGCGCAGGATGTACAACCATCCCTTTCGGCTTATTGACCACCAAAAGTTCTGTATCTTCGTAGATAATGTCAAGCGGAATATTCTGTGGCAGGACATCTGTCGGTTCGGGCTCGGGAATCTCCACCGTTACCGTATCGCCTGCCTGTAATTTGTCATTTTTCTTCGGCTTTGCGCCATTTCGGAGAATGCCGCCCTTTTCGAGCAGCTGCTGTGCCGCCGAACGTGTCAGCGAAATCTCCGCCTGTGCCGCCAGCCATGCGTCCAGTCGGGTGCCTGCGTCCTCCTGCGGAACCGTCAGCGTGATGGGCTCAGGCATCGGGGTATTCCTCCGCATCAGGATGTGTTTCTGCGTCATTCAGTTCGCCGACCTGCTCTGCATTTTCCAGCGTTTTCGCCTTTTTCAGCTTTTTCGCACTCGGCTCGTCCTTTTCCACAAACAGCAGGCAAATCGCCATCAGTATGACACCGACCGACACACAGACATCTGCAAAATTGAACACCGCAAAATTCATCAGCTGAAAATCCAGAAAATCCACAACGAGTCCGCCGCGGAATACTCTGTCGATCAGGTTGCCCAGTCCGCCGCCTGCGATCAGCGGCATGACGATCAGTAGCCAGCGATGCTTTTTTCCGAGCTTCTGCATCAGAATCAGGCAAATTGCGATCATCAGCGCGGAAAACCCGATCAAGAACCATTTCGACCCCGACAGAATGCTGAACGCCGCACCGTCATTCTCGACAAAGCGCAGGTGCATCCAGTCGAAACTGCCGATTTGAAGGAAGGGACGTTCGGGCTGCCCCTGCAAATTTCCGACTGCCCAGACCTTGATGAGCTGGTCGATCACGGCAAGCACAATGGCTGCCACATATGCAAGTAGAAATAAAATCGTCATATCTGCTCGCCTTTCATGCATACAAAGAAAGTAACCCCGCGGCATTTTGTCTGCAAGGTTACTTTCATAGTTTCATTTCGAATCAGAAACGCTTTTTCTTCTCATCGCGGCGGTTGCCGTGTTTGAGGTCTTTGTAGCGTGTATCAAATTCTGCGGTACGGGAAATCGGCTTCTTCGGCGTGGAGAATTCAACTTCATCGAACGGATCCTTTTCCGGCTCGGTCGGTGCAGCTTTTTCTTCCGCAGGTGCTTCCGCCGCGGGAGCTTCTTCCTTGACTTCTTCCTTTACGGGCTCTGCAGCAGGTGCTTCCTCGGTCACTTCAGCGATGACAGCTTCTGCCGTTTCCTCTGCCTCGCACTCGCACGCATCGTCATCCTCGTACTCGTCATCCTCGTCGATGGTATCCGGCAGATTTGCGATCTGTTCCAGATGCTGCTTATACATATCGAACAGGGATTTTTTGAACGCTGCGACCTGACGCTGCGTTTCGACAAGAATACGATTTTCCTTGTCGAGCTTTTCAGAAAGCTCTTTGAGCTGCGTTTCCTGCTCCACAACTGCGGCAGAGTGGACAGATGTAGCGGAGGACTTTGCGTCATCCGTGATCTGGTTTGCCTTTTCCTTTGCCTCGTCGATGATCTGGCGAGCCTGCTTCTGTGCGCTCAGGAGGGCATTTTTGAGGTCTTCCTCGCCTTCCTTATACTCACGCACCTTGTCTGCAAGCAGCATCATTTTATTGTTCGCTTCTGCGAGTTCATCTTCCATCTGGCGATAATCCGCCTCGATTTTCCGCAGGAATGCGTCAACTTCCTCAGCCTGATAGCCAAATTTTACCTTTTCAAATTCCTTTGCGCGGATTTCCTTTGCTGTCATCATGCTGAATACCTTCTTTCAAATGGAATTTCGGGATCGTGGGATCACATAATTACGCCGTTGGATTCCAGTTCACCGACCAGATCTTCGCCGATAAAGCCGACGTTATAGGGGGTGATGATATAGGTGAGGTTTGCAACAGGCTTCAGGCTGCCGCCGTTTGCGTATGCGACACCAACCAGAAAATCAATGATTCTGCGCTTGTTTTCAGCAGATGCAGTTTCCAGATTGAGGACAACGGTCTTCTTGGAGATCAGGTGGTCAGCGATCTGCTTTGCATCGGTAAATACCTCAGGCTTTACGAGAACGACCTGAAGCTGTGCAGTTGCCTGAATGTTGACAACCTTACCGCGTTCCTGTTTTGCAGCAGCGGACACATCCTCGCGCTCTGCGCGGTAGGACTCTCTCGGTGCAGCTTCGCGCTCACGAACTTCAATTTCGCGGGTATCGCGTGCTTCTCTGGTTTCCTTGCGCTCATAGCGCGGCTCCTTGACAGGCTCATTCTCGTAGCCGTCATCATCCTGCGGTGCAAAAAATCCAAGAACGGAATCAACGAATTTCATATTGAACTCTCCTTTTCATATACTGAAATCTTTTCAGCCAATCATAGCTATCAAAACACATGGTCTGCAAAAGCCATGTTCCATACAAATGTTTCGGCGGTTCAGAGCGTTTTCGGCGGATAGATCCGTGCGCCGAACAATGCGCTGCCGAGCCGAATCAGCGTTGCGCCATAGCGAATGGCGGTTTCGTAGTCGCCCGACATACCCATCGACAGGATGTCAAGCGAGGGGGAAGTGCGGCGCAGATCCTGCCAGAGCGTCTGCATTCTTCCGAAGCATTCCTCTGCCTCAGACTGTTCTGCAAACGGCGGCGGAATGGTCATCAGACCGCGCACTTTGACATTCGGGCATTCCATCGCAGACTGCAAAAGCATTTGCATCTCAGCAGGTGCGGCACCCGATTTCGACGTTTCACCGCCGATATTGACTTCCAGCAGGATATCCTGAACGATCTCCTGCTTATTTGCTGTTTTCTGGATCTCCTGCAGCAGATGCAGGCTGTCCACAGAATGAATCAGAGTGACTGCACCGACGATCTGTTTCACCTTATTGGTTTGCAGATGTCCGATGAACTGTACCTCTGCGCGTTTATCATAATCGTCGCGCTTCGAAAGGAATTCCTGTACGCGGTTTTCGCCCAGCAGCGTCACGCCTGCTTCTACGACGACATTGACCTGTTCGGGCGGAACTGTTTTTGTGACCGCCATCAGCGTGACTTCCTGTGCATTGCGTCCTGCGCTTTGGCAGGCGGATTCCATCCGTGTCTGAATTTCGTGCAGACGTTCAAGGATCGCCGCCCGAATCTCAGGGGAACATTCAGTCGCCATCTGCCATCACTCCGTTCACAATAATATCGTCATACAGCGCGACATAACCGTTGCCTGCATTCAGGGACGAGAGGTAATATTCCTCATCCTCGTACACGATCTCGATCTTGCGGAATTCCGCATTCTCACCGACCAGTACATAGACGCCCATGCAGTTTTCGAGTTCGTCCGTTTCCTTGCCTTCCTCATCGAGTTTCGGCATCTTCTGGAAACGAATCGCAGTACGCGGCACTTTGACGCCCTCAACGGTTTTCCGAAGGATCTCCACACGTTCCGTGCGGTGCTGCACCACATCGTAGGTCAGCGTTTCACAGCGGAGGATCACCTGCGTTTTGGTGATATCGCCTGCGGAAACAAGAGAAACGACCTCTGCGTGCAGATCGTCGGAAACAGATTCCAGACGAACCGTTGCGCTGTCACCCTCGGAAAGGCGCAGCTTGGTATTATCGAAAACACCCACGATATACCATTCATACCCGTCGATCAGCTTACCGATGACATTGGGGCTGCGTTCCGCATTGGGCGGACCGCCGTCTGTGACTTCCGCAAGCTGTTCCTGTCTGAGCTGTGCCATGTTCTGCGGCGTAAGAATTTTCTCGTAGCCGTCCACATAGCTGACAAAGTACGCACTTTTTTCTGCGGTGATCTTCTCCATCGGCTCCGTCAGACGAAGTTCCAGCATGGAGATCTCATCCTGCAATTCGGTGATACGGCTTTGCAGATTGTCGCTCTGCCCTGTGATCTTATCGTAGGTACTCATCAGGACTGTCATTTCACGTTTGCGTTCGAGCATAGAGGAATAATCCCCGACCTCGCGCAGACGGAGCATGGTTTTGTACTGTTCCTCGATGAGGGTGGAAAGGTTTGCGGGCTGCGCATAGTCGCTCGTACCCGGATTTTCCACCTTTGTCAGCATGGAAAGCTCGTCCTGCTTTTTCGCAATGCTGCGGCGCAGGTCGATTTGTTCCTCGCTGTCATACACCTCGGCAATGACACTTCCGACACCGAGCTTTGCACCGTCGCTGACGCAATAGCGCACCGCACCGCTGCCCGAATAGCTTTTCTCCGTTTCCGAGCGGACATAGACGCCCTGTAACTTGGAAACATCGCTCACCTCGGCGTAGATCGCGGTTTCAGTTTTATAGTCCTGATTGAACAGATGGTAGATGATACTGGACGCAAGCACAACGGCGAACAGCAGGACAAGATAGTCCAGTATTCGCGTTGTAATCTCGTTCATGGATTACTCATCTTCCTTTTCGATGGCATCGAGAATTGCGATCGGTCTTGCAGGAACAAGGGTAGAGATCGCGTGCTTAAAGACAAGCTGCTGTCTGCCCTCTGTTTCCAGAATGAGAATAAACGAATCAAAGCCGCGGATGATGCCCTTGAACTGATATCCGTTGGTGAGGATAATCGTCAGCGGCATACGGTCTTTGCGTGCCTGATTCAGAAAAACATCCTGAAGATTCAAACCTTTAGTCATAGTCATTGCCTCATTCTTTCATATGTTTCTTGAATTCCCGTATACGGGAAAACGACAGTCTTTCGTGCAAATTTCAGAACATCTGTTCTGTCTGCATGACAGAATTTGCACAAATCGCCTAGTCAACACTTATTATATCACAGGACGCCGCTTGTTTCTATCATTTTTTGGCATTTTGTAAAAATTTCGGCGTTATCACGAACTTCATCACGGTAAAGCCAATTCGTTTGGCTATTTCGACGAAACCATGTCCCCTGCCGTTTGGCGTACCGACAAGTTTCCTGCTTGACCGCTGCAATGCAGTCCGAAAGTGCCGCTTCGCCCCTCAGATACGGCAAAAGTTCCTTGTACCCGATCGCTGCGGCAGCGGTTTCTCTGCGGCGTCCGCTCTCATATTCCGCACGGACTTCTGCCTCCAGACCATCCGCAAGCATCTTGTCCACCCGCAGACGGATCCGCTCATAGAGCAGTTCCCTGTCCTGAAATCCGATGCCGAACCGCATGACCTCCCACGGCGGCGGTACGGCTCTGCTGCGGCGTGCGTGCTCCGAAAGCGGAATGCCCGTCTGTTCGTACACTTCGAGCGCACGGATAATGCGGCGGAGATTGTTTTCGTGGAGCTTTGCGGCGGTTTCCGCATCGCATTCGCGCAGACGTTCGAGCAATGCCGTGCGGCCGAGTGTTTCAGCCTCCGCCTCCAGTCTTGCGCGAATCTCAGGAGATGCCGTAATATCGGGAAAAACGATGTGGTCGAGCAGGCTGTCGATATACAGTCCCGTACCGCCGACCACGATAGGCAGTTTTCCGCGGCTGTGAATGTCCGCAATGACCGCTTCTGCACGCGACACATAGTCCGCGACAGAACACGGCATATCGGGCGGCAATACGCTGATGAGATGATGCGGAATGCCCTGCATTTCTTCGGCGGTCGGCTTTGCGGTCGCAATATCCAAGCCCTCGTAAAGCTGCATGGAATCCGCCGAAACGACCTCGCCGTCATATGCCTGTGCGAGCGCGATGCCGAGTGCTGTTTTGCCCGATGCCGTTGCACCGACGACCGCAAGCACAGGCGGTTTTTTCTTCGTAGATTCGTTCATGTCAATCCCCCTGCTGTCAGACGATGCGCTGGAACTGCTTTTCGATCTTGTACTTCGAGAGCAGGAATACCACAGGTCTGCCGTGCGGACAATGCCGTACACCATCAAGCTGCCAGACCTGCTCCGCGAGCGTCTGCAATTCTTCCGTGCCCGAATGGTCGCCCGAACGAATCGCCGCTTTGCACGCAAGTGTGTGGAAATAATCGTCCAGAAGATGTGCGTCAGGCTGATGCGACTGGTGCAGGCATTCCTCAGCAAGCTCCTGCACGATGCTGTCAAGGTCGAGTTCCGCACAGCTGAGCGGTACGCCTGTCAGCTTAACGATCGGCAGTTCATCGAATGCAAAGGTAAAGCCGACCTGTTCGAGCGTGTCTGCCTGTTCGCGCAGAGCGTCAGACTCGGCGGCAGTCAGTAGCACGACCACAGGCGTCAGCAGCGTCTGGCGGTCTTTGCACTGTCGGCTGCGGAAGCGTTCAAACAGGATTCGCTCATGCGCGGCGTGCTTGTCGATCATCACAAACTGGTCGCCTGCCTCCGCAAGAATGTAGTTTTCAAACAGCTCGCCGATCACACGGATAGGACTTGCCTGCAACTCTGAAACAGGCGCAGATTCGTGTGTTTCCGTTTCTTTCGAATCGTACTGCGGCGGCTGTGGGATCGGTGGGATCTCCGCGGAACGGAACGGAATTTTTTCCGCAGGCGGTGCGTCTGCATCGGTCGGAAACGGCGGAAGCGGCGGCTCGTTCTGCACAGGCGGAATGTCCGATTTCACGATGTTTTCAACCGTTTCAACAGGTTTTCCACAGCTTTCTGTGGAATTCTCTGCCATCCGTGGAGTTTTCAACATATCGTCCTGATTTTCACGTACCTGCTCTTTTTTGAACAGCAAGTCAGGCGTGTTGGAATCCTGTCCCGGGAGCGGCGCGTACAAGTCCACTTTCGGCTTTTTCGGCACAAATGACAATGCCGACCGCTGTACCTCCGCCACAGGTGTCTGCGGCTGAGGATTTTGCTGTACCTGCGTCGGTTTCGCTGTGTCCTGCGGTGCATTCGGGAGCTGGAACTCATACACCAGACGGTTGTTCGTCAGCGCACCCATCGCCGCAAAGTATATTGCAGAAAACACGCGCTTTTCATCGGAGAATCGCACCTCTGCTTTTGTCGGGTGCATATTCACATCGACCACACGCGGCGAGATCTGCATTTGCAGTACGCAGGCAGGGAATTTTCCAGTCATTACGAGGGTTTTATATGCTTCTTCAAGTGCGGCGCAAAGCGTTCCCGACCGCACGGCTCTGCCATTGACAAAGAACAGCTGCATCGCTCGATTTGCGCGTGCGTACAGGGGTTTTACCACATAGCCATCGACGGTGATGCCGCCGCCGTCCGCATCCTCCTCATAATGTACGGGGAGCAGGTCGCCTGCAAACTGCTTGCCGAAAATCGCGTGGATCGCAGAAAAAAGCTGTCCGTCACCGGGCGTGACGAACTCCGTGCGGTTTTCACGAATCAGCCGAAACGAAATTTCCGGATGGGAAAGCGCGATTTTCTGGAACACCTGTGCCGCCGCATTTCCCTCAGATACGTCCTTTTTGAGGAATCCGGCGCGAACGGGGACATTGTAGAACAAGTCGCGCACGACGATCGTTGTCCCCTCGGGACAGCCCGACTGCTCGAACGCCTGCTCCTCGCCGCCCTCGATGACATAGTGCGTGCCATATTCGCTGCCCTTTTGCCGCGTCAGCAGTTCTGTCCGCGACACCGCACAGACCGATGCAAGTGCCTCGCCGCGAAAGCCCAGCGTCAGGATGCGCTCCAAGTCCTCTTTCTCCTGAATTTTGCTCGTGGCATGGCGGAGAAACGCCGTCTGCACCTGTTCAGGCGCAATGCCGCAGCCGTCGTCCGTCACGCGCAGGTACAGCACGCCGCCGCGTTTTAGTTCCGCCGTGATGTGCTTTGCACCCGAATCGACCGCGTTTTCCGTCAGTTCTTTCAGCACCGAAGCAGGGCGTTCGATGACCTCGCCTGCCGCGATCAGCTCCGAAATATCTTTCGGCAGCACATGAATCTCAGGCATACGCTTCTCCTTTCAAAATGTTAGATATTACGCGAATTTCGCAACACATTCGCGCTTGACGAGTTCTGCCAGTTCCTGCGGCAGATGGTGGGCATCGTCCCACTCCTGTCCGAACGACTCCGCCTGTGCGCGGTACTGTTCATACAGCGGACTTGTCTTGTAATTTTCCAGCAGAATCGGCAGTTTTTCATTGTTCTTCTCTGCGCGTGCGATGGCAAGACACAGCGAAATATTGACCTCTGTGCGGCTGCCCACACACTCGAACGGCTTGTTCGGCAGCGCACCGCAAAGCTCCTGCAAAACAGGTTCCATGTCCGCCATGTTCAGCATATCAGAACCAAGCAAACGCGCGATTTCCGACTGTGGCAGGAAAGGCGAAAGGATGACGCTGACAAACAGGCATTTCGCGCAATGTCCGCACCACGCATCCTGTTTTGCACCGACATTGCAGCTGCGGAAGGTTTCGTGGAAGGCGGCCGGCAGGCTCGCAAAATAGCGTGCGATCTGGAATTCGGTCAGCGGTCGAAGCAGACTGAAATACTGCACACCAACACGCAGAAAATCGCGCTCATACGTGTAAAAGTCCTGCTCGAACGCATAGCTTTTGGAGTACTGGTGGTTGACCTCCTGCGCGGACATCGAAACCGTTGCTTCGCTCGCGGAGGACTCGTTGGAGAGAATGACCATGCCGATGCCTCGGAGGTATGCCGTCAGCACGGACGAGAATGCCACGATTGCGGAAAACGGCGTATGTCCGTTCAAAAAGCCCTTGCGGTTGCAGTCGAGCATATTCGCGTCGAGGGTGCGTCTGACCTCGCAGACACGCTCCGCAGGGATGCCCGCCAGTTCCGCCGCCTTTGCGGAGGAATCGCGGTGGTTGATCTGGAATGCGGAGGCGTCAGAAAGCTGATTTTTCAGCAGATTCAGTGTAACAATGGAATCCTTGCCGCCGCCGATGGGAATGAGTTTGCCCGACAATTTCTTCGCAGACGGCGCATTGGAAATCGGCTCGCCCTCATAGGAAATCTGCATAAATGCGTCAAAATTCGTTTCGATGCCGTTGCGGTAGAAGAATTCGCCCAGTCCGCCGAAATAGAGCCGTTTCCACCAGTCGGTCTGTGCCTGCGAAAGTGCGCCGCAAAGCACACGTACCTGCGGCGAACAGGTGATTTTCCAATAGCTGACCAGTTCGGTCATGCCCAGCGAGAACACCAGTCTTTGCAAAGCGGCATCCTGTTCGGGGCTGGTCGGCGGCACACACGGAATGCGCCATGTCGGATGAAAACCGCACAAGCCGTCAATCGAAAAATCATACTCGATTTCCAACGCATCTGCGGCGGTTCTGACCGTGTAGCCGTGATATGTAAATGTGGGATACTGTGCCCGTAATTCCGTAAAATTCATAAGATTCGTCCTTTCCTGCCGACAATTCATATACCGTTTTATTATAGCACATCTCATGCAAAAATACAACATTCTGTGGCAAAAAAATCGTGCCGCCGCAGAGATTTCTCTCTTTGGACAGCACGATTTTTGTTATCCCAGACTTTCGTAGACGGAAAACAGCTTGTTTGCGGCGTTTTCCCAGCTCATTTCCTTTGCGCGGCGCAGTCCCATACGGGAAAGCCGTTCGCGCAGGTCAGACTGTTCCATCAGGATCTCCATCCCTTGCGAAATCGCTTCGACCTGATACGGGTTGACAAGAATTGCCGCGTTGCCGACTGCCTCAGGAAGCGATGCCGCTTTTGCCGTGAGAACAGGTGTGCCGCAAGCCATTGCTTCCAGCGGCGGCATTCCGAATCCCTCGTAGATCGACGGAAATACGAACGCAAGCGCACCCGAATACAGCGCCGCCATGTCCTCCGACGGAATATACGACGGGAACAGCACCGCATTCTCCAGATGGAGCATCTGCACCGTTTCAAAAATGGTGTCATACATCCAGCCCTTGCCGCCTGCCAGCACCAGTTTCGGCGCATCTGCGTGTTTTTGCCGCAGAAGCGCATATGCCTGTATCAGGCGTTCGAGGTTTTTGCGCGGTTCGAGTGTACCGAGGTACAGGAAATACTCCCCGTCAATGTTGTGCGCCGCCTTGACACGCGCAATTTCCTCCGCGTCCTCGACTCTGTAAAACCGTTCCGTATCCACACCGCAGGGCACGACCTGCACCTTATCGGCATACTTCGGGTAGTACTTTTCGATCTCGCTTCTGGAAAATTCGCTGTCGGTGACAATGCAGTCCGCACGCTCCATCGACTTTCTGAGTCCCAGACGGAGCATTTCTCTTGTCCGCAGGCGCACCGTTTCGGGGTATGCGTGTACCACCATATCATGCACCGTCACAACGGTTTTGCCATGTACGTGCGGCGGTACGATATAGTTGAAGAAATGTGTGATGTCCGCCCAGTCGCCGAAAAATGCCGAGTACGGCACGGGGATGAAATTCGACACAGTACGGTACACAAGCGGCGACATCGTTGCAGAGCAGAGCGGAATGTTTTCCTTGCGGAATTTCTCCATCCGTCTGACTTTTTCTTCGGGCGACCGCAGGGTGAAATACTCATAGCGGTAGTTCAGTTCAGGGTGCATCTTCGTCAGTGCATCGACCAGATACGCCTCGCACCAGCCCACGCCCGAGATCAGATCTCCGACCAGCGGTGTCGCGTCAAAGGCAATGTGTTTCATGCGTTCAGGCTCTGAACGGCAATCTCCTTCTTGACCAGAGCCAAGTCGTTGTTTGCCATACGGGATACCAGCTCGTCGAATGCGATCTCACGCTTCCAGCCGAGGGTTTCCTCTGCCTTTTTCGGGCAGCCCAGCAGCAGTTCGACTTCTGCGGGACGATAGAACTTCTTGTTGATCTTCACAACAGTCTTGCCGTTTGCCTTGTTGATGCCAATGGTATCGACACCCTCGCCCTGCCATTCGACATCAATGCCGACAGCACGGAATGCGCACTCAACAAATTCACGGACAGTACGGGTTTCGCCTGTTGCAACAACATAGTCATCGGGCTTGTCCTGCTGGAGCATCAGCCACATTGCACGGACATAGTCCTTGGAGTGACCCCAGTCACGCTTTGCATCCAGATTGCCGAGCTCGACATATTCCTGTACGCCGAGTGCGATTCTTGCAGCAGCATCGGTAATTTTACGGGTAACGAATTCCTTGCCGCGGCGTTCGGATTCGTGGTTGAACAGAATGCCGGAACAGGTGAACAGACCAAAGCTCTCGCGGTAGTTCTTGGTGATCCAGTGACCGTAAAGCTTTGCAACGCCGTACGGGCTGCGCGGATAGAACGGGGTTTTCTCGTCCTGCGGGATCGCCTGTACCAGACCGAACATTTCAGAGGTCGATGCCTGATAGAAACGTGCGGAAGGCTTGACAATGCGGATCGCTTCCAGCAGATTTGTAACGCCCAGTGCGTCGATCTCTGCGGTTGCGAGCGGCTGTTCCCAGCTCGTTGCGACAAAGCTCTGTGCCGCAAGGTTGTAGACCTCGTCTGCCTGAGATTCGCGCATTGCGGAAATCAGGGAAACGATGTCGGTCATGTCTGCATAGATGAAGTGGATCTTCTCCTTGATGTGGTCAACATTGCCGTAATCGACAACGCTCTTGCGGCGCATGATGCCGTAGACCTCGTAGCCTTTTTCCAGCAGAAGTTCTGCCAGATACGAACCGTCCTGACCGGTGATACCGGTAATGAGTGCGTGTTTCATATTGCTTGTTCTCCTTTATGATAATTATAAATTAAGCATACAACAATTTGATATACTTACAGCAGTTCACCTCTGCCCTGCTCACGCAGCAGCTCGGTGATCTTCTTGACATTCTGTGCGGAATCCACATCGCAGACGAGCAGTGCATCTTCGGTATCGACCACGATGATGTTCTCAATGCCGACTGCGGCGATCAGCTTTTTGCCGCCTGAGAAAATGCAGTTCTTTGTGCCGATCGTGACCACATCGCCGTCACGGTAGTTGCCGTTGGTATCGGTCTTTGCAACTCTGCCGAGCGCAGGCCAGCTTCCCACATCGTCCCAGCCGAAACTGCCTGGGATGGTGTAGAGCCGCTCCGCGTGTTCGAGCACACCGAAGTCCACAGAGATCGACTGCATCTTCGGGAATTCTTCTTTCAGTACCGTCTGGAATTTGTCTGTATCGCAGGCAGCTTCCAGCTTCTCTGCCCCTGCATAAATGTCAGGCAGATACTGCTTGACAGCATTCAGATAGGTGCTTGCTTTCCATGCAAACATACCGCTGTTCCAGAGGAATCTGCCCGATTCAACATACTGTCTTGCGGTTTCGATGTCAGGTTTTTCCTTGAAGCAGTCCACCTGATAAACACCCGCAGGCGCATCCTGACTGCGCGAAAATTCGATATAGCCGTAGCCCGTTTCAGGGTATGCAGGCGTAATGCCGATGGTCACGAGGTTTTCGCCCTCGTCAGCGGCGGATACCGCTCTGCTCAGAACATCCATGCAGATGTCCTCGTGACGGATCAGATGGTCAGCAGGCAATACCAGCATGACTGCATCTCCGAACCGCTTGCGGATGACCGCAGCAGCAAGTGCGATGCAGGGGGCGGTGTTGCGTGCAGCAGGCTCGGACAAGAGATTCTGCTTCGGGATCTCAGGCAGCTGCTCCCCGACCAGTTCCATATAGTTTTCATTCGTCACCACGAATACATGGTCAGCTTCGACCAGTCCGTGCAGACGCTTGAATGTTTTCTGGATCATGGTTTCGCCGTCACCTGTCAGCGAGAGAAACTGCTTCGGATGATTGGTGCGGCTTTTCGGCCAGAATCGCTCACCCTTTCCGCCTGCCATAATTACAGCGGTAATTTCAGTTTTCATGAATGTTTCTCCTTTTCATCATTTTTTGTATGTTCCTCCTGCGTCTTTGTACCTTGCAGGATCTTCAATTCCTCCGCATTGGTCTGCGGCGGGAAAAATGCTGTTTTGATCGTCATCAGCAGGATCTGAATGTCCAAAAGGAACGAATACTGTTCAATGTACATCAGATCCATTTTCAGCTTGTCGAGCGGTTCCGTGTCATACGTACCGATGACCTGCGCATAGCCCGTCAGTCCTGCTTTCACTTGCAGGCGGTAACGGAATTCAGGATATTTCTCCGAATATTTTTCAGTCAGTTCAGGGCGTTCGGGACGCGGTCCCACCAGCGACATATCGCCGCGCAGGATGTTGATCAGCTGGGGCAGCTCGTCCAGACGGAACCGCCGCAAAATGCGTCCTGATTTCGTAATGCGGTCGTCGTCCTCGGTCGCAAGCACAGCCACGCCGTCCGCTTCCGCATTCTGGATCATACTGCGGAATTTGAGAACATCGAATTCTCTGCCGTCGCGCGTGAGCCGCTTCTGACGGTAGAAGATCTTGCCGCCGTCATCCAGCTTGATCGCCAGCGCACAGACAAGCAGTGTCGGGGAAAGAATCAGCAGCAGCAGCGCAGAAACCACAATATCAAACGTGCGTTTCAGCACGCGCTGTCCGACTGTCAGTCCCTCATTTCGCACCAGCACCAGCGGTGTATCAAATAAACGCAAGTCCTCACCGCCGCGTATCAGAATATCCGATACTTTCGGGACGACATATGCACGCATCCGATTCGCACAGCAGTGTTTGATAAGGTCGTTGCGCACTTCCGCAGGAATGTCACAGAGAATGACGCCGTCAAAGCCTTCCAGTGCTTTGGTCATTTCCGTCCATTCCGTATCCGCGCCGATGCTCTCGCAGATCATGTATTTTTCAACGCGCATACTCATTTTCATGACCAGATCAGCCGCGTGCTTGGAGCCGTAGACAATGACCAGCCGCCGCGGCGGATACAAGCGGAAATAAAACTGGTTGATGAGAATTGCCCAGCAGACCACAAGGAGCCAGTCCGCCGCTGTCAGCAGGATCAGCGGTGCAGGTGCCAAAAATCGTCTGCCGATGACGCTGATCTGAAAATACGTGATGAAATTGACCATCGTCGTTGCGATGACCTGATAATAGATTAAATCGCTGCGTTTCAGGTAGCCGTAGCGTGTACAGCCGTATGCCTTGAAAATCAAAGCCGTCACAACCGTATAGATCGCTATGACGACCCAGTTTCCGCGGCGGAAAAACGGTTCAACGATCGTGTCGGCGTAGAATGTCTGCCAGATATAGGCAAATTCCAGCGTCAGAATCGCAATCAGTACAAAGCCGGAACCTGTCGATACCAGATGCCGATATTTTCTGCGTTCCTTCATAATGCTCCTTTCCGTTCAGCAGACAGCCCCGTCTGCTGCGGTCGGATTGATGATACAGATATGATTATTATAGCAAGTATTTCCGCATTCGTCAAGCATCTTGACATTCCTTTGCGTTTCCTGTGCTATGCGGCGGAAATGTCCGATAATTTTTGTATAGTTTGCGTCAAGAATGCGGCATTCTTTCCCCATCCGCCGTAAGATCCAGTACACGGATCTCAGGGCGGTTGCCAAGCCGCAGCTTGCCAAGTCCGCCGCTGACCACCATGATACTCTGTTTCAGCCGAAACACACCCTTGTCGTATTTCGGGAAAAATTTTCGCTCAGGAGATAACACACCGCCAAGAAGCGGCAGCCTTACCGCACCCCCGTGAACATGACCTGACAGCACCAAATCTGCACCCCATTCGGCATATGCCTCGAAAAACAGCGGATTGTGTGCAAGCAGTACCGTCCCCGCCTGACATTCTCCCAATGCGGCAGAAATTTCCTTTTCGGTGCAGGTTCTGAGGTTTCGGTAGCTGTGGCCGTTTTTGTAGTGTTCGTGCGTCAGCGTCAGTCCTGCAAACCGCACACCGCCTGTCTCTGCGGTTTCGTTGTCCAGCAGCAGAACATCCTGCCGCCTGAGCATTTCCCTGTACGCGGCAAACAGTTCGGGCGGTAAGTCCAGTTCATGATTTCCAAGGCACATGACGATCGGCGCGATTTCCCGAAACGCCGCCAAAAGCCGCTCCGTTTCGGTGAGATCTGTCGTATTGCGCGACACCAGATCGCCTGTAACTGCAATGATCTCAGGATTCTGCTGCCGTACTGCCGCGATGAGTTTTTCGTTGTGTCTGCCAAAGCGTCGGCGGTGCAGATCGGAAACCTGCACGATCCGCTTTTCCATCGGAAACGGCAGACAGTCTTTTGTCACAACAAGCGGCAGGAGATTTTCTGTGACCGCACCTGCCGCGCAAACTGCCGCTGCTATGCCGATGACCGCAAAAAATCCCATGCCGCTTCCCTCCGTTATCAGAATAAACAGTTGTCGATCGCAGACGGATTCCGCAGCGTTTGCAGCCAGTCCTCGGGAATATCTCCGATCCCGTAGAGAATGCCTGCCAAGCCGCCCGTCAGCGCACCGATCGTATCGGTATCCTCACCGAGGTTCACCGCCGTCAGCACCGCCTGCTCATAATTTTCTGTATTCACCACGCACCAGATCGCCGCTGTCAGCGAATCCAGTACATAGCCTGTCGAACGAATCGCTTCCATCGGTGTACTGCGCATCCGCTCGGTCCACTCCTTCGGCATTTCACCGTGTTCCAGCAGATGCCTTGCGACTGCTACATACTGCCGACAGCAAAGCAGTGACAGGTCATGCGCGTGTGTCAGCGCGGAAATCGTATTGATCTCCTCGTCCGTTGCTGCCGTAAATGCCAGCGGAAGGATTCGCATGAGGGAACCGTTTCCGTTGCTGCGCTCATCGGATGCACCGCAGAGAAACGATGGTACGCCGTCCGCAAACCGCTGTATCGCGCTTCTTGTGGTCATGCCGATATCGAACACATCGCCGTTGCAGGTATAATCCGCATCCCGATACCAGCGCAGAAACCGCTGCATCATATCGTCGGGATCAATACATCCGCACGCCCGAATCGAATCCATGGTCGCAAGCAGCATAGAGGTATCATCGCTCCATGTGCCCGCAGGCTCGCTCCACGTACCGCCGCCGATCATGCCGCTGCACGAAAAACTGCCGCGCTTTTTGAATTCAAACGGAACACCCAGCGCATCGCCGACCGCAAAGCCGTAGACCGCATCTTTCAGATATTTCATCCTGCATTGCTCCTTCTGCACAATCTCGTTCAAATGAATATTGTTGCTTCCTCCGTTCATCCGCGTGTGAACGAAATGCAATTTGTACCCTGCACAACAGCCGTACCGTAGTCGCCCTCGGCGATCATGCCTGCCAGTTCGTGCGATACAAACAGTTCCACGCGGCTGCCGCCGCTCCGCCCTGAATGCCGAAAAACTCAGCCATTTTTGCTAATTGTTCCTGAAACATTGTAATCATGCTCCTTTGCATTTTTACACAGTATTATTAGATGGACAAACGAATGGATACTTCCTCTTCGCCGATCTCTTTCGTATCGGTAAGCTTGCTCGTAAATGCCGAAAAGCCGTCGTGAATACAGTATTCCCCTGTAAAGGTCACGGTGTTCTGGACGGTGTCTATCGAAATATCAAGGTCAAAGCGCAGTGTATCCCACCATTTTTCCGTTTCGAACCATAGTGTGATCGGCTGTTCCAGCGCATTGACACGGATCCTTCCGCAGGTGCCGAGCTCACGGGTATTGCGGATACCGAGTGCTGCCCGATCCTGCTTTATCAGCCGTACGGAGTCAAAGCCCGAAAAGCACTCCTCTGTCAGCACACAAGGCTCACCGTTGCAGGTCACTTTCACCTTGCCGGTCAGCCGCGGAAACGGATAAACAGGATTCATGATAGGCTGGCAGAGAAAACCGATCAGCAGAAGTCCGATCAGCCCCACCAGAAAAATGCGTAGTTTTTTATTCATAGCTACTCCTTCGGCACATCCGCAGTCTGCGGTTTTCTGCGTCTGGTCAGCATGGAAATCAGCGACGCCAGCGCAAATGCCGCAAGATTCGTCAGAATCACGCTTGCACCGACCGCCGTATCCAGCCAGAGCGACAAAAACAGCCCCACCAGAAAACAAGTGACGGAAATAATGACCGAGGTCACGACCACACGCTTGAAGCTCCTGCAAATCCGCATGGCAGTTACCGCAGGGAAGATCATCAGGCTCGAGATCAGCAGCGCACCCATCATCATCATGCCCAGAACGACCGTCACCGCCGTCAGAACCGCGATCAGAAGATTGTAAAACCGCACGTTCAGTCCTGTTGCCTGTGCGAAATTCTCATCGAATGTCACGGCGAAGATCTTATCGTAAAACAGCAGGTACACGAGCAATACACAGACACTCAGAACCACGCTCAGAATGACATCGCCGTGTGTCATCGCAAGAATACTGCCGAACATATAGTGGCTGACATCAGTCGTGAGGTTCGCTTTCGAGGACACGAGAATGCCCAGCGCAAGCGCAGAAGTCGAGAACATCGCAATCGCCGTATCTCCGCGCGATTTACGGCTCTCCGACAGCCGCAGCAGGATATATGCCGCGACAATGACCACGGGGATCGTCACCTGAATCGGTGCCCAGCCCATCGCCACCGCGATACAAAGCGTACCGTAGCCGACATGGGACAGTCCGTCACCGATCATCGAACAGCGTTTCAGCACCATCGAAACGCCCAGCAGACTCGAACAAAGGCTCACCGCCACGCCTGCAATCAGCGCAGGCAGCAAAACGACCGCGAGGTATTCGGGGGTCAGGATCGCAGAAAGGTCATTCATGTTCGCCATCTCCTTTCTGCGGTGTGTGGTGGGTATGACAGAATTTTCCGCCCTCGAAATGTCCCGAAGCGTCCAAAAATTTCTGTCCGACCTCACTTTGCATATATGCCTCGCAAGTCCCGAAAAAGCTCTCGCCCTTGCCGATATGGAGAATCTTTTTTGCGTGCCGTACCGCACATTCCACATCATGCGTGACCATAATGATCGTAATGCCGTGTTCCTTGTGGATATGTTCCAGAATGCCGTACAGTTCCGTGGTGACAACGGGATCGAGTCCGGTCACGGGTTCGTCGAGCAGCAGGAGCTTTTTCGTTGCACAGAGCGCCCGCGCAAGCAGTACTCTCTGCTGCTGTCCGCCCGAAAGTTCCCGATAGCAGCGTTTCCGCAAAGCGGTGATCTTCAGGCACTCCATCTGCTCCAATGCACGCTGTTTCTCCGCTTTCGTATAAAACGGGTGGAGCGCACGGCTGTTTAAGCAGCCCGACAGCACAACTTCCTCCACGGACGCAGGGAAATCACGCTGTATCTCACTTTGCTGCGGCAGATAGCCGATCTCGGAGCGTTTGAGTCCGTCCCCGAGCGTCAGCGTGCCGCCGTCCGCAGATTTCAGTCCCAGCAGACATTTCATCAGCGTACTTTTTCCAGAGCCGTTTTCTCCGACAATGCAGAGATAATCGCCTTTTTCCACGGTGAAGCTGAGATGCTCCATGACCGTCAGCGTTTCATATCTGAGCGTCAGGTCTTTACAGGTCAACAATGCCATGCTTATCCCAGAGCCTCCTTGATCGCCGCGAGATTCTCGCGCATAAAGTCCTGATAATGCTTTCCCGAATCGAAGTCCGCCTGCGACACATTGTTGAGCGATTGCAGCATCACAGCCTTTGCGCCTGTCGCCTTGCAGACCGCGTCCGAGATCTTCTGTGAGGAATTTTCCAGATAAAACACCGTCTGAATATTCTCCTCCTTGACCTTTGAGATGAGGAAGGAAAGTGTCGCGGCGGAGGCATCCGTATCGCTGCTGCATCCTGCGAACGCCGCATAATAATTCCAGCCGTAAGCGTCTGTCAGGTAGCGGAACGGGAATCTGTCCGCAAAGACCAGCGTGTCACCCTTTGCATTTGCGGCGACATCCTCGTATTCGTGCATGAGTGCTTCCAGATCTGCGGCAACTTTCGTTTCCGCGCCCTGTAATTTTCCGAGGGCTTCCGGTGCAACGCTGTAAAGCTCCAGCGCGATTTCGTGCATGATGGTATACGCATTTTCGGGCGATGTCCAGATATGTTCGTCATATTCGATCTCGTCCGCATCGTCATGATCGTGGTGTTCTTCTTCCTCCGCTTCCATGCCCTCTACGTGTTCTTCTTCCAACAGGTCAAGGCGGTCAAACAGCCGCAGATTCCGCTTTGCAGGGAGCGTTTCCTCGTTTTTGCGTCCGAGGCTTTCGATCAGATCGTCCGCCCATTTTTCTGACGCGCCTCCGACATACACAAACAGATCACAGCTCTGGATCGCCGCAACGTCCGCAGGTGTCGGCTCGTAGGAATGGCTTTCGCCGCCCGGTGTCAGCAGGAGCTTTACCTCATAGGGAATGTCAAGCTGTTCTGCAAGCTGTTTTGCAAGGTCATAGGTCGCAAAGACCGTTGTGACGATCGTCAGCTTGTCCTCGCCTGTTGCCGCAGTTCCGCCGCAGCCTGTCAGCGCGGAAAGCATGGCAGCCGCACAGCCTGCCGCCGTGAGTGTTTTGAAGATTCGTGAAAAACGCATATGTCATTCTCCTTGCCATTTGTAAACAGTCTTGTCTGCGGAAAGCCGCAGTTCGCATTCCAGCAAATACGGTTTTTGATCCGAATGCAGCGAACAGCAGTAAATACGGTGTACCGTTTTCCCGAATTTCCACTCATAGCATTCCACAAATTCCAGCGTATAGCCGCCGTATTCCAGTTTGTCTTTTAATTTCTCAAGCGTCCATTCCTTGCGGACAGTCTTGTTCTTTTTCACTTCATATACATAGCAGACGGGCGTTTCCATTGGTGTCAGTTTCAGCTTGACCTTTGCTTTTTCCGTCCGTTCGCCCGAAGCATTGATGCCATCCTTGAACTTGAAAACGACCTTGCCGTTTTTCAGCTTGAGCTTGCTGAGGGTACAGTCGTGCAGCGAAATATGCTTGCCGTGTGTTGTTCTGTGCGTATACATGATTACCCCTCTTGCGTCTTTTGACGGCAATGCTCACAGAGTCCGTACAGCACCGTCCGCGAATGGTCTACGATAAAGCCGTGGTGCGCGAGAATATGTTCCCCGATGCCCTGCAAATATTCGCAGTCCACATGGAGAAGCTGTCCGCACTCGATACATTTCAGATGGAAATGGGAATGGCACGGATTTTCCTCGCTCTGCCCTGCCGCATACTGCCAGCAGGCTCCGCCGCGCTCATCGAGCGTATAGCGGCGCACTCTGCCCTCCGCTTCGAGCCGTTCCAATGTTCGGTAGACGGTTGCCGCCCCGATGGGTGTACCGCATTCCGCCATTGCCTGTGTCAGCTCCGCCGCCGTCAGATGTGCCTGCGGATGCGTTTCAAAATACTGTAAGATCTGCGCTTTCTGTTTGGTCTGATAGCCGCCGCGCCGCTGCATGGATCATCCCTCCTGCCGAATCTGAAAATGAAAATCAATATCACTTTCAGAATTATAGCATATGACAGAAAATTTGTCAATAGGTTTTCGGAATTCATCATGCTGTGCGGCATCGGAACACTTGACGGACGGCATTTGTTGTGATATAATAGAATGGCAGAATTGTGAACACTCGGTTCTCTGCAACTCAATCTTCTGAAATCAATATTCACAGGAGGCAAATCATGTCTTTTGACCGTTTAATTTCGCAAATCATTGAAATGAAGAACCCGACCGTTGCAGGTCTGGACCCGAAACTCGACTATGTCCCCGATTACCTCAAAAAGAGCTTTCTGGAAGAGGACGGCGAAACCCTCAAAGCCGCCGCAAAAGCGATCTTCCGCTATAACCAGATGATCATTGACGCACTCTGCGATATTGTCCCTGCGGTCAAATTGCAGGCTGCATACTATGAAATGTACGGCCACCACGGTGTCAAGACCATGGAACGCACCATCCGCTACGCAAAGCTCAAAGGAATGTATGTCATCACCGACGCCAAGCGCAACGACATCGGCGCGACCATGGAAGCCTACACTGCGGCACACCTCGGCTGCTGCCAGATCGGTTCGAGCGAATGTGAACCGTTCGGTGCGGATGCCCTGACCGTCAACGGCTACCTCGGCACCGACGGCATTTCGCCGCTGATGGGTGTCTGCAAGGAACGCGACAAGGGCATTTTCGTCCTCTGCAAGACCTCCAATCCGTCCTCGGGCGAATTTCAGGACCTGCTGATCGACGGCGTACCGCTCTACGCAAGAATGGGCGACAAGTGCGAAGAATGGGGCGCAGATACCGTTGGTAAATACGGTTACAGCGCAGTCGGCGCAGTTGTCGGCGCGACCTACCCCGAACAGCTTGTCGAACTGAGAAAGCGTCTGCCCCACACCATGTTCCTTGTCCCCGGCTACGGCGCACAGGGCGGCGGTGCAAAGGGCATTGCAGGCGGTTTCGATGAAAATGGTCTGGGTGCGATCGTCAACAGCTCCCGTGCGATTCTCTGCGCCTACAAAAAGGAAGGCTGCGATGAGCGCGATTTCGCTATGGCGGCACGCAGAGAGGCTCTCCGCATGAGAGAAGACCTCACCACTTACATCAAAATTCGCTGAGAAACGAGAATTGATAGAAATGACAAACGATAAATATACGGAAAAACTGATGGGAACAGTCCGTTCCATGCGGAAGCTCACAGATGCCGCATGGGATATGGTCATTGACTGTCCCGAAGCAGCAAAAAAAGCTGTCCCCGGACAGTTCGCACACCTGCTCCCCGAAGGGAATTACTCCCTCCGCCGCCCGATCTCCATTTGCGGCATCAACAAGGAGGAGGGAACGCTCCGCATCGTCTTTGAAGTCCGCGGAGAAGGTACCAAAACACTCGCTTCCTATCAGGCAGGCGACCGCGTCAATCTGCTGGCTCCGCTTGGACACGGCTTTACGCTGCTGCCGTCCGACCGCCGTGTCATTCTCATCGGCGGCGGAATCGGTACACCTCCGATGCTTCCGCTCGCACAGTATTACGGTGAAAATGCAGTCTGCATCTGCGGCAGCCGTACCGAAAAAGCCGCTGTTTTGCAGGAGGACTTTGCCAAAACAGGCTGCAAGACCATCCTCTGCACCGATGACGGTTCGGCAGGTGTTCACGGTCTGGTGACAGTACCGCTCGCAGAAGAACTGCAAGCCAACCGCCCCGAAATGATCTATGCCTGCGGCCCGATGCCGATGCTGCGTTCCGTTGCCGCAATGGCAAAGGAACAGGGCATCCCCTGCGAGGTTTCGCTCGAAGAACGCATGGGCTGCGGTGTGGGCGCGTGTCTGGTCTGCGCCTGCAATGTCTACATCAATGACGGCGAGATCCATGCGGCACACGTCTGCAAGGACGGCCCCGTATTCGACGCAGAAAGGGTGGTTTGGTAATGGCTGATTTATCCGTAAAGATCTGCGGTGTCGAATTCAAAAACCCGATCATCCCTGCATCGGGCGTGTTCGGCTATGGCAGAGAATATGCACAGTTTTACGACCTTTCCCGTCTGGGCGGCATTGCCGCAAAGGGTACGACACCAAAAAAACAAAACGGCAATCCTGCACCGCGCATCGCGGAGACCCCGTCGGGCATCCTCAATTCTGTGGGACTGCAAAATCCCGGTATGGACGCATTTCTTGCAGACGAGCTGCCGTGGCTGCTGAAACAGAACACGGTCATCCTTGCAAATTTCGCAGGTTCGTCGCCTGAACTTTGCGCGGAATCCGCCGCAAAGCTCGACAAGACCGATGTCCAGATGCTCGAACTGAATATTTCCTGCCCGAACGTCAAAAACGGCGGTCTGGCATTCGGCGCAGATCCCAAAACCGCCGCAGGCATGGTCAAAGCGGTTCGCGCCGCAACGACAAAGCCCCTCGTGGTCAAGCTTTCTCCGAATGTCACCGACATCACCGAGATCGCAAAAGCTGTCGAGGCAGAGGGCGCAGATGCTGTTTCTCTCATCAACACGCTCCTCGGTATGCGCATTGATCTTCGCACGCGCAGACCGATCCTCCGCAACAACACAGGCGGACTTTCCGGCCCTGCGGTGTTCCCTGTTGCTGTCCGCATGGTCTGGCAGGTCGCAAATGCCGTACAGATCCCTGTCATCGGCATGGGCGGTGTCCAGTCGGGCAAGGATGCGGCAGAACTGATGATGGCAGGCGCGTCTGCTGTTCAGGTCGGCACGGCGATCGTCGCTGACCCCTACGCACCGCTCCGCATTATCGACGAACTGAATGACTGGCTCGATGAAAACGGCATTGCAACTGCCGCAGAGCTGACCAAAACAGTAAAGGCATGGTAATGGCAAAAACAACGATTTTTCTCGTCCGCCACGCAGAAGCACAGGGCAATGCGGAAGAATTCTTTCAGGGGAACATCGACACGATGCTCACCGAAAAAGGTCAGAAACAGCTCGATTTTCTGGCGGAACGATTCAAAGATGTCAAGCTGGACGCGATCTACACAAGCCCCTTTCAGCGTGCAATGCTCACCGCGGAGGCTGTCAACAAATTCCACGGACTGCCGCTGATTCCCGACTACCGCCTGCGTGAGATCAACGGCGGCGACTGGGAGGGCAGACATTGGGCAGACCTGCCCGAAATGTTCCCGAATTCCTATCACAACTGGAAAAACCATATGGAGCAGTTCTGTGCGCCGAACGGCGATGCCATGACCGATGTCTATGCGCGGATGCTCGAAACGCTCACCGAAATCGCTAAGCAGAATCTCGGCAAAACGATCGCCGTCATTTCTCACGGCTGTGCGGTGCGGAATTTCCTTTGTGAGGCGGAGTTTGGAAATATTCTCCATTTAGCCGATGTCGGCTGGGCAGACAATTCTGCCGTTTCCTGCATCGAATACGACGCAGATACAGGATTTACACTGATCTATAAAAACAACTCCGAACATCTTCCGCCTGAACTTTCCTCGCTGCGCGGTGCAAAATGGTGCAGCTACGAAACGGCGAAAAAGGAGGACAGCGCAACATGATCTTGTTCGCTGTGGATTTCGGAGATACACGCACAGGCTATGCGGTCTGCGATAAAATGGAAATGATGGCGTCCCCTGCGGGCGTCCTCACCGAACGCAGATTTGATGTATGTGCAGAAAAAACCGCGCAGGCAGCACTCGCCGCCCACGCGGAGGAAATTGTTGTCGGACACCCCAAGAATATGGACGGAAGCTGCGGCGACCGCGCACAGAAATGCGAGGAGTTCGCAAGGCTCGTCGGTGAGGCTTCGGGACTTCCCGTCACGCTCTGGGACGAACGCTGCACCACCGTTTCCGCCCACCAGATTCTCAACACCACCAACACACGCGGCAAAAAACGCAAAGCCGTTGTGGACGCGGTCGCGGCGGTGCTGATTCTCGAAAGCTATCTGGGGTACCGCAAAAATCACAAAAACGATGCGGCGGATTAACGCCACAGCTCCGTGACGCTGTCCATCACATCGCTCAGCGCATGGATCGCTTTTGCCGTTCGAAGCTTCAGCTTCGTTTTTCTCGTGCAGGCGGCATTCGACAGCAGCAAACTCGCTGTCCCGACCGCTACACCTGCGGCAAGCCCTGCCGCCATATCTTTCCACAAGGATCTGGTCCGCATTCGGTTCATGCCTCACTTTCACCCAAACATTCCAATGGTTCGGGATGCTGATAGGATTCCCACCGTTCGTACCATTTATTCCGATTCGAATTTTACAGAAAAAGGATGATTTTTCTTGTCAAAACTGCATCTCGTTCTCGTTGAGCCGCGGATTCCGCAGAACACAGGCAGCATTGCGCGGACCTGTGCCGTCACGGGGGCAACACTGCATCTTATTTATCCCCTCGGCTTCAAAATTGATGACGCGAAACTCAAACGTGCAGGACTGGATTACTGGGACAAGCTGGAAATTTTCCACCACGAAAATATCGACGCATTCTTCGCCGCCTATCCGCAGGCGAACGAACAGCCCAGCCCCTGCTTCTATTTTACCGCAAAAACAGGTACGCTTTATACCGATGTGCAGTATCCTGACGAAACCTTTCTCTTTTTCGGGAGAGAGGACACAGGACTGGATGACGCATTTCTGGCAGAACACCCCGAACGCTGTGTCCGCATTCCCATGCGTGAAACACTCCGCTGCCTGAATCTTTCCAATTCCGTTGCCATCGCCGCCTATGAAGTCCTGCGGCAGCACGACTTCGACGGACTCTGCCGCGACGGCAGATATGCAAAATCAGGCTGGGAGCCTGCTACACCGCGTACCTACGACATTTCTCAAATCTGATTCCATTTCGCACAAGAAAGGATGCCTCCTATGATGCTGAAGCAAAAAATCAAGCTGATGACCGACACTTGCAGTGACATTCCTTCCGACCTTGCTCAAAAATACGACATTCTCATGCTCTGTTTTCCTGTCACCGTTGATGGTGTATCCTACC
The DNA here is from genome assembly GCA_024404815.1 of Oscillospiraceae bacterium. Classification (GTDB taxonomy): domain Bacteria; phylum Bacillota; class Clostridia; order Oscillospirales; family Ruminococcaceae; genus Firm-04. Next base: position 43,186 of record JAKSPL010000015.1, read on the forward strand.
GCGAGGTGCAGGATTTTACCAAGGAAGAATTCTACGATATGCTCGCAAAAGCGCAGGAATTCCCGACAACTGCACAGCTGACTCCGTTTGAGCTGCATGAAACCTATGTGTCGCTCTATCAGCAGGGATATACCGATGTGATTTTTGTCACCATCGCAAGCGGCGGTTCTGCGACCTACCGCAACGCCTTCCTCGCAAAACAGCAGTTTGAGGATGAGGACATGGAAGCCGACCGCCCGATGCACATTCACATCGTGGACAGCAGAAACTATACCGCGACCTACGGTTATGCCGTTGTGGAAGCGGCAAAGAAGCTCCAGCGCGGTGCAGGCGTTCCTGAATTGCTTGACTATCTGGAAGACTGGATGGCATCTGCCTCTTTGTATTTTGTCCCGATGTCGCTGAAAATTCTCAAGCGTTCGGGCAGAGTCAGCGCGGCAGCGGCGTTTGCAGGCGAACTGCTCGGACTGCGTCCGCTGGTGCAGATGACCGACTGCAAATCCTATATTGTCGAAAAAGTCCGCGGCGAACAGAACATCGTACCGCACCTTGGTGCTCTCGCAAAAGAGCGCATGATTCCGCACACGCCGTATATGGTGCTCTACGGCGGAGAGCGCGAATACGGGGAAACGCTTAGTGCATACATGACAAAGCTGATCGGCTATCCGCCTGAGGATATGTGGGCGATCGGTGCGACTATCTCCTGCAACGCCGGCTCACACGCCTACGGATTTGTGATCAAACAGGAAAACCGCGGCGCGATGCCCACCGAAGAGCAGTAAGGTATCTCCGAGGGGGTGATATTGGGGACGCTGTCCCCAAACCCCTGCCCAAGGGACATTGTCCCTTTGGAATCCCATTTTAGCACGAATGATAATATGATAAGGGCGAAGATTCGGTTCTTCGCCCTTTTTGCGTGTAGACACGCGAAGCGCAACGAAAGTTTTACTCGATTTTTTTCAAAAAATCGCAGGGGTCGAGGGGGCGGCGCCCCTCGCCGCTGACCGCAGTCAGCGGAACACCCACTCCTTCCCCAACGAGGGGTTTCCCCTGAAAACGAAAATTCGCCAAGGTCCACCCTCGGCGAATTTTCTTGTATCATGAAAAAATCCCAACAAATATCTAAATTAGTTCAAACCGCCTGCTTCGTAGAACATCTTCTCCGTTGCAAGCGTGCAGCCTGCAAGGAAGCTGCGCTCGTTTTCGAAATTGCTGAACGCGATCTTCGGCATATTTTCTTCGCCGACCAGATTCAGCAGCGTTTTCATCAGATACGCCTTTGTGCCTTCGCCAAAGCCGTAGTTCTGGAGCACGACGCGGTTGGAGAAATGCGTAACTGCGAGGTTATAAATCGCAATTGCAAGCATATCCAGCATATCGTTCATAATGGTGACAACGCCCTTGTCACCTTCTTCGTAGGAATACTTCGCTTTCTTGAAATCGAAATTCGACCATTTGCAGTCGCAAGCCTTATAGAGAATGGGGGTCTGATCCTCAGAGAAGATCTCCTTGACGCGGCTTTCGAATACGGTCGGTGTCAGTTCCGCATAGATCGAGCCATCGGGGAAGCCCGGTGCTTTTCTGCCGTTTCTGCGGACGATGCACTTTTCGATGTTATCGGAATGGATCTCATAATCAGCCTGCAAGTCGTTGTCGGTAATGACCGCGCAGTTGTATTGTGCACCGGAATGCAGCAGTACAAGATTCTGGCGCGGGCCGTCTGTGAATTCCAGATTAGCGAGTGCGTACAGACCAACTGCATTTGCACATTCAACATGGATATTCAGTTCCAGCTCCATCATAAACCGCAGCTTGGAGAAGCTGAGCTTGCCGTTTTCGACCTCTGCACGCATCTGCTCCCAGCGCGTCGGTACAACACCGATACCGAGACCGAGCACCTGCTTGCTGGTCAGGTTGCTGTTCTTCATCATTTTGTGGCAGGTATTTGCGATAAATGAGATGATGTCCTGCTGATCTGTTTTCGCGTTGATGTTCAGAAGCTCTTTGTCGAGGATCTCGCCGTCGATAGTGGAAAGACCAACGGAAATATTGTTCTCATTGATCATTGCACCGAGCACAAACTTGTAGTTTGCATTGATACCGATGAGGATTTTGCGGCGACCTTTCTGGAGATGTTCGTAGTCGATGGGTGCCTCGCCCAGCTCCTCCAAAACACCTTGCGCGATCATCTCATTTGTGATGATCGTCACAGCAGCCCGCGTCAAAGCGAGTTTTGCTGCGATGTCAACACGGGATGTCGGTCCGTTTTCACGGATGACGCGCAGAATCTGTTTCCGGTTTCTGCGCTTCAGATCGAGTTTGCTAATGCCTTTCGTTTCCATAATAAAACACGCCTTTCTTTGAATTAACCCCCACACGCTCGGTATCCTATATTTGTTTAAGTTTTCGGTTGAAAGTTGATACCTATCCGTGTCAATTATATTATAACCAGAAGATGTGAATAATATATGAACGTAGTATTTAGTTTCTGTAAATTTGCAGAATTTTCACCAAAATATTTTTAGTATTTATAAAAACATCCCTTTAAGTTGTATCCATTCTGCATCAAAAGAACATTATCGCATAACTAAAATTATCACTTTTGCTATTCATTATTTAAGTTATTTACAAGATATTCCTGAATTTTTCGAAGGTGCGAGGTTTTTGTCTAATACATACCGCTTTTAAGATATTACAGGCAGTATAATTATTTTGTTTTACCGCGCAAAAGCAGCGGCTGAATTTGTTTGCATTGCAGTGCCTCCGCGATTGTTTGCGGAAGCTGTGTAAAATCTGAAACCAAAGAATTCGGCTTCATATCGGGCGAATCTTGCCCAAACGGGACAAAAAAATAGTGTTTCCGATTTAACAATTCTCCAATGTTCTTTGCGGAAGCAGACAAACCATCGTTCGTCGCCACGCAGAGAACCACAGGTTTTCCGCCGCGCAGATGGGATTTCACAGCCATCGTCACGGTGTTGTCGGTGATTCCGCAGGCAAGTTTTGCGAGCAGATTTCCCGTACACGGACACACCGCAAGCGCGTCGGTCATATGCTTCGGTCCGATCGGCTCAGCATCCGCAATCGTGGAAATGAGCCTGCCATCCCCAAGCATGGAAAGGGTTTCGAGGAATTGTTCGGGTGTACCGAACCGCGAGCGGATACCGGCAAAATGCTCGGATACGATCGGCAACAGCTGTGCTCCCTCTGCAACACAAGCTTGTGCGGCGGCGAATGCTTTCTGCGCGGAACAAAACGAACCACACATCGCAAAGCCAAGCTGACACCCCTCCAAAAGGCGCTCAGGCATCTGCATCACCCCCTCCGCACATTGCAAGCACCGTTTCCGCAACGATTTCTCCTGCGGTCACAGGTGCCGTTTTGGCAGGAAGCGACAGTGCCTGAATCGTCGGGATACCCAATGCGGCAGCAGCCTCGAAGTCAACCCCCGATGGTGTCGAGGACAGATGCGCGAAACGGTTCGGCGATTCTCCAAACGACTGCATTCCCTTGTTTTTCACATTGTTCGGCAGCGTTCATCTGTTCTAACAGTTTCAACAGCATCCGTATATTCGATTCCGATTCGCCGCTGTACTTTGCCGCCTCCCGAACGCTGAACGTCTGCGGTAAATCAGACGGCAGCAGCGACAGCCAGTCAGCCGGCGATTCCAATGTCACGATATTCTGAATATCCAGCGGAACACGGTCGAGTTTTTCGTAGTTCCCATGAAATTTTCGCCGTGGTTTGTCCGATTGGATCCGATACTCCGCGAGTTCCAGTTCTACGATCCGCAGCCGAAACCGCGTGTCCGCAGTAAAGTCACGCAGAGAATAAATATCGCGCATCTGTGTAAAAATTGTGTCGTGCTTCGGAGATTTCCGCTTCCCGAGCAGTTCTCCGTTCTCGTCCACAGTATACAGCCACTTTGTCGATGCGATCGGATACACGACTGTCACATTGCAGACTTCCAGAAACGCACGCAGTTTTTCCCGTAGGCGTGACAGATTTCTGGTCTGAATCTCCACAACGCCTTCCTCTGTCACCGCATCCGCTATGAATCCGCCGACAGGCAGTTCATGGCAGGCAGTATCGGGCGCGAAGTAGTGTTTCAATACGAGATGCAGCGATTTTTCCCGCATCGTACCGATGCCTTTACAGCCCATATCGTACTCTGCGGCAAGGCGTGCCTGTTCGAATCGTTCGTGACCGAAGTCCATAATTCCTCCAAAAGAAAAGCACGGTGCTGTTTGGAACACCGTGCTTTTGTCTTTGATGTAAACTGTCCGAGGAAATTATTCCTTGACACCGCCGGCAGCAACGCCGCCAATGATGAACTTGGACAGAACAACATAGATGACAACAACGGGGATGATGGACAGGGTGATTGCGGTGTAGTTTGCACCGTAGTCAGCGTTTCTGTCGATCGACAGAACTTTCTGAACCATCATCGGCATTGTAATCTGGTTTGGCTTCGTGGAAACCAATACCAGAGACTGGTTGTAGTAATCGTTCCACTTACCGATGAAAGCGAAGATTGCCTGAACGGCGAATGCAGGCTTCATCATCGGAATGGAGATCGTCAGGAAGGTGCGGAATTCGCTGGAGCCGTCGATTCGAGCTGCTTCGATAATATCGAGCGGGAACGAGGACAGCATATACTGTCGCATGAAGAACACGATAGCCGGCGCTGCGATAGACGGAACGATCAGCGGGATGTAGTTATCAAGCAGACCCAGAGAAACCAGCATCTTCATGAAACCTACGGCAGTAACCTGCGAAGGAACCATCATAACAGCGAGGATAAACGTGAACATCGGACCCTTTGCCTTGAAATCATATACGACAAGACCATATGCTGTCAGACCGGAGAAAAATACGGTCAGCGCACAGCAGGAACCTGCAATGATCAGGCTGTTACGCATACCAACCAGCGGATGATAGAACGTATTGTACAGCGAGTTTGTTTTCAAGGTATTCAGGTTCTGGAAGAAATTCGTACCCGGAATCAGCGAAACACCACTGATGATGTCGTTGTGCTGACGTGTCGAGTTAACGATCAGAATCCAAATCGGCACAAGGCAAATGAGTGTCAGAAGAATCAGCGCAATGTAGATCAGCGTTGACTTGACCAAAACCTTTGTCTGGAAGCTGGTGGAACCTTCACCGGCATATGTTACCTTTTTGCTCATAAGCCCAGACCTCCCTTCGCTGCTCTGCGTTTCGCATCTTTGCGGGCAGCCTTTTTCTTCTTGTTGATCTCAATCGCATCCTTATCGCGCTGGACATAGAATACCAATGCGCCGAGGATACTCGTGATGATGAACAGGAGAACGGAAGCAGCAGCAGAATAGCCGTAGCTCGGGGACATATAGTCCTTGTGGAACTTCTCGTAGATGAATACTGCGAGCGTCTTGATGTAGTCATTCAGCGTGGAACCGGTATGGAACATATACGGGATATCGAACATCTGCAAACCACCGATCATGGAGGTGAGCAGCGTATAGACCATAATGGATTTCAGCAGCGGGAAGGTGATCTTCCAGAAAGTCTGTCTGGAGTTCGCACCGTCGATCTCAGCCGCCTCAAAGAGGGACTCGTTGATACCCTGAATACCGGACATCAGCATGATCATGGTGTTGCCGAACCACATCCAGACCTGAAT
>JAKSPL010000016.1 GCA_024404815.1 Oscillospiraceae bacterium
GCAGTTTTTCCTGTGCCTCCGAGGAAATCGTTGCGGTACGAGCCTCTGTTTGCACATCGACCGTAGTTTGTCCGCGGAATACGAGTTTCAGCAGGATCGGGCAGAGGATCGAAGTGCAGATAATCAGGAAAATCGTTGCAACAAGGGGATCTATGCCCACAAGCACCCCGTTTTTGTATGCGATCATACCGCTGCCTGTCGCATAGACAGCGAGGGCGACCTCACCGCGTGCGATCATGCCGCAGCCTGCGGTCAGGGATTCACGGCGGCTGTAACGGAAACATCTTGCAACGGCGCTGCATCCGAGGATCTTTCCGAGAATGCCCACCGCAACAAATGCCAGCACAAACAGCAGACTGCTTGGGACAAAATTGCTGAAATCTGCGCTGATACCGATATATGCGAAGAACATCGGCGTAAAGAGCATATAGCCGCTAACGATGACTTTTCGGTCAACAAAATGGCTGTCGCCGAGTCCCGAAAGCATCAGTCCTGCCATATATGCGCCCGTAATTGCGGCAATGCCGAAGAATTCCTCTGCACAGTACGCAAACAGCAGACACATGGAAAGTGCGAAAATACTGGTGCGGCGTTTATGCGGATAAATACGTACCAGCGCACCAAACGCCTTGCGGAGAAGAAGTCCTGCACCGATGGTAAACACGAAAAATCCGAGGACATGAAGGCAGGTTTTGCCGATGCTGCCCTCGCCGCCAAGCCCGGTAATGATACTCAGGACAACAATGCCGATGACATCGTCGATGATGGCGGCACTCAGAACAGTTGTACCGATTTTGGTTTTCAGCTTTCCGAGTTCACGGAGCGTTTCAACGGTAATGCCCACGCTGGTCGCAGAGAGAATACATCCGACAAACAACGCATTCAGGAGCAGATTGTGGTCTTTTACCGCAGAGAAACCGCCCATAAAGAGGAGTGCCGCACCTGTGCCGAGGGCAATCGGAACAAACACACCTGCGAGGGCAATGGCAGTCGCGGCGATGCCGCTGCGTTTCATTTCACGAAAATCGGTTTCCAGACCGCTGGAAAAGAGAATGAATACCACGCCGATCTGCGAAAAGCTTTGCAGGACGTTCATTTCCGCGGCTGATGGATGGATCAGCCCGTGAAATGCGGAGCAATGGACAAAAAACGCAGGGCCGATCAGCAAGCCTGCAAGAATCATGCCGACGACCTGCGGCAGACCGAGTTTTCGCGTCAGCATACCGAGTGCTTTTGTCGCCAGCAGGATGATACCGCAGTCGAGCAGAATATTCATGACATTGAATTCCATTTGAAATTCGACTCCTTTTGTCAATGACACAGCAAAAGCAGGGCGGTAATGGCCCTGCTTTTGTAAGATGATACGATGTTTTACGAATTATTCGTAGAGCGGATACTTTTTGCAGATCTCGCAGACACCTTCACGGATTGCATCTGCCTTGTTTTCGAAATCGGTTGCGCAGAGATACATAAATTCTGCGATTTTGTCCATATCCTCGGTCAGCAGACCACGGCTGGTGACGGCAGGTGTACCGACACGGATACCGCTGGTGATGGACGGCTTCTCAGGATCGTTGGGGATCGCGTTCTTATTGACGGTGATGTAAACCTCATCCAGACGGTGCTCGAGTTCCTTACCTGTGATGTGAACAGGACGGAGGTCAACGAGCATGAGGTGGTTGTCAGTACCGCCGGAAACAAGGTCAAAACCGCGTGCCAGCAAGCCTTTTGCGAGAGCCTGTGCATTGTCAACGACCTGCTGCTGATAAGCCTTGAACTCAGGCTTCAGAGCCTCGCCGAAGCAGACAGCCTTTGCAGCGATGACGTGCATCAGAGGACCTCCCTGGATGCCGGGGAAGATTGCCTTGTTGATCTTCTTAGCGATTTCCTCGTCGTTGGTGAGGATCAAGCCACCACGCGGACCACGCAGGGTTTTGTGTGTGGTGGTGGTGACGACATCTGCCAGACCGATCGGGGACTGGTGCAGACCTGCAGCGACCAGACCTGCGATGTGAGCCATATCGACCATCAGGAGCGCGCCGTTTGCGTGTGCAATGTCAGCCAGACGCTTGAAGTCGATCGCACGCGGATATGCAGAAGCACCTGCAACGATGAGCTTCGGATTGTTTTCTTTTACGAGAGCTTCTACCTTGTCGTAGTCGATGCGTTCGTCATCGCCCAGACCATAGGAAATGAAGTTGAAATATTTGCCGGAAAGGTTGACGGGAGAGCCGTGGGTGAGGTGACCGCCGTGTGCGAGGCTCATACCGAGAACGGTATCGCCGGGCTGAAGCAGAGCAAAATAGACAGCGGTATTCGCCTGAGAACCGGAGTGTGCCTGAACGTTTGCAAACTGGCAGCCGAACAGTTCCTTTGCGCGAGCGATGGCAATGTCCTCAACGACATCGACGCATTCGCAGCCGCCGTAGTAACGCTTGCCGGAATAGCCTTCAGCGTACTTGTTGGTCAGAACAGAACCCATAGCAGCCATAACAGCAGGAGAAACGATGTTTTCGCTGGCGATCAGCTCAAGGTTTCTTCTCTGACGAGCAAGCTCGGTGTTCATTGCTGCGCCGACCTCTGCATCCACAGAGCTAACGTAGCCGATGGTGTCGATCAATGAATTATACATCTCAAATCATCCTTTCCGATAATACGGGGATTTCCTCCCCAGTAATTTCACAGCCTTACTATTATACCACATAATTCGGCAAGATGCAAGGGCTCTGACAAAAATTTTTCAGAAAACGAAAAAAATCCGCGCTGTCAAGTAACAACGCGGATTTTTGATTCGCAGAAATTAGCCCTTGTAAGGCATCTGGCTTTCGTTGAGCAGTTTAGCAACAAGCTGGAGAATGATGACGGAGTCAGCACCGTTGATCTTGCTGTCGGCGTTGCAGTCAGAATTCAGCTTGCCCTGTGCGCTCAGGGACAGTTCCTTGTCCTCAGCAGCAACACGGCTTACGAAGATAACGTCAGAGATGTCAACTTCGCCGTTGCAGTCAGCATCGCCCCACTTGGAAACGGTCGAAGGATTGTTGTTAGAAGTGGTTTCTTCCTGCTGCTGGATGGTAATAGTACCATTGGTAGCCTTGCAGGAGGTAGCAGTACCTGCAGCTTCGCAGACGATCGCGCTGTTGTTCTTGCCGGATTCCGGATATTCAGAACGGGTAACAGGCTCGATGCTCAGAGTGCTGGAGGTTGCCTTGGTGCCGCTTGCGACGGTACCTTCAACGGTAACAAAAGCACCTTCCTTGGAGACCCAGTAGTTAGCCTCTTCCAGACCGGTAGAGAACAGAACGATGTACTGGCTGCCTGTATCATAGGTTGTGAAAACGGTATCACCGAGGTCGCCTTCCTTGGAAGCCGCGCCGGTATCGTTTGTCAGAGAAACCTTCGAGATGTTAAGGACAGAAGAATCATAGCCGATTGCGAACTCAATCGAGTTTACGCCGCCCGACGGAAGCGAAGCGAGGGAAACATCGACCTTGAAAGAGTCGCCGGGTTTTGCAGTTGCATTGCCTGCGCTGATTGCCACATCAGCAGCGCTTACGACTGAAGTCAAAGACATAGCAGCCATAGCCATTGCCATAAGGCCGGAAATAAGTTTCATTTTTTTCATGTTCATACTCCTCCAAAGTATAAAAACTGGTCAGCACTTTTGCGGCAAGTGAGAAAGAATTGCTTGTCGCCGCCACACGTGAATCAGAAGGTCCCCTTCTTCCTTCTATTTCACATTATGCTACTCTTATCTTAACTGAATCTGAAAGAAATAGCAATGACTTATTGTATCATGTTTATGTCACATTGCATACTTTTTGCATATCAGCAAGATATACTGGGACAGGATTGCGAAGTGCCGCAAGAAAATACCATTTGCCACAATAATATTTTCCACATTGCACGATACTTGTCCCACTATCTAATATAATACTGGAAAAATGCTAAAAAGTCAATGATGAATTGTCATTACAAAGTGTCTTTTCCTGCACAGTTTCTACGGACAGGAAAATCCGCCGCGATGATTGACAAACCGTGAACTCTGTGTTATAATAGTATCTGTCAGTAACCGCTGACGGAACGTGAATCGACACGGTGCGGTACTGGGGCAGGTTCATCCTGCGAAATGCCGACCGTCTGGGCAGTCAGGAGCGTATCATACGACTCATGGACTGCCTTTTTTATTTCAAATTTTTCAGGAGGAAGCGAGTATGGATTTTTCGGAATGGAACGGCTTTGTGGACGGCGACTGGAAATCAAGCATTGATGTCCGAGGATTTATCCAGTCAAACTACACGCCCTATACGGGAGATGCAGGATTTCTGGCACAGGCGACGGAGAAAACCAACAGTCTGATGGCGAAACTGCGCGATTTGCAGCAGCAGGAGCGCGACAAGGACGGCGTACTGGATATTGATACCACCACCGTTTCCTCGCTATGCAATTACAAACCGGGCTATCTCGACAAGGAAAATGAGCTCATTGTCGGCTTGCAGACGGATGCACCGCTGAAACGCGGCGTCAATCCGTTTGGCGGCATCCGCATGGCAAGAGAAGCCTGTGCGGCATACGGCTATCAGCTTTCTGATACCATCGAAGAATATTTCAAATACCGCACCACGCACAACGATGGTGTATTCCGTGCGTATACGCCTGAAATGAAAGCGGCACGGCATTGTGCGCTTCTGACGGGTCTGCCTGACGCTTATGGCAGAGGCAGAATCATCGGTGACTACCGCAGAGTTGCGCTCTACGGCATTGATGCGCTGATCGCCGCAAAGCAGGAGGACAAACTGCAAATCGGCATGGGCAATATGGACACCGAATCCATCCGCCTGACCGAAGAACTGTTCGAACAGATCTCGTTCCTCAAGAAAATGAAGGAAATGGCGGCGATGTACGGCTATGACATCAGCAGACCTGCACAGAACGCGCAGGAAGCGATGCAGTGGACGTATTTCGCATACCTCGCAACGAACAAGGAGCAGAACGGTGCGGCAATGTCGCTCGGCAGAACCTCCACATTCTTTGACATCTACATCGAGCGCGATATGAAAAACGGTCTGCTGGATGAAACAGGCGCACAGGAACTGTTTGACCAGTTTGTCATGAAGCTTCGCATGGCACGGCATCTCCGCACTCCCGAATACAACGAACTGTTCGGCGGCGATCCGATGTGGATCACGGAAAGTGTCGGCGGTATGGGCGAAAACAACCGTACCCTTGTCACAAAATCCAGTTTCCGTGTGCTGAATACCTTATATACACTTGGCAGCGCACCCGAACCGAATCTGACGATTCTCTGGAGCAAGCGTCTGCCTGAGGGCTTCAAGCGGTTCTGCGCAAAGGTCTCCGCAGATACGGATTCTATCCAGTACGAAAATGACGACCTGATGCGTCCGCGCTTTGGTGACGACTATGCGATCGCGTGCTGTGTGTCCGCGATGAAAGTCGGCAAGCAGATGCAGTTTTTCGGTGCAAGAGCGAACCTTGCAAAGCTGCTGCTGCTGGCGATCAACGGCGGTACGGACAATGTGTTCGGTACACAGGTCGGTCCGCAGATGGCACCGATGGATGATGAATATCTTGACTACAACAAGGTCATGGAGCGGTTTAAGATCTATCGCGCATGGCTCTGCAATTTGTACGTCAATACGATGAATGTTATTCACTATATGCACGACAAGTATGCCTATGAAAAGACGCAGATGGCACTCCATGACACCAATGTGGAGCGTCTGATGGCGTTCGGTGTGGCTGGTCTGTCGGTCATTACCGACTCGCTTTCTGCCATTAAGTATGCAAAGGTCAAGCCGATCCGTGATGAAAACGGACTGATCGTTGACTTCGAAACCGAGGGCGACTTCCCGAAGTACGGCAACGACGACGACCGTGCTGACACCATCGCACAGAATATGACACACGAATTCATCGACGAGCTGAAAAAGACACCTGCTTACCGCGGCGCACAGCATACGCTCTCTGTCCTGACGATCACTTCGAATGTCATGTACGGCAAGAAAACAGGTTCTACCCCCGACGGCAGAAAGAAAGGCGAACCGTTTGCACCCGGCGCGAATCCGATGCACAACCGCGAGCAGAACGGTGCTTTGGCATCGCTCAATTCCGTTTCGAAGCTTTCCTATTCCGCCTGCATGGACGGCATTTCCAACACGTTTTCAATCACGCCTGATGCACTCGGCAAGAGCGAGGAGGAGCGTATCTCGAATCTGGTCAACATTCTGGACGGCTATTTCCTGAACGCTGCACACCACATCAATGTCAACGTGATGAACCGTGAAACCCTGCTGAAAGCCTATGAACACCCCGAGGATTATCCGAACCTGACGATTCGTGTTTCGGGTTACGCGGTGAACTTCTGCAAGCTGTCGCGCGAACAGCAGCGTGAAGTCATTATGCGAACCTTCCACGAGGCAGTCTGACAACAAATATCAGCGGCGTGCGATACTATATATAGTATGTATCGCACGCCACCAAATCCCTATGGCAAATAGTCCAAAAAAATCTGCCAAAGCAGTTTCATTTTCCAATACCTCTCTGAAAAGGGACGGTTTATTGGAAAATTTTGGAAAAAATAGATTTTCCTCTTGACAAACGGTACAATATCTGATATAATATTTCATGCGGTGCTAAGGAAATACCGAACTGCCGCTATGAAATGCGAGTGTAGTTCAATGGTAGAATTCCAGCCTTCCAAGCTGGTTACGTGGGTTCGATTCCCATCACTCGCTCCATTGTGTGCGCCTTTAACTCAGCTGGATAGAGTAACTGCCTTCTAAGCAGTAAGCCATTGGTTCGAATCCAATAAGGCGCGTTATTGCTTACAAATCGGAGATTTTTCTCCGCATAGATATGGTGGGTATAGCTTAGTTGGTTAAAGCGTCGGATTGTGGTCCCGAAGACCAAGGGTTCGAATCCCTTTACCCACCCTCACAAAATCCTTATTGCTTGCAATAAGGATTTTTTTGTATAGAAAAATATGGGGGAACCCCTTGATAGGGTTCCCCCAAGCCCCCTCCTGATCTTTGGGAAGGAGGGGGTGTTTCGCGCTCTGCGGAGCGCGACTTAGGGCTCTGCCCTAAGAACCCGCAAGCTTTTGAAAAGGCTTGACCAAAACTTTTGATTCGCTTCGCGTATCCACACATAAAAAGGCGGAGAATTCTCTCTCCGCCCTTTCAATGCTATCATTCGCGCTAAAATGGGATTCCAAAGGGACAATGTCCCCACAAAACCCTACCCCTCTCTATGCTCCGCAAAATAGTAGACTGAAATCGTTCCCGGACCGCAATGTGCTCCGATGACTGCACCAATTTCTCCGATGATGACGCTGACAACTCCGTAGTCCTTTTGCAGGGTTTCTTTCAGGAATTCCGCATCCTCTGCGGCATCTGCGTGTGCGATAAAAACGGTGTCTTTCGGGTTCAGACATTCCTCTCCGAAATGCTTAGCAAGGGCAAGAACGGCATTTTTTCTGCCGCGCACCTTGCTGTGAAGGGCGAGTTTTCCCTCGCTGTTCATATACATAACAGGCTTAATGCCGAGCAGTGTACCTGCCATTGCGGAAAGATTGCCGATTCTACCGCCGCGCCGCAGGAACATCAGATCATCGACCGTGAACCAATGGACAGTATGCAGACGCTGAGCGGTGACATCTTTTGTGAGGTCATCCAGCGAAAGGCCGCGTTCTTTCTGTTGGGCCGCGTAGTACACAAGCAAACCCTGTCCCAGACACGCACAGAGCGTATCGACAATGCGGATGGTTCTGTCGGGATATTCTTCCTGCAATTCTTCCGCGGCGATGCGTGCAGTCGCGTGCATACAGCTCAGCGCAGAGGAAAAGGAAAGGTACAGGAGGTCTTTGCCCTCCGAAAGTACTTTGGCAAACATCTCCCGAAATGCGGAGAGGTTTGCGGCGGAGGTGCAGACTGCCTGTCCGTCACGGAGAGCCTGAAAAAATTCTTTTCCGTGCAGGGTGCAGGGGACGGCAGGCGAATCTTTCAAAAAGACGTTCAGCGAAATGGAAAGTACACCCAGTCTGTCAAGCATTTCAGGTGCCAGATCGCACGCGCTGTCAGTAATTATCGTATAGTTTTGTATCATAGCGGTACTCCTTTGCAAAGAGATTTTTTTGTCTTGCCTTTATTATACTATCATGCGGAAGAAAAGTCACGATACTGTTGCGAAGTGCATGGAAACTACACGTAGAGATGCGGTAGAGTCCAAAAAATGACAATTCTACTGCCGGTAGAGTTTCTAGAAATTCGTACTTGCATTCTTTTGAAAAGTATGGTATAATAGAAAAAATTACATGGAAGGAGGCGCCTGTTTGGAGGAACTCAAACGAACGGTTGCTGAAAATCTGACCGAGATGCGAAAATCGCATCACTATACCCAGCTTCAGCTTGCAGAATTGCTGCACTATTCTGATAAAGCGGTATCCAAATGGGAACGCGGCGAATCGCTGCCCGACCTGGCTGTTCTGAAACAGATCGCAGACCTTTACCATGTGACGTTGGATGACCTTGTGACGAGCGCGGAGGAACGCGCACAGCGTTCAGCAGAAACGGCGGCTGAAGAAATGCTCCAAGCGGAACCCGAACAGATGGACGCTCCGCACGGAAAACCGACCTTACGGACAAGAGTGGTTGTGACTGCGCTGTCAGGCTTGCTGGTCTGGCTGATCGCCACGATCGCATTTGTGTCGCTGGATACGTTTGCGCCGAGTTTCAAGATCTCACCGTTCATGTTCCTGTATGCTCTGCCGCTGACGGCGATCGTTGTGCTGGTGTTCAATTCCATCTGGTTCAACCGCCGCACGAATTATGTGATTATTTCTGTGCTGATGTGGCTGATTTTGCTGAGCATTTATTTGTCTTTTCTGAAATATAACTGCTGGAAGATTTTCTATATCGGCATTCCCTCACAGATCATTATTATTCTCTGGTCAAGGCTCAGACCATCCAAAAAACAGCCGACAAAACCAAAAGATCAAGCAGATGCGGAATGAATCCCGTGTCTGCTTTTTTATGCGGCAGGACGAAGCTGTACGCGCAGACACCACAGACAAAGCAGGTACACACCGCCGCCGACCGCGACCGCACAAAGGAGCGAAACCGACTGCGGAAAATAACGCATCAGCAGGGGATACGCAGAAGCGGCGGCGACTGCACAGGCACAGCCTGAAAGGGCAGGCTTGCGGCAGACCACGGAAAGGCTTGCGGAAATGCCTGTTTTTCTGCGGAATATGACAGCAGCGCGGATGAGTATTACTGTATAGCAGATCAGCGTTGAGACCGCCATGCCCATCAGTCCGATACGCGGAATCAGCAGGAGGTTGCAGAGCAGCTTTGTCAAAGCACCCAAAAATGTCGCAAATGCGCTCTGTCCTGCGGCGTCTGCGGCTTGCAGCATACTCATCAAGGGAATGCTGAGGGCGAGGGGGATGACTGCCAGTCCCAGCAGCATCAGCGGCGGTGCGGCAGCGGCGATCTCCGCAGGACGCGATGGGAACAGCAGGGTGAGAATCGGCGCAGAAAGGGCGAAAATGCCGAGTCCTGACGGGACAGCCAGCAACGCCGCCGCCTGCAAAGCGGATGCGGCGTTTGCGGACATTCCGCGTGCATCTCCTGCGGAATAGTTGGATGCAAACGCAGGTAATACGCCTTTTCCGAGCATATTGATCATGGACGGGATCAGATTGAAGATCGTCACGGACATTCCTGAAAATGCACCATATAGATAGTTGGCTGCCTGTTCAGCGGACGAGAACTCTGAAAATGCAGAAGGTGTGCGTGAAATCATCTGCTCCAAGCCACGCATTCCCGTTGCAAGGTCAACGATCGAGGTGAGATTGGTTACGAGTGCGGCGGCGGAAATCGGCAGGAGAAGTTTCAGAAGCGCCTGCATAATGGGACGGCTGTCGGTCTGTGCGGGGGCGGATTCGGGATGCTTTGGCAGCCGAAAAAGGCAGAGCAGAAGTGTTCCTGCGGCAGTCGAGAGCGTCACGCCGAGAATCGCGGCGGCGGCGGCAATCTGCGGCTGTGAGTAGTGATTGGACGGGAGAATATTCGGATGTGTCAGCACGAAACGGCAGAGAAACAGTCCGAACCCGAGCCTTGCCGCACTTTCCAGAAACTGTGAAAAAGCGGTCGGACACATATCCTGTCTGCCCTCCCACACACCGCGGAGTACCGCATTGATACAGCAGAAAAATACAGCAGGTGCGAAACATTGTACAGCCAACACCGCACCCGAATTGTGGAGAAACCGAATGCACAGCGGCTTTGCAGCGAGAAACAGCAGCAGACTGCCGAGCAGTCCGAACAACGAGAACAGACGCAGACTTTTGCGGTAGAGTACCCATGCGGCGGATTCTTCATTTGCGGAGAGCAGTCTTGCGGTGAGCGCGGCGACTGCGGTGTTCATGCCTGTGACGGACAGCGAGAAGATAGGCAGAAAAAGTCCGTATGCGCTGGAAAAATAACCCATACCCTCTCCGCCGAGCATGGCGGTCAGGGGAATGCGGAATACCGCGCCGAGCAGCTTTGCGGCGGCGGCAGAAGCCATCAGCAGCAGCGAGCCGCCAAGCACAGATTGTCGTTTCAAATGACGTTCTCCTCCTTACGGGATCGGAAAAAATAATTGTCTGACAAAAAAATCACGGTGAATACTCAAAAATATGTTGCAAATTCGGAAAATATGTGTTATAATAGTGAAGTCCGCAGACGAACTCCGTTCTGCGTATCATTACAGCATTTGAAAGGAAGATTCAATCCATGGCAATTTCGAATTCTATCAGCCGCGCTCCGGTTGCGAAAAATTATCTTGTGACCAGAAATCAGGCTCTCCGCATTTCTCCGTCTAATTTTACCCAGTTTATGACCAAAAATACCATCTATGGTGTGATTATTGATATGCCGATGGCAGCGAATTTCATTACAACAATGGCTTGCTTTGTCAACGGTGCTGCAAACCTCTATTTCAGCAACGGCAACGATTATTCCGGTGCTGCACAGCGTTATCCGGGTGTTGTTCAGGCAACGCGCGTGTTTGTTTCCAATATCGCAAACTATCTGGATGATGCGCAGAAGGTCACTTCGTATCCGCTTCCGGCAGGCAGAACCCATTTCGTCTACATCCTGACCACAGGTGGTGTTTATAAGCTGGAACTGGATTCCACATCTGCAAATCAGGACCAGAAACAGCGCATTCTGATGAATCTCTATCAGCGCGTCATGAACGAACTGCATCAGGCACAGATGAAAGACAAGGCAGCAAACGGCGGCAATGTCTGACGGACGAAAGGAACAGGACAAAATGTCTGAACAACAGGAAACAAAGAAACAGCGTATTTTCAGCGGCATTCAGCCGACAGGTGTCTTTACGCTGGGCAACTATATCGGAGCGATCCGCAACTGGGGACAGCTCCAGCAGGACTATGAGTGCATCTACTGCATCGTTGACCTGCACGCGATTACGGTCATGCAGAAACCTGCGGATCTCCGCGCAAACACCATGCGCTGCTATGCAATGATGCTTGCCTGCGGCATTGATCCGAAGCAGAGTGTTGCATTTGTCCAGAGCCGCAATCCGCACCATGCGGATCTGAGCTGGGTTCTGTCCTGCTCGACCATGTTCGGCGAACTGAACCGTATGACGCAGTTCAAGGACAAGAGCGCACGCCACGCCGACAATATCAATGCAGGTCTGTTTACATATCCTGTGCTGATGGCGGCGGATATTCTCGCATACAACGCGGATCTTGTGCCGATCGGCGCAGACCAGAAACAGCATCTGGAACTCGCACGCAATGTTGCGATTCGCTTCAATCAGCGCTACGGCGAAACATTTACCGTTCCCGAACCCTATATTTCGCCCGCAGGTGCAAAGGTCATGTCCTTGCAGGATCCGATGAAGAAGATGTCCAAGTCGGATGAAAATGTCAACGGCTGTGTCTATATTCTCGATGATAAAGACACGATTTTGCGGAAATTCCGCCGCGCTGTGACTGATTCGGATGCAGAGGTCTGCTATCGTGAGGGTAAGGACGGCATCAACAATCTGATGACCATTTACGGCTGTGTTACGGGCAAAACAATGGACGAGATCACGGCAGAATTCGCAGGCAAGGGCTACGGCGATTTCAAGACCGCTGTCGGTGAGGCTGTTGCTGACCATCTCGCACCCGTTCGTGATGAATTTGCGCGCCTTTCCGCAGATAAGGCATACCTGAATGCCTGCATCGATGCAGGCAGTGAACAGGCATATCGTCTGACGCGCCCGATTCTCAGCAAGGTCTATCGCAGAGTCGGATTTATCGACCGCAAATAAGTGCATTATTTAGCATTTATGCAGTTTTTCATGGCTTTGACTTTGTGAGAAATGACAGGAACGCCGTGAAAACAAACTGCTTTTTTGACAGAATATGAAAATCTGTTTAAAAAGCAGAAAAAAGCTTGCATTTTCGTAAAAAATGAGGTAAGATATTATCGTGAGCAATGAAGTTTTATCCACAGAAGCACTCCGCGATCTGCCGCATTACGGCATCGGAGAACTTTTGCAGGTAATGAAGATCCTGCGGAGCGAAAACGGCTGTCCGTGGGATAAGGAACAGACACACGCAAGCATCCGCGCCGATTTTCTGGAAGAATGCTACGAGGCAATCGAGGCGATCGACGCTGAGAGTGTCCCGATGATGCGCGAAGAATTGGGCGATGTGCTGCTGCAGGTCGTGTTCCATTGCGAGATCGAGGATGAACTCGAACATTTTTCGTTCGATGACATCTGCGATGAACTTTGCCGTAAGCTGATCGTCCGTCATCCGCACGTTTTCGGTGATGTGACGGTATCCGACAGCGGCGAGGTGCTGAAGAACTGGGATGCCATCAAAAAGCAGACCAAGGAGCAGGAAACCTATACCGACACGCTGAAAGGCGTTTCGAAGGCTCTGCCCGCACTCATGTATGCGCAGAAGCTCGGAAAGCGTGCAGGGCGTGCAGGCATGGACTGGGAGAGCGCAGAAGAAGCGTTTGACTGCATTCCTGCGGAAACAAATGAACTTGCCGAGGCAATGGATGCAGGCGACAAGGCACAGATGGAAGCGGAGTTGGGTGATTTGCTGTTCTCCGTAGTCAATGTTGCAAGAAAGCTGGGCATCGACGCGGAAACCGCGCTGAGAGCCTCCTCTGAGAAATTCCTGCGCCGATTTGAAAAAACCGAGCAGCTGGTTTCTGCGGACGGCAAGGATATGCCGAATCTTTCGCTGGATGTTCTGGACACCTACTGGGCGAAAGCGAAGGCTTCGGAGTAGTTTTTATATACGGCATCATGCGGTCTGTTTGGGACTGCCTGAATATATGCAAAGAAAAACAATATCTATGTGGAGGATGTACGAAATGACCAAAATCGAACTCATTACCGCTCTGGCTCAGAAGGGCCGCTGCACAAGAAAAGAAGCTGACGAGGCTCTGAACCTTGTCACATCTGTTCTGATTGATTCCCTGATCGCCGGTGAAAAGGTTCACCTGACCGGTTTCGGAACCTTTGAGATCCACGAGCGCAAGGAAAAGGAAACCAAGAATCCGCGTACCGGCAAGCCGATGGTGACTCCTGCAAAGAAGGCACCTGCATTCCGCGCTTCCAAAAATCTGAAGGAAGCTGTCAACAAATAAGATGCGGCTTGACAAGTACCTCAAGGTTTCGCGGCTTGTAAAACGCCGTACCGTTGCGAACGAAGCCTGTGATGCAGGCAAGGTCGAGGTCAACGGAAAGGTCGCCCGCGCATCATACGATGTCAAGGTCGATGATGTGATTGCCATTACCCTCGGTGCCAGAGTCATGCGTGTGCGTGTGACACAGGTCAACGAGTTTGCGACCAAGGAAAATGCGGCGGAGATGTATACCGTAGAACCGTGAGAATTCCCTATTATCCAAAAAACCTGCTGACGTACAGTCGGCAGGTTTTTCTTTTGTATATACAGAAACGGCACCGCCCATGAATGGAGCAGTGCCGTATTGTTTCAGAGAATACCGTTTGTTCTGCCTGCAAGGGTGTCGCAGAGTTTCCGCATGATGTGCTCAGGCATGGGCAGTTTCCCGACGACCTCTTGCTGCGGGATGTAATCCACAGAAATGACTTCTCGTCCGAGTACGCCGATATGGGAGTCATCGTGTTCGACAACGACTTCATAGTAATGCTTCAAATCGTCGTAAGTCCAAAGAAAATCGCTGTCCAGGTCGCCCAGATACATGACGTGTCCCTGTCCGCTGTTGACACCCCATTCCATCTGAATATCATCACGGTTTGTGGTCTGGAACACCATCTTGTAAAGAGGATATGTGTCGGTAAACTCGTATCCATCTTCAATATGGACGACCACCTTGCTGCTCGCATCAGGGGATTCCACTATAGACGGTTCTTCTGCAAACGTCATATGCTGCGGCAGAGGATCACTGCTCAGAAACGAATGCATCTGCTTTCCGAGATACTGTGTCGTTTCAGTGTTATAGAAGCATTCGATTTTCTCATAATTGAACGGCTGATGGTTTTCGTAGTATGTGATGAATCCGACAGCGATCTGCGGACCGCGTGTAGAAATGTCGATCTTTGCGGATTTCATCTTTGTGATCTCTGCGTCGGTGTATCCGCAGTCGCGCAGATAGCTTTCCAGACCGATATTCAGTTGTTTGTCCGCCTGCTGATCGTTCTTTCGGTTGGGCTGGTAGAGCGTCTGATATTCCTTGCCGATACAGTAGTCGATCGACTCCATTTCCAAACAGATCACAACATATTCCTGTGTGTCGGTATTCAGATCGAACCGCAGGAGGGTGACACCCGAACCGTAGGTATCAGACGGGAGCTGATACGCAAGAATGGTTTCATACATTTCCCGAAAGCTGCCGCTTGCGGAGATGATTTGCTTGACCGTATCCAATGTGAGAATGCTGGTGTGCTTGCGTGTATTTCCGCTGATGGTTGTTGCGGATGCAGACATTTTCGGATCGGAGCAGATGCCTGTGGTCGTGGTCGTTTTGGTCGTGCCATTTTTACCCGATGTGGTTTGCATGGTGGAAAGGTATGCTTTTGTGGTTTGCGGCGTGTTGTCGGCGGCGGTGGAAATACTTTCCGAACCGACAAATCCGTTTGAGACTTGTGTTTGCAGACTGCCGTCCATGTCCTCGGTGATGTTGTCCGTGTCATCGGATACGAGCGCAGCATTTGGCTGGTCAGCATCCGCAGACGGATTGTTGTCCTGTGCGGCGGTTGTATCCGTACTGTTGGTTTCTGCGGATAGCCCATTGCTCGGTGAGGTTTCGTGCAGCATGGTACCGATGCCGAACACCAGCAGCAGAGATGCGGCAATGCCGCCGACTGCGGTAACGGTTCGGGTGATTCGGCTCATTTTCTTTTCGGGTTTTGTCGTTTTGTCCGCATGGGAAGCGAACACCTCTGCGGCAGACGGGGAATCTTCCAGCTCTGCCAAATTGATCTGCGGCTCTGAAAGTTCCGCGATATAGTCCTTAGAAATGCCGTCGAGGAAGCCTTTTGCCTGTTCGGCAGATGGTGTGCCGTTCAGATGTTGTTTCATAGATAACCCTCCTTTTCGAGATACGTCCGCAGCCGTTCACAGGTGCGGCGCAGGGTGCTTCTGACCGTATTTTCGTTCATGCCGTATTTGCGTGCAATGTCGGCGGCGGACATCATTGCCCAGTACCGCTGTATAAACAGAATTCGCACCGCTTTTGGCTGTACGGCAAGAAAATCGTTGACCGCACGCTGTATCAGCTTGGCGTCTGACTGTGCCTCAACGTCAAAGTTCGAGGGGATACATTCTGACAATTCGTCAAGCGCGAGCCTGACCTGTTCCCCGAAACGCTTTTTGCGCGTTTTTGCACGGCATTTGTCATATGCCATGTTGCGGATCAATACGGCGAGATAGGCAAACAGGCTTTGCGGACGCTGTGGGGGAATCGTATTCCAGAGTTCCATGAGTGCGTCATTCCAGACTTCTTCCGCGTCCTGCGCATTGCCGAGAATATTTGCGGCGATCTTCTTGCCGCTGTCGCCGTACTGTGCTGTAAGATGTGTGAGAGCATCTTTGTCGTGTGCCGTCAGCAGGTTCAGAAGTTCTGAATCCTCCATTTCGTCCACCACCTTTCGTTTTGCGTGAGAGTTCTCTCACCATATAGTCGTTTTTCGTTTCTGAATCGGTGCAGGGAAACCGATATTTTTTTGAGAAGAAATACCGTACTGTTGAATGAATAGCATAGAAAAAGCTTCGTATTTGCTGAGAATATAATCATTATATCATCGGAACGGCCGGATGTCAAGCGGCACCGGCTATTGCTTTTTTTGTTGGAATATGATACAATAAAAGCTGTCGAAAGCCTTTTTGGGAGGATATATCAATGAACAAATGGACTTTGAAATATAACGAACTGACTGCGGCAGAATTCACCGAACTCTGGGAAACAGTCTGGGGCGATGCGCCGAATTACGAACAGATCGAACTTGCCATGTCGAATACGCTGTTTCGCATTTCCGTCTATGACGGGGAGCAGCTGATCGCGATGTCGAGAATGATCGGTGACAAGGGACTTTGCTATAATATCAAAGATGTGGTCGTTCGTCCCGAATATCAGGGCAAAGGTGTCGGTCGGATGATGATACAGGAGCTTTTGCGTTTTGTTGGAGAAAACGGCATCCCTAACACCGAAATCTTCGTAGAGCTTTGTGCGATGCCCGACAAGATCCCGTTCTATGAGAAATTCGGTTTTGCGGCGAACGAAGCACAGCGTCTGAAAATAATGTATCCTGTTCGGGAGCTGCTGAAATGAACAAGAAAGTATTCTATGACAAATTGCTGAAACTGACGCTTCCTGCGACCATTCAAAGTCTGATGCTTGCGCTGGTCGCAGTCGCGGATGCGCTGATGCTGGGAAGTGTCGAGCAGGATGCAATGGCGGCTGTAACGCTTGCCACACAGATTCAGTTTATCCAGAATGTCATTCTTGTCAGCGTGACTTCCGCCGCCTCTGTACTGGGCGCACAGTATTTTGGAAAAGGGGATCATCAAGCGCTGGTTCGGATTTTTCATATCTGCTTAAAGCTGTGTGCATTGATCTCGGCGGCATTTTTCCTTTCGTGTCAGTTTGCACCGCATTTGCTGATGCGGCTGTTTACGGATGAGCAGGTGTTGATCGACATTGGTGTCAAGTATCTGAAAATCTCTGCTTTTTCGTATCTTTTGACAGGAATATCCCAAAGCTACCTGACGATCATGAAAGTCAGCGGTCATCAGAAGTATACGGCGGCGGTCAGTTCGTCTGCTGTCGTTGTGAATATCCTTTTGAATGCTGTCCTGATTTACGGCTGGTTCGGATTCCCTGAAATGGGCGTAGAGGGTGCCGCATTGGCAACCGCTGTGACAAGAGTGCTGGAATTGGGCGCCTGCGTGCTGCTCTCGTATCGAAAAGGGTATGTCCGAGTAGATCTCAAGCGGTTTTTTGAGCGGACACGGGTGTTGTTTGCCGATTACTGCAAGGTCATGATGCCGCTGTTGGGTGCAGGAATGCTGTGGGGCATCGGCTTTACATCCTATACATCATTTATGGGACATATGGGACGGGATGCCGCAGCGGCAAATTCCGTGACTGCGGTCGTCAGAGATCTGATTTGTTGTATGACAGACGGTATGGCAGTCGGCGGCGGTATTCTTGTCGGAAATGAACTGGGCGCAGGAAAACTGGATACTGCAAAGGACTACGGCAGAAAACTGGTGAAGATCGCATTTGCCATCGGTTTGGGTTCGACTGCCTTGATGCTTCTGGTCACACCGCTGACGGAACTCTTTGTCAAGCTGACACCGCAGGCATCTGCAACACTCCACGGACTGATGCTGGTGATGTCGGTCTATATGATCGGCAGGGCGGTCAATACAATTATGATCAACGGGATTTTTGCCGCAGGCGGCGATACCCTGTATGATATGTACAGTCTTGCTGTCTGTATGTGGTGCATCGCAGTACCGCTTGCAGCACTGGGGACTTTTGTATTTCATTGGCAGGCTGTGGTCGTTTATGCCTGTACTTGTCTGGATGAAGTCGGAAAAATACCGTGGACACTCCTCCATTTCAAAAAGTACAAGTGGGTACGGGATATGACTCGCTGATGAAAGCAAGCAGATACGAGAAAAAGTATCTGCTTGCTTTTTGTTAATAATCCTGTATAATAAGAAATAAGAAAAAATTTGTTGTTTTTGGGAATCCACATACAAAACACATATCCGTATGGTATTCTGTTATCAGAAGGAGGTCAGGACATGAAAAAGATACTGGTCATTGAGGACGATATGCAGATCTGTGACGTTATCCGCATTTATTTTCAGGACGAGGGCGCAGAATGTGTATTTGTTCACGACGGCAATGCTACAATGGAGTTGATCGACAGCGGACTGGAAGACATCGGACTGGTACTGCTGGACATCATGCTGCCCCATACGGACGGCTTTGCAATCTGCCGCAGACTGCGGAAAAACTACGATTTCCCGATTCTCTTTATCACCGCAAGGGGACGCGAGGAGGACATACTCCGCGGCTATCAGCTGGGCTGCGACGATTATATTGTCAAACCGTTCTCTCTTGCACAGCTCTACGCAAAATGTATGGCATTTCTGCGGCGGTCGGAGGGGAGAGTGCTTTCGGAGCAGCTCCGTGTCGGCAGTATCACGCTTGATCCCAATACGCTGCAATGCTTTGCGGACGGGAAAGAGGTCGAGCTGCCGCCGAAGGAGTATGCGATCCTGCGGTATCTGCTGGAACACAAACAGCAGGTCGTCACGCGGGATACCTTGCTCAATCAGGTCTGGGGGTATGACTACTTCGGCAATGACCGTGTGGTAGATGACCGCATCCGTGTCCTCCGAAAAGCACTCGGCAATGCAGGCAAACAGATCAAGACCGTGATCGGCAGCGGCTATAAGCTGACCGACTGATAACATCAAGGAGGGATTCCCGTGAAAAAAACAACATACAACCCACAAAAACGCACGAACTTTTGGAAACTGTTCGGCACATCTGGACTTTGCGCTCTGCTGGCGACAGGTATCTTTGCATACGGCTATCGGCAGTATCTGTACACGGACATTCGTGAACAGCTTGAGGATGAAGCTGATTTCCACACAAAATCATTGTTCACAGTCATCGACCATGCAGAAAACGGAGATGCTGATCCGTTTCCGGAGATTCAGGAGGCATTTTCTATGTGGACCGGTTACGGTGTGATCGTTGACTGGCTTGCACGGGATTACAACAAGGTGCAGATATGTCCTGAAATGACGGACGGCTGCTATGCGGTCAGTGCATTGGTCAATGCAGAAAATGAGGTGGTCGTATCCAACAGACGCATTCTTTCTGCAAGGCTGAACTTTGATGAAGAACTGGATAACGGGAACGGCTTTGAGGTTTTTATTTGTGATAACGAAAAGCTGAAAATGCCGGAGGTAGATGCGCTTTATCAGACGCTGGAAAATGCATATATCAAAAGCGGAGATGCCTGCTGGTTTGAGCTGCGGTTGTCCTCTGTTTATGTCAACCGCGACGATAGGACCTTTATTCCGCATACAGGCACAATTATCTATCCATCGAAGGAAGATCCGTATGGGCCATTAACGGAAATGGGCGAAACAGAGGAATTCAGCGTCACGATCGACAATTCGAATTACGAGTTGTTTGAGGTTAACGGCACTGAAAAAAAACCGAAAATCCTGCTGACAGGTTATCGCGGCGCAAATGTGAACTTGGTGAATGCTGTGGCTGCGGAATATTCGTTTAATGACAATACGTCGGGAGGGTTTGACGGTGCAGGACGTACTGTAAAAGAAGTGGCGGAACTGATGGGCAAAACGACTGACTCCGATCACGATGTTCTTGTGGTGTATGATACCCAGAAGCTTACCATTCAAGGCGAACAATACCATCTGTTTCTTGAATATGGAATCGACGCAGATGCACCGATCATCGTCCGCCGCTGGCTGCAAAAGGTATTGATCTGTCTGGCGGTCATGCTGATTCTCGCACTCCTTTGGAGCTGGTGGAAGAATACGAAAAACAAGGCGAGATACGCTTTTGAGGACTACCAGAAAACGCTCATCAACAACCTCGCGCACGACATCAAAACACCTCTGACCGCCATCAGCGGCTATACGGAAAATGCCCTGCGGACACTCAAAAAAGGCGAGGTCGGGGACAGCGTATCCTATCTGGAAGCGATTATGGAAAATGTCGATTATACAGACAAAATTGCATCGCGGACGCTGGAACTGAACCGCATGAGTGAGATCCGCAGTCTGCAAAAAGAGCCGATCGCTCTGCACGAACTGACGGAGAAAGCCTTGCAGAAATACAGCCTTTTGCTCGAAGAAAAGCAGATCACCGTCCGTACCAACGGCGAAGCGGAGATACAGGCGGACAAGGATACCCTCACGGCGGCAGTCGAAAACCTGATTGCAAATGCGGTGCAGTACACGACCGACCACGGCACGATCTCTCTGGAATTCTCCGACAAGGGCATGACCATTGAGAACACGGTCGCGGAACAGGTGGATACCAAAGACCTGACGATGCCCTTTGTACGCGGCGACAGTTCCCGTACAGGCAAAAACGGCACGGGACTGGGGCTTGTGCTGGTGAAGAATGCCGCAGACCTCAACGATTTGAAGCTGACACTCACCTGCGATGAGAAACACTTCACCGTAAAGCTCCTGAAATAGTAATGGTACAAAAATCCCCCTGCTGCCCATATCGGGTGCAGGGGGATCTGTTTTGTTGTTAGCCGATCAGTGCGCGTTTCATCAGGGTGAAATCGGAAATCGTGCATATGCCGTCGCCGTTTGCATCCCAGTTCTTCCAGCCGAAGAACTCAACCTTTTTGCCTGTCAGGTACTTATGTACCAGAACCAGATCAGCCATGTTGAATTTGCGGTCCCCGTTGGCATCGAACTTGCGGTTCGGATGGTCAGCGGTGGGTTTGAGGCGGATATAGACATCCTTGCAGCCGTTTGCACACGGGATCTCATCTACGGTCTGGAGTACGTAGTATTCGGGCAGATTGACATCCAGCGAGCGAATTGTGGCATCGACCTCAGCGTTTTCATATTCGGAATAATCGAGAATGAATGGGTTTTCTTCTTTCCAGTTCCAGGTTACAATCGGACCTGTGGTCTTTTTCGAACCATTTTCGGTGATGGTGATATTGGTAGCAAGTGAGAACACATATTCCTTGTCGCCCTTCGGATGAATCGGCAGACCGGAATCATAATCCACGACCTGGAAACGGATGGAGTTCTTATCCAGGCCCTTTGCGTAGAATTCAACATTCTTGCCGTTATCGCTGATGAGGAAAGTGCGCTGCGTGCGTTCGAGCCATTCATCGGGGATCCACGGTCTTGCGAAAGCCCATGTCATATCGACCAAACCGTCTTTCTTTCCGCGGTAGATGTGAATGTGGAGAATGCTTGAGCCGCCCTCAGAATATCGATATGCAACACCGTTACAGTGTTGGGTTTTGATGTGTTCCAGTTCACCGTCGCCGCTTTGTGTATCGATGGTTGAGTAGCCTGTTGAGCCGTTGGGCATATCGCAATAGCAAACCAGACCGTCACGGACACCTACGCCGCCGTTTTCCCGTTTGAATGCCGAATACTCAGAACGGCTGTCCGGAAGCCAGCTGTAAATATCGGTTTCTTCGACAGTCAGATCTTCGGAAACGGAGAATGAATAATCAAAAATGCTTGGTTCAGAGGGATATGTCGGGAATGTGCCGGGCTTATTTGCTTGGAAGACAATGACATCACATTGATCGTTGCATTCTGCACCCAGAGATGCATCTGCGAGATAACTCTCCTGCGAAATGCGGATCAATGCCGCATCTTCATCGTCTTTGCCGCCGAATTGTACTGCATCGCCTGCGTTGTGGACATAGACCAGACAGACATACTGTCCGTCTACATGGGTGACACCATACGTATTGCGGAATTCGAGTGCGGATGTATAATCGTTCGGTACCCAGTCGGGCAGGAGATAAGACTCGGTAGTGATGTAGTTCTTATGGATGTCAATAGCACCGGAAGACTGCCAGCTGTCCACCAGAAGATTGATGTCTTCGAGGTATCCGCTCATATCAAGCCCTTCTTTTTCCCATGCCTTGAAGTGGTCGGAGATCGAAATATGGCCTTTCAGGCTGTTCTTTTGGTCGATTTTTGCAGGATTGTTTTGTACGACACTCCAATACTTTGTACGCAGAGTACCGTCATCGAGGAGTTCCTCGGATTGAAAAATGTCGTATTTCTTGCCGTCTATGGTTGCAGAAGTGAGCGGTTTTATACCGCCCGGTCTCCAATTTCCCCATGCTTCGATGATGAAGAAATCAACGTCGCCGTGTTCTTTCGTGTCGGAGAATGTGCCGCTGTAACCGAAATATGCATTGCTGTTCGGTGTGAAATCAACGATATAGTCAGCATCGCAATCGTAGTATTGCTTGATGGCTTTTGAACCGCCGAATTCCATTCCGTCGGTAAAAATCATTTCATCGTCGATCTTATCCCATTGCATTTTGCAGCATCCGGGAACATCCGAATAGTCCAGCTGATAGCTGTCATCGTATTCACTCGGGACATCCACCGAATATGTGTATCCGTCCTTGGTTGTGAGAACATTCGAATCCTGTCCATCTTCGGCGTAAAAATTACTGATCATATTTTTCTGAATGTCAATGGAACCTGAGGAATTCCAGCTGGAAACCAGAAGATCGATGTTTTCAAGTTTGCCGCTCATATCAAGCCCTGCTTCTTCCCATGCCTCGAAGTGGTCGCAAAACGAAATAAGGCCGCGCAGGCTGTTCTCTTGGTCGAATTTTGCAGGATTGTTTTGTACGACACTCCAATACTGTGTACGCAGAGTACCGTCGTCGAGGAGTTTCTCGGATTGAAAAATGTCGTATTGCTTGCCGTTTATGACCGCAGAATCAGTCGGTTTTGTGCCGCCCGGACGCCATACTCCCCATGCTTCGATGACGAAGAAATCAACGTCGCCGTATGTTTCCGTGTCGGAGAATGTGCCGCTGTAACCGAAATATGCATTGCTGTTCGGCTCAAAAACAACGTCATATTCAAAATTGAGGAGGCCGAATTGTTTGTGGGTTCTTGTGCCGTCGAATTCAAGTCCAACGGTGAAATTCATTTCATCGCTGATCGTATCCCATCGGAATTCGCAGCATCCCGGTCTTCTATCCTTATAGTCCAGTGAGTAGTCTTTATCGGTCACGTTCAGGCCGTCAATGGAATATGTGTATGGTTCGTTGGTTGCCAGAACTTGCGGTTTGTTTTCTTCTGAAAGTGCAGTTGCAGGAAATGTCGGAAGGGCAGTCCAGACCATAGCACCTGCACTCAGAATACTGAGCAGTTTTTTCTTCATAGTAACACCTCTTTATTATGTTGTCTTGTATGGATGGGCGAATGACCGGCATATAAAATGCCAGCTTAAAAACATTTTAACATATAACCGCCCAGAAAACAAGTAAAATATTGCTGACTTTTCGTATAATATTTCAGAAATTGTGAAGCACCTTCTGAAAAAAGTTCATGTTCTATCCATCAAAAACAGATTGACTTTTGCGGCAGGCTGTGGTATCATAGAAGGCATGGAAAGCTCTGGGATCTTCCTGCGAAAAAATAGAAATATACAATTTTCTGCGGTGAATCTTTCCACTTCTGGAGGCGGTAAAAATGTCGGATACCACAGATATGACAGAGGGTAATATCCGAAGTACGATTTTGAAATTTTATTTTCCGATGCTTGTGACCAGTATGCTGCAGCAGCTTTACACAGTTGCAGATATAGCGATTGTCGGAAAAGGACTCGGTGATGATAAACTTGCCGCGGTTGGCAATATGTCCTCGGTGACATTTTTGATTTTTGGCTTTGCAATGGGACTTTCGAACGGCTTTTCGGTCATTGTCGCACAGGAATTCGGTGCGAAACAGCAGACGCGACTGCGGCAGAGCGTTGCGGCGGCGATACGGCTTGCGGTAGTGATCGCTGCGGTGCTGACCTGTCTGAGCCTGATTTTTCTGCCCGATATTTTGCGGCTCATGCAGACGAATCCTGCGATCATCGGGGACAGCCTGCGATACGGCTACTATATTTTCGGCGGACTGACCATCACATTTTCATACAATCTTTGTGCAGGCTTTCTGCGTGCGCTCGGCGACAGCCGAACACCGCTCCGTGCGATCATCGCATCGTCGATCGTCAACCTTGCGCTGGATTCGCTGTTGATCTTCGTTTTCAAGACAGGCGTGGAGGGTGCGGCGATTGCCACCGTGTTCTCGCAGATGGTTTCCACGGCGATTTGTCTGCATCGACTGCGGCGAATTGAGGACATCCATCTAACCCGTGTGGATTTCAAAACCTGTGCGCCGTTCTACGGGATCCTGTTCGGAAACGGTCTGCCGATGGCGCTGATGAATTCGATTACCGCCATTGGCTGCGTTGTGGTACAGTATTTTGTCAACGGCATGGGTGTGGCATTTACATCGGCGTATTCTGCGTGCAGCAAGTACATCAATCTGTTTATGCAGCCCGGCTGTACCGCAGGCTACACGATGTCGGCGTTCACCAGCCAGAATTACGGCGCAAGAAAATATGACCGTATTCGTTCGGGGCTGACCGTCTGCGTGATGATCTGTGTGATTGCGTATGCGCTGCTTGGTTCTATGATGTGTTTTCTGCCGCGGCAGCTTGCAGGCATCATGCTGAACGGAGAGGATTCGCTTGCACTTGCGGCACAGTTTTTGCCGATCAGCGGTGCGCTTCTGATCGGGGTGGATCTGCTTTTTGTGTTCCGCAGCGGTGTGCAGGGTATGGGACATCCGACTGCGCCGATGATTTCGGGTGTGATGGAAATGGTCATGCGAATTTCTGTGATCGTGATTTTTACGAAGCTGATCGGTTTCCGTGCAACGGCGTTTGCCGAGGCATCCGCATGGTTTGGCGCACTTGCCATAAACCTGCCTGCGTTTTTCTACTATTACTGCAAGGCGAAAAAGAACGGGACTGAAACCCTGTCGGTATAAATAGGAACGGCACGAATGATACTCAATTTGAATATCGTTCGTGCCGTTTTTGTGTGAGTGAAATGGAGCGGAGATACCGCGCTTTTAATGCTTTGGGGATTTTTTCGCAGGCTTCTGTGCTTTCTTCTGTTTCGATTTGTGAATTACCAGAAGCAGGATGGCAATGACCAGAACCGCTGCAATGCCGATCCAGACAAACAGGCAGACACCCAGCAGCTGCACAGGACAAATGCCGCAGAGTTTACAGGACGGTGTGACGGGTTCGTTGTCGATGCCTGCGTCATTGGCAAAGAGCATTGCATCATCCACAGCATTGTCATCCAATGCTGCCTCCTCATTTGCTGCAAGCTGAGCGTCCGTTGTTTCGCTGTGGATACAGCTGACTACATTCGACCACTCCGATGCCATGCCGTCTGCTGTATTGCAGACGATGCGTGCGCGGAATTCCACATTGCTTTCGGGGGCAAGGGGACTGTCTGCGGCGTAGACCGTAGTGCGGTAGCCGCCGTTGAGCCATGCAGCATTTTCTCCGTAGGCATCTGTCCATTCGCCGTCGTCCACGCGAATCTGTGTTTCGATGAGGTAGGGGTCAAAGACATTTTCGCAGGCGAGATAGTATTTCTGTCCGTCGTAGACGCTTTGCGGAATGTCCATATAGTATTTTGCGTTGCAGTATCCCGTTTCGTCAATCAGCACCTCGAATTCCGAAAGTGTCGGAGCTTCTATGGAATCTGGCTTTTGCAGGATCGGGAGATTCTCGGCTGGTCCGATAGAGGCTTCGGGGGACCTGTCGCTGAAAATCGCTTTTTGCTGTTCGGAGACGCCCACTCCGTCAAAATCCATATAGGAATAGGGGAGATAGCAGCGGTAGCGATAGGTGAATGTATGATTTTCAAGATCGTACTGACAGAAGCCTGCCGTGTCCTTCGTGACGCAGGGTTCCGAAAACGGGTACTTCTCCTTTTCGGTTTCATAGTACGCAAGGTAAGCCTGCATGACGCTGTGCATTCTGGAACAGTCGTCCAGCCAGAATACATCGTCCACCTTGAAGCATTCGGTTTCTGTGTCGATTTTCTCGCCGTAGTCCAGATTATCCCAGTCGCCTGTCGAAGAAAGCCACGCACCATCGTCGATTTTCATATCCATCTGGATATGACAGCCGTCGTTCAGTTCGATTTGATACTGTGTGTAGAAATCATCCTCGCCAAGCCGTTCGAATTCGTCAAAGACTGCGGTGATCTCGGTCGGGACATCATAGTAAAAATTGAGCTGACCGCCGATCGCCGTACCGTCTGCCATGGTGTTGACATAGGTGAGGTAGGGCGCGGCGGAAGGTGTCGGGATTTTACCGTTCGGGAAAAAGGTATCGACAAAGCTGCTTGCATCTGCTGATGCGGAAAGTGCGCCAAACGGTGCAAGCGTCAGAAGCGCACCGAGAAAAACAGCGATTCGTTTCATAAGAATTCCTCCATGCTGTGTTTTGCGGCAGATGCCGTTTCTTTGTCCATTATACCATAGAATCTGTCGGAAAGCAATCTTTTTTCTTTGTGGAATGTAGAAAATCCTACGGTTGGATATGGACAGAACCTTGACGCAGGACAATATCTGTGCTATAATAAAAAGGCTTCAAATTATGAGGGAGGAATCGAAATGGGAAAAATAAAACAATGGTTCTGCGGACAAAAGATGAGCTGGCTGAAAGTGATTCTGCTGGCAGTGGGGAGTGCCGTCTATACGGCGGTGATGCTTCTGCTTCCACCGCTGAAAGACACATCTTTTCAGGACATCGGCGTTTATCTGGAATGCTGGATCCTGCTTGCATTGTTCATCATTGTCAACTGCAAAAAATGGTGGGAGGCAATGCTGAAATGCTTTATGTTTTTCCTTATCAGCCAACCGCTGATCTATCTGCTGCAGGTTCCGTTTTATATTGACGGCTTCGGGATTTTCCGCTTCTACAAATCGTGGTTCAATATGACGCTTCTGACGCTTCCGGGTGCTGTGATCGCCTATCAGGTGAAGCGAAAAGACTGGCTGAGTGTTCTGGTGCTTTCTGTGGCGAATGGTTATCTTGCCTATCAGGCGGTGACATATCTGCGGATGACGATCGGAAATTTTCCGCACCATCTGCTGAGTTTCCTGTT
Source organism: Oscillospiraceae bacterium (assembly GCA_024404815.1). GTDB lineage: Bacteria > Bacillota > Clostridia > Oscillospirales > Ruminococcaceae > Firm-04. Next base: position 27,296 of record JAKSPL010000016.1, read on the forward strand.
CTGCATCGCGCTGATCGTGTTCTTCACGTTCTTACTGCTGGACAAGGGAAGTCATCGTGTGACTGCTTTGGTGCTTGCGGCAGGTATCTTCGCAGGAACAGTCTGTATCTGCGGTATCGGACTCAAAAAGGAAACCGAAGAGATCACCTTGCCGACAGGTGAATGGACCGTCACGATTGATGATGAAACGGTCGCATCTGTTGAGATTACAGGCGAAACGACTGCCGATATCACGGCAAAGAAAAACGGCGATACGTTCCTGACATTTGAAGCAGCGGACGGGCAGTCAGTAGAGTATTATGTAACGGTCAACAATGGAAATTTGTTCCTCGATGAAATGGACGCTGAATGATTTTCAAAACACATCCCGAAATATCGGGGTGTGTTTTTTTGTAACACCCGAAGTGATGCTGTGTATAAACATCCAGAAGCGAGTTCACGGATGACAAGACGGCTTCGGCGCAGAGATATATTGGAATTTGTCTGCTGCCTGAACGGCTTTTTCGGAAAAGCTTCTGACATTCATGTAACACCAAACGCATTGATGTGTATCAACTGAGGGACGCGGAACTGCTTCGATAAACGGCAGTCCGAATTGTCCGAGAGAATACACATACGATGTAACAACTGCTCAATTCGAGTGTATAAACTCACAGCCAAACATCTTCTGCATGATGCATACATTCCGCATACAAAGCTGACATTCTTGTTTGTTCGCGGGTATACGTTTATCACAGAAGATTGAAGAACTACGGTATTCGGCAGCAGTTACCGCAGAACTGTGCAGGCAGGATCAAACGCCGCACATAACGCTGTAACACTTACCGAATATGCGGGTATACTGAGACAGGGAACGGTTTGGTTAAAGGGAATATAGTTCACACGCAAAGCCACAAATACTTGTTTGCTCGTTGACGCATATTCCATTTCCGAACTGTGAAGCAAAATGCTGCGGCATTTCCTGCATTTGTGAGGATACACACCCATGAAAACGATTACGATTTCACAGCATCAAGATACAGCACATTCGAAGCTGATATTTTCGCACAGTCTGACTACTGCTGCTGTGGAATACGCAACAATGAAGGAGTTTTGAACAATGGAAATCACTGAAAACAACATGATCGAACTGACGAACGTCCTGTCATTCCGCGGAAAGATCACCCAGCGTCAGGCAGGAGATATTACCAAGCAGATGAAAGAGATCGTAGATCAGAGCGGTGCTGTCAAGAACGGTCCGATGATCACTGCAACGCATTCGATCGACACCAACGGTGCAGAGCCTCTGATGGATATTGAAATGATGATTCCGCTTGATCGTGCTGTAACCGTTTCGGCTCCGTTCCAGTTGAAACCGTTGTTCCGCCTTTGCAATGCAGTCAAGATCCGTCATCAGGGCAATCCTGAAAAGGTCCAGAATACTGCAAAAGAGCTGATGGAGTTTATCCAGTCCAACAAGCTGACACCTGTGACCCCCGGCTACAATGTTACCATGCAGGAGCCGAAAGGTCCGGAGGATATGGACAACCTGATCATTGATATGTACGTTGGTGTCAGCTACAATATTCTCTGATCATCAGCCTGAATCCGTTATGAAAGTGCCATGCAGATCTCCATATCGGATGTTTGAATGTGCATTTTGATAAATAACTCACCACAAAACACACTAACAATCACAGGAGGTTCATTGCTATGAACGAAATCAAAACAACCGGTTTCGCAGCACTGTCTGAACAGGAAACCATGGCGATCGACGGCGGTTCCATTTTGACCGATATTATGATCGGTGCAATCAAGTTTGCCGTCTGGACAGCCACTCATCCCGTTATTCTTTGAGCGCTGAGCGTGTAAGTGTTCAGTCAGGTGAATCAGATCACCGCTGATTACGTACAGGTTCGGCAAATACCGAGCGGATATGGCAGGGGGAACTCTGCCATCCGCAAGCGGAATTTCTATCACTACTTGAAAGGAGGATGAAATCTATGACAAAGTCTTTCACTGAGCTGTCTGCTGCTGAGCAGATGGAAATTGATGGCGGTATGTTTTCTTGGCCGGCATTGCCGATTATTGTGACTACATGGATCGTCAGCAAGATCTATGGTCTGTTTCACTGATCCTCACGAAATGCGTGTATCCCGAAAAAGCTGTCGGCAATTCTGAAACGGCAGGGGCAATACTCTGCTCCGTACAGCATTTTCGTTGATATTTTCTCAGAAAGGAGGATGCACTCTATGACCAAGTCTTTCACCGAGCTGTCTGCTGCTGAGACCATGGAACTTGAGGGCGGCAGAATCAGCACTATTATGCTTCCTGCATTTGGCCCGCTTCTCGGCATTTATGTTCCGAGTATTTTTAAGCCGATCATTTTCTGATTTTCAGCACACAATCTTCTACAAAACACAATTATCAATCAATGAAAAAGGAGTATTACAATTATGGAACTTACTAACACTCAATTCGCAGCACTTTCGAACGATGAAATGATGGACACCGAAGGCGGATGCCTTCTTATCGTCGGTGCAATTATTGTTGGCGTGGGCTTTATACATATCTGCAAATATTGCCTGTAATAGCTTCGATAGGAAGGAATAATAGGATGGAACTGAAGAATACAAAATTCGAAGCACTTTCGAATGAAGAACTGATGGACACAGAAGGCGGATTTCTGCGTTATCTGCTCTATATCTGCAATCCTACATATCGTCTGCTGACGGATGTGGTGAATCTGGTTTCGAAATCCAAATAATCCACAGGCATCTGTAATCCCATTTTGGGACAGATCACATGATCGAATGCAGGAGGTTGTGCGAAACAGCCTTGTTGACAGCATGACCTCTTACATATACACTTTTTATACTTTCTATACTATATTAAAAGGAGAATAATACTATGGAACTCACTACTACAAATTTCGCAGCACTTTCTAGCAATGACATGATGGATATTGAAGGCGGCAAATTCTCTCTTCCGAGCAAGGTTGAAGTTTTGTGCTGGGCAGCAACCACAGCTATCGGCTTTGTTTCCCTTTTCTATAACTAATCAGCATACCGGCAAATGTCGGTTTCCGCTTTGATGCGGATCCTATACCCGAATGCAGGAGGTTGTGCGAAACAGCCTTGCTGACAGCATGACCTCTTACATATACACTTTTTATACTTTCTATACTATATTAAAAGGAGAAAAATACTATGGAACTCACTACTACAAATTTCGCAGCACTTTCGAACGATGAAATGATGGACATTGACGGCGGCATTGGTCTGGTAGCTGCCGGACTTATCTGCGCAGGCTGCTTTGTGCTTGGCGGTCTGATCGTTGGCGGCATCTGCTTCCTCGTTGGCTAATCAACTTTTTTCAAATATCTGATTATTTAATAACGTAAAAGGAGAACTAAGACTATGACTAATTTTGTTGAACTGAATGCAACTGAACTTGAAACGATTGACGGCGGTTCCCCGGCGTGGTGGGTACTGATGGGTGCTGCGATTGCCGTAGCAGCTGCTTGCAATACCGTATTTGATTTGGGCAAGAATGTTGGCTCTACCGTTTACTATCTGACTCACTAATTGATTATAATATAAGGAGAATATGAACATGATGGATAATATGAATATGATGAAAGAAATGACAAATGAAGAACTCTATGCAGTTGATGGTGGTTTTGTAATCACTACGACCACACTTGTAATCTGTGCAGTTTCCTCTTTCTGCCTGGGCGGCCTTTTCGGCGCAGGTGTTTATGTCGGCTATAGAGAAGCAGGCAAATAATCGGTAACATCATTGATGCAACGGTGAACGCATACACGTTGATAACTTGGCGCTGTATGCGTTTTCCCAATGCAATGGAGGGATAAACATGAAAGACGTATTCAACTATATCTGTTCCAATAGAACCTTGCAGGTTGCATTGGGAATTGCGGCCATTTTGATTCTGTGCATTCTTGTATTTGGCTTTGGAAGACGAATGGGCGAATTGATGTATTATTTGAAGCACTGATTTGATATGAAATCGCTGCAAATGTGTCGATATCTGAATAAGATGATGATTGCGGCTTTCATATCCGAATTCAGAACCCGTTCCATACAGGAACGGGTTCTTTTATATTTGTAACACTTTTTTTCTTGTTGTGTATATATATACAGCAAGGGCGAAAGGGTTCAGAAAGAATCCACCCGAAAACAAAGAAAGAACATAGGATGTGAACCGATGAAGTACATTTGCGTAAAACAACACGACATTGCTGACTGCGGTGCAGCTTGCTTGGCAACGATCTCCAAGCAGTACGGTCTGAATATTCCGATTTCGCGGATCCGTGAGATCGCAGGCACCGACAAGCAGGGCACCAACGCCTACGGCATGATCAAGGCAGCTGAGGAGCTCGGCTTTACGGCGAAGGGTGTCAAGGGCGATCAGGATGCGTTTTTCAGCGAGTTTCCGCTCCCTGCGATCGCACACATCGTCGTAGACGGCAGCCTTCTGCACTACGTTGTTGTCCATAAGATCACCAAGAAACAGGTAATCATTGCCGATCCCGGAAAGGGCATCGTCAAATACACACCTGAGGAATTCTTCAAGGTCTGGACCGGCGTCCTGATCCTGATGGTCCCGACGGTGAAGTTCAAGAAGGGCAATGAGAATCAGGGTGTTCTTTCCCGATTCTTCAGCCTGATCCTTCCGCAGAAGCGTCTGCTTGTAAACATTTTCCTTTCTTCTCTGATCATTACCGTTTTTGGTATTTTGTCATCGTTCTACTTCCGGTTTATCATGGATGACATTGTACCGAACGGATTAAAGAAAAGTCTTTTGACGCTTTCGATCGGCGTCATCGCGCTCTACTTATTCAAAGCAGTTCTCGAAGCGTTCCGCTACCGACTGATGATGTATCTTGCACAAAAGCTTGACATCCCGTTGGTGCTTGGATATTACCAGCACGTACTTGGTTTGCCGATGAACTTCTTCGGCACGAGAAAAGTCGGTGAGATCGTTTCCCGATTCATGGATGCTTCGAAAATCCGTGATGCGATCTCCAGCGCAACACTTTCCATTATGATCGATACGCTGATGGCTCTGGCAGGCGGCGTGGTACTTTATATGCAGAATAAACTGCTGTTCGGTATTTCGCTGGTAGTCGTTCTACTGTATGCGGTGATCGTATTCGCATTCAACAAGCCTGTAAAGAACATCAACGAAAAGCAGATGGAGGAAAACGCACAGCTGACCTCCTACCTGATGGAATCCCTCAACGGCATTGAAACGCTGAAAGCATTCAGCGCAGAAGAAAAAGCACAGTCCAAGACCGATACACTCTTTGTCCGTTTCCTGAGAAGCGTATTCAAGGGCGGCATGATCACCAACGCACAGCAGACCATTACCACGGTTGTTTCGACCGTCGGTACGACCGTTATCCTCTGGGTCGGCGTTGTTGCAGTTCTGAAAGGTGAAATGACGATCGGCAGCCTGATCACATTCAACTCGCTGCTGGCTTACTTCCTTGATCCTGTCAAGAACCTCATCAACCTCCAGCCGACCATGCAGACCGCGATCGTTGCGGCAGAACGTCTGAGCGAGATCCTCGACCTCGAACTGGAAAAGGATGCAAACGAGAACAGAAAGCTTGTTCCTGATTCGCTCAACTATCCGATTCGCATTGAAAACGTAGATTTCCGCTACGGTACCAGACGTCTGATCCTGGACGACCTCAGCATGACCATCGGCGCAGGCGAACGCATCGCGCTGGTCGGCGAGAGCGGCTCCGGTAAGACCACCCTCACCAAGCTTCTCATGGCATTCTATCCGTGGGAAAAAGGTGAAATTTACATTGGCGACTACAACCTCAAAGACATCAGTCTTGATGCACTTCGCAGCAAGATCGCGTACATCTCGCAGGACATCTTCCTGTTCAGCGGTACGATTCGTGAAAACCTGCAAATGGGCAATGAGGATGCGACCATGGAACAGATCGTTGCAGCCTGCAAGCTCAGTAAGGCAGATGAATTTATCAACCAGCTTCCGCTTCGTTATGAAACGATGCTCGAAGAAAACGGTGCAAACCTCTCCGGCGGTCAGCGTCAGCGTCTTGCAATCGCAAGAGCACTGCTGAAAAACCCCGACATTCTGATTATGGACGAAGCGACCAGTGCGCTGGACTCCATTACCGAAAAGGCAATCGAAAAGACCATCAACAGCCTGCCGCGCAACATCACGACCATCATCATCGCACACAGACTCAGCACGATCATGCGCTGCGACCAGATCTACGTGATGGAAAAGGGCAAGTTCATCGAAAAAGGTACACACGACGAACTGCTCCAGCAGCAGGGCAGATACTACAAACTCTGGAAAGATCAGCTTCCTGACAATATGTCCTCGATGCCTGCACAGATTCCGATGCAGCACACCGAAGCATCCTTCACGCAGAAGGCAACTGACAGCCAGTCCTCCACGCTGACCAACGCAAGACCTGCTCTGGGCAGCAGCGCACTCAGCAATATGCAGAGCGTTGGCAGACCGGCAGCACTTTCCAATCAGACCAATGCACTCTCCAATACACAGACCACCGCAAGACCTGTGGCTCTGTCCAACCAGACATCTTCTCTCAGCAACACACAGTCCACCGTCAGACCTGCGGCTCTGTCGAATCAGACCTCCGCGCTGACCAACGGTACGATCACTCAGGTTTCTATTGATAAACGTGTCAATGCTTGTATTTCAAATCTTCATAATTAAGGAGTCCACCCATGAAAGGTATTGTGATTGACCTCAAAGATATGTCCGATAGCCGCGAAGTCCTCGAAAGCAAGGAAGCACCCGGCATCCGTTGGTTTATTTACATCCTGCTGACTGCGCTGATCGCCGCTATCATCTTTGCCTGCGTTTTTGAGGTGGATGAATGTGTCCGCGTACAGGGCGAGATCAAATCGGCAGACGCAGAAAGCTCTGTGCTTGCAACCGCAAGCTGCTGCATCAAGGAGATCAATGTGACTGAAGGACAGTCCGTCAAGAGCGGCGATGTCCTCTATGTCCTCGATGCGGATTATGCGATCGACCGTAAGGCAGCCCTGACTGCTCAGCTGGACGGTTATACTTCGGATCTCGACAATACGATGCTTCTGAAACAGTCCATCGAGTCGAATGTCAATCTTCTGGACAATACCCCTGAATGCTCCAAATACTACTATCGTTATGAACAGTATCAGAACGGTGTGCAGCTCAGCGAACAGGAATTTGAACGCAATCAGCAGAGCAGCAACCTGACACTCGAAGAAAAACAGCGCAACCTTTCCGATACCAAGAACGCGATCAGCTCCAAACGCGCACAGCTCCGTGAATACCGCGCACTTGCAGACTGCATCCAGTCCGATTGTGCATACGGCGGCGGCGACGCACAGGTAATGACACAGTACAATGACTATGCAGCAGCCCGCGAAAAGGCATTGCAGGCATCTCAGCAGTACAAGTCCGCTTACGATGCAGCTGTCAATCAGCTGAACACACAGGACAACAATCTTGTTTCCGCTTATCAGGTAGAATCCGCAAAGGCAGCACAGGATGCTGTACAGCAGGCAATGACCGTTTTGCAGTCCTCGTTCCTGACCGACCTTCGCTCGAAGATCCTCGTTTGTGAAAACCAGATCGCTGCTGCACAGGCAGGCGTGGGCAGTGCAGATGTCCAGACCGTTTCTCAGCAGCTTGCAGAATACACCAAGCTTCAGACCGCAGTCGAACAGAATGCTGCATTCTCCACTCCGCTTGCAGATGTACAGGCAATGTACAACCAGTATGCAGCGAATTTCCAGAACCTCGCTGCGGATTATCAGAACAAGACCGCTGAATACGAAACCCTTTGCGGCAAGTATGAAGCACAGGCAAAGAACATCACCAGCGCAGATGTCGATATGTCCAAGACCTCTTACGAAAGTGCGCTCAGCGATGTCAGCACCGTCAAGAACAACTACACCGCACAGATCTATTCCACCATCTCCCAGCTCGAAACCGAGATTCAGTCGCTTGACAGCAGCCGTGCAGGTCTGGAAGCATCCATCAACGGCACCGAAGACCTCACCGAATATGAAAAACTTTCCGGCGATAAGATGAGAAATGAAGCAATCATCTCCATCAACTCCGAGATCGACAGCCTCAACCAGACCGTTGCATCCGTCAAGGCACAAATTGCTGAACTGGATGAAACGATCAAGAATTCCGAGATCAAAGCAGCGGTTGACGGTGTTGTAACACTTGTCAATGAGATGAATGTCGGCGATATTGTCAGCTCCGGTTCTTCTCTCTGCACGATTCTTCCGACAACCGAAGACCTCAAAGTAATGCTTTATATCCCTGAAAATGAAGTATCCAAGCTGACTGTCGGTCAGTCTACCGAGTACGCATTCGATGCTATCCCGTACCACGAATACGGCAAAGTCAAGGGCGAGATCCAGTCGATTTCCGCAGACTCCATCGGCGATGAAAAGAGCAGTGCGAAGTATTACCTCGCACAGGCTGATCTGTCCGCTGTATCGCTCGAAAACGACAAGGGTGAAACCCGTGACGTCAAGGTCGGTATGCTTGTTGAGGGTAAGATCATCACCCAGTCCAAGAAAGCCATGATCTGGTTCTTGCAGAAACTGAATCTTTGGAATTAAATCTCTTTCGCATCCATCTTTCACATCCTTTATGACCGCAGATTGATTCTGCGGTCTTTTTTTTCTGGGAAATACTTGAATTTGGAAACAGTTTGTTGTATAATGAGGGTATCTTAAATAAAGAGGGAGTTGATACCTATGGCCCCACCTATGGGCGGACGCGGCGGACGGTTTCTGACAGACGAAGAAATGGAAAATCGTCCAAAGGTCACAAAAGAACTGCTGATTCGTATTTTTTCGTACCTGAAACCATATACGAAGCAGTTCTGTCTGGTACTCGCTGCGATTCTGATTTCGTCGATTTTCAACCTCCTGCCATCTGTTCTGACAGGTAAGATCATCGACGAGGGACTCATCGGGAGAAGCATGAGCAAGCTTGTCACATTTATTGTGCTGTCGCTTCTGGTCACGCTTGCCGCAAATCTGATCGGCGTTCTCGAAAGTTACCTCAATACATGGATCGCACAGCATATCACGTTTGATATGCGAAACAAGATGTATCTGCATCTGCAAAAAATGTCCCAGCGATTCTTCACGACAAACAATCAGGGCGACATCATTACCCGTATGACCAGCGATATTTCGGGCGTGCAGCAGATCATTACCAGCACGCTCACCAGCATCATCTCCAATTCGATCACGCTGGTGGTTGCGCTTGTGGTCATGTTCCAGAAAAACTGGATTCTGGCACTCATCGGTCTGGTCGTTGTGCCGCTGTTCACCATTCCGACCAGAAGCGCAGGCAAAACGCGCTGGTCGATCACCAATGAATCGCAGGCGTGCAGCGATGAGATCAACGGTATTCTGAATGAAACCCTGTCTGTCAGCGGCCAGCTTCTCGTGAAACTGTTCGGCAGAGAACAGCATGAGTACGAGAAGTATGAAAAGGTCAACAAAAAGATGATCGACCTCAATATCCGCGAGAGCATGGCAGGCAGATGGTTCCGTGTTGTACTCAGTACGTTTTCCAGTATCGGACCGATGCTTTTGTATCTGGTCGGCGGCATTCTGATGATGAAGTTCGATTCCGATCTGACTGTCGGTGATGTAAGTGTTCTGGTCGCATTGCTGTCGAGAATGTACGGTCCTGTCAATCAGCTGCTGAACATTCAGGTGGACTGGATTCGTTCGATGTCAATGTTTACCCGTATTTTCTCGTATTTTGATATGCCTGTCGAGATTGAGAACGCCCCCGATGCGATTACTCCGACCGAGGTGGACGGCAGAGTGGAGTTCAATAATGTCGGCTTTTACTATGACGAGGAGCGTCAGATTCTCAAGGACATCAATTTCGAGCTGGAAAGCGGCAAGTGCGTTGCGATCGTCGGGCCGTCAGGCTCAGGCAAGAGTACGCTGGTCAACCTGATTCCGCGTCTGTACGATGTCACATCGGGTACGGTGACTTTTGACGATGTCGATGTCCGCAATCTCGATCTGGGTTTCCTGCGGCAGCATATCGGCATTGTCAGTCAGGAAACCTACCTCTTTAACGGTACGATCCGTGACAATCTGCTCTATGCAAAGCCGGATGCGACAGAAGAAGAACTGATCTCTGCGTGCAAGCAGGCGAATATCTATGACATGATACAGAATCAGGAGGATGGTCTGGATACACTGGTCGGCAACCGCGGCCTGAAACTGTCGGGCGGCGAAAAACAGCGTATTTCCATTGCGCGTGTCCTGCTGAAAGATCCGACGATCATGATTTTCGACGAGGCAACTTCGGCACTTGATTCGATTTCCGAGCAGAAGATCCAGGATGCGATCGAACCGCTGATCGAATCCCGCACCAGTATTCTGATCGCGCACAGACTTTCAACGATCCTCGCCGCAGACGAAATTCTCGTCATTCAGGACGGTGTGATCGCAGAGCGCGGTACGCACGACGAACTGGTCGGTGCAGGCGGTGTTTACACCCAGCTTTACGAAACACAGTTCAGCAAGGCAATGCCTGCCAAGGACGAGCCGTTTGAATACACCGAGGGTGAAGATTGAATCCATGCAAACAAAAAGCCATCAGACTGCGGTCTGGTGGCTTTTGGCTTGTCAGCGTTTATTGGTGATCTCGCTGGTGGCTTTGGTGAGAATGGAGGTCACATCGTCCTTGATGTCGGTCATAATATCCTCGGCATCGGACAGCAGACCGCTTTCTTTTGTGGTTTCAGATGCGGTCGTTTCGGTCGTTGTTTTCTCGGTGGTGGTGATGGTCGTGGTCGTTGTGGTGCGCGAACTGTGGTCAACCCTGCCGCTTTCATCCGCGATCTGATTTGGACCGCAGCCTGTCAGTATTCCGCAGAGCAGGAGCGTTCCTGCCGCCGCAGCGCAAAATTGTTTTTTCATCGGCATATCCTTTCTGACATTTCGTCACAAAATGGCTGCCTGATCTGCATTCAGGCGGATTTAGTATATCCGCAAAAAACACAAATATCCGAAAAATGTTTCTATTCGTTTTTTCGTGGGGACTCCGTCCACCATCGCTGTCCGCAGACAGCGAAACACCCTTCTCCTTACAATAGTTCAGGAAGGGGCATGGGGGAACCCTACCAAGGGGTTCCCCCATGCTTTTTTGACAAACTGAGGGCAGAGTATCGTAACTCTGCCCTTTTTTCACTATCATATTGTGTGTTATTTCCCAAGCAGTTCCTGTACTTTTGCTTTCAGCCATGCTGCTGCTTCTGCAACAGGAACATTTTCCTTGAACGATTTGTCTCGTGCTGCAATCTCAATGCAGCCTGCCGCCAAGGTTTTCGGGCTGACGATCGCACGAACAGGAATGCCGAACAAATCCGCATCTGCGAACATAACGCCCGGACGAATGTCGCGGTCATCGTACAGGACCTCGACACCTGCCGCCTGCAAATCTGCATAGAGCTTGTCGGCGGTTTCCTTGACCTCTGCATCGTCCACACGGAGGTTGCAGACCTCGACCTGCCACGGCGCAATCGCCATCGGCCAGATCGGACCGTAATCGTCGTGGGATTCCTGACAAATGGACGCGCACAGTCTGCCGACACCGATGCCGTAGCAGCCCATAATCGGGTACTGACGCTCACCGTTTTCGTCCAGATACGTCATTTCCATTGCCTTGGTGTACTTCTGGCCAAGCTGGAAGATGTTACCGATCTCGATGCCCTTTTCGATGCGGATATGGGGCTTGCCGCATTGCGGACATACAGCACCTGCGAATGTTTTTGCGACATCGACATAGCTGACCTCGCCGCAGTCGCGTGCGATGTTCATGCCCGTAAAGTGCGTATCAGCTTTGTTTGCGCCGCAGACCAATGCGTTGATGCCCTGCAAAGATGCATCGAAAACGAGCTTGATGTTCTTCGGCAGACCGACAGGACCGATAAAGCCAGCGATGATGCCGCTTTCTTCGGGGATGACTGCCGCAGGGTGGATCTCATAGCCGAGATAGTTGCGGAGTTTGGTTTCGTTGACTTCCAGATCGCCGCGGACAAACGCGATGATAAAGCTGTCGTCTTCGTTTTTCTGGTAGACAACTGCCTTGCAAAGCTGTTTTGCGTCAATTTTCAGGAATGCGGTCAGATCTTCGATGGTCTTGACATCGGGCGTATTGACCTCGGTCAGCTCTGCGATTTCGCCAGCTTCGTTGGTGACGGAAACCTCTGCCGCTTCCATGTTTGCGCGGTAGCCGCAGTCGCAGATTGCGAGGGTGTCCTCACCGACCTCGGTCAGAAGCATGAATTCGTGGGAAATGCTGCCGCCCATCATGCCCGAGTCGGACTTGACGGAGATGAAGTTCTTGCAGCCGCAGCGTTCAAAGATGCGGTTGTATGCATCATATGCGCGGTCGTAGTATTCTTCCAGATCTGCCTGCGAGGTGTGGAAAGAGTACGCATCCTTCATGGTGAATTCGCGGACACGGATCAGGCCGCCTCTTGCACGCGGTTCATCGCGGAATTTGGTCTGGATCTGATAGATCATAAACGGGAAATCGGCATAGGATTTTGCGGTATCTCTTGCGAGGTGGACAGCAGCTTCCTCATGTGTCATGCCCAGTACCATCGGGTTACCGGAACGGTCTTTCCAGCGAGCCATTTCGCTGCCGATGCTGGTGTATCTGCCCGATTCCTCCCAGAGGGAAGCAGGCATGGTGACGGGGAACATGACTTCCTGACCGTCGATCGCGTCCATTTCCTCACGGATGATCTGTTCAATTTTTCTGGTAATGCGCTTGGTCGGCATAAACAGCGAGAAGATGCCGTTTGCCATGTATTTCATATAGCCGCCGCGCATCATCAGCGCATGGCTTTCAATGACACAATCCTTCGGCGGCTGCTTGAAGCGTTCGCCGAGCATTTTCGATACTTTCATGTGAATCGTCCATCCTTTTATCATAATCTGGGGGCAGGGGAAGCGGCACATAAGCCGTCCGATGCCATTCGCCTATCTATTTTACCACATTCTTTGACAAAATGCAAGTGGTTCGGGGGATTTTTTGCGGAATCAGACTGCCATAGCGCGTGCAAGTTTGGAGAGCGGCTGCGGGATCAGTCCGAACGTGTCAGCCATGACCGCACAGAACGCATGGAAAGCCGCTTCGTCACCCGATTTGAATTCCAGCTCGATCTCTTCAAATGCCTGTGAACGGTTTTCGCGGCGGAAAAAGCCTTTGTCCATTGCGAGTTCCGCGACGGTTTCACCTGCATCGGAGGGAATGCTGAGTGTCCATGCGCTGCGGTGGAAGTCTGTTTCGCAGAGCAGGAGGATCATATCCTCGTTGAGCGCAGCCTCGCAGAGCGCGGCAGGCGCGCCGGCATCGGGCAGTTTGTGCAGTCCGTCGATGAGGTTGTCCGCTTCGGCTTCGTACTCCTCGCGGAGTGCTTTTGCGCCGATTTTCTCCTTGGTGATCTTCATACAGGCGACACCGTGATCGTTTTCTTTGCGAAAGCGGAGTGTGCCGCCGAGCCGCTGAAAGAGGTGCGACTGGGTGTCGTAGTAGCGGCCGAGCATATCAAATTCTGTGCGGTTCTGTACGATTTCGGCAATCAGAGGATGTGAGCCGACAGTCTGAAAAGTACAGTCCTGCGGCAGCATCCATTTGTATTCGAGTTCCATGTTCCTGCTCCTTTTGATTGTGATTTCCGTAAAATATTGTAGCACAACTGTGATGATTTGTCAAACGATAGAGGTATCTCCGATGGAATTGAAATGGGGACTCCGTCCCCAAGCCCCTGCCAAAGGGATACTATCCCTTTGGAATCCCATTATGGTGGGGTGAACACGCGAAGCGCAATAAAAGTTTCGGTCAAGCCTTTTCAAAGGCTTGCGGAGTCCAGAGGTGGAACCTCTGGTCGCTGTCCGCAGACAGCGAAACACTCCCTCCTTCTAAAACGCAGGAAAGGGTGAATTTGATTGCTCCGCAATCAAAGAGGGGAAACCCCTCGTTGGGGTTTCCCCTGAGAACTGAACGGCACGATTGCTTTTGGGGGTACTGTCTCGAAAAAAAGAGCGGACACAGTCGTTCCTGTGTCCGCTTTTTGTATCTTACATCTGAGGATTTTCGCAGCCGTTCATATCGGTGACCATACCGATAAAGACGGGCAGATCGGTGTCCATGTCGAGGATCATGTATACAAACGGTCTGTCAAGATAGATGTCCTTGTTGACCTCGGGCATTGCTGCGCCTGCTTGCATTTCTACGATCGTAGCCGCCGCTGCGCGTGTGCCTTTCGGTGTGACGTCGATATGTGTTTTTTGCAGGACTTTTCCAATGAAGAAATCTCCCGCCTGTGCGCCGTCGTACATATTGCCAAATTCCGCATGATATCCGTCGAACGCCTTCTCCATGCCCATTTCCTTGAGCGCATCGTTCATGGTGTAGCTGTAATCATAGGTGAATTCGGGGATAGAGTAGGAAATATGCCAGGTGTACGGGACACGTTCTGCCGTACCGCTCGCCAGCATTTTGTGGAACGATTCCGCTTCCAGTCCTGCGACATAGTCGTAAATATCCACACCCTCATTCGGGAGCATTGCCACAAATGCATATTTATCATTCTGGTAGCTCTTCACAAAGCCCATTGCATTTTCATCTTCCAGATAGTAGACGGAGCTGCCATACATCATCTGGACTTCGGTTTTGCTTCCGTCGTATGCGGTAAAGTCCTTCTCACCGATCGAATCTGCATTAAACGGGGCGAACCAGTCCGATTCAAATGCCAGCGTGTTGACCAGATACATGGATGTACTAAGTGAGGGCGGCTGTTCCAGAATTTTTGGGATCATTCCCTTGGTGTGTTCCTTGACATAGTCGTTGATCTCATCCTTGACGGATTCATCAAACGGGGAAGCGTATGCGCCTGCGTCATAGAATGTGGCATTCTTCTGAAGGAAATCCATGCTGGGCAGAGGCATCGTACCGTCATCGCGGAACCAGATGGCATTTGCAAGGGAAAGTTCGTCGGATTTTGCGACGTCTTTTTTCTGTGTATAGAGATAGCGGTTCAGGTCGTCGATCGACAAGCCGCCGAGTGCCTGTTCCATGCCTGCAAGGGTTTCGTCGGACGCGCCGTTTGCGGTCATACCGAGTGCCATGACTGCGGAGAGGGGAGAAACGAGAATGTTTTTCTGCTTTTCTTTCGAGCCGTCGTTGCCCTTTGCCGCCTGTTGCAGCAGGTCGAGACTGAACTTGGTCTGTGCGATCTCAAAGGCTTCGTCTGCGTTTTTGGAATTTGCGAGATCGGCAGCAATCCCTGCCATCAGATCGCGGGAACCTGACTTGACGGGTGCCGTTTCGAGCTTTGCAATGATGCGGAGGATTTTCGTGACATCCGCAGAGGTGAATTTTCCGTCCTCGTTGAGGTCTGCGTTGGCAAGTCCCTGTTTTGTGACGGAAACAGTCGTGTCCTCTGCGGTATAGCGTGCGAGCATGATAACATCTGAAATGTCCACGGCATTATCCACATTGACATCGCCCATGCGCGTGGGTGACAGGGCATCGTCAGCGGAAACGGTCGGCATCGCCGCGGAGAATACGGTCGCGCAGGCAAGCATACCTGCAAGTAATCGCTTCACGTTCATGATTCAAACTCCTTTTCTCATTCCGAGCATCCGTCAAGATTGGTGACCATACCGATAAAGACGGGCACTGCGGTATTGGCGTCCATGATCATATAGACAAACGGACGGTCGAGATAGACGTACTTATCAACGGTTTTTTCGGGAGAAACACAGGAACTATCCTCCATGATAACGATGGTGGCTGCCGCCGCTTTTGTGCCCGCTTCGCTGACCTCGATGTGTGTTTTCTGGATGACATTAGCGATGTGGACGCCATCGCGGAGTGCGTGTTCAAACATATTGGAGAAATCTGCGGTTTGGTCATCGAATGCGGTTTCCATGCCCATTGCTTTCAGCGAGTCTGCCATGGAACAGCCGTAGTCCAGCTTGAATTTCGGGATCATCGTGTGCAGTATCCAGTTTTCGGGGATGGATTCGGTCATGCCCTTTTTGAGCATCGCGCTGAATCCTTCTGCATCGAGTCCGTTGACATAGTCATAGATATCGACACCCTCGTTCGGGAGCAATGCGGCAAAGCAGTAGTCGCCTCCCTCGTACCACTTGACGAAGCCTGTTGCATTTTCGTCCTCTAAGTAGTGGTATACTTCGGAGCTGTACATCGCGTTGATGCTGTTTTCCGTGCCGTCGTATGCGGTAAAGACCTCGTCAGGTATGACCTGATATTTCTCATACGGCGTACCCCATTGACCATCGAAGGTCAGCGCGTTGACAAGATACATACGGTCGTATTCGCTGATTTCATCAAGAATCTTGGAAATCCTGCCTGCGGTATTCTCATTGACAAAGCCGTTGACATCATCGAGTGTGGTTTCGTCAAACGGAGCGGCAAACAGCCCAGCATCGTAGCAATCTGCGTTGCAGGTCAGGAAGCTTTCCAGCGGAAGCTCGCGTGTGCCGTCATCGCGGAACCAGATAGCGTTTGCAAGCTTGATGTTGTCGCCTGCATTCAGAATATTGCGCTGGGTGTAGAGGTAGCGGTTGAGTGTGTCAATGGGAAGTCCGCCGAGTGCGTCTTCCATGCCTGTGAGGGTATCGCCCTTTGCGCCGTTTGCGGTCATGCCAAGCGCAAAGACAGCGGAAAGCGGCGACAGCAGGGGATTTGTTTCCTTTTCATTCTCTTTGACCATGTTCTGTTTCAGCAGATTCAGCGAGAATTTGGTCTGTGCGAGCGTGTAAGCATCGTCAGCATCCAGTCCCTCGAAGTTTGCGGAAGCGGTGATGCCCTCCATGAGGTCTTTCGAACGGTTTCTGTACGGTTCGTCAAGCATTGCGATCTTGCGGATGATTTTTGTGACATCCTCTGCGGTATATTTTCCGTCGGCATTGAGGTCGGCGTTTGCGAGTCCCTGTTTTGTGACGGTGATTTTCGTGTCCTCTGCGGTGTAGCGGGACAGCAGAATGACATCGCTGATGTCTACCGTTTCATCCGTGTTGACATCGCCCATGAGCGTTGGCGCAAGCGAATTATCAGCGGAAACGGTCGGCATCACAGAGCCGAATACGGCTGCGCAGGCAAGTACGCCTGCAAGGATTCGTTTCGTTTTCATGGTGCATCCTCCTTTTTCTTACTCTGTTTGTTCACCCAGATCGGTGAGCATACCGATAAAGACGGGTGTTGCGGTCTCGTTGTCGAGAATCATATAGACAAACGGGCGGTCGAGATAGACATACTTTTCTACGGGGTTGGGGGTGATGCAAGCGCGGCGTGTCATTGTGACGACTGTTGCAGCGGCTGCTTTCGTGCCCTCTTCGCTGAGTTCGATATGTGTTTTCTGAATGACATCGCCGATGCAGAGATTGTCATAGTAAGAAAGTCCGTACATATTGGAGAAATCTGCTTCGTTCGGATCGAATGCCTTTTCCATGCCCATTGCTTTGAGCGAATCTTTCATGCTGCAGCCGTAATCCAGTTCGAACTTCGGGATTCTGGTGTACAGTGTCCAGTTCGACGGGATGTATTCGGTGATACCTTTTTTGAGCATCGCATTGAAGTCTTCGGCATTGAGTCCGTTGACATAGTCGTAAATATCGACACCTTTGTTCGGGAGAAGTGCTGCAAAGCTGTATCGTCCGCCTTTGTACGGCTTGATGAAGCCTGTTGCGTTTTCGTCTTCCAGATATCTGGATTCTTTGCCTGTCAGGAACGAAGCGGTGCTCTTTTTGCCGTCGTAGGAAGTGAACGTATCTTCGTTGACATTGTATGGCAAGTATTCTTCTGTCCATTCACCGTCGAATGTCAGCGCGTTGACAAGAAACATACAGTCGTCCTCGGTGATCTCGTTGAGGATCTTGGGGATTCTGCCTGCGGTATTTTCGTTCACATAGTTGTTGACATCCGTGAGTGTGGACTCATCAAACGGCGCGGCGTAGAGTCCTGCGTTGTAGTAATCCGCGTTCTTTGTCAGGAAGCTTTCCAGCGGCAGTTCGCTTTGACCGTCATCGCGGAACCAGATGCCGTTTGCGAGCTTGATGGTATTGCCATCTTCGACTTTTTTGCGCTGGGTGTAGAGATAACGATTGAGCTTGTCGATGGGCAGTCCGCCGAGTGCGTCCTCCATGCCTGCGAGTGTATCGCCATTCGCACCGTTCGCGGTCATGCCGAGCGCATAGACAGCAGAAAGCGGCGACAGCAGGGGATTTGTTTCCTTTTCATTCTCTTTGACCATGTTCTGTTTCAGCAGATTCAGCGAGAACTTGGTTTGTGCGAGCGTGAAATCGTCGTCTGCTTCCAGTCCCTCGATGTTCAAGGTGGCGTGAATGTTTTTCATCAGATTTGTGGAGCCGCTTCTGGAAGGGCTTTCGAGTTTTGCAATCGTGCGGAGAATCTTCGTAACGTCCTCAGCGGTGTATTTCCCGTCGCCGTTGAGGTCGGCATTTGCGAGTCCCTGCTTTGTGATAGAAATCTGGGTGTCCTCTGCGGTGTAGCGTGCCAGCAGAATGACATCGCTGATGTCTACGGTTTCATCCTCGTTGACATCGCCCATGATGGTCGGCACGATGGGTTCGTCGGCTGAAACGGTCGGCAGTGCTGAGCCAAATACCGTCATGCAGGCGAGGAATCCTGCCAAAAGTTTTGATGTTTTCATAGTAATCCCTCCTGAATGTTTTGCCATTGTTTGTAATATTCACACAAAATATAACTTTCTGTAAACTTAAACACAACAATCTATATAAGTAGTATACCAGTTTTCGGTACAGCTGTCAAGATTCTGTGCGGATGTTTTATATATTTTGCGCTCATTTATCTATTCGGATAAATTTTTCCAATTCTCACAGCATTTCCATAATATTGTAGGAGTACACAATCTTCACACGGCTGTTTTGTGCATACTGCTGCTTTCTGACAGGAGAAACAAGCGGCAGTATACAGATGATTGGATAGAATGGACAGTAATTGACAAGAAATAAATTGCAAAGTGTGCAGACATCCAAAACTTTGAAATGCTATTGACTTTTGGATAGAAATGCGGTATAATGTTTAAGTCGCAAGTGATTCGGACGAAAACACAGAATTGCTTCACGATGCATGGCTGCGTAGCTCAGCTGGCTAGAGCAATCGGTTCATACCCGATCGGTCACTGGTTCGAATCCTGTCGCAGCCACCATATATGGCCCGTTGGTCAAGAGGTTAAGACGACGCCCTTTCACGGCGTAATCATGGGTTCAATTCCCGTACGGGTCACCATTTCAAACTCTCGGAAATGCCTAAATACAGGCGTTTCCGAGTTTTTCTTTTATACTAAAAATAGAGTTTGTCCGTTATTGGGATTTTGCAGCGGATATTTTTGTATTCAGTTGTCGTATCTTCACAAGGCAGAAAACTGAATGCACCGTCCATCGCCTGAGCCACTCTCGCCTGTGCGGTCTGGAACAGATGAGCATAGACATTCAAAGCCGTTCCCGAATTACAATGTCCTAATGCACCCGATACCGTCACCACATCAAGTCCCGATGAAATCAAACCGAGGCTGCGAAGTGTCTGAAACTGTGGATACGGACGAACAGAGAGCGTGAGATAATGCTTATATCATTAAAAGAGAGGGCAGAGAGAATTCTGTCATATGACGAATTCATTATATGTTTGCTGTAATTTTAACATCTGAAAGGGTCAATAAGGTGACAAAATGAATATGTACGAAACAAATATGAATATGATAGAACGCAGGATCAATGCGGGACTTTCTATGCTGCGTCAGTATTACAGAGTGACCGAAATAGATACTGGTGCGCTCGAGCATTTTGTGGTGGCGGGACGATTTCACGCCGTCAGGCAATACGAGATTGAAGGTGTCGGAAATCTGCTCGTTATGACCAATCCCCAAGAAGGCCTCATGCAGATGGACACCTTTACCATTACACCGTATTATAAAAATCTTCCGCTTTTCACTACGGACTATATGTATTTTGAAGACAAGCGGATGTTCCTCAATGAGATCTACGATCTTGTCGAAGATAAGGACGGGCTTTATAGGGAGTATATCGGCAGATTCGCTGAAAACTGCGCATCGGTAGACGATCTCGCGAATATGCCGATGAAGAAGTGCTGGTACGACAGTATCCGTCCCGTAGTTGCCGCCAAGATCGCACCTCCGG
>JAKSPL010000017.1 GCA_024404815.1 Oscillospiraceae bacterium
TCCCCAAACCCCTGCCAAAGGGACATTGTCCCTTTGGAATCCCATTTTAGCACGATTGTTAGTATGATAAGTGCGGAGATACGGTTCTCCGCCCTTTTTGTATGCTGACATGGGAGCTATCACGAAAGTTTTGGTGCATGAATACGCAGTATTCATGTTAGCTTTCTTCAAAAGCTTGCGGAGTCCAGAGGTGAGTTTGCTTGCAAACTCATCGGCTTGCCGTACTGAGCACTCTGGTCGCTGTCCGCAGACAGCGAAACACGGGGAATCCTCAACAGCAATTCTTTTCGCAGAACTATTGACAAATTTGAAAAATACTGCTATAATAAAAGCATGAAAATCAATATTCTGATATTGGTTTTTTATACATTCTACACAACAACGCGAGTACGATATTCTGAACCTAACATCTATAAAAAGGAATGGTGATTTTATGTCTATACTCTTAACGATTTCCCGTGAATACGGAAGCGGCGGCAGAGAGATTGCACAGCGTCTGTCCGAATTCTATACTGACATCCCCGTTTTTGATCGCAAACTCATTGACATGACTGCGGATAAGTGCGGATTTTCTACGAAATTCATTCAAGAGAATGAGGAACGTATGACCAATTCATTCCTGTTCAATATCGCTGTCAGCGGTATTTATTCTCCGATCTACCGTGCAGGCGATGTCGAAGCCGTGCCGCAGGATTATGTATTCCTGACACAGAGCAAGATCATCACAACGCTTGCAGAAGAACATCCCTCTGCGATTTTTGTCGGCCGCTGTGCGGATTATATTCTCCGCGACAACCCGAACCTGTTCAGCGTGTTCATCACCGCAGACATGGATTTCCGTATCAAGCGGACGGTCGAAGAACTGGGCGTGACACCCGAAAAGGCTGCGTCCATCGTTGCAAAACACGATAAATCCCGCCGCCGTCACTACAATTATTATACCGGTGCAGACTGGGGTGCGCGTGCAAATTACCATATGGTACTGAACACGGGCAAGCTGGGCATCGGCGCGGCAACGGATATTCTGAAAGAGATGATCTCTTACGCGCAGGCGTGAGCGTTTTTGCAGTTTTACACAGAAACCGCTCTTTGATTCTTTGTGGGGTGTCGCAAGTATCTGAAAAAAGAGAGATTATTGTCAAAAATGTTGATTTCTATGAATTACTATGATAAAATAGAAATGAAAAAAGGCGGATTTTGTCTGCTGGAGAAAAGAAAAATCTGAGGGGTTGAAAAACTGAATGTATCGCTTCAATCGGCGAAAGATCGTCCTGTTGATCGCGGACTTTGGAATGATTGGCGTATGCGGTGTACTGGCGCAGTTTTGTGTTGCACTTCTCCAGATCAATCTGCACGCCACAGACCGCAATATCGCGCTCGTTTCGTTTGTAACGGCAGTGCTTTGCGTAATGGCACTCTGGATCACGGGAGCCTATGCAAAACTCTGGCGGCACGCTGCAAAAGCGGACTATAACCGCTGCTTTTACGGTGTTGCCATCGGCACGGTGCTGGCTGCCATTTTTATGACAGCATTCGGACGGAAAATGCAGATCGGCTTCTGGCTGGTCTATTTTCTCGGCAGCTGCATTGCAACAACTTTATTCCGATTGTTATTCCGCCGCGCATTCCTGCACGAGGAAACAGAGGAAGACGGCGACTATACAAGAGTTATGATCGTTGGTGCTGGACAGGCTGCGAAGATCCTGCTCTCTGACATTGAACGCGCACAGTCTGACAAGTCGCACCCTGCCTACCATTTCAAGGCGGTTTGTATCGTTGATGACGACTATTCGATCGGCGGCACCTTTATTCAGGGCGTGCGTGTGATGGGTACAACTACGGAGATCAAGGAAATTTGTGAACGTGAACGCATTGACATGATCATCTTTGCGATTCCGTCCTGTGAGGAAGCAAACCGTGTCCGAATCCTCAACATCTGCAACGAAACGGCATTGCCGCTGAAAGTTTTGCCGTTCATTTCTCAACTGGTACTGGGCGATGAGCCTGAGCAGCAGAATTTGCTGTCACAGGTGAAAGATATCAGCATGGAAGCACTGCTTGGCAGAGAACCGATTTCTTTCGATAAGGATGATATCAGTCAGCTGATTCGCGGAAAGGTCTGCATGGTGACGGGCGGCGGCGGCAGCATCGGTTCGGAACTGGTGCGTCAGATCGCTTCGTATGCACCTGCACAGGTCATTATCGTTGATATTTATGAGAACAATGCATACGAGATTCAGCAGGAGCTTGTGATGCAGTACGGCGACAAGCTGAATCTTGTGACATTGATTGCATCCGTCCGAGATTATCCGCGTATGAGCGAGATTTTCCGCACATACCGTCCGGATTTGGTGTTCCATGCCGCAGCGCACAAACACGTTCCGCTGATGGAGCATTCCCCGATGGAAGCCATCAAAAACAATATCATCGGAACATTCAATGTAGCGACACTTGCGGATTTTTACCATACCGAAAAATTTGTGATGATCTCAACGGACAAGGCGGTCAACCCGACCAATGTCATGGGTGCCTCCAAACGCTGCTGCGAAATGATCGCACAGTACATGGCACAATGCAAGACCAACACGGAATTTATCACCACACGTTTCGGCAATGTCCTCGGTTCACACGGTTCGGTCATTCCGCTGTTCAAAAAGCAGATCGAATCAGGACAGCCTGTGACAGTCACACACCCCGACATTATCCGCTATTTTATGACGATTCCTGAGGCTGTGTCGCTGGTGTTGCAGGCAGGTGCGATGGCGCACGGCGGTGAGATCTTCGTTCTGGATATGGGCGAACCTGTCAAGATCACTCAGCTTGCAGAAAACCTGATCCGTATGTACGGAAAAGTGCCGTATAAGGAAGTTCCGATTTTGTTTACAGGTCTGCGTCCCGGCGAGAAACTCTTTGAGGAACTGCTGATGGACGAGGAAGGACTCGAACAGACTGCAAACAAGAAAATCTTCATCGGCAATCAAATCGAGATCGAACCGATTTCGTTTATGCAGAAACTGCACGATTTACGCGATGCGGCGGAAACGAACGATGCGGAAGAAACGATTGCTCTGCTGGAGGAGCTGGTTCCGACCTTTGCGCATGAACCAATGGAACTGCACGATGAACCTGTCAAAGTTGATGTGCATGACCCTGTTTTGGTATAAGAAGAATCCTCTCACGAAAAGCGTGGGAGGATTTTTTAGTGTTTGCTCGATGATACACCGTTTCGCCCGATTTCGCATAGCATAGGGCAGGGAAATTCCATCCCGCGGATTCATCCTATTCAGAAGGAGTGAGCAGAATGTCCATGCCGAACCAAACCGACGGTACATCCGTTTTGCAAAAGCCGCATCTGATCGCAGCAGGCGGCGATTTACGTCAGCTTGCCGCCGCCCGAACGCTAGCCGCAGCGTATCAGGTAACGCTGATCGGATTTGACCGTTGTTCGTATACAAAATTGCCGAGTGAAGCCGCCGCCGTCTGCGATTTGGAGGAGATCTCATCCGATGCCGATGTGCTGCTGCTGCCGATGCCTGTATCCAAAGACGAAGAAATGCTCTATGCGCCGTACAGCAGTCGACCGATTCCGCTTTCTGACCTGTGTGAAAAGGTCAGGTCAGGCGGAACGGTGCTGGGCGGAAGAATCTCTGCATCGCTGTCAGAAAAGCTGACTGCCGCAGGGTTCAAGGTCGGGGACTATGCCGCACGGGAAGATTTCTGTGTCCGCAACGCCGTACCGACCGCAGAGGGTGCGCTGCAGATCATCTTGCAGGAACTGCCCGTGACCATTCATGGTCTGCACATTCTGCTTCTGGGCGCAGGACGCATCAGCAAGGCGCTGCAAAGCCGACTGCGTGCGCTGGGTGCAGAGGTGACGGTCGCTGCAAGACGGTGTTCCGACCTTGCGTGGGCGGAATGTGACGAGCGGAAACCGTGTATGAAAGCCTGACATTCGGCAGAATACAGAATGATAGACAGATTTCTGACAAAAAACGGCTCGGATTTTTCTCTTTGAATTTGAAAAAGAGCAAAAAAAAGACTTGCCTTTTTCGGGAAAATGGTGTATACTAGAATGGTATGCAAATCTAAAGATTGGGAGGTTATACCATGAACATGACTGTGATGATGTTGGCGGAAAAGGTACTGAAGGGTACGGAAAAGCTCAGCGGCGTAGAGATCGCTTCCATGACCATTATCGGTCTGGGCATTGTCTTTTCAGGACTGTTGATCTTGGTCGCATTTCTGTATCTGAGCGGCGGCATCTTCAAAAAAGCGGACGCTGCAAAGAAAAAATCTGCATCCGCACCGGCTGCTGCACCTGCACCCGTGAAGGCTGCGCCTGCAAAACAGGCAGCTTCTGCAACTGCGGCAGAGGACGATGAAGAAGTGATCGCTGTCATTTCCGCTGCGATCGCCGCAATGGGCGAAGCGGACGGAAAACAGTATCGCCTGCACAGCGTGAAGCCCGTCACCCGCGGCGGCGGAAACGGCCGTTCGGCTTGGGCACAGGCAGGCATCCATGACGCAACCAGACCTTTTTAATGACTCAACGACTTAGAAAGTGAGGACTCTCAACTATGGGCGGTGTATTGGACTTTATTTCAAACACACTCGGCGGTCTGTGGAATGACAGCGGCTTGAACGCATTGTTCTCCGCAGGCGGCTGGAAGAATCTCGTCATGATTCTCGTATCTTTCATCTTCATGTATCTGGCGATCGCAAAAGAATTTGAACCGCTTTTGCTGCTGCCGATCTCGTTTGGTATGCTCCTGACCAACCTGCCGATGGCAGGTTTGTATCACCCCGAATTGTGGGTGCTGGTCGATGGTCATGTAGACTACGGAACGGTGCTGCGTGACGGCGGTCTGCTCGACGTCTTGTATCTGGGCGTTAAATTACAGCTTTATCCGCCTTTGATCTTCTTGGGCATCGGCTGTATGACTGACTTCTCTCCGCTGATTGCAAACCCGAAAAGCTTCCTGCTGGGTGCTGCTGCACAGGGCGGTATCTTCTTCACCTTTGTCTGTGCAGGTCTGCTGGGCTTTACTGCCGCAGAAGCAGGTTCTATCGCTATCATCGGCGGTGCAGACGGCCCGACTGCAATTTACGTATCCACAAGACTTCTGACAGGCGGCGGCTCGATTACCACGGGTAATATCGCTCTCGCTGCATATACTTATATGGCACTCGTTCCGATCATTCAGCCGCCGATCATGCGTGCGCTGACCACGAAAAAGGAACGCTCGGTCAAAATGGAGCAGCTGCGTACTGTTTCCAAGACGGAAAAGATCATCTTCCCGATCGCTGTTACGCTGATCGTATCTTTGCTGGTACCGTCTGCTGCACCGCTGGTCGGTATGCTGATGTTCGGTAACCTGCTGAAAGAATCCGGTGTGGCAGCTCGTCTGATCGACACCGCACAGAACGCTCTGATGAACATTATCACGATCTTCCTCGGCATTTCTGTTGGTGCGACCACACAGGCAGAACAGATCATCAACCTCAAATTCGGCGGCGTTATGCTGCTGGGTGTCATCGCATTCTCGCTCGGTACTGCCTGCGGTATCATCTTTGGTAAGATCATGTATATCGTAACCAAGGGCAAGGTCAATCCGCTGATCGGTTCGGCAGGTGTTTCTGCGGTACCGATGGCAGCCCGTATTTCCCAGAAGGTCGGTGCGGAAACTGATCCGACGAACTTCCTGCTGATGCACGCAATGGGCCCGAACGTCGCAGGCGTTATCGGTTCTGCCGTTGCAGCAGGTGTTCTGCTTTCCGTTATCGGCTGATTCAACCGAAATTACCACTCGCAATTCAGATAAAAGAGGCGGGGCGGACTGAACCCCAGTCCGCCCCTTTTTCATAAACTCAGGAACGGAGGATTTCTTTATGTATGAACATCCGATTGTTGACAGCGTAGAGAAGCTGGAAAAACGCCTTGCAGAGGTGCGTGCTGCACAGCAGGAGTATGCCAAATTCACGCAGGAACAAGTCGATGCCATTTTCCGTGCAGCAGCAGTTGCCGCCAATCAGGCACGTATCCCGCTGGCAAAAATGGCAGTCGAGGAAACAGGCATGGGTGTCGCAGAGGATAAGGTCATCAAGAACCACTTTGCGTCCGAGTATATTTACAATGCCTACAAAGACACGAAAACCTGCGGCGTCATCGCACGCGACGAGGCGTTTGGTACGATGCAGGTCGCAGAGCCGCTGGGTGTCATCGCCGCAGTTATTCCGACAACCAACCCGACTTCTACCGCGATTTTCAAAACGCTGATCACGCTGAAAACCAGAAACGGCATTGTGATCTCGCCGCATCCGCGTGCAAAGAAATCTACGATCGAAGCCGCAAGAATCGTTGCGGAGGCAGCCTACAAGGCAGGTGCGCCCGAGGGACTCATCGGCTGGATCGACGTACCGTCGCTGGAAATGACCAACACGATCATGAAAGAAGCGGATATCATTCTCGCAACAGGCGGTCCCGGCATGGTCAAAGCGGCATATTCGAGCGGAAAGCCTGCTCTGGGTGTCGGTGCCGGCAATACCCCTGCGATCATCGACAGCACCGCAGATGTCGTGCAGGCTGTCAACTCGATCATCCATTCCAAGACTTTCGACAACGGCATGATCTGTGCTTCTGAGCAGTCCACGATCGTTCTTGACAAGGTCTACAAGGCAGTCAAGGCAGAATTTGAAGCACGCGGCTGCTATTTCCTCAAAGGCAAGGAACTCGACAAAGTCCGAAAGACCATTATCATCAACGGCTCGGTCAATGCGAAGATCGTCGGACAGTCTGCGTTCCGCATTGCGGAGCTGAGCGGCGTGAAAGTGCCCGAAACCACGAAAATCCTCATTGGTGAGGTCGAAAGTGTGGACATCACCGAGGAATTTGCACATGAAAAGCTTTCTCCCGTTCTGGCAATGTACCATGCGAAGGATTTCGAGGAGGCAGTCGCCAAAGCAGAGCGTCTGATCGCGGACGGCGGCTATGGCCATACTTCCTCCGTCTATCTGAATGCCGTCACCGAGCGCGAAAAGGTCGAGATGATGGCAAACCGCATGAAGACCTGCCGTATTCTGGTCAATACACCTTCCTCGCACGGCGGTATCGGTGATCTGTACAACTTCAACCTGAAGCCCTCTCTGACACTCGGCTGCGGTTCCTGGGGCGGTAATTCCGTTTCCGAGAATGTCGGTGTCAAGCATCTGCTGAATATCAAGACTGTCGCAGAGAGGAGAGAGAATATGCTCTGGTTCAGAACCCCGCAGAAGGTTTATATGAAGAAAGGCTGTCTGCCTGTTGCCCTCGATGAACTGGGCAGCATCATGGGCAAGAAGCGTGCGTTTATCGTCACCGACAGCTTCCTGTTCAAAAACGGCTATACCAAGTGCATTACCGATAAGCTGGATGCAATGGGCATCACGCACACGACATTCTTCAATGTCGCACCCGATCCGTCGCTTGCCTCTGCAAAAGAGGGCGCAAAAGCGATGACGGCATTCGAGCCGGACTGCATCATTGCGGTCGGCGGCGGCTCTGCAATGGATGCCGGCAAGATCATGTGGGTGCTGTATGAGCATCCCGAGGCGGACTTTATGGATATGGCGATGCGTTTCTGCGATATCCGCAAGCGTATCTATCCGTTCCCGAAAATGGGCGAAAAAGCATATTTTGTCGCTGTTCCGACCTCCGCAGGCACAGGCTCTGAGGTCACGCCGTTTGCGGTCATTACCGATGAGCAGAGCGGTGTGAAATATCCGCTCGCAGACTATGAACTGCTGCCGAATATGGCGATCGTAGACGCTGATCTGATGATGAATGCACCGAAGGGACTGACTTCTGCATCGGGTATCGACGTTGCAACACACGCACTCGAAGCCTATGCGTCTGTCATGGCAACCGACTTCACCGATGGTCTGGCGATTCGCTCGCTGCAAATGGTCTTTGACTATCTGCCGCGCTGCTATGATGACGGCGCACATGATCCCGAAGCACGCGAAAAAATGGCACACGCCGCGACAATGGCAGGTATGGCATTTGCAAATGCGTTCCTCGGTGTCTGCCACTCGATGGCGCACAAATTGGGCGCATTCCACCACATTCCGCACGGCGTTGCAAATGCGCTGATGCTCGAACAGGTCATGCGTTTCAATGCGGTCGAAGTCCCGACCAAAATGGGCACATTCCCACAGTATGAGCATCCGCACACCCTCGCCCGCTATGCAGAGGTTGCGACCGCGCTCGGCTGCAAGGGCAAGAGCAGTGCTGACAAACTCGAATCCCTGATCGCAAAGATCAACGAACTGAAAGCGCATATCGGCATTCCGAACAGCATCAAGGAATACGGCATCGATGAGAAAGACTTCCTCGAACGTCTGGACGCTATGACCGAGCAGGCATTCGATGACCAGTGTACAGGCGCAAATCCGCGCTATCCGCTGATGTCGGAGATCAAGCAGATGTATCTGAACGCCTACTATGGCGACAATTCGAAAACCGTATAAAAAGGGGGTTATTTCATGAATCTCAATGATCTGGAGGTTATCGCAGAGCGTTCCCATAAGGTGGTCTACCGCGACGGCGATACCGTTCTGAAAGTATTTGACAGCGATTATTCCAAGGCAGGTGTCCTCAACGAGGCACTCAATCAGGCGCGTGTCGAGGAAACAGGACTGTGCATTCCGCGTATTCTGGAAGTTCTGAAAATCGATGACAAGTGGGCAATTCGTACAGAGTATATCGAGGGAGAAACCCTTCGCCAGAAGCTGGACGCACATCCTGAACAGCAGGAGGAGATCCTGAAGCTGTTTGTGCAGATCCAGATGGATATTCACACCAAACGCGCACCGCTGCTGACCAAGCTGAAAGACAAGATGAACCGCAAGATCAGCGACAGCGGTTTTGACGCGACCACACGCTATGAACTGCACACCCGTCTGGAGGGCATGAAAAAGCACCAGAAGGTCTGCCACGGCGACCTCACCCTTTCCGATGTCATCATCCGCAGTGACGGTACCCCGTTCATCATCGACTGGGCGCACGCAACACAGGGCAATGCGGCGGCAGATGTCGCACGTTCGTACCTGTTTATGTGCCTGAATGAAAGTCAGGAGCTTGCAGACGCATATTTGCATATGTTCTGCAAGATGAGCGACACCGCGCTGCAATATGTGCAGTCGTGGATGCCCATTGTTGCGGCGTCGCAGTCGGTCAAGGGACACCCTGAGGAGCAGGAAATGCTTTCTCGCTGGGTGAACGTGGTCGATTACTCATAATCACAAAAAACCTCCCGATCACAATGCTACGGGTGGATAAGGATGTTTTTTGGTTTTGTACAGTAAAATCAGATATAAGAGATATTGACCAATCAGAATTTGGAGACATGAAATGAAAGAAGAATGCTTGATTTGCAAAGCACCTTTGGAATATCTAAACGAAGATATGGAAATGGAGTGTGCCGTTTGTCATAAAAAAGAACTGAGCAAGACAAGGTGCGTAAACAGTCATTATGTGTGCAATGAATGCCACACAAAAGGGATTGACAGTATTTTCGGTGTGTGTCTTGCGGAGACCTCAAAAAACCCCATAGATATTCTCAACAAAATGATGAATTTGCCGTTCTGTCATATGCACGGTCCCGAACATCACATTATGGTCGGTGCGGCACTTTTGACGGCATACAAGAATGCGGGTGGAGACATTGACCTTGAAAAAGCACTGACCGAAATGAAAAACAGAGGTCAGAGCGTTCCCGGCGGTGCTTGTGGGTTTTGGGGTGCTTGCGGTGCCGGTATCAGTTCCGGGATGTTTATTTCCATTATTTCCGGCTCAACGCCACTTGCAGGTGAGCCGTTCGGTCTTTCCAACCTCATGACCTCAAAATCACTTGATGCCATTGGATCGGTGGGCGGTCCCCGCTGTTGCAAGCGGGATTCCTATTTGTCAATCCTTTCTGCGATTGTTTTTGTGAAAGAGCATTTCGGGATAGAAATGGAGAAATCAAAGATTGTCTGCGAATTTTCAGCCCGAAACAATCAATGTCTCGGAAAGAGCTGCCCGTTCTCGAAAGCGAATCATTAAACCGATAAATCCCGGTTTGTCGAGCTAAAAGAAACAACCCGCTGAAAAGTTTTTCTTTTTCAGCGGGTATCTTTGTCTCATGCCATAGCAAGCAGGGAAATTATATATAATTTCCGAATAGTGAAATATTTGCCTACGGCAAATGTGAAATAATCGCATAGCGATTGTGAAATATTGCTTCGCAATGTGAAATGAAATAAATCCCTTTTTCACGCCCGCAGGCATTTCACACGCCGCAGGCGTATTTCACATCCGCAGGATATTTCACAAATCCCGGCAGGGATTTATTTCGTTTTCGGCGCGTGACGGCAATGTTTCAAAAAACATCCTTATCGACACGCGCCGAATGCAGTCGGGAGGTTTTATTCGTTATTTTCGTCCAGCAGATAATGTATCATGCGTTCGGGGTTGTCGAGAAACATTTTTGTCGTTTGGAAATGCTCCGTGTCACGATACGCGACAGACTGGATGCCTTTTTCCGAAAACTGGTAGATTTCCGCGTGGGGATATGCCATCAGGATCAGGGAGTGTGTGGCGATGAGAAACTGCGAATCCTGTTTGACCAGAAGGTCGATCAGCGGAATCAGGGACAGTAGTTTTTGCGGAGAAAGGGCGGCTTCTGGCTCATCGAGGATATACAGTCCATGCCCCTCGAACCGATGCTCGATCAGCGCAAGAAACGATTCGCCGTGCGATTGCTTGTGGAAAGATTTCATGCCATAGCGGACAAGTTGGCTGTATTCATCGAGATAAGTCGCGGTGTTGTAAAAGCTTTCCGCCCGAAGAAAAAAGCCGTCTTTCGGGGGAACGGTTTTGATAATCGTCAGCAGTTCGCTCAGTTCCGAGCAGGTGTTTTTCGTGGTAAACATATGATCTCTGGAACCGCCCTCTGCATTAAATCCCATTGCAACGGCGATGGCTTCGATCAGCGTTGATTTCCCCGTACCATTTTCTCCGACAAAAAACGTGACCGGTTCCGAAAACGGTAAGGATTCCAGCTTGCTGAGATAACGGATGCAGGGCAGTTCGGACAAATAGGAAGCGGCATCGGGCATACACCGCAGTTTGATACTTTTCACATAGTTCATAGCAATATCCTGTTATTATACGTTAGGCGGAGCAATGTCACTCCGCCTTTTTCTATGTTATCATGCTTACAAAAATGGGATTCCGTTCTTACCCCTCCCGATGAATTGCCGCAGCGTCGATGGACTTGACCCGTTTGGTAAGGAATTTTGCGATGGGGAGGTAAAGCAGATAGACCAGTACCGCCGCCAGCAAAGTCAGCAGACAGGACGGCAGAAGCACTTGTGACCAGACGATGTCTCTGCCCTCTGTGCGAAAGAGTACCTGTGTCAGCAAGAAAGAGAGTCCTGCGCGTAGAAACGTACAGACCATTGTGATCGCAAAGAAGTTCAGGAATGTGCGACGCAGGAGCGTACGGAACAACAGCGAGGTGAACGTACAGCAGACAACGAGGAACAGCGCATTTGCACAGAAAATACTTCCGCAGGCAAAGTCTGTCAGCCAGCCTGCCAGTACGCCGACCAGCATGGAAAAATATTCCTCATCGTTCATGCTGATACAGATTGCGGCAGGAATGACCCAAATTGCCTGTACACCGCCGCCGAACATCGGAATGGCACAAATCAGCAGAAACAGAATACTGAGAACCCGCCGCCAGAAATTCATACGGCGTATCTTTTTCTCTGTTCCCGTCTGACTGCCGCTTTTAATTTTCATTGAACGACACGCCCTTTCCTTCGAAATCCAGCAGAACCGTGACGGATTTCAGCGTATCGAAATCGACGGAGGGCTTGAGTTCGGCATATGCCGTCAGACCTGTTTCCGCCATGCCTGTTTCGGTGACATTGCCGATCGCAAGACCATATGGGAACAGTCCCGTTGTGCCTGCGGTAATGACCAGGTCGCCCGCGTGGACGGTGTTGTCCTCGTCGAGATAGATCATTTTGGTTTTGTTGTCTGCCGCGCATTTCAGCGTACCTTCTACGATACCGCTGTCGCCTGTTTCGAGGACGACTGCGCCGACCGACAAATCAGAGGAAAGAATCGTTGTGACAGTGGAGAAATTCTCGCCGACTTCTGTGACAACGCCGATCAGTCCCTGCGAACAGATAACGGGGGAGTTGAGGAGAATGCCGTCTTTTTCGCCTTGGTCGATGATAAAACCGCCGCTCAGGTCATTGGTCAGCGGCATGAGATTGACACAGGGTTCACTCATCACAAAGCCGTTGGATTTTTCCTTGATGGCGAGCTGGTCACGAAGGGCTTTCAGCTCGCGCTGGGTATCATCCATGCCGACCAGACGCGCATTTTGCTCAGCGATCTGTGCGCGGAGGTAGTCATTTTCCTCGCGGTATGCTTTCGATTCAAAATAGGTATCCAGTACAGTATTGACGCGGTTTGAGATGGACGCGGAAAATTTGCGGACGGGCGCAGAAACGGTTTGTGCGGCGTTACGAATAAAATCCGTCTGACCGCCCTGTTTCAGCGAATAGAGCATCATGCCCACAAGAACGGCAATGATGCAAAGCAGTACGCGGAATCTTGTACTGCGGAAGAAATCTCCAAGCTTCATGAACTGCTCCTTCAAACAGAGGATTGACCGAATAGAAGATGCATTCGGCATACTTTTTTATTATACCACAGCTTGAAAAAAAAGTCCAGTCTTTTCCGCGTAAAGTTCGGGAAATTCTTCGCGTGTTCACATATAAAAAGGGCGGAGAACTGAATCTCCGCCTATATCATGTTATCGTTCGTACTAAAATGGGATTCCAAAGGGACAATGTCCCTTTGGCAGGGTTTGGGGACAGCGTCCACAAATTTTTCTTGTGTCGTTCAGTTTTCAGGGGAAACCCCTCGTTGGGGTTTCCCCTCTTTGATTGCTTCGCAATCAAATTCACCCTTTCCTGCGTTTGGGAAGGAGAGGGTGTTTCGCTGTCTGCGGACAGCGACCAGAGGCGCCGCCTCTGGACTCCGCAAGCCTTTGAAAAGGCTTGAGCGAAACTTTTATTGCGCTTCGCGTGTTCACAAACAAAAAGGGCGAAGAACTGCATCTCCGCCCTAATCAAGCTATCATTCGTGCTAAAATGGGATTCCAAAGGGACAATGTCCCTTTGGCAGGGTTTGGGGCGGAGCCCCAATATCAATCCATCGGAGATACTCGATTTCACCCGAGCATCTCAGGGTATGCGAGGTTCATATCGACATTGCCCTCGACACCTGCGACAGTCCCTTTGCAGCTGTACTGCCACATCGCATAGTCATAAATATAGGTCGGACCGTCGTCGTATTCTGCAAGCCAGAACGGATATCCCTGCAAACGCGGCAAATCGTATTTCAGAAGTGCGGTGCGTTTGTTCTGATAGATCATTGGGGAAAAGCCGAATTTCTCCATGTTCTGACAAAATGCCAGCGTGCAGTTGGTCAGGGTATCGACCGAAACATGGTCGGTACGCGCTTCGTCATCATCAAAGATGATCTCCCAGTCGTATGCAACAGGAAAATCGAGTGTGAGACCTTCGAGCTGCTTTGCGGTGAAAAGTGCTTCCTCGACAGCTTCGTCCTCAGAAACTGCCTGTGAGAAGAAATACGCACCGATTTTCAGACCGGCAGCCTTTGCATTCTGATAGTTCTGCTGAAACATCGTATCTGCGTTAATAACACCGCCGCCGTATGTACGGTTTCCGACACGCAGCATTACAAAATCAATTCCGTCGGCTTTAACGGCATTCCAGTCTGTGACATTATTATGTGCGGAAATGTCAATGCCCATGATTGCGTTTTCGTTTCCCTCTGCATCGTAAGAGTGCATCCGCATGGTTTCAGTATCCTGTTTCATTTGCTCTTTCGGATGGGAAGAAAGCGGAACATCTGCCAGAACAGGCAGCCAGATTTGTCCATAGGTCGGGTCTTCAAGAAAAATTTTATGTCCCGAAAGCTCATAGTGATGGTCGATGTCGGCAGGAAGAAATTCGCCTGTGACAGAGCGTCCCTGCGCGGTATAGGCGAGCATGGTTTCGAGCGATTTTGACTGATTCTTTTCGCGGTGCAGCGCAAGCGACAGAATCCCTGTGGAAAACGCAAAAAACGCAGCAGAACCGAGAAGAAGCATAATGCGGACAGAGCTTTTGGACATGGGGTTCTCCTTTTCTGAACATGAAATAACGATATCATTATTATAACATGGGCGCGTCGAAAAAGCAAGAGATTCATAGAATTTTAAGGTTCTTCATAAATGGGCACACCCGTGCATAAAATCGTGTAGAATGCGGAAAAGGGGGCGATAGGATGCGGCTGATCGTGCGAAATGTACTGACATGGGGAATTACGGTGTCGCTTTTGGGTATGGCAGCGGCGGCATGGCTTTGGACTGTCATGGATTTTTCTGAACGTGCGGCAGGAGCAGTCGGGGCGGTGCCGCTTGTTCTGGGGGCATTCTCCGCTTCTGTGCCGACAGGAAGGTATCTGCGGCATCATGGACTGGCAGTCGGGGCAGTCTGCGGCGGACTGCTGACAGGAATTTGGTACATGGCGGCGAGTATATACTGCGATACTTTTCGCTTGCCGATGCTGTTTTTTCTGACGCTTCCGATTGGCATGGCAGGCGGTGTGGTCGGTGTCAACTGTCCGCCTGTACCGATTCGCCGCCGACCGCACAAGCCGCGTATTATGGCACGGCGGCTTTGTCTGTGGCTGGCGCTGCTCCGCAAACCGCCGAAATACAAAAAAGCACCCGATGAATAGCTCATTGGGTGTCGATTCAGTTGTATCTGCGATGCATTCAAAATGGAGCTCCGCTCCAAACCTCGCCAAAGGGTATGATATACCCTTTGGAATCCCATGATAGAAAAGGTGCAGAGCGCGAAGCGAGATAAAAGCTTTACTCTATTTTTCTCGAAAAAATCGCAGGTTCTTAGGGTGAGTTTGCTTGCAAACTCATCGGCTTGCCGTACTGTCCTCCTAAGTCGCGCTCCGCAGAGCGCGAAATACCCATCTCCTTCCCAAAGATCAGGAGGGGGCTTGGGGGAACCCTATCAAGGGGTTTCCCCTTGTTTCTCCATATTTTTCCGACAGAATGAAACGCCCGATGAATCACTCATCGGGCGTTTTCCATATTCTGTGCATTAGAACATATAAAGCAGCATAGAAATCATAGAAGCAACGGCAACGCCGCCCCAGATTGCTGCAGGCTTGTTGGATTTCAGCGCAGACAGTTTTTCTTTCAACTCTAATCCCTCCACTCATTCGCGCATATTCTCTGAGCCCCGTGTACATTTCCTGATGTCTGTCGGAACAAGGATTCCGCAGACGTTATTTCTTTGTGAGATTATCATATCACAAGTCGAAATGAATGTCAATACGCCGTTTTGTGATTCGGCATTTTGTGGATTTTCGTTTTGCGTGTTCGGATTTCATTGGGCATTGTGACAGAAATAATGGTCGGAAAGCTTGATTTCATGCGGTTTTCGCATCTTTTGGTCACAAATTGCGGTGAGTGTGAAAATAACAAGGAAAATCTTGCCGCCGTTCGCAAAATATTTATAAATATTTCAGAAATTGTGTAAAATGCCGTTTATGAGAAACTTACAAAATACCACTTGACATTTATTGCATAGTGCTGTATAATGTTTATCTGGAAACTGTTTGGCAGGAAACATTTTTTGGGGAGGTGAAGAATTTGCCGAACAGAGGAGAAATTACGAAAAAGATGTGCGTGCTGACAAATGCGATTCGGAAGTACTGTTCAAAATCACCAACGCGCCATGAGGTCGAGGATATGACAGGCACCAACGGCTGGGTGATCGCGTACTTGTATGAAAATTCCGACCGAGAGGTGTATCAGCGTGATTTGGAGCATGAATTCGGCATCAGCCGTTCTACCACATCGAAAATGCTCGCCAGAATGGAGGAGGGCGGTTTGGTACGGCGTGTCCGTGTGTTTGTGGACGATCGCCTGAAAAAGATCGTTCTGACGGACAAATCCAAGATGATTGCGGAGAAGATCCGCGAGGACAACCTCAAAACTGAGCAAAAACTGATGCAGGGCTTTACTGCGGAGGAGATCCGGACCTTTGAAAACTACCTGCAAAGAATGCTCATCAATATCTCTGAGTAAACGGGGGCAGATTCATCCATGTATGGAACACTACTCAAATGTGTGCGGGAATATAAAAAGCCTGCGCTTCTGACGATTCTGTTTATCGTGCTGGAAGCGATCATCGAAACGATTATTCCCTTTATCACAGCCAATCTTGTCAACAGCATCAAGAACGGCACCGACATCACATTCATTGTGAAAACGGGTGTGTTATTGATTCTGATGGCAGCGATCTCTCTTTCCTGCGGTGCAGCGGCAGGTATCACCTGTGCAAAGGCATCCGCAGGCTTTTCGAAGAATCTTCGTCACGATGTATTCGAGAAGATCCAGACTTTTGCATTCAAGAATATCGACAAATTTTCTAGCGCATCGCTCGTCACCCGTCTGACAACGGATGTCAACAATGTGCAGATGGCATTCATGATGCTGATCCGTATTGCAGTCCGTGCGCCGCTGATGCTGATTTTCGCGTTCATTATGGCGTTTATCATGGGTGGAAAGCTGGCTGTGACGTTTGTCATCGTCATTCCGATTCTGACCAGTGGTCTGCTGCTGATCGCAAAGTTTGCCATGCCTGCATTCCGCAGCGTGTTCAAGAAATACGACCGTCTGAACGAGTCCATCGAGGAAAACGTCCGCGGTATGCGTGTTGTCAAGGGCTTCTCCCGTGAGGAATACGAAAAGAAGAAGTTCGGGACGGCAGCAGACAGCATCTGCAAGGATTTCACAAAGGCAGAACGGATTGTCGCCCTGAACGGTCCGATCATGCAGCTCTGTGTATACTTTAATATGGCGTTTATCCTGAGTGTCGGTTCGAAGATTGTCATCTCCAATATGGGTACCGTCATTGATGTCGGTCAGATCTCTGCGATGCTGACTTACGGTATGCAGATTCTGATGCAGCTGATGATGCTCTCCATGATCTATGTCATGCTGACGATGTCCGCGGAATCTGTCCGCAGACTGAACGAGGTGCTGACAGAAACACCGTCGATCGCAAATCCTGAGAATCCTGTCACAGAAGTGAAAGACGGTTCGATCACCTTTACCGACGTCAACTTCAAGTATTCCGAAAAGGCAAAGAAATACGCGCTGTTTGATATTGACCTGGAAATCAAGTCGGGTATGACAGTCGGCATTATCGGCGGTACGGGTTCGAGTAAATCCACGCTGGTACAGCTGATTCCGCGTCTGTACGATGTGACGGTCGGCAGTGTCAAGGTCGGCGGTGTCGATGTCCGCGAGTACGACTTGGACACTCTCCGTGACAGCGTGGCAATGGTTTTGCAGAAGAACGTGCTGTTTTCCGGTACGATCAAAGAAAACCTCCGCTGGGGCAATGAAAATGCAACGGACGAGGAGATCATCGAGGCTTGCAAGCTTTCGCAGGCAGATGAATTTGTTGCATCCTTCCCTGACGGCTACGATACGATGATCGAACAGGGCGGTACGAATGTATCGGGCGGTCAGAAACAGCGTCTTTGTATTGCACGCGCCCTGCTGAAAAAACCGAAGATCCTGATTCTGGACGATTCCACAAGTGCTGTCGATACCAAGACAGATGCGCTGATTCGTGCAGGCTTCAAGAAATACATCCCTGATACCACAAAGATCATCATTGCACAGAGAATCGCGTCTGTACAGGATGCAGATCTGATTCTTGTCATGGACAACGGCAAGATCTCCGCAATGGGCAAGCATGACGAACTGCTCCAAAAGAGCGAGATCTACCGCGAGGTCTATGAACAGCAGACGAATGGAGGTGACGGCGATGCCGCGTAATATGAAAGGCTACGGCGCACCGCGCAAACCGGGTGAAGCTTTGAAATCGCTGAAACGCATTGTGAAGATGCTGTTCAAATTCTATCCGGTATTGGTACCCGTCACGATATTCTGCATCATCTTTTCCGCAGGTGTTTCTGCGATCCCTGCTGTCTTTGTCCAGAAAGTCACCGCGAATATTGAGGAGTATATGGTCACAGGCGACTGGTCTGCGGCAAAGCAGGTCATCCTGCCGAAAATCGGTATCCTGATCGTCCTCTACTTCTTCTCGATCATCTCCATGACGCTTTATCAGCAGTTGATGGCTTACATGACACAGGGCTTCCTCAACAAGATGCGCTGTGCAATGTTTGACGGAATGCAGGATCTGCCGATCTCCTATTTTGATACACACAAGCACGGCGACATCATGAGTTACTACACAAACGATATTGATACGCTCCGTCAGCTTGTTTCACAGTCCCTCCCGACATTGATTCAGGCAGGTTCGGTCGTTCTGTTTGTGCTGGCGATCATGCTCTATTATAGTGTCTGGCTGACGCTTGTCGTCCTGTTTGGTGTCGTCATGATCATGCTGGTTTCGGGTAAGGTCGGCGGCGGTTCCGCAAAATACTTTATCCGTCAGCAGCAGTCTGTCGGTCGTCAGGAAGGTTTCGTACAGGAAATGATGAACGGTCAGAAGGTCGTTAAGGTTTTCTGTCACGAGGATGAAAGTCAGGAAGACTTTGACGCACTCAACAACGCGCTGTTTGAGGACAGCTACCGCGCACACGCGTATGCCAATATTCTCGGCCCGATCATTATGAACATCGGTAACGTGCTGTATGTTGTGATCGCGATTGTCGGCGGTCTGTTCCTTGTCAGCGGTTTGAAGAATTTCAGTATTTCGGGACTGGCGTTCGGCATCGACATCATCGTACCGTTTTTGAACATGACCAAGCAGTTTACGGGTAACTTCAACCAGTTATCCCAGCAGGTCAACTCGATCGTCATGGCAGTTGCAGGTGCAGAGCGTGTATTCGCGCTGATGGACGAAAAGCCTGAGGCAGACGAGGGCTATGTTACGCTGGTCAATGCGAAAACGGACGAAAACGGCAATCTCATCGAAACCACAGAACGCACCCACCAGTGGGCATGGAAGCACCCGCACACCGCAGACGGCAGCATTACCTATACGCCTCTGAAAGGTGAGGTCACAATGAACGAAGTTGACTTTGCCTATGTGGAGGGTAAGACCGTTCTGCACGATGTATCTGTCTTTGCAGAACCCGGTCAGAAAATCGCATTTGTCGGCGCGACCGGTGCAGGCAAAACAACGATTACCAACCTCATCAACCGTTTCTACGACATTGCAGACGGTAAGATTCGCTACGACGGCATCAACATCAACAAAATCAGGAAGTCGGATCTGCGACGTTCTCTGGGTATTGTATTGCAGGAAACGAACCTCTTTACGGGCAGCGTGATGGAAAATATCCGCTACGGCAGACTGGACGCGACCGATGAGGAGTGCCGTGAGGCGGCAAAGCTTGCAGGTGCAGACGATTTCATTTCCCGTCTGCCGGAGGGTTACGATACTGAGCTTGCCAACAACGGTTCGAACCTCTCGCAGGGTCAGCGGCAGCTCATTGCGATTGCAAGAGCGGCAGTTGCCGATCCGCCTGTTATGATTCTGGATGAAGCGACCTCGTCGATTGATACCCGTACTGAGGCAATCGTACAGCGCGGTATGGATGCGCTGATGAAGGGCAGAACGGTCTTTGTCATTGCGCACAGACTGTCCACCGTTCAGAATTCGGATGTTATTATGGTACTTGACCACGGCCGCATTATTGAGCGCGGCAGCCACAGCAAGCTGATTGCAGATAAAGGTACATACTATCAGCTTTATACCGGCGCATTTGAACTGGAATAATGCAAGAACACCGCCTGATGGATTTCATCGGGCGGTGTCAGTTTGTCGGTAAAGTTGTATCTGTAATTACAGCGGAAATCATTTGTTGAATGTGCGTGACCACAGTCGCCCCTACGAATCGCATATGAAAGGTTCTCGTATCAATAACTTTACTCGATTTTTCTCGAAAAATCGCAGGTTCTTAGGGTGAGTTTGCTTGCAAACTCATCGGCTTGCCGTACTGTCCTCCTAAGTCGAGCTCCGCAGAGCGCGAAATACCCCCATACTTTTTCCACAGAGTGTCACATATAAAAAAAGGCGGAGCAAAGCAACTCCGCCTTTTTATTGTGTTATTATTTTTCGAAATCAATCAGGGAGAACCCGTCTTTTGCGGCGAGGGTGTCCGCGCTGCAAAGAAGCAGAACCTGCGGATAGACACTCGGATAGATTTTTTTCAGGTCGTCCTGCGATGCGGTCGTGATGTTGACAAAGGTGAGATTGCGGTAGTGCTGTGTCAGGAACGGCACAAAGCAGCTTCCGTAAGAATCACTCAGAACCAGCAGGCTTTTGTCGTTGTGTACGCCGGTTTCCAGATTAAGGATCGGTTCTGTTTCGGGGAGGAAAATCTGATACGGTTCCTCTGTTTCAGATTCCTGATACAGCGAGGGGAAGGTCAGACCGGTCAGCGGCGAGGTAATGGATTGGATCGGCGCACCGTCCTGACAGTTGTAGATGTCCAGCACATCGGCATCGACACCCTCATACTGTGTGAGCTGAGAATAGAGACCGCGGAATTCGCTGTTTCGGTGTTCAATGACATAGTGGTCGAAGCCGAACGGTTCGAATCCGAGTTTGCGGACAGCAGTTTTGTAGGCACAGAACGCGCCGTAGGTTGTCCAGCGGTTGTCGCTGCGGTAGTAGATGTACGAATCGCGTGCGCCATACATCGTGCCGTAAATATCGATCCAAGTCACATTGCTGCCGACGCCCTCTGCGGCGGTGTTCAGCAGTACCTGTTCGCTTGCCTGCGGTGCAGAAGACGAAAGTGTGTCAGAATAGATGCCGACAGCGGTCGGTGCAACAAGCCAGTAGAACGGAACGGAAAAAGATTCCGCATAGCTGTTGACAACGTCGATGTTTTTCTGTACGTTGCCGGCGGAATAGGCTGTACGCTTGGGAATCATGCGTTCATCGGTGATGTAGAAGTTGCCGATGCAGTCTTTTCCGAGGGCGAGCGAGAGAGTCTGATAGCCTTGCAGGAGCTTTTCATGCAGAGGAACAGCTTCGGCAGGGTTCTTTGTCAGTCCGCCGCGAAACAGCGTACCGAACGAGAAAAACAAAATGGAGATGCCGATGACCACAGCGGTCAGAACGGCAGTAATTCGTTTCATAAAAAACCGCCTCCTTTGCGGTGGATTGGCAGGGGAAAGTGCATCAATGCTGACGCAGTCCTTTGGTATCGGTCAGGTCGAGAATGGCAAAGCCTGTGCTGTCGGCTTCTGTGTGGAATCCGATTTTTTCAGCAAAGGCAGCAGCTTCTTCTGTGGTCGGAACCGAACCGCGAAGAAAATAAGCACCTTGTTCCATGACAGCACCTGCTGCAAGACCGACAAGCATTCTTGCAACGCCCTGACGGCGGTACTGCGGCAGAACGAATACGGTTGTGAGAATGCCGCTGGTCGGCTGTAAGTCAGAAAGGCTGTCAGCGAGTGCCGCAACACCGATGACCTGACCGTCCAGCCACGCGGCAAAAGCGGTTTCTTCGGATTTCGGCAGCGCGGAAGCGATGGGCTGTGCAGACCAGTCGGTTTCGGCGAGCTGTTCTTTTGTGAGCTTTGAAAAGGTGAGCATGGGATTTGCGCCTCCTGTGATGTCAATCGTTTTTCATATTGTACCATAAATCGCGGAGAAAGTAAAGAGCGGATGTCCGATTGTCAAACTTTTGTTACTTTTCTCTTGCGATTTATCAAAAAATCGGGTATAATAAAGGAAATACCGTCGAATTTTCGGAAGGAGCAGCAATGGAACAGGGATATCAGTTACAGATTTTCGACAGTCTGCCGTCCACAAACACCTATTTGCAGGAACTTGCAGAGCAGGGTGCGCCGTCAGGGACAGCGATTCTTGCACGGCATCAGACCGCAGGCAGAGGCCGCATGGGACGCAAATTCTACTCTCCGCAGGGAACAGGACTCTATATGAGTCTGCTGCTGCGGATGGACGAATCCCCCGAAACAGCATTGCTTCTGACACCGATGGCGGCAGTCGCTGCGGCGGAGGGAATCGAAGCGGTAACAGGAAAATCCGTGCAGATCAAGTGGGTAAACGATTTGTTTTATCGGAGTAAAAAGGTCTGCGGTATTCTGGCACAGTCCAAACTCACAGAGGATGGAAAACGGCTTTCTTACGCGATTATCGGCATTGGCATCAACCTGACTGCACCGCAGGGTGGCTTTCCGCAGGAGTTGTCGGAGATCGCAGGTGCGTTGTACGCGGAGCATGAGCATCCGACAGAGGGATTGCTGCAAACGCTGGCAGAGGAGATCTTATCACGGTTGGTGCAGATGAGCGGAGAACTCACGAAACGCACGTATCTGCCTGCGTATCGGGAACGGCTGTGTATGATTGGACGGCGTGTTACGGTCGTGGGGCAGGACTGGGAGCAGGAAGCTGCGGCACTGGCAGTAGATGATGATTTACGGCTGTTGGTGGAGTATGCAGACGGGCGCAGAGAGTGGCGTTCCACGGGAGAGATTCGGATTCGGCTGTGAATTTCTCATTGTACTATTGGATTTCTGTGTAAAAAAGGGCGGAGAATCATATCTCCGCCCTTTTCATATTATCGTTCGTGCTAAAATGGGATTCCAAAGGGACAATGTCCCCAAAAACTCTCCTTACATTTTTCCGCGTTCCAGAATAATATTCACCAGTTCCCCGACATTCTTCATGCCCGAAACCTCACGCATCTGAAAACGCAGTTTGAACACGGATTCCACCTCGGAAATCAGGTTGAAATGTTCGACACTGTCCCAGCCTTCCACATCTGCGGCGGTGGTGTCGTCTGAAAGCACAATGCTGTCGTCATCAAATACATCGCGGAATACATCGGTCAGTCGTGCAAAAACTTCTTCTCTGCTCATGGTATCATACTCCTTTTATATCATTGTCTGCGGATACGGTCGATTTTCTTGGAATTGCCGCCTGTTGCGCTGAAAGTGTTCATTGCAAACAGGACATCGGTCGCGCCGACCTGCTGCAAATATTTGACGGCATTCTTTTTGAAATAGCGGATGTCAATGACATAGATATTTTCGAACGAGGACGTAAACCACGGGATCAGCGCATTGCCGTAGCTGTCCTTGAATACCGCGAGGGTACGTCCGTTTTTGACTTCTGTCTGAACGTGCGTGATTTTCTCATCTCCGCCCAGATAAACGAGATACCAGTTGATCGGATCGCCCAAACGGTCAATATCCATCAGCAGTCTGCCTTCATGGGCGTTCTGCGCTTTGGTATCAAAATAGGTGGTGGTGTATGCCGCGTGCGGCTCATAGAAGAAGAATTCTTCGGGATTATTTTTGAGTGTAATATCGCCTGAATAGCC
Organism: Oscillospiraceae bacterium; assembly: GCA_024404815.1. GTDB lineage: Bacteria > Bacillota > Clostridia > Oscillospirales > Ruminococcaceae > Firm-04. Next base: position 23,483 of record JAKSPL010000017.1, read on the forward strand.
GTACATTGTGCCGACATATCCCTCTCGTGCCACGCGGTCATATTCGGACAGACGGGCAAACGGAACACGGGCAACAGCCGCAAATTCTTCTGCGGCATAGAATGCGCCGAGGGAAGACCAGTGGTGGTCAGTACGCATATAAATATTTTCTGCCGCATGGGGAGCGAGTGCGCCGAGGACGTTGACGGGCTTCACATCGACCAGGTTTTCATTGATATGCTGGATATTCTTCTCCTCGCTGCCGATCATATGCTTGTATTCGTCAGGCGTATAGAACGAGCAGGGTGTGGGGATGACCATAGAATAGACGTTGACCTTTGCGCCCAAATCCTTTTTGAAGGCGTTGACATAGGAGGCATAGTTCTCTCCGACGCTGAAACTGCCGCCGTAGAGGGAAATGGCACGTTTCTTGTAAATCAGGATATTGTTGCTCAGTTCGCCGCCTTCATCTTCAGCCGGGGGCGGAGCGGCAGTTGTCGCGGTAGTCGCCGCAGTCGTTGTGCCTGTGGCAAGCGTGGTGGTGACGGTTGCGGCAGGGTCAGGCGTGGTTGTCGTGGCGGCTGTGGTGACAACAGGTTCTGTCTGCTGTGCTGTGGGTGCGATGCCGTGGAATACTGCGGCATCCTCGTCGTTCCATCCCATATGTTTGCGGAACGATGCCGTCATGTTTTTGAACACCGAGCGCATCGGCACAGTATCATCGTAATAATTGGTAATGCCTGCGGTATATTCGCCGTTCCAGTAGGATTCCCATGAAAAATCGGGCATGGTGGCGAGATTTCGGTTTTCGATCTCAGAAACGGTCGGGCGTTCCAGCACCAGCATACCCACGGCGATCGAAGCGGCGAGTGTCATGCAGACTGCAATGTTGACACCGCCCAGAATGCGTTCGGTACGCGGCAGAACGGTTCTGGCATGAAATTCGGCGGCTTCGCGTTTCCATGCGCGGTCGCTTTGACGGCGGAGTTTTTTGCAGGTGGATCTTGCAGCGGCGGTTGCGGTCTGGTAGCTTCTCGCCGCTTCTTTGAGGGCGGCATCGCGGCGTGCGATGCGTTGTTTTTCATAAAAATGGGCGACTTCTGCATCGTGGACACGCTGTAACAGATCGGGTTCTTCGGGTGCAGGCGCAGGTTCTGCTGCGGCAACAGCCTTTTGCTGTAATTCGCGGAGTGCAGCAGACGTATCTTCCTCTGCTGCTTCCGCATTTTGTCTGCGTTCGGTGCGTTTTTTCGCGGCTGCCTCACGGCGTCTGGCGCGTTCAGCAGCGATGCTTGCGCGTGTCGGTTTTGGAATTGCGACGTCGATCTGGTTGTTGTCATTGCCAAGCAGGCTGGAAGCGGAGCGCGGCAATTCCTGCGGCGGTTTCGGTGCAGGCAGGCTGACGTCGATCTCGTTGTTGTCGTTTCCGAGCATACTGGAATCAAGCATACATTTGCGCTCCTTTCCTTAGAATCTGAAATACAGGAACGGGTTGTTTGTCGCATCGACAAGCAAAATACTGCTGACGAGGAGCAAAACGACATTCAGCACGATTTGTGCAGAACCGATTGCGACACCTGCGCCGCTGTGACGCAGTTTGATTTTTTGGATGCCGTCATAAACAGGGAAACAGCAGATCACAGCGGCCAGCAGCAGCCAGCAGTTGTTCTGCATCGACAGCAGGGTAAAGGAATCGGATAGTTTGTTGCCGTTTAAGCCGACAAGGTTTTTGAAGAATTGCAGCAGTCTGCCGAAATCCTCGAAATAGAAAATGCCGAATCCGATGAAAATGATGAGTTTGCTGTAAATATGACGGATAACGAGCGGTATTTTCTTGATGCGTTTTTTACCGATGAGCTGTTCGATGAAGATGAACAGACCGAAATAGAGTCCCCAGATGACGAAGTTCCAGCTTGCGCCGTGCCAGAGTCCCGTGCAGAACCAGACGAGGAACAAACCACCGTATTTGCGGCGTTTTCCGAAAATCGGGACATAGAGCAGATAGTCGCGGAAGAACGTGCCGAGGGAGATATGCCATCTCTGCCAGAATTCGGAAATATCGCGGCAGAGGAACGGGTGCTTGAAGTTCTCATCGAAATGGAAGCCGAACAGGTATCCCATACCGATCGCCATATCCGAATATCCCGAAAAATCAAAATAGATCTGCATTGCGTAGACGATGACCGCGTACCATGTGCCCAGCACGGTCAGGTTTGCGACATCGCCGCCGAAGAACGCCTCTACGATCGTGGAGAGGTGGTTTGCAAGAATGACCTTTTTTGCGAGTCCGAGAATCAGTCTGGTGATGCCGTTGCTGAAATCGTTCAGCGTGACATGGCGTTCGCGGATCTCCTGTTCAATGGCGGAATAGCGGACGATCGGACCTGCGACAAGCTGCGGAAACATGGAAATATACAGCAAAAAGCGGAACGGATTGCGCTGCCGTTCGACATTTCCCCAGTAGAGGTCGATGATATAGGAAAGGATCTGGAACGTGTAGAAGCTGATGCCGATGGGGAGTGTCAGTTTCGGGACAGGTAGCGAAACGTGCGGGATCAGATTGAGGTTCTCAACGATAAATCCGCTGTATTTGAATACTCCCAGAAGTCCGATGTTAAAAATCAGGGATACCGTAAAAAATACGGTGGCAAGCTTATGCTTTTCGATATCTCTTGCCTTGCCGATGCCCAGCCCCAGCCGGTAGTTGACCATGACGCTGCCCAGCAGCAGGAAGATATAGAACGGTTCGCCCCACGCATAGAACACGAGGGAGAACAGAATCAGTACGGCGTTTTTTACCCGTAAAGACGGCGAAAGCCCGTAGCACAGCAGGCATACGGGCAAAAACAGGTATAGAAAGATAAGGCTCGAAAAAACCATTTTGTTTTGCTCCTGCTATCAATTTTCAATTTGTTCTACTGAATATCTGTATTTTCTTTTTTCACGGAGTATGTGCAGGCGCACAAAACCCCACTATATATCTTGTACTATTATACCGCAGAATCCGACAAGTTTCAAGGGGATTTTACATTTTTCTTAGATTCTCACAAAGAACGCCGCAAAAGAAACGTGTTTTTTTACATAGAGAAAGCCGCAGCAGAATGGTCAGACATCCTGCTGCGGCTGATGCTCAGTAATTGAGTTTGTTGATGATATTCTGGTGTTCGGTGACGGTATATATGTCACCGCAGGTGTTGATGGCATCCGCCTGTTTCAAATAGAGTTCCTGATAAGCGGCGGCTTTGTCAGCAGAATACGGGTTATCTGCGACATAGTAGGCGACTACCACAAGGGAATCCGTATCGAAGATCTCGGTATCGCCTGGTTTGCGGTCCGCAGAGAATGCCCAGTCACGCAGTTCCTCACCATAGGTCATCGTGTTTTCAGAGAAACCGATATAAAGACCGCCTGTGGAGATCTGGTTGAAAATCGCACTATGTTCCTTTGCGATTTCTGCGAACTGCGATTCCGTACCGCCGTCTGCCTGCCAGTCGTCCACAAGGCTCTGTGCAACGGCGACCGTATCCGTGTTGTCTGTCTTGTTGACACCGATCAGACGCAGGTCTACGGTGTCACTCTGGTCTGTGACAGGCAGTTCTGTCAGCATATAGACCACAAAATAGTCGCCGTTATCATGTTCGATGGAGAATGTGTCGTTGACTTTTCTGCTGCTGTCCAGAATCCATTCCGCAGCATCGGCATCCACACTGTCACCTGACAGGGACATTCTGGAAGTTTCTGCCATTTTCTTTGCGGTTTCTGCATCTTTCTGCTGATCTTCCGTCAGGAAACGGATGATCTCTTTCTCGAAGTCATCCTGTGTTTTGCAGGCTTTCAGCTTTTCCACCTCGGCGGATGCGGCATCATGATCCTGCTTGACGTTTTTATTTTCGTCTGTACCGCCGTTCCATGCGATACTGAACATTTCCAGTCCGAACTTGGCGTATTTGCCGTTGTTTTCTGCATAATAGCTGTTCAGTTCGTCCTCGGAAACGGCGATATTCTCCGTAGCATATGCCTGATATTCCTTGGCAAGCCGCTTGATCTTGATGATCTCTGCGGCATCGGAAGCCTGTACACCGTCAGAGTATTTCGAAAGGTCGAGAGCCTGTGCTTCCGCCTCGCATTCAGCGATTTGTGCATCTGTCAGGGTGAAACCTTCCGTCTGTGCCGCCTCGCAGACCTTTATTGCCTTTTCGAGCGAGTAATTGGACGCTTCTACGAGATAATCGAACCAAGTCTGGTCGGTGCCGTAGAGTTGTTTCTTGAACGATTTGCCTTTGATGGGACGTTCAGCGTTTTTGTTGCCCTTGACCGATTCGAGATAATTCTGATAGGTCGTGTCGATGGCATAACTCATCATGCCGTTGGTGATCTGGTAGTGGTCAGATTCCAGCGCAATGCCCTGCAAGTGTGCACCGCTTTTGCGGTAGATTTTTACGGATGCGTAAGTCACTGCACCAATGACCACAGCGCCTGCACAGCAGAGTGCGGCGATGGTGCGGGCAGTTTTCTTTTTCTGCTTTTGTTTTGCACGCTGCTTTTCGAGCTTTTTGTCGATCTGCTGCGCGGTATAATCCTGTTTGACAGGTTTTTGTTTGCTCATTTTGCGGTTTCCTTTCGGCTTCTTTTGGGATGTATTCTGCATCCGTTAATCAGTATAACACAAACTGCATCGTTTTGCAAGCGTTTTCGCAGACTTTTCACCGTATTTCAAGAATCCTGTAACATTTCCGACCGATTCCGACACGTTTCTGTTGGGGCGGATCATTGGAAATCAGTCAAGCTGTACAAATCTGTCCTGCTGTTCTTGTAGATACCGCTGAATTTTTCAAAGAATTGCACATTTTCGCGGTTTCGGTTCGTATATAAGGTATGAGGGAATGTCAAAAGGAACATTCGCTGATGATTTGGTGCAGAAGCGGATGCGGAAAGGAGTGTAGAATGAAACGAAGTGCGCTGTTGTTGTCTGTATCTCTGCTATTGACTGCCTGCCATCCTGCATCAAGCGGGGAGGCAAAGACAACTGCGGAACTGACCATGCAGACAACGACCACTACGCCGGATACCGGAACGCAGAGTGTACAGACAGGAAATTATACGCTGCTGAGTCAATATCTCGCAGGACAGCCGAGTGCAAAACATTTGAAAAACTGTCGGATGCTGGGCGGCGGAACCTATCTGCTCTGTTTTGAAAATGAAGAAAATACATATGAAATCGAATACACCTCACTTGCTCACGGCAGAGAATGCTATACGGCAAGTGCGGACAATGTGCATACCGCTGCGGACGGATTCTGGGTGCTGAACTCTGTGACAGAGGATTCAGCAGCCGCAATGGAGTGGAACGGTGTGAAATACAGCGGACTCAGCATCTACTCCAATTCTCTCGGACTGGAAGCGTATGCAGATTTGTCACCGCTCGGCAAAATTGACGCATTGACTGTGGACTTGCAGAGTCAGACAGTCTATGCGGCAAAGCAGTCTGCGGACGGATTGTGTGTGGAGAAACTTGGATTTTTTCAAAAAGAGCCGCAGACTGTCTGCACGATTGTCCCAACAGATACAGAACCATATCTTGAACAGATAGCTGCGCTGCACAGCTGCGGAGATTTTCTGGCACTGCTTGGGACTGCGCAGATGGATGGTGAATCGGTTTCTTGCTTTGGCGGCATTTCTCTGCGTGACGGTGCTGTTCGCTTGTATCCTTGCAGCGGCGGAACGTATGCAATGGCGGCATTTGACGGCGGCGCGTATTTTTACGATGTATCCAAGCCAACGGGTAGTATCTACCGTCTGGACGATGCCGCAGAAACAGAGATTACGCTGATCAATACAGCGGAAAGCCGGCAGGTGTTTGTATCGCAGAGCGGAGCATATTTTGCAACCTGCGTGAAAACCGCGCCAGATACGGCAGAGATCACAGTCTACAATGCGGACGGCAGACGCATTACCAAGAGTGTATCGCATGAATCCAAAGAGATCACTGATGATGTCCGAATGTACTTTGATGAGGAGGCAAATCGGCTGCTTTACTGTGCGGCGACAGACGACTGGCGCGAAATATTGTTTTGACAGGAAAAGGCAGATGGTTGTGTGTTGCACAAGATTTTTCAGCTTATCCCAGCGTATCCAAGAAACAACAAAACCCACGCAGATTCGGAATCTGCGTGGGTTTGATTTGTTTTTGCGAAGATGAAATCTTAACGCTTGGAGAACTTATGTATCGGTTTTCCCGCCTGTATAGGCGATTCATAGAAACCGTGAGTGCTGTATGAGTGCTATACAGATGATTGCAGAGTGTCGAATCAGGTGTTTTCAAACAACGAAAGCTGAACGAATTCATCCTCTTTTGGCTTTTTGACGACCGAAATATTGCCATCCCAGTTTTCATCAATGGGTATCGCGCCGAGTTTGATTAGCTCCTGATTCCCTTTGTACTCTGGATGATTCCAGCAAAATACAGGTGCGATCTCATGACGGATACAGTCTGTCGCGCCACTCCATGTACCGCCTTTTTTGTAGTCAGAGCGGACAATTACCGTGCCTTCCGACTGTGTGTAGATATATTTGTTCCGCATCATTGCGGTCGCAGCGGTAAATCCCATATCTGGTTTCACGGCTGAAAGCAAGAGCAGTTGATTGTTCTGGATAGCAGAAATTGTTTGTTTGCTGCGAATTTGCTTCACCATGGAATCAGCTAGGAACACAACAGCCTGACTACCATTCTGAATAGAACAATCCGCAGAAATGGTGTCGATTCCTTTGGCACCTCCTGATACGACTGCATATTCGAGTGTATTAATTTTGGAAACGATTTTTTCAGTGAATTTACAGTCGGTTTCATCAATATTACGCGAGCCTGCAAATCCGACACATTTTTGATCGGCAAGCTTAATATTTCCTGCATAATAAAAGAGCGGCGGACAGCTTTTTCCTAGTCTTGCTTTGATTTTTTTCGGATAATTGGTATCTGCACGAGTAACAATAGAAATACCCATACTTTCGTATTTTCCCATTTCAAACGCAAGACTGCCTCCACGATTCAGCAGATGATGAATCCGATCTATTTCCGATTTGCTTAGACGCAGGTTATTAAGTTCGGTGTCGGACATTTCTGCCAGGTCGTACGGCTGCAATTCTGCCTGCATGAGAACATCCGCCAGCTTTGACCATTCTGATGGTTCATACGGCTTGTAGTCAGCACTTTGTAGGATATGGCTGCAAAGCATGAAGATAACTTCTGAATTTCTGTTCATTCCTGATTCTCCCTGTTTTCAGAACTGTCAGCAAGTGCAAACGGGAACACCATTTTGCACCCTGCCTGCATCAAACGATAGCCACAAACGGTCATAGTCCATCTGGAATCCACAATATCATCAACAAGAATGACACGTTCAGGCATCGTAGAAATATCCGAATCCACCTCGAAAGATTCCCACGCATTTCTACATTGATAAAAGCTGTTTTCCATATCTTTCTGCGGTCGGCTGGTTGTCTTTTTTAGCAGCGGCAGAAACGGAATATGGCATTTTTCAGCAAGCTGTGCTGCAAATTCTGAGACAATCTGACTCCGTAGAGATGGCACACAGGTGATTGCCGTGATTTGTTTTTCTGCGATAATTGGACGCAGAACGGATGCCGATTTTCCAACGAGTTCCGTACAGAATCCTTTCGGTATGCCATATTTTCCCTGTTTGACCATTGTGCCGTATCCCGGATCACCGTATTTTGATAAACTAATTCCTGTTTCATTTCGCAGGTCAATCGCACTTTGTCCGGTGAAATACTCTTTGTCAGGAAAGATTTTTCTTGGCTCAATGGACAACAAAAGCTGTTCCAGATACATCTGTGCCTGCTCGACCAGTTTGGGTTCTGCTGTTTCAGGATATTCTGCATATCCAAGACAGTTTCTGCAAATACCGCAGTTCTGCGTTGTTTTATCATCCAGACAGTTGACGACAAAACGACTCAAACACTCTGTTGTTCTGGTCAACGCCTGCATCTGTGCTTGTTCTCGATATCGAATGTTTTTTATCGCTTCATAATGCTCCAGATTGTAGTGGAATAGTTTTGTTGTCGCGTAATACCGTGACTTGTCTTTGATAATCATTTCTTCATTTCGCAGAAACATGAGCGTCTTTTCAACACGATTTTTTCGAATATTTACCTTACTTTCGACCTGTCGTTCTGTCAAGCCTTTTTCTGAATGTTCCAATACGACATTGTACACATCTGCCGCTTCTTTGGGTGATGGAAATGCTGTTTCAATAAAGTAATTCTGAATTGTGATATCTTCCGTGCCACACATAAGAAAAGTATAGGCACGAGGGATGTTTCTGCCTGCACGACCGATCTGCTGATAATACGCTACAATATTGGAAGGCTGTTGATAATGAATGATAAACGAAATATCTTCCTTGTCATAGCCCATGCCAAGTTTGATTGTTGCAACTAGGACTTTCAACTGATTATTACGGAGCATGCGTTCTGCCGAATCGGTACTTTCCTGCGATAAACCTGAATGATATGCCACGGCATTGATGCCGTTTTTGACCAAAAAATCTGCAAGATGCTCACAGTCTCTTTGCGTCAGGCAATAGATGATTCCGCTTCCTGGAAGAATCGGAACATTCTGAAGAATCCAAGCATACCGTTCTGCCTGTGTTAGAAGATGTAGAATCTGAATCGAAAGTGATTTTCGCATCAGTTCTCCTCTGGAAATAAAAACGTCATTGCCAAACTGTTGTTTTAAGTCCTCTATGACACGCTCATTTGCGGTTGCTGTGGTGCCAAGCACAGGAACTGTATGAGGCATTCTCTGAACGATGCGGTTTAACCGTGTGTATTCCAGACGAAAATCGTGTCCCCAGTCTGAAATACAATGTGCCTCATCAATGACGAGCAATCCAATGTCGATTTTTGTGATGACTTCTTGTATTTCGTCTTTCAACAGGGTTTCAGGCGTGATCAGAACCAGATCAATCGTCCCAGCCTCCATTGCTGAGAGTATTTCCTCGCGGTTGTCTTTGGTTTGACTATTCAGGACGGCACACCGCAATCCGAGCTTTTCAGCGGCTTGCAGCTGATTGTTCATCAGAACCAGCAGTGGACTGACAACAATGGTCATGCCCTTTCCATGACTGCGCTGAATTTGCGTACATACAAAATAGACCAGACTTTTGCCCCAGCCTGTCTTCTGTACAACCAGACTTCTGTTGTACGTCAGCGTCGCTTCAATCGCTTCATACTGTCCCTCGCGAAAAGACGCATTTTCGCCGTACAGTTTTTGGATTGTCTGAAGAGCCTCTTCATAGATCGCCTGATTCATGAAACAATCACCGCCTTTCAAAAGAAATACTATTATCTAGTGTATCAATGCACCTTAACCGGAGCACTATTTATAATTATCTTTTGAAATATTATACTGATTTCAAAAATAGTTTTATTGAGCCAACCCATTATCGGCGATATACTGCATAAAGCGCTCAATCATATCATTTGTACGCTTTATTATATCAGCCTCAATGAAATCGTCTTTGGTGTTAGCAAGACTCAGCAGCTCATTGATCTTTGTACCTTTCTTTTCCTGCTTTCTGCTGTTGATATATCCATTGTAATACTTCTTTTTATCTTCAAAACGATAATCAGAAGCACGGATATTGATACGCTTTTCAAGCATAGCCTTGTTACCGAGAGCCTCAAGGTTTTTAGTGTTGGTAAGTGATTTCTCTTTATCTTGGCGGCTTTTAGCATAAATATGCTCAATCTCGAATACTGTCTCTAGAGCAAGGAGTTCCTGTGATTCATCAAGGAATGCCCACCAAGCTAACATTGCCTTCGTGATCGGACGTGCATTATTGAAACTGAAATTTAGGAAAGTAGCCTTTACGGAGTTTATATCAAATTTGAAATCGTCAAAAGATACTGGCTTATCATTGGATAGGTGATCTGAAATGTCTTGGGTTTCATTCCATTTTCCTTATACAGTTCTATGATGGTATCTCGTCGTTCCTCAATATCTCTGAGAAGCCAATGCAGTTCCCGCGAATATTCAGCAATACCGTTGTTACCGAATGTTCTATAATCAACTTTATCCAGTCTTTTGGTTTTGTGGGGTTCATCAGGAAGATATAAATATGCAAATGGAACCCTGTAATACTTGGCTAGTTTCTTGGCTTGGGGTAACGTCGGATATGCCTCGCCATTTTCCGACGATTCAATTGTTTCAATAGGTACATTCATGTGTTTTGCGGCTTGTTCGGTGGAAATAGCATCAAAATTTCTTGCCCATTTCAAAACAACAGGAGTAATTAAAGCAGGAATGCTTTTTGCCATTCTATTCGCCTCCTATCAACGTACACTCTGCTACAATTAAGTGTAACAAAAAAGCGAAAAAAAGTCAAGATAAATATATGATTAATTTGCGATTGATGCTTTTGAGTAGTGTAATATATGTCACTATGAACATGAGATATATCAAAAATAACCTATCACATAATTCTATCAAAACCATTGACACAGCAACAACAATATGCTATAATAATACTATCAAAAGTGACGAACGTTATTATTAAGAATACAAAAGGAAAGGAACGCTTATATGGTATACGGATATTGCAGAATCAGTACACGCAAACAGTCGATTGAAAGGCAAATACGCAATATCAAATCTGCATTTCCATCGGCTGTCATTGTTCAGGAGGCATATACAGGAACATCCGTCAATCGCCCCGAATGGAACAAGCTGTACAAGAAACTGAAAAAGAATGATACAGTGATTTTTGACAGTGTCAGCAGAATGAGCCGAAATGCTGAGGAAGGCTTTCGACTTTATCAGGAGCTGTATAACAAGAGCATCAAGCTTGTTTTTTTGAAGGAACAACATATCGACACAGAATCCTATCAACAAGCGATGGATGGGATTATTACACAATCCTTTGACTCAGGCGATTCGGCGACGGATGAACTGGTGAACAGCATCATGTCGGCAATCAACAAGTTTATGATGAATAAAGTCGAACAGGATATCTATAAAGCCTTTGCACAGTCTGAAAAAGAGGTGCTTGATTTGCGTCAGCGTACCAAAGAGGGAATTGAAACTGCAAGACTAAACGGCAAACAGATCGGCGCAGTCAAAGGTACTGTCCACACCACTAAAAAATGTCTGAAAGTCAAACCGTTGATCATCAAATACAGTCGTGATTTTCAAGGCACTCTATCTGATAAGGAATGCATCAAGCTGATTGGCGTTGCAAGCAATACATACTATAAATACAAACGTGAGCTAAAGTCTGCAATTTGATCTTGAAGCGGAGGCGAAAATGGAAAAAGAATTAGACGAAAAGAAAGAATTTCTTCAGATGTTGCTGCACTTTAATGAATGTATGCGATGGAAGAAGAAATCGCTGAAACAAATATCCAAGTATGTAGATATTCCAGAGAAAGAAATAGAAGCTATCCTTCAACTATGCAAGGATGAGAATGGTAAAAGCATCGCATCAGAAATGACAGAAAAAGATATTTCAGATGAGGACATTTCAGAACATGGAGCGAATTTAGAAAAGCTGGATCAATTTATCCAAAAGTATTTTTATAATGAAATAGAAACAACGTTTTTACAACCTTGGTTTATGACAGATCAAGAGTTTCAGCATTTGTATGATATACTGTATTCTGAGTTCAAAAGTATATTAACAAGAGGAAAACTCTCTTCTATTTTACGACAAAAACTAACTTATCGCCACGAAAATGCATCTGCATATTATCCATTATTTTTCTTTCAGGATTTTTGTGTTTGCAGGAACGGATGGGATGAAGAACAACGACGATCTTTTATAATGGAATCAAAATATCGTCAAGATGAGATAGAAGATGAAATCTATCATATTGATTCCGAACTGACGCTCTATAATGATGCTATGACAAAGGGACTTGAGGAAATCATTGGCATTGATGAAGAAGAGGGGGACTATATTTACAAATATACACAGTTGACAAAAGAAGAATTTGATAGTTTTCAGAACGAGTGTGATAAGTTAACTCAACGCCGAGAAGAGCTTGAACAAGAATTGGAAAAAGAATGCAGTATTGCTACGAGCCAAGAGATTCAAGCCGTGATAGCGGCAAACGCTAAAGACAAAGCAGATTTTTTAGAACGAGATTACTTTGCCTTCTATGATATGGACAAACATGAAAAAAATAATTTGAGGAATATAGATTCACATAGTCTGGCAAACAGTTCCAATTTAACCGCTGTGCAGAAGAGAAGCATTTTAGAAATATTTCTTGATCATTGCATGGATGCTCGCGGGTATCTTATACCGGAACACTTTGGTTCGGGTATTGGTCTTCTTGCCAAAGACATTCAGTACATTCAAGTTTGTTTTCACTTTAAACGTAAGCCGTCTCTGGACAGATGGTGTACAGAGGAAATGCGAGCGAAATTCCCATGCGGCAGTTCTCTCCCCATACAAAACGGTGATATTTTTGATTATCTGCGCGGACACATGGCAGTGTTCTATCAGGAAACACAGATCAAAGATTTGGAGGAGGCATATCAGATGATCTGCGATGCTCCGGATGATTTGCAGAAAAAGGTGCGAGCTACCTTACAGATTCGATATCTTGGGATGACACCGCATATAACGAATAGTTTTTACTATCGTATGCGTTCTGAGTACTTTGATATCCTGTCTCAACGTGATGCCAATGTCCAATACAAGAAATATACGAAAAAACGAGATTATGAAATATACCGCATTGTATATGAATATTGTGCGGAGCCTAACTCGCAATGTTTCTTCTCACATGAACTTCTTGATACAATCATCAGAAGCTTTCAGCGTGATGAAAAAAGCTGGATTCTTCATATGTGTCTGGTAAACTACTATTTACAGAGAAGAAGCTTCGACAGATTACTCGAATATATCGAAGAAAAATCGGTTCAGAGAGATGAACGGGAAAGAGAATAAAATAACTCAGGCAGTCTGGTCAAATTCAGGCTGCCTGTTCTTATTTCGGAAAACGTTCCAAAAAGAAAAATAATAAAAGTGAAAACGGAACATTTTTCGCTCGCTTTGCACATCCAGATATGCTATGATATAGACATCGACAGGGCAACAACAACAATTCTGAAATAAAATGCCAAAGCCGGCTTGGTATTTTATAAATTTGAAAAGCGAGGTATTTATCATGAACAATTTTAACAACACTGGCAAGGGCAAAGACATCAGCGGAATCGTATCCGTCATTTTTCTAGGCATTTCCGCCGTTCTGACGGTCGTGCTCTTTATCGCATCGCTGAAAACCAGCGAAACCTTTCTCAAATCGCTCATCAGTGCACCGATTTTAGGCTTGATGCTTGGAGGCATCATCCCTGGTCTGTGTCACATTCCCGCCGTGAATGAAAAATGCTCGTCACTGCTTTTGATTCCGTTTCTGGGCTGGATGCTGTGGCTGTTTATCGTGCTGGGACTGCCGTTCTATGGCGGCTGGGTTTTCATGCTGATCGACTTCATCCGTTACCGCCGTAACAAGCGGGAAGAATAAGTCAAAGCGGAAAGGAGATGCAGAATGAAACTGAACGACACAATTTGCAGAGAAACAGCAGCAGGCACAGTTCAGCATAGTGCCGCTGCTTTCAATGCAGCCAATGGCATTATTGTCATTTCCGAAGAGATCACCTCTGATCTGGCAATGCAGCTGTTCTCACTGCTGAAATACTACGAGTCCGAATCGCGTAACGTCACCATATACCTCGATTCTGTCGGTGGTGAAGTAAACGCAGGACTTGCGATATACGATATGCTGCAAGCGTATCCGTATACGGTAGACATATACTGTGTCGGCATCGCGGCAAGTATGGCAGCGATTCTGCTTGCAGGCGGCAAAAAAGGACATCGTTTCATTCTGCCGCATTCCAAGGTGATGATTCATGAGCCGCTGTTTTCCGAGGGATTTGGCGGTTCTGCTACCACTGTGGAAAAGAAAACCCGCAACATTCTGGCGGTGAAAGATTTGCTCAACGGCATTCTCGCATCGCATACAGGCAAATCCATAGAGGAAATCAACGAAGCAACTGCTTATGACCATTTCCTGACCGCAGAGGAAGCAGTTGATTTTGGCATCTGCGATGCGGTTAGACAGGCATTTGAGGGGGTGAGCGTGTGAAAAACCAACCGATCATCTTTCCGGAACCCACTGATCCTTTCTATCAATGTGATTTTTTTGACGAATTCGATTATGCAAGAAAATCATTTGTGTTTGCGGAAGGTGTATCCCGCTGTCTCGACGATTCCAAGACGAAGCTGAATAACAATGTTGTGGTCGTCGGCACCAGCGGATGCGGAAAAACAACGGGATTTGTAGAGCCGAATCTCATGGAAGCCGCAGGAAATTACATTGTATCGGATCCAAAGGGCGTGCTCTGTAGAAAATACAGACAGTATCTGCAAAACAAGGGATATGCTGTGTATCAGCTGGATTTTCAGAGACCTGAAACGTCTATGGGCTGGGATCCGCTGATACATATTCGCAATACGCAGGATATCATGCGAATCGCGAGCGTTCTTGTAACAGACGAAATAAGTCTGAAACTGGATCCATACTGGGACAGAATGACGGTACTTCTGATTTGCGCGATCATAGGGTATATGCTGGAAACCAACTATCGACCGCGAAATCTGCACAGTGTACTGGAACTGCTGCGTGAGGGCGATCGGCATGAGCGGAAAGTTGGCATCGGTGCAGAACGCTATACCGATACCAAGTCCTCACGTCTGTCTGATCGTTTTGAACGGCTGCGCCTGCAAAATCCGGATAGTTGGGCGTGTCAGCAATTCGCCAATGTTGACACCACCCCTGATAAAACCTACGACTGCATTCGCTCGACACTGGCATCTAAATTCGCACAGTTCGATACAAAAGAGATCGAACAAATGATGTCGTCAAATGAGATTGACTTTCGGGAAATCGCAGAAAATAAATCAGTTGTATTTGTCATGCAAAGTGACTGCGATCGCTCCATGGATACGCTGGTGAATCTTTTTATGACACAGGCGATTCAGGCATTCTATGAAATCGCGGACGGATACAGCGATCATAGGCTGCCGATTCCGATGCGCTTCTTCCTTGATGACTATGGCGCAACTACGGTCATCAATCATCTGGACTGCATCATCTCGACGATTCGTTCTCGCGGCATATCAGTCTCATTGATTTTGCAGTCAGAAGCTCAGCTTATGAAAGGAAAATCAGGCGATGACAAAACGATTCTGGCAAACTGCGATACCTATATCTATATGGGCGGCAATGACGTTGATACAGCAAAATCGGTCAGCCAACGCTGTAACAAACCATTGGAACAGGTACTGTATATGCCTGTTGGCTGCTGCTGGGTTTTCGAGCGAGGCAAAAAGCCCGTGTTTGCAAGGATTTCCGCTCGCCCTGAGTTGCACAAAGACATAGAATACGACAGATAGCTTTTTGCTAAAGACAAATTTGTCCCTTGCACTTTGTATATTGATGAAGTGCAAGGGAAAAACTTGTCAGGCACTCTTTATATTTTGCCCTCGAATTTCGTTGACAAATTGCGCGGTGACCTGAGATATCATCTGAATATCCGGCGAAAATTGTTTGTATCCGGACAATAGCAAATTTTGTATCACATTGCGGCGATTCTTATCTTTCAGCCTACCAAGAATATTGAACAGCAGTATTCTATCGATTTCATTTTTCATTAGTAGACGTGAAAGAATGAGAATCACTTTTTCTGGACTTGACAGTTTTGGCTCTGAGTCATTTGTGATAATATCCGCTGGAATATAAACAGGTGGAATAGCATTCATCAGTTCATGCTCCCATGTTGTTCCTTCAGGATTTCCTAGCGTTATTTCTAATCGTGTAATACTCGATGACAATCCGCACTGTTCACTCTTGTCGTACAGTTTTGCAAAGCCAACCTTATTTCTCTCACCCCAATAAACCGTGTAGTTATTTGGAGAAGAGATGAACAACATCATTTTTTTGCGTCCTTTTCTAGGAAATATCGATGACATCTCGCATGGAATGTCTATTGCGAGGTCATACCGGTCGATAGATACTGACTCACAAGCATTTAGAAAATTCTGTATTTCATATATCGCTTTTGGAGATTGAAATACTTTGTTGGGATTAAATTCAATAAATCCCTTTCCCGTCGAATTGTCTGAAAAGAATATGGCAACATGAATACACAGTTTATTCCTCTGATGCGTGTATATCCTTTCAAATACGATTTTTCGATATAATGTTTCTTCGTCACTTTTCAGCTGAATATAGTCAAAAAAGTTTTGAATACTATCAGGTTCATTTCTTAACTGTAATGATACAGAGCAAATCAGCTGAAAAGAAATCCGAACTTTATCAATAGAATACACAATGGAATCACGAACAATAGGTTTGTAGTATGCTATTCCATTCTGTGTCTCTTTCATGAAAAACCATCTCCTTTCTACCAAGTTTGAAGTTAGTTAAGGGGGAGGAGCCAATCCCAGAACAGTAATCGGCTCCTCTTCGTCTAAATTGTTATTTATGGATTTTCTCAATTTCGTCCTGTGCGAGCAGACTTTCGATAAAATCTTTTCCCTTACTGCTCCAGCGCAGATGCGTTTTGGAATTTTTGCCTGTTTTGTTCAAAACATAGCCACGATTTGCGTAACGCGAATTGAGGTGCCATACGCCGCCTCGCCGGTATTGGATATGTTTGGCGCATAGATACTGATTCAGACGCACAGCACTCATGCCGTATGCACTTGCTATGGACTGGATGGAGCAATATTCTGTTTCGTGCTCTTTTTTTGCCAGTGCAAAAATGTAATCTCGTAAATCGTGGTAGTGCACATATAATGCTCCGTTTCGCCAGCAATAACGGATCTTTTCGGGATTTAAATGTTTATTCATACAAGTTCCTCCTCTGCTTGAAATCCGGTATACTCCGCCAGTAAATGGGGCGAAATATAGTAGTCGTATTTTTCATTTTTTTCGTCGGTTTTGAACGCTGCTCCGATCGGCAAAATGCCGCGTTGCAAGCCGATGCGGACAAACTGTGGTGACTTTCCCATTGCTTTTGCAGCAATCTGGATAGGTACATTATTCGCAATCTTCATACTTTTTGTCTCCTTCCGCTTCGATTTGATCGATCAGATCAATCATGTGCTGGGTTTCGTTTTCATCAAGCTTGTGGCGGAGGCGTTTGGACAGCTGATAGTCATGGAGGTTCATCTTTTCAGCGAGTTGCCAGAGCTTGACACCGTGCTGCTTGGCGTAGTGCCTGATCATGGAATTCATGTTTGATCACTCCTTTTTCTGTGAAATTGAAGGCAATTACAACATCAGCAATTTCCTTATGTTTATAGTATACAACTTTTTTTGCTCTGTGCTGATGTATCAATTGAGGGCAAAAAATCATAACTCAGAGGAGGCTTTTTTATGGAAGTAAAAATCACATCCCCATTTCAGGCAATCGAACCCGCATACGTCTATAAGCCCGCAGACATAAACGATCGCTCTTGGATAATCGTGATGAACGATATAGACGGTCAACCGAGGCGGTATACAGCAGAAATCGGCACATTTGTCTGTACTTTTATTAATAGAGAGAATCATTTGAATAGAATACTGAAGCTGAACGATAGAACATTTCAAGTAGTTGCTCAAGGTAGTCCATGGGAATACAACTATAATATCATCAACACTTATCTAGAGGGCGCATTCTTGATGACACTTTATGACATCATCTTTAACCAAAACAACGCAAAAGTGCGTGCCTGCGACGAAAAATTTGTAGAATATGTGCGCAATAATATTGGAAATTTGGATGCTGACAAACTCTACACAGATCTTGAGAATGTTGAAATCTATCAGGACAATAGCGAATATACTGCTCGTGAGCAAATGTATCAGGCGTGTACGGCGAAATCGATAGATTTTCCTATGCTTCTCCGGTACTACAATTCCCATTATGATTGCATTGAGGGCTTGCCCGACCTGATTGAATATTACAAGCAACTTGATGGTCGCTTTTTCATATTCGATCAGTTTACTCATGATCTTTGCAGGGCAAATCGATTGAACAGTAAAAAGCGAGAGAAAATTTATCACGACTATAAATATCTCGGATGGTATCTGTCGGATGAATTCGCTTTGAATGAATTTATCAGGGACTGGCAAAACAATCAACAGAAATCCACTTCAAGAGTGTCCAAACCACCACAATTTGATTTGGATGGAAAAATTCATCATCTCGGAGAGATTAACTATCATGGACAGGCGTATACGAAGTATCTGGTTGATGATATTTCACTGCTGTTTACGCTCGATTTGGAAGCAGTGCTTCTTTCTGACAACGATTTCACGCCGATATTCAAAAAATGCAAGCTATGTGGAGATCTATTTCTTCAGCCAGCCACGAGAATTCAAAAATGTCAGTGTTGCACAATATTGACTCGAAAATATCATAATACAAAACGCGATTCCGATCTTTGCCGCTATATATTTAGAAAATCGCTCTCCCTTTTGGGAGGCAGTTCACCAAAGCGTTTTGAGGTAAAAAAAAGGGGGGAGTATATGAATGCTTTTATGACTATATACTACGCAATCCTAGATGCACTTACTTCCAAGAAAGTCTGCATTGTGGGCGGCACTACAATAACAAATAAAAATGAGCATGCCAAGTGGTTGACTCAAATGTACAATCGAATGAAAAGGGGAGACATTTCATGGCTAGAACATATCGACGTGCAAATAGTACCGGCTCCATCCGAAAAGAGTCCGGAAATAGACGAAATCCCTACCGAGTCACGGTGACGCTGGGTTGGGATGATAGCGGCAAACAGATCAGAAAAAGCTTAGGCTAATTTCACACTCGTGATGAAGCGACTATCGCGCTTGCCAATTATCATGCCAACCCATATGACATTACAGCGGCTCAGCAAACGTTTGCTGACATCTATGCCAAATGGAGCGAACAGAAATTCCCGACTATCAGCGCGTCCAATATAAAAGGGTATCAGGCTGCATATCGACGCTGCCAGTATCTATATGCATACAAAATCAAGGATATCGGAGTTGATGAACTGCAACACGTTATTGATACCTGCGGATGCAACTACCCGACGATGAAGAAGATAAAGATTTTGTTTACACAGCTGTTTGGATACGCTTTGCCGCGAAAGCTGACCGATCAGAACTATGCTGCATATGTGGATATAGCGCGTTACAAAGGGCGAAATCCGAACAAGCGCGACCGCACTGCTTTTTCCGCAACTGAAATTGCACGCATTGCGAATACTGACAGTGCCGAAATTGCAAAAGTTGTGCTGATGCTGATATATTCTGGCTTGCGAATCAATGAATTGCTCAATCTGAAGCTTGCAGACTGCCACCTTGATCAGCAATATATCGACATTGTGCGCTCCAAGACGGAAAACGGTATCCGACAGGTTCCGATTGCGGACAAGACGGCGGCGTACTGGCAGCATTTCGCTCAAAAAGGGGGGCTGTATCTTTTGGAGATGGACGGCAGATCGTTTGAGGGTGGAAAAGGGTATACCGCATTCAAAGATACGTACTGGCATCCTTTTATGGATGCAATGGAATTCGGAAAGCGCGACATCCATGAAACAAGGCACACTTGCTCAACGATGCTCATGGCAGCAGAAATCTATCCGGCAAAGATAAACCGGATACTGGGACACACCGGAAAAACGACAGCAGAAAACGTTTACACCCATTTGGACATTTCCGAACTGATTGACGCGATCAATAAAATCTAAAAAATTGCTTGTCTAGGTATATCTTGATACACCTACGCGGCAACAAAAAAGCTCCGTGAAAGTGAAATTCACGGAGCTTTGCTTTTTGATATGAAGACAGGAGACTATATATGGTTTATAGAAACATTCATCAGGCAATCAGCATTTATGCGTGTTGCTTAGAATATTATTGCACGCCATACTTAATACGACTTTGTTCATCTATCAAAACTGCGGTCTTCCGCAAATGTCTTTATAACCAAACAAAAAGGCATCGGAAATGACCTGCCTCCTGTCAAGTAGACAGAACAAAAAATCTACGATTTGCACAATAATCTGTACGAATAATTGTGCATTCAAAACATTCAATTTTGCAAATATATAGCCGCCGATGTGTTTAAGCACACCGGCGGCTGTTCTTATTTATTTGTCATGAAGAATTTGTGTGTCAATCGAGCTTTGCAATTTTGCGGACGATTGCCGTGGTATCTGCACCGTTCAAAATACCGTCACCGTTCACATCCGCGTTGGCAATACCGCTTGCAGTCATGGTTACGGCGGTATCTTCTGCGGCATATCGTGCGGTCAGGATTGCATCAGATATATCCACTATGCAGTCTAAATTCGCATCGCCAGCGACCGCAAGCGCGTTCTGACCAATTAACGGTTCGTTGTCAATTACAGGAGAATCATATCTTGCAGAGATGCCGAACTGTGCATGCAACTCTACCGCTAACGCAAAATGTTCCGAAAAATCAGTACCTTCAGGAGGAATTACTGCGTAAACCTTATCATCAAAAGTAGTTCGATTCAGTTCAGAGTCAAATGCACCCAGTATCTTTGCTGTGTCAATATTTTCCGATGTCACACAAACAAATTTACATTCCGGATGATTTTCGTTAACCCATGTTTCGATGGCATTCCAATCATAGCTTACTTCTTCAAGTTTATGGTCAATCCATTCCCAACCTACTGGTTGATACATTGTTATATAGTTCGAAGAAATCAACTGATAATCCGCTGTTTGTCCCCATGTATAGAAAGCGGAGATCAAACCGGCTTGTGCCAGGTCATGCATCAGATCATCGGAAATCTTTGCAGTTCTTTTGGATTCATCTTCCTCAAAGATATCATATGTTTTTGTGTCAAAGGCATCCGTTAGAATACAGTTCGGGTAATATTTCTGAACAATTGTATCAGCTTTCTTTTCAGCTTCTTTTGCATCTAGATCATTGCGTAATACAAATCGCAATGCGTTTCTTCGATTGACACCGTACATAACATTACTGAGTTGGTGATGTGTATCCGACATAGGTTCATCAGAAATGAAACTATATTTATATAAGAGATCATACCCGAACCAACCTTTGTCATTTAGCAGCGTCATATTCTGAAATACATCGCCTGTTGCCGTTCCCCAACAATAGATGTCTGCGATATCTTCGGTTGTAACCTGTGCAGCCTGAACAGGCTGCGTGCAGCAAAGCATCGTGATCCCTGTGAGCAATGCTGCAAATCTTATGCGTTTTTTCATGATGCTCCCACCTTTCTTAATATTGGATTGTTATTGATTGAGAAGATTCTTCTAATAGAATCTGAAAGAAATCTTCTCCTATGACCGGAATTATATTCGCTGATAGTTGATCACTTTTGATATTCAACTCATTCGGAAAAACAAGTAAATACTTGATTTGAACATTGTCTAAAGTATCGTTTTCATTTAAATATGCGATATACAGTTGGCAGATATCGTTAATTATTTTTCCGCGTATAATTGCTGCATTTTGAATATCTCCAGATATTTCGGCACATATTAGCGTACAGTTGGATAAGTCCAGATCGTCTGGCAGATTCTCGAATTCACTGATTATGTCTGCTGTTGGATCGTAAAAATAACAACTGATTTCATTAGGTGTGATGCTTGTAGTGAGTGGTTGTACTTCTGTACGATAGATCGGAATAGCGATTATTTGCGAAACAATAGGTTCATCACTTTGTATGGTTGGTTCATCAGATGTAATAGGTGATGTTGTGACTGCGTGTGTGTGTGTTGTGATTATCGGCTCTGTCTCTGCTTTTTCGATACTTTTTTGTGGTTGCGTTGGAGTGGTATTGACTGATGAAACCGATAGAAGTGGCATATCTGTTTCATTGGCCGTAATAAACTCTGAAATATTGGCTGTTGTGTTTACGGTAACAGCCGCAGAAGCAAATGATGTCTGAATCGGTGAGGTTGCGGTTTGTGTCTCGGAATGTTCAGCTAATTTCTGAACAGTTGTCATTGTTGTGATGACTTCTTCCACTGATTCGGGCGGCTCTGTGATTTCAGGTGTTTGTATCCGTAGTTTCGGGTAAATCGCAGCCGAAATCAGTAAGACGATGCAGGCAGCAATCGCAGAAACCTGATACCAGCGAATGGGCTTGCTGTGCGGATTTGCAGCAGATACGATGTATTCGTCCGAGATGTCGGTCAGCAGTTCTGAAAATGTAGTTGGATTCACAGCAATCCCTCCTTTCTCAGATGCTTTTGCAGCCTTTTTCGCAGACGGGACAGCGTCATCGTCACATGGCTTTCTGTCATATGAAACATTTTGGAAAGTGATGAAATATCAGTCGCATACCAATAACGCCGAACGAACAGATCGCGTTGCTTTTGCGGCAATCCCTGCAAAAAGCGATTGATTGCGCCGATCATCTCGCGGCGTTCAACTTCACTGACCACATCACCTCTGTCCGGAATAATCTCTGCAAGTTCATCAATGGAACCTGCAATATTGGCTGCATTGCGTTTCATCGTGTGGGCAGCACGATAACGGTCATGTGCAGCGTTGCGAACCAGTTTCAATAGGTAAGCGCAGAAGTTCTTTGGCTTAGCGGGTGGGATCGCATTCCATGCTGCAAGCATCGCATCATTCAGACATTCCTCTGCATCTTCATCATTACCGGTAATATCACGCGCAACTGACCGGCAGAGCGCTCCGTATTGCTGATTGCTTTCGGATATTGCCTGCTCATTTCGCTGTTCAAAAAGTGATATGATTGCTTGATCATTCATAGCTCCCACCGCCCTTCGTGCTCGCCTTCATATATAAGAACGAGATTTACGCAAAAATACAACACTTAGAAAGAATTTTTTCTTTGGATTCATTATAGCATAATTTGGAGAAAGATACAACTTATAGCATAGGGTTCAAGTTAATATCTGATTTGTATGGTATTACTTTATAGCTTCCATTTTCTTCAAGATATTCTTGAACAGCTCGGATTCTTTCTTCATCGTTCAGTTTACTATTTCTTGACATAAAATAACCCCCTTAGAGCTTTGCACACTTTTGTTATTTCGTGTGTCTACTGCCGCCGCCTAAAATGGCAGAACGGAAATTCAGTGATAGCAAAACAGCTATATTTCGGTATATAATAAATGATCAGGGCTATGTCCTCCGTGACCGTGTACGGAAGGCATAATCCATTTTTCTTTCATTCTATATTTTACCGTTTTACCGTTTTTCCCCATTTTATATTGCAATTTTCAGAAAAGTATGTTATGATATAAGCAAGTTGGTAAAAGAAGCCAATACAAACTGACTTTTAGGAGGTCAATATGAAAAAAGCAAGGATTTTAGCTGCTGTTATGGCAACAGCACTCATGACAGGTGCAATGCCTGTTTCACCGATTGCAGAGTATTTTGACAGCAATGTTATAACTGCAAGCGCAGAAACAAACGTTGTACAGTGGGATAAAGACAAATTACATGATGCAGTGAAATCGTGGTCAATCAGCTCTGTTGTATTCCTCGATCACAAACCCGAAAACGGAA
>JAKSPL010000018.1 GCA_024404815.1 Oscillospiraceae bacterium
ATAGCAGAGTTCCCCCTCACAATTTCATATCACATCGGGGTGTAGCGCAGTTGGTTGCCGCATGATTTGGGCAAAAAGTGCGAGCGCGTCCTGCGGACGATGAAGCGAGTACTTTTTGGCGCAGCGGTCAAAATTGCAGCGCAATTTTGGGCACCGCAAGCAGGGCGACCAAAGCAGAGTTTCCCCTCACAATTTCATATCACATCGGGGTGTAGCGCAGTTGGTAGCGCGCCTGCTTTGGGAGCAGGATGCCGCAGGTTCGAATCCTGTCACTCCGACCATAAACAATCGGCGTATTTGCGTTTTCTGACGCAAATACGCTTTTTTGTATTGGGACATCTTGTATTATGACTGCTGATTTATTTTTCTCGACCGGCTTGTAATATTTGACATTCTGTGTTATACTGAATGAAGCAGCATCGGATTGGTGCAATCGTGAATGATTCGGAGATACACACATGAAAGCACGATTCAAATTACTGGCAGTATTGGCATCTGCGGCTCTGTTCATCCATACGATAAACAAAAGCAGCGATACGATCAGGTGTCGCTGTTTTTCTGCACAATGACTTGTATTCACACAGAAAATGTGCTATAATCAGAAAGCAATCTGATACCAAAGGAGAAGAAACCCATGCCAAGCCTTTCCAGCCGCACCGCCGATTTTACGGATTCTGTCATTCGGCGTATGACACGCATTTCCAACCAGTACGGTGCAGTCAATCTTTCACAGGGATTCCCTGATTTTGAACCGCCGAAAGCCATTCTTGACCGCCTCGCAGAAGTCACCCAAGAGGATTTTCACCAGTATTCCATCACATGGGGTGCGCAGAATTTCCGCGAAGCACTCGCTCAGAAAACAGAACATTTCTCAGGACGTGCCGTTGATCCCAACAGCGAGATCGTTGTCACCTGCGGCAGCACAGAAGCAATGATGGCTGCAATGATGTCCGTGACCAATGCAGGAGATAAGGTCATTGTGTTCTCGCCGTTCTATGAAAATTACGGCGCAGATACGATCCTTTCGGGAGCAGACCCGATCTATGTTCCGCTGATCCCGCCGTCCTTCCGTTTTGATCCCGATGTACTGGAAGCGGCATTCAAACAGAATCCGAAAGCAATCATCATCTGCAATCCGTCCAACCCGTGCGGAAAAGTGTTCACACGCGAAGAATTGCTTTTCATCGCAGACCTTGCAAAGAAATACGATACCTTTGTCATCACGGACGAGGTCTATGAACATATCCTCTACGCGCCGCATCAGCACGTTTATTTCAACACTCTCCCTGATATGTGGGAGCGCACCATCACTTGCAGCAGCCTTTCCAAAACCTACTCCATCACAGGCTGGCGGCTTGGCTATGTCATTGCACCTGCCGGTATTATCGAAACCGTCAAGAAAGTCCACGATTTTCTGACAGTCGGCGCAGCAGCACCCTTGCAGGAAGCGGCAGTCACAGGTCTGCGGTTCGGTGACGAATATTATCATGAATTGCAGAAAACCTATACCGAAAAGCGTGATTTGATGCTGAAAGGTCTGGACACGCTCGGGATTCCACACACAGTCCCTGAAGGTGCATATTACATCCTGCTCGATATCTCCGAATTCGGATACGACAATGATCTTGTATTCGCAGAGGACCTCGCACGCAAGGTCGGTGTCGGTACGGTTCCCGGCTCTTCGTTCTTCAAAGAACCCGAAAACCGCTATGTCCGCATTCACTTTGCAAAAAAAGAGGACACGCTGAATGAAGCGCTGAACCGTCTGAACGATATGCACAGAAAAATGCAGAAATGATTGCAGACAATACGATTCTCCCCCTTATAGTTCCCGTTTTTGAAAAGGAATGATAACATGAAAAAATTCTATGAGAAAAGCGAAATATGGTTTGCTGTTGTGTGGATCATCATTTATGTCGTTGTCATGGGAAATCTCAGAAACAATTTTGGTGACGGCAGTCCGATCTCCACGCTGGGCTTAGGGATCCTCGCCATTGTTCTTACAGTATTTATTGTGAAGAACGGTTTGCATCGGAAATACGGATTCACAGGCGTTCAGAATGCAAAGCGGTATCTGTTCTTTCTTCCGCTGATTCTCCTCATATCGGTGAATTTCTGGTCGGGCATCTCACCGCATGACAGAGGACTGACTCAGGTTTTCGCCGTGCTGAATATGGCGTTGGTCGGATACGTTGAGGAGATCATTTTTCGCGGCTTGCTGTTCAAGGCGATCGAAAAAGAAAATACAAAGCGCGGCATCATCATTTCTGCGGTCACATTCGGTGCAGGTCATATCATCAATCTGCTGACAGGGCAGGCAACTGCCGATACGGTTTTACAAATCATCTATGCTGTGGCGATCGGCTTTGCATTTGTCATGGTATTCTATAAAAGCAAAAGCCTTATCCCCTGCATTCTGACACACAGCCTGATCGACATGACATCCAAATTCTCAGGTCAAGGCACGCCTGCCATGCATTCTATCGCGGCAGTCTTTCTCACCGTTGTTGCAGGCGGCTATGCGCTTTATCTTGCAAAGCAGAACGATACGGTACAGCGATCTGCTTCGGAATGAACCATTCGCCAAACACGCATACATCAAAACGCCCCGTGTGTTCCGTCAAAAACACACGGGGCGTTTTCTTGCAGTATTGTTGTCAATGCGAATCCGAAATGTATATTGCTTCTTGACAGATGCGATGCGTTGTGTTATGATACAAACAGAATACCATGAAATAAGGAGGGGAATCCTATGAATCAGAATGATATCTTTGAAAATTCCAAGCTTGGTTTCGGCATGATGCGGCTGCCCGAACAGGACGGCAAGATCGACTATGACCATGTTTGCCGTATGGTGGACAAATACATGGATGCCGGCATGAACTATTTTGACACCGCTTATGTCTATCACAGCGGAAACTCCGAGATCGCGGCGAGAGAATGCCTTGTCAAGCGGTATCCGCGCGATAGCTTTCGGCTTGCAACAAAACTCCCTGCATGGTGCATGAAAACGCCTGACGACAGGGACAGAATCTTCAATGAACAGCTCGAACGCACAGGTGTCGATTACTTCGACTTCTATCTCCTGCATTCGCTGGAGGACGGCAACAACTACGATACCTACGAGAAATTCGACTGCTTCGAATGGGGAATGCAAAAGAAAAAGGAAGGAAAGATCAGACACTTCGGCTTCTCCTTCCACGGTACCCCTGCCCTGCTGGAACAGGTACTCGACAAGCATCCCGAAATCGAATTTGTCCAGATTCAGCTCAATTATGCAGACTGGAAAAATCCGCTGGTGCAGTCGGGCGCTTTGTATGAGATCTTGCACAGCAGAAATATCCCGATGATCATTATGGAACCTGTCAAGGGCGGTACACTCGCCTCCTTGCAGCCTGCACTCGAACAAAAACTCAAAGCCGCAAGACCGCAATCCTCCATTGCATCCTGGGCACTGCGATTTGTCGGTTCTCTGCCGGGTGTGCTGACCATTCTTTCGGGTATGTCCAATGACGAACAAATGGATGACAATATCCGCACATTTACGGACTTCGAACCGCTTTCAGAGGACGAACAAAAATGCATTGCGGAAGTCAATGAAGTCATGTTCAATTCTCCGCTGATCGGCTGCACTGCCTGCCGATACTGCTGTGACGGCTGTCCTTCCTCCATCAACATTCCTGAGATATTCCGCATTCTGAATACCATCCGCCTCTACGGCGAAGAATGGCGTTCTTCCAACTTCTATCAGGGGCTGACCGCACAGGGCGGCAAGGCAAATGACTGTCTGGAATGCGGTCAATGCGAAGGCGTTTGCCCACAGCACCTTCCTATCATCGAACTGCTCAAAGAAGCCTCCGAACACCTCGACCGATAATTCCAAAGACGCCATAGTACCCGTTCGGTACTATGGCGTTTCGTTTTGCAGACGATTCAAAACAGATACTGCCCCGTCAACATACTTTCCGCCATAAAACCAATGCCGCAGGTATATTTCGCAAGTTCTGAAATTTCCACTTGCTTTTTCAGTCAAAATCCTGTATAATAAGATTAGATACTCAGGCGATGCCATACGGCTGCACACGTATGACATCCGGCAATCCACCGTGCAGGGTAGATAGGAATTCCACATGAAAGAAATACCAAATGAAAATCGCCGCACTTCCCCGAAGCTCCCGATGATCGCACTGCGGGGCGTGGTCGGCTTTCCAAATATGCTGCTGCATTTCGATGTTGCACGCGAAATGTCCGAAAAAGCACTCGAAGCAGCCCTCGCAGGCAACCGCAAAATTTTCCTGCTCGCACAGCGCGACATTATGGAAGAATCCCCGAAAGAATCCGATCTCTATAAAATCGGTCTGGTTGCGGAGATCCGTCAGGTACTCCATACAGGCGATTGCAGCCGCGTGCTGGTCGAATGCCTGCACCGTGCAAAGCTGCTCAATATGTCCCAGACAGACGGCTATCTGACTGCTGTATACCGCCTGATGCCGCATTACAGCCGCGCAAAAATGGATGACACAGAACTGACGGCTGTTTCCCGTGCGCTGAAAGAAACTTTCACCAAGTACAGCAAATTCTTTGAAAAACTTCCGAACGAACTGGTCGAACGTGTTCTCGAAGAAGATGACCCCAAAGAACTGTTTGATGCCATCGCGTTCAATGTCCGGCTCGGATTCACCGACAAGCAGATGATGCTCGAAGAAAGCAACCTCTTTCTCCGCCTGACCATGCTCTATGCCGTTCTCGCACGCGAAGTCGAGGTGCTGGAGATCGAACACGATTTGCAGGACAAGGTGCAGGAGCATATGGACAAAGGACAGCGTGAATACTTCCTGCGCGAACAGATGAAAGTCATCAGCGAAGAACTCGGCGAAGATGACGGGCAGGAGGAAGTCTACCGCTACCTCATCGCCATCGAGGGGCTCGGACTCTCTGAGGAAGACACGGAAAAACTCTCCCACGAAGCGGAACGCCTGCTGAAAATGCCGTCGTCGTCGCAGGAGGCTTATGTCATCCGCAACTATCTTGACGCGGTACTGGCATTGCCGTGGGGCGAGAAAACAAAGGAAAAGCTCGATATTCCGAAAGCCGCCGCACTGCTCGACAAAGAACATTACGGCTTGAAGCGCGTCAAGGAACGTGTGCTGGAAAGCATGAGCGTCCATGCGCTGAAACCCGATGTGACAGGACAGATCATCTGTCTGGTCGGCCCTCCCGGTGTCGGCAAAACTTCCATCGGTAAGTCGATCGCCAAAGCACTCGGCAGAAAATATGTCCGTGTGTCGCTGGGCGGCATCAAGGATGAAGCAGACATTCGCGGTCACCGCAAAACCTATGTCGGCGCAATGCCCGGCAGAATTATGGAGGCCATGCGGCAGGCAGGCTCGATGAATCCCATGATCCTGCTCGATGAGATCGACAAAATGGGCAACGACTACAAGGGCGACCCTGCATCCGCTATGCTCGAAGTCCTCGACAGCGAACAGAACCATGCGTTCCGCGACCACTTCCTTGAAGTGCCGTTCGATCTGAGTCAGGTCATGTTCGTCACGACTGCAAACACAACTGAAACCATCCCCGCGCCGCTGCTCGACCGTATGGAGGTCATTGAGCTGAACTCTTACACGCGCGAGGAGAAATACCATATCGGAAAAGAGCATCTGCTCAAAAAGCAAATCAAGCAAAACGGTCTGCGCGCGGCACAGATCCGCATTACGGACGCCGCGATCTATGACCTCATCGACTACTATACCAAAGAAGCAGGCGTCAGAAATCTGGAGCGTCAGATCGGTACGCTCTGCCGCAAAGCCGCGAAAACCATTGTGTCAGGCGATGCGAAAAAGGTACAGTATACCCCTGAATCGCTCGAAGCCGTACTCGGTCCGCACAAGTATACCGACGATTTCCATGCGGTCGAGGATTCGGTCGGACTGGTCAACGGTCTGGCATGGACAAGTGTCGGCGGTGTGCTGATGCCGCTCGAAGTCCTGACGATGGACGGCAAGGGCGAATTACAGCTCACAGGCTCGCTCGGCGATGTGATGAAAGAAAGCGCGAAGCTTGCTGTGTCCTATGCACGGAGCGTTGCACGCAGATATGACATCAACCCCGATCTGTTCAAGGCGAAGGATATCCACATTCACGCGCCCGAAGGTGCTGTCCCGAAGGACGGCCCGAGCGCAGGTGTCACCATGACAACGGCTCTGATCTCTGCCATGTCAGGAATCCCTGTCCGCCACGACATTGCCATGACAGGCGAGATCACCCTTCACGGCAAGGTTCTGCCGATCGGCGGACTTGTCGAAAAATCCATGGCGGCATACAAAGCAGGCATCCGCACGGTGCTGATTCCTGCGGCGAATGTCCCTGACCTCGCAGAACTGGACGAGTCAATTCGCGCACAGATGGAATTTATCCCCTGTGAAACGCTCGATACGGTGCTGAAAACGGCACTCAGACCGCCGCAGTACGACATTCAGCTCGAACCGCTGCGCCCCGAAGAAGCCGCAATGCTTTCCATTCCTGCCATGCCGCAGGTCTGGGGACAGGTCGATTCCAACCCGAAAACCTGAACGCCAAACATCCCGACGGAGTGTGAAAAACATTGAACTGGAACCAAGCAGAATTTGAATCCTCATTCGGCACCGCAAAACAGCTTCGCCCCTGTAACGGCGCGGAGATCGCTTTCGCAGGACGTTCGAATGTCGGAAAATCCACGCTGATCAACAAGCTGTTCAACCGCAAGAACCTTGCGCGTGTCAGCTCTGTCCCCGGCAAAACCGCGACCATCAATTTCTACCGCTGCGGCGATGTCACGCTCGTAGACCTCCCCGGCTACGGCTATGCCAAAACCGCAAAATCGGAGCTCCACCGCTGGCGCGACCTCATCAACGGGTATTTGCAGGCGGAACGCGATGTCCGTGCGGTATTTCAACTGGTCGATATGCGCCATGCACCCACAAAAGACGATCTCCAGATGATCGACTTTCTCATGGATACAGAAATGCCGTTTGTGCTTGTCCTCACAAAAGCCGACAAGCTCAACAAAACCGAACGCGAAAAACGGCTTGCCGCGCTTCCGACCGAGATTCCGCAGTTCGAGGACATTACAACGATCATCTTTTCGTCCATGACGGGCGAGGGTGTCGAGGAACTGCGTGCGCTCACCGAAGAAATTACTGTTCCCATCGAGGACGACGAAGCAGACGCATAAACAGTCACACTTTCTCCCCTGCCGCATATACTGTGGTATCCAAACAGAGGAGGGATGCCTTATGAAGGTCGTTGTGGTCAGAAGTCCGCGCCTGCTGTCGGGAATCTTTCGGCTCGTGTTTCACATCCGAAAAGAATCCTGCGAAACAGAATAAAAATCGCCCCTGCATTGCGGCTGTTCCGCTTGCAGGGGCGATTTTATTTATCCGATCTTGACTTCTTGCAGGTAATTGACCACGAGTTCTTCGGGCGTACACGTCTCTTTTTCTGCCGCCGCCATGCAGATTCCGCAGGCAGACTGGTTGCAGAGATGCATCGGTGCAGGAACAGCCGCTTCGCATATCGGGCGCAGCAGCGAAATGCCGTCACCAATGACTGTCACCGTTTCGCCATATGCAGCGATCTGTGCGGCGATCTCCTCGACAGGCATCACCTTGTCGTCCGTCCGCCGCGTCACACGCTGTCCGTCACTCTCGAAAAACGCGCAGTAACAGAGATTTTGTCTTGCAGTCAGACACGCGCAGAGCAGTCCTTTTGTGCCGCAGAGATTCCACGCCAAGCCTTCCAGCGTCGAAACACCGACACAGTTTTTTTGCCCTGCATACGCCATCGCCTGCATCGCCGCAATGCCGATGCGCAAGCCCGTATACGAACCCGGCCCGACTGCGACCGCAAAGGTGTCCACATCCTGCACGGTATGTCCCGTTTCCGCAAGCAGGTCTTTTACCATCGGCAGCAGAATCTGCGAATGGGAACGTGCGGTGTAGAGCATCCGATAGCCGAGCAGAACACCGTTCTCCGAAACCGACGCAGATGCGGTCTTTCCGGATGTATCAACAGCTAAAATCATGCAGATATTCCTCCCCTGTTACTGTGATTTGCCGCGGCGCATCGCCCATGCCCTCCATGCGGATCTCGATGCGCTTTTCGGGCAGGCACTCCGCAATGTTCTCTGCCCATTCGATCACAAAAACGGCATCCTCCAACGGGTAGTCCCAGAAGCCTGTCGTTTCCAGCGCATCGGGCGAGGTCACGCGGTACATATCAAAATGATAGATGGAAATGCACCCATCTGCGTGATATTCGTTGACCAGTGCAAAGGTCGGGGAGCTGACAATATCAGGCAGACCGAGTCCGCGTGCCAGACCGTGTGTAAAGGTCGTTTTGCCTGCACCCAAGCCGCCGAAAAATGCAATACAGGTGCCGCGTGTCAGCGACCTCCCGATTTTTTCAGCAAATGCTTGTGTTTGTGATGGTGAATCAGATTGATACCGAATCATGTTGTTGTTCTTCTTCCTCTTTGATTTGCAGGATAACCGTCAGGCATTGCTGCTTTGTATCACGCTGTATCTTCGCAGATACGCTCTTTTTGTTGATTTCCATTTGTTCAGTCAGGCGTTCTGCCAGCAGTCCGCCTAGTCCGCAGACCTCCGTGTGCCAAAGCATCGGATACAGACCGACATTCTCGTATGGGATTTCCCAAACATCTGTAAATACGCTGTTTTTGCTAATGCGCACGGGTATCTCCCAGAGAGAATCGTCCTTTGCAAACATCCGTGCCGTCCGCAATTCGTAGCGGCGCAGTTTTTTCTCCATCTGCTTTGCGAGCTTTTCCAGCTGCGCGGCATATTTCTCAGCCAGCAGTTCCCGAAATGCAAAGCCGCTGAAATTCTTTGAAAATTCAGCAGGAACATTGATTTCAGCATAGCTTTCTTTCATGACACGCGCAGAGTTTTCAGCAGTCGTTTCACGTTCATCCGCGGTGGTGACCTGCGGAAACCGTACTTTCAGCTCTGTATACTGTTTGAGCGCATCCTTGACTGCCGCTGTACCCATCTGCAAACCGCGCAGATCCGAGCTTCCGCCGTGTTCCCAGCCGCTCTCCGCGTCCTTTCGCACAAACATCTGCGTATATGCCGCGATCAGCACGCGCATGGTCACTTCCTCGCCGCCGCTTTCCAGACAAGCCTGAAACAAATCCTCCTCCAACGCCTCAGGCGTCGAAAAACGAGATGTCGTTTCCATTCAAACACCTCCCGTGTTCTGCTGTTTTCTCTATTATACCAGAAAACTCCCGCCATTGCAAGCGGACAGAGAAATTCTCACAGATTTTCATGGTCGGCATTGTCATCACGGATGGCAAGTTCTACCGACTGCACCTCGCGCAGACTGCGGTTGATGGCGCGTGTCCGCACACCGACCAGCTTATCCAAGTCTTTTCCGACCTGGTCGATATGCTTTTGCGTTTGTTCGAGTTGTTCTTCGAACTTCGAGAATTCCGACTTGACCGTACCGAGAATCTGCCAGACCTCGTCCGACCGTTTCTGAATGGCAAGCGTCCGAAAGCCCATCTGTAACGCATTCAGCATCGCCGCCATCGTAGACGGTCCTGCAATCGTGATCTGGTAATCGCGCTGTAAACTTTCCACCAATCCGCGGCTGACGACCTCCGAATACAAACCTTCAAACGGCAGAAACAGAATGCCGAATGCTGTTGTATACGGCGGTTCTACGTACTTTGTGCGGATGTCCTTTGCAAAACTGCGGATGCGGCTGACCAGTTCCGATGCCGCCTGTTCGACCGCCTCACGGCTGCCGCTTTCCTGCGCATCCTGTAATTTCAAATAGCAGTCCGCAGGGAATTTCGCGTCGATCGGCAGATAGACGGTATTGCCGTCCTCGCCGGGGAGCCGAATCGCATATTCCACATGATTGCTGCTGCCGGGAATCGTCGAAAATTCGGTTTCGTACTGCTCAGGGGCAAGAATCTCCTCCAAAATCGCACCAAGCTGTATTTCACCCATCATGCCTCGCGTTTTGACATTCGACAGCACCTTTTTCAGTCCGCCAACATCATTCGCCAGCGATTTCATCTCGCCCAGTCCCTTGTAGACCGCGTCCAGACTCTCCGACACACGCCGAAAACTCTGCGCCATTGTTTCTTCCAGACTCGCCTGTAACCGTTCGTCTACCGTTTTCCGCATTTCTTCCAATCGCTGGTTATTCTGTGTCTGCATCGCATCCAGCCGCTGCTGCATGGTTTCACGCATCGCCTGCATCCGCTCGGCATTGCCTGATTCGAGCGTCTGGAACCGCTGTTCCAACTGCTGCAACTGCCGAAGCTGCGCGTCCGCTGACTGTGTCTGGTTCTTCGAAAGCATATCGCTGAACAGCTGCATCGACTGACCGACACTCTCCGTCAGGTCGTGTCCCAACTCGCGCTGACTCTGCGTCATGCGTTCCAGCTGTTTTTGTAGATGCGGATGTTTCTGTGTACGCATCAGATTCGCAAGCAGCCATAAATTCACCGCGCACAAAATCAGCAATACTATAATGGTGATAATCAGAAAAATATTCATTCCGTTTCTCCCTCCACCAGCTGTGGATACGGCAGTTTTTTCAGCAGTTCCTCGATTTTTTCGGCATTCGCAAGCCACGGCGCAAAGGCGGTCGCGGAGCCTGCCGCGACACCAAGCCGCAGACAATCCGCCATCGCCCAACCCTTTGCAGCACCAGCCAGAAAACCTGCAAGCATAGAATCGCCAGCGCCAACGGTGTTGACAACTTCGCTGTGCGGCGCATCCAGCCGCCAGACCGCGCCGTCCGCAGTCAACAGCAATGCACCATCTCCGCCCAGCGACAACAGAACATTTTCTGCGCCCATTTGCTGCAATTTTCTGCCATACGGAACAGCTTCCTGCCAGCGCGTGATCTCCACGCCGAACAGTCCGCAAAGTTCCGGCAGATTCGGCTTTACCACAAACGGATGATACGACAATACCGCACGCAGCGGCTCGCCCTCTGCGTCCACCGCAAAGCGCACACCATTTTCACGGAGTACCGCCATGATGTCCGCATACAGACGGCTGTCTGCACCGCGCGGTACGCTGCCTGCCAGAACAATGATGTCGTTTTCTCCGTACACACGCAGTTTTTCTGCAAGGTTCGCTATCTGTTCCGCAGGAACGGATACACCTGTCCCGTTCAGCTCTGTCACAACGCCGCTTTCCTCGATTTTCAGGTTGATACGGTTGTTCTGCCCTTCCAGTTCCAGCCATTCACCACGAATCCCCCACGACAAGACCTGTGCACGGAGCATTGCCCCGACCGCACCTGCGGAGAATCCGTAAATGCACGTATCTTCGTGCAGTTCATGCAAAATATATGAGACATTGATACCTTTTCCGCCAGCGGTGATATGTTCAGATGCCGTGCGGTTGACCATGCCTTTTTCAAGCGGTTTTGCGATACACGCAGTATAATCCACAGCAGGATTCAGCGTTACAGTTGCAATCATCGTTTCTCCTTAACACAAAAACGAGACTCTGCATAACAGAGTCTCGTCGTTTTTCAGACAGTCAAATCAAAGACCTATAATTGCCAGCAACATAGTTTCATCGGTAACAGCCTGCACATTTGCATAGCCGCCCCATGTCTTGTCACTTGCTTTGCCGGGGAAGCATCCAATGTATTCAGATTTTGCACCGGATGCGCAAACAACGCCCTGAACCTGATATTCTTTAATGTAAATATCCCAGCTCCAGTCGCTAAAATCTTCCACCAGAAGGCTCATACGATTCATAAAGCAGGAAGGAGTACCGTCAGGGTTGGCTGTAAGAGGTGCTAATCTGTTGCCGCTGGCTGCTGTCAATACACCAGCTACATCATCGTCAGTCAGACCGACAAGAGAGGTAGTAGCACCGCCCGTCTGAACACTGCCTGCATGTTTAACGGAAACAGAACCGCTCACCAGTTGGCCGTCTTCCACACGGAAGAACAATGTCGGCGGATTTGTCGAATCGGTCATTTTAGAATGTTCGCCGTCCACAGTACCATAAAATTCGCTGTGCGTACCATTGCGGTCGAAGAACTCATACTCCTGACATACAGTCTGCGCGGAATTGAAGATAATACGTGCAGTCGAATTTGCAGAATTCAGACGGCTGCGTGTCAGATAGCTTGATACCATCGGAACAAACATCGCAATCAAAATAGTGATCAAGCCGATAACCAAAATCATTTCCATCAAAGTAAAGCCTTTTACAGTATGCTTTTCCTGACGTTTATTTAGAACATGGGTCATAAATACTCCCCCTTTGTCATTATTCTTACAAAATGAAATCGGACTTTCCATCAATCCATTATTAGTATAGCATATTATGAGTAGATTGTCAATAGAAAATGAACAAATTGTTAATAGCAAATTCTCCAAAAATGAAGTACCGAATTCGGTCGCTTTGCCGAATATGCGTTTATTTCTGTTTTTGCGGGAAATCAACGATCGGGGAGAGAAGCAGATAAGGCAGCGAGAACCGATTGTGCATCACATTCTCTCTGTCGGAAGAAAATTTCAGTCGATTGGTATCGGTCGCATACGTCGGCAGCCGCAGCGTACACTTCGACGCATTGCCCTGCCATTCAAATTCCACGCTGCCGCGGAACGTTTTGCAGAATCGTTCCAGAAGCGCACGCGAAGATGCTGCCGTATCCGAATCCTGCCAATGCCGTTCCCGACGAAGGATCGGTACTTTTTCGCGGCGGTTCTCAACTGCCGTTGCGGTAAATACGATCGTGATCTCGCGCTGCTTGCAGGACGCCTCACAATAATACAGCGAGCGGTTCGGATATCCCTCATGCAGCAACACAAAAATATTCAGCAGCGCAAAATGCAGGCGTTCCGTGTCCACTCTTGCAGGCATTGCCCGAAGATCATTCGGCAATTCCACCGTCACGTAATCCTG
Organism: Oscillospiraceae bacterium; assembly: GCA_024404815.1. Classification (GTDB taxonomy): domain Bacteria; phylum Bacillota; class Clostridia; order Oscillospirales; family Ruminococcaceae; genus Firm-04. The sequence continues at coordinate 12,957 of JAKSPL010000018.1, forward strand.
CATAATATAGCGGATCTCCTCCATCGTTTCAAACAATACCGCAGAAACATCCACCGCAGGCAGCTGCATCAGCCGATGCTTGGACATTCCTTCATACCATGTCAGTTCCTGACAGCGTACTGCCTGATGCAGCAGATGATAGATACTATCCCCGATGAGATGAGAAGCCGCTTTTCCCTCGTCGGTTTCTGCACCTTCCAGCTTGCTGACTGCCTCGCCTGCCTGTACCAGATCCGAACAAATCAGACGCAGATCCGTACTATGCGCAGAAAACAGCGACCGCATTTCCTTTCCGCTGATAGCGTGCCATGTTTCCTGACGCTGAACTTGCAGCAGATAATATTCCTTCTTCTCGATCAGCAGCGGCAAAAGCTGACATTGAAACGTCTTGTTTTTCTCTGTCACGGTGAACAAACCGTTCACAGGCAGCAGCGGTTCACTGTCATCAGCACACGGAAGCTGTGTCAAAATCTGTGTGTACAACGGCAGTATTGATGCGTCCGAATACCAGAGCAGTTCCATTTCTGCATTGCAAAGTCCCATCGGCAGTTCGCTGTTCCCATATAAAAGCCGTACTGCGGCAATGATTTTTTCCGTTCCTTCCATCCATTTTCCCTCCATGTCCTTTCTGTCACTCTTTTTTATTATACATCAAAAAAGATTTTTTTTCGACCGTTTCCAAAAGATTCGGAAGAATCAACAAAAAACAGTCGTGCCTTATTCAAACATTTCACGAAAAAGGCGCATTTTTCCGAAAGCGCGTTATTTTTTTGTCAAAGTGCTTGCATTTTTCCAAATTATGATGTAAAATAGAAGTATCAATATTTCTAGGAGGTAATTCCAATGTCCGTTAAAGTTGCTATCAATGGTTTTGGCCGTATCGGCCGTCTTGCTTTCCGTCAGATGTTTGACGCTGAGGGCTACGAGGTTGTTGCTATCAATGACCTGACCAAGCCTTCCATGCTCGCTCAGCTTCTCAAGTACGATACCGCTCAGGGCGGTTACTGCGGCAGAATCGGTGAGAACCTTCACACTGTTTCCGCTGATGATGAGAAGGGCACTCTGACCGTTGACGGCAAGACCCTCACCATCTATGCAAAGGCAAACGCTGCTGAACTGCCGTGGGGCGAAATCGGTGTTGACGTTGTTCTGGAATGCACCGGCTTCTACTGCTCCAAGGATAAGTCCCAGGCTCACATTGATGCAGGCGCTAAGAAGGTCGTCATCTCCGCTCCGGCAGGCAATGACCTCCCGACCATCGTTTTCTCCGTTAACGAGAAGACCCTGACCAAGGACGACAAGATCATTTCCGCTGCTTCCTGCACCACCAACTGCCTCGCTCCGATGGCAAAGGCTCTCAACGACTATGCTCCCATCCAGAGCGGTATCATGAGCACCATCCACGCTTACACCGGCGACCAGATGATCCTCGACGGCCCGCACCGTAAGGGTGACTTCCGCCGTGCCCGCGCTGGCGCTGCGAACATCGTTCCGAACTCCACCGGTGCTGCAAAGGCAATCGGTCTGGTTATCCCTGAGCTGAACGGCAAGCTCATCGGCTCTGCTCAGCGTGTTCCTGTTCCGACCGGTTCTACCACCATCCTGACCGCTGTTGTCAAGGGTGCTAACGTAACCAAGGAAGGCATCAACGCTGCTATGAAGGCTGCTGCTTCCGAGTCCTTCGGCTACAACGAGGATCAGATCGTTTCTTCCGATGTTATCGGTATGCGTTTCGGTTCTCTGTTCGATGCTACTCAGACCATGGTTTCTGAGCTGGGCGACGGTCTGTATCAGGTTCAGGTTGTTTCTTGGTACGACAACGAGAACTCCTACACCAGCCAGATGGTTCGCACCATCAAATATTTCGCAGAACTGGGCTAATCCCCTCTTAAACTGCATACAAAAAGCCGTCCATGCAAATGGGCGGCTTTTTTATTTCGGGAAACAGATTTCTCTTGACAGGATACACTTTTCATGCTATGATAATATCAAATTCCGACAGTTCGTCTGTCGTGTGAAATGAGGAGATTGGCAGCACGGACTATTACTTTGACCTGACTGCCGCACAGGGTTCGGGATACCCTGAATACCTGTTCTATTCCAAACCGCATAACGCCTAAAAACCAAACCGCCTGCACCATCATCGGTACAGGCGGTTTTTTATATCTGCCTATTATTCTTCTTCGGATTCTGCCGCATTGGACGCCGTGTTGTTGTCCAGCGACTTCATGGTCGGGAACAGCAGTACGTCACGAATCGACTGGCTGTTGGTCAGCAGCATGACCAGACGGTCAATGCCGTAGCCGATGCCGCCCGTTGGAGGCATACCGATCTCGAGCGCGTTCATAAAGTCCTCGTCGATGTGGTTTGCTTCATCGTCGCCCTTCTTGATCAGTTCTTCCTGCGCTTCAAAACGCTTGCGCTGGTCGATCGGATCATTCAGCTCGGAGTAGGCATTGCACATTTCGCGTGCGGTGATAAACAGCTCGAAACGCTCAACATAGTCAGGCTTATCGGGCTTGCGCTTGGTCAGCGGAGAAATTTCAACAGGGTGATCCATGACAAAGGTCGGCTGAATCAGGTTCTCCTCGACAAATTCCTCGAAGAACAGGTTCAGGATGTCGCCCTTTTCGTGACGGTCTTCATAGTGAACACCCTTTTCATCCGCGATCTTCTTTGCGGCAGCGGTATCAGGAATCGCATCAAAGTCCACACCTGCATACTTTTTGACCGCATCGATCATGGTGATACGCTCAAACGGCTTGCCGAGGTCGATCATGACATCGCCGTAGGGAACAAGCGTTGTGCCGCAGACGGTCTGTGCAACATGGCGGAACATATTTTCCGTCAGGTCCATCATACCGTAGTAATCGGTGTATGCCTGATACAGCTCCATGAGCGTGAATTCAGGGTTGTGACGGGTATCAACGCCCTCGTTGCGGAACACTCTGCCGATCTCGTAGACCTTTTCCAGTCCGCCGACGATCAGTCGCTTCAAATAGAGTTCCAGCGAAATACGCAGCTTGACATCTTCATCGAGTGCATTGTAGTGCGTTTCGAACGGTCTTGCTGCCGCGCCGCCTGCATTGGATACGAGCATCGGGGTTTCCACTTCGAGGAAGCCCTGTGCATCCAGCCACGAACGAATTGCCGCAATGATCTTACTGCGCTTGACAAATGTATCGCGGACATCCTCATTCATGATGAGGTCCACATAACGCTGACGATAACGAGTATCGCGGTCGGTCAGACCGTGGAACTTCTCAGGCAGCGGCTTCAGGGACTTGGACAGCAGGGTGATCTTGTATGCGCGGACGGAAAGCTCGCCGCTTCTGGTGCGGAACAGAGTTCCCTCAACGCCGATAATATCGCCGATGTCCCACTTGCGGAAGGAATTGAACGACTCCTCGCCGACATCATCCAGACGGACATAGCCCTGAATTCTGCCCTCACGGTCGCGGACATCAATGAAGTTTGCCTTGCCCATCTTGCGGCGGCTCATCATTCTGCCTGCGATGGTGACACGGAACTGCTCGTTGAGTTTTTCAACGGCTGCCTTTTTGTCCTCCTCGGAGATATCCTCGGGGAGAGAAGCGTTCATTTCTGCTTCTGCCTCAGCAAACATTTCGCGGCACTGCGCGGTATTTGCTGTAACATCAAACTTGGTGATGACAAACGGATCCTGACCGTTTGCCTGCATCTCTGTCAGCTTATCCAGACGAATCTGACGGAATTCGGAGGGATCACCGACCTGTTCCGCATTCTGCTGCGGTGCTACATTCTTTTCACTCATCTGTCGTGCCCTCGCTTAACCGTTGTTGTCCATCGAAATATCAATGACATGGAAAGTCATCACACCGATCGGTGCTTCCACGATAAACGCATCGCCGACACGCTTGTGGAGTGCTGCCTTGCCGATCGGGGATTCATCGGAGATCCAGCCCTTTGCATAATCAGACTCAGTTCTGCCGACGATTTTCAGAGTTTCAATTTTCTCGGGGTTGTCGCCGAACGCCTCGCGCTTCAACGTGACAACAGAACCGTTGCCGACTTCATCAACAGAAACCGTCTGGATGATCTCAGCGTGTGCAAGGGTATATTCCAGTTCTGCAATTTCTGTTTCCAGACGAGCCTGCTCGTTTCGTGCTTCATCGTATTCCGCGTTTTCGGACAAGTCGCCGTAGCTTCTTGCTTCTGCGAGCTGGTCTGCGACCTCGCGGCGGCGGGTACCAATCAAATATGCAAGTTGCTGTTCCAGCGCGTCATAATGCGCCTGTGACATTTGCTCAATATGCTCTGCCATGAAAGAAACCTCCGTTTCGCATCAATGCTTTTGTTTCATATATTCAGCAAGGGAGCAGTGTTTTTCGCGCTGCTCCCTGCATGAGGAACGAATAAAATCAGTCTGTGATCTCGCTGTGGAATTCCTGCAAGGACTTGACACTCAAGCCCGCGCCCTGTTCCTTGATGGCGCGGATACCCTCAGCGCTTGCCATTGCAGCTGCCATTGTGGTGATATACGGAATGCGGTACTTGATCGCAGCCTTACGGATATAGCTGTCGTCGTGCAGGCTGTCAGCACCGGCAGGCGTGTTGACGATCAGGTCGATCTTGCCGTTGGTCATTGCATCCGTAATATTCGGTCTGCCCTCGTAGAGCTTTTTGATCTGCTCTGCTTCGATGCCGCTCTCTGCGATCATCTCATAGGTCTTACCGGTTGCGAGGATCTTAAAGCCCAGATCTGCAAATTTCTTTGCGATCGGAACCAGTTCCGGTTTATCCATATCGCAGACAGACAGCAGAACTGTACCCGAAACGGGCAGTCTGGTCTGGGTTGCTTCCTGTGCCTTGTAGTAAGCCTCGCCGAAATTCGGGGAGATGCCCAGAACTTCGCCTGTGGAACGCATTTCCGGTCCGAGGACAGGGTCAACTTCCTGGAACATATTGAACGGGAAGACTGCTTCCTTGACACCGTGATGCGGAATCTTCTTGTCGTGCAGTGCAGGCACGGGAGAAGGCTTTCCGGTCAGCTCGGAGGTCATGATCTGGGTTGCGATACGAACCATGTTGATCGCGCAGACCTTCGATACCAGCGGAACGGTACGGGATGCACGCGGATTTGCTTCGAGAACATAAACCGTGTCATCCTCGATCGCGTACTGCATATTCATAAGGCCCGAAACGCCCATCTCAACAGCGATCTTGCGCGTATAATCCTTGATGGTCGCAACGTGCTTTTCGCTGAGGTTCAAAGACGGGAGTACGCATGCGGAGTCACCGGAGTGGACACCTGCAAGCTCGATATGCTCCATAACAGCAGGAACAAAGCAATGTGTGCCGTCAGAGATCGCATCTGCTTCGCACTCCGTTGCATGGTGCAGGAAACGGTCGATCAGAATCGGTCTGTCAGGGGTAACGCCGACAGCAGCCGACATATACACGCGCATCATCTCATCGTCGTGGACAACTTCCATGCCTCTGCCGCCGAGGACATAGGACGGACGAACCATGACAGGATAGCCGATACGGTTTGCGATTTCCAGCGCATCGTCCACGGTAACAGCCATGCCCGATTCCGGCATCGGAATGCCGAGTTTATCCATCATAGCGCGGAAGTGATCTCTGTCTTCTGCGAGGTCGATGGTCTCAGGCGATGTGCCGAGGATGTTGACGCCGTTCTTTTTGAGGTCTGCCGCGAGGTTCAGCGGAGTCTGACCGCCGAACTGTGCGATTACGCCGACAGGCTTCTCTTTCTCGTAGATCTGGAGAACATCTTCCAGCGTCAGCGGTTCAAAATAGAGCTTGTCGGAAGTATCGTAGTCGGTCGAAACGGTTTCAGGGTTGCAGTTGACGATGATCGTTTCGAAGCCGAGATCTTTCAGAGCGAGTGCTGCATGAACACAGCAGTAGTCGAACTCGATGCCCTGACCGATACGGTTCGGGCCGCCGCCGAGAATCATGATCTTCGGACGGTCTGTATTGCACGGACTTTCGTCCTTTTCGATGTGGTAAGAGGAGTAGTAGTATGCGCTGTCCTTGGTGCCGCTGACGTGAACGCCTTCCCAGCCCTCACGGATGCCTGCGGCATAGCGAGCCTTGCGTACTTCTTCTTCAGTCACATCGACCAGCTTTGCGATATAGCGGTCAGAGAAGCCGTCCAGCTTAGCCTGTTTCAGCACATCATCAGCAGGAACCTTGCCCTTTGCTGCGATGAGCGCATTTTCTTCTTCGACAAGTTCAAGCATCTGTTCGAGGAACCACTTCTTGATCTTGGTCAGCTTGAACAGTTCATCGACAGTCGCACCCTTGCGGAGTGCTTCGTACATGATATACTGGCGGTTGCTGGTCGGGTAGACGAGCATCGACAGCAGTTCATCCTTCGTCTTGTCGTGGAAATTCTTTGCAAAGCCAAGACCGTAGTTGCCGGTTTCGAGGGAGCGGATCGCCTTCTGGAATGCTTCCTTGTAGGTCTTGCCGATGGACATGACCTCACCGACAGCACGCATCTGTGTGCCGAGCTTATCTTCTGCGCCCTTGAACTTTTCGAATGCCCAGCGAGCGAATTTGATAACGACATAATCGCCGGACGGAACGTACTTATCGAGCGTACCGTACTTGCCGCATTCCATCTCGTCCAGCGTCAGACCTGCTGCGAGCATTGCGGAAACCAGAGCGATCGGGAAGCCTGTTGCCTTGGATGCCAATGCGGAAGAACGGGAAGTACGCGGGTTGATCTCGATGCAGACGATTCTGTCGGAAACAGGATCATGTGCAAACTGGCAGTTGCAGCCGCCGATGACTTCGATCTTCTCGACGATACGGTAAGCCTGCTCCTGCATTCTCTTCTGGACTTCCTCGGAGATCGTCAGCATCGGTGCGGAGCAGAACGAGTCGCCTGTATGCACGCCGACCGGATCGATGTTCTCGATGAAGCAGACGGTGATCATGTTATTCTTTGCATCGCGAACGACTTCCAGCTCCAGCTCTTCCCAGCCGGTAATGCACTCCTCAACGAGTACCTGACCGATGAGCGAAGCCTGCAAGCCTCTTGCGCAGACAATTTTCAGTTCTTCAATGTTATACACCATGCCGCCGCCGGCACCGCCCATTGTGTATGCAGGGCGCAGAACCACAGGGTATCCCAGACGGTCTGCAATTTCAACAGCCTCGTCTACGGTATATGCAACCTGGCTTCTTGCCATTTCGACGCCGATGGATTCCATCGTCTTTTTGAATTCAATTCTGTCCTCACCGCGTTCGATTGCATCAACCTGAACACCAATGACCTCGACATTGTACTCTTTGAGTACACCTGCCTTGTCAAGCTCGGAACAGAGGTTCAGACCGGACTGTCCGCCGAGGTTCGGCAGCAGCGCATCGGGACGTTCCTTCTTGATGATCTCAGTCAGCCGCTCGCAGTTGAGAGGCTCAATGTAGGTTACATCAGCAACGTCGGGATCGGTCATAATGGTAGCGGGATTGGAGTTGACGAGCACGATCTCATACCCCAGTTTGCGGAGAGCCTTGCAGGCCTGCGTACCGGAATAGTCGAATTCGCACGCTTGTCCGATGATGATCGGACCGGAACCAATGATCAGTACCTTATGAATATCATTTCTTTTTGGCATAATGCAAACACCTCACTTCTAACATAATATTATAGCACAGGTCATATGCCAAATGCAAGCGTTTTTGGCGATTTTTTGAAAATTGACATTCCGCATAAAACTCTCGCGCATTGCTCTGTGGATTCTGAAATTTTGAATAATTGGAGTAATCGCACCTGACGGTTTGGGGCAAACACTTTCGATTCGCGTGTCCACATACAAAAAGGGCGAAGAACCATTACTCCGCCCTTATCATGCATACATTCGTGTTAAAATGGGATTCCAAAGGGACAATGTCACTTTGACAGGGGTTTGGGGACGGAGTCCCCAAAAAGGCAGTTCCCAACTCACGCCACAGGTTTGTTCTCTTTGTCAAGCAGGATCGGCGGCTGATTATCACGCAGGCATTCTGCGGTGATCTTCACCGTGGCGACATTTTCCATAGACGGTGCATCGTACATCGTCTGCATGAGAATGCCTTCGAGGATACCGCGCAGACCGCGTGCGCCCGTTTTCTGGGCAATCGCACGCTTTGCGATCTCTGTGAGTGCATCATCCTCGACTTCCAGCTTGATGTTATCATACTGGAACAGTTTTGAATACTGACGCAGGAGCGCATTTTTCGGCTCTGTCAGAATGCGGACGAGAGAATGTTCGTCCAGTTCGTCCAGCGTGGTGATGATCGGCAGTCTGCCGACCAGTTCGGGTACAATACCGAATTTCACCAGATCCTGCGGAATCACCTTGCGGAAGATATTCTCGCTCTGTTCCTTTTTCGATACGACTTCCGCACCGAAACCGAGACCTGACGACTGTGTGCGGCTGATGATATGCTTTTCCAAGCCGTCAAACGCGCCGCCGCAGATAAACAGGATGTTTTTCGTGTTGATATGGATAAATTCCTGATTCGGGTGCTTTCTGCCGCCCTGCGGAGGGACATTCGAAACCGTTCCCTCGACGATTTTCAGGAGTGCCTGCTGAACGCCCTCGCCGCTGACATCACGCGTCAGGGAGGTGTTCTCGGATTTTCTCGCAATTTTGTCGATCTCATCAATGTAGATGATGCCGCGTTCTGCCGCCTCTACATCGAAATCCGCCGCCTGAATCAGTCGCAGAAGTACGTTTTCAACGTCATCGCCGACATAACCTGCCTCTGTGACAGTCGTTGCATCGGCAATCGCAAACGGTACATCCAGAATCTTTGCAAGCGTCTGTGCAAGATAGGTTTTTCCGACACCTGTCGGGCCAAGCAGCAGCACATTGCTCTTTTGCAGTTCGACATCGTCGCCGTCATCGCAGCTCAGAATGCGCTTGTAGTGGTTATAGACCGATACTGCGAGCGAAATTTTCGCGTTGTCCTGCCCGATGACATATTCGTCCAGCACCTTCTTGATCTCCGCAGGTTTCAGCAGCTTCATTTCCTGTTTGCCGCTGCTCTTGCCGCCGCGCGGACTCTTCGGCTTCGGGACGCTGCTGCTATAGAGAAGTTCATGGCAATAGGTCACACATTCGTCGCAGATATTGGAATTTCCTGCGGAGAAAAGGCTTCCGACAGTGTCCTCGCTCTTTCCGCAGAAATTGCATTTTCTTGTGGATTTATCAGGCATTTATATGCGTTCCTTCCTGTTGCGCCGCATCAGCGTTTCGCAACGACCTTATCAATCAGACCGTATTCCATTGCTTCCTGCGCGGTCATGAAGTTGTCACGCTCGACATCGCGCTGGATCTCTTCGATGGATTTGCCGGTATTTTCTGCAAGCATACGGTTCAGACGATCTTTTGTGCGGAGCAGGTTTTCGGTACGGATCTGAATATCAGTTGCCTGACCTGTCAGACCGCCGCCCATGATCAGCGGCTGGTGAATCATGATCTCACTGTTGGGGAGTGCAAGACGCTTGCCCTTTGTACCGGACGACAGCAAAAATGCACCCATCGAAGCGGCAAGACCGACACAGATCGTCTGTACATCGCACTTGATATACTGCATCGTGTCGTAAATTGCCATACCTGCGGTCACAGAACCGCCGGGACTGTTGATATAGAGGGAAATATCCTTTTCAGGATCCTGACTTTCGAGGAAAAGAAGCTGTGCGACCACAAGGCTTGCAGAAGTGTCGTTGACATCCTCGCAGAGCATGATAATACGGTCGTTCAGCAGGCGTGAGAAAATATCATAGGCTCTCTCGCCGCGGTTGGTTTGTTCAATGACGGTTGGGACAAGGCTCATACGTTGTCATCCTTTCTGAAAATCACATCAATTCGCGGAATGCGACACAAATCGCATCTTCGTGTAAATAGAGGAAGTGCGCGTTTCCCCATTTTTCAGGGCAACGCGCCATTCCTTTCCATTCTTTGGTTTTGAACAATTATTCTGCATCAGCAGCCGCAGTTTCTTCTGCGGGAGCTTCTTCCTTCTTTGCCATGTCATTATCGACAACAGCATTGCTCTTGATCATCTCGACAACCTTGGTGACACGGAGGTCAAGCTTGAAGTCTTCCATCGGGATCTGTGCCTTAACAGCTTCGACAGGTGCGCCGACACGGGATGCGAAGTTCTGGACTTCTTCTTCGAGCTCCTCGTCGGAGATCTGAATATCTTCAGTATCAGCGATCTTTTCGAGTGCAAGGCGGAGAAGAACTTCCTTCTTTGCCTGCTCCTCATACGTATCGCGGAGCTGGTTCATGGTCATACCGGTCAGTTCGAGGTATTCGCTCAGCTTGATGTCAGCATACTGGCTCTGGAGTCTGTGCTCAAACTCGTGGACAAGCTGATCAATGCGGCGCTCGTACATTGCGGAAGGAATGACTGCATCTGCACCGTCGATGACTGCATCGAGAACTGCGTTGTCGAAGTTGCTCTGTGCAACATTCTTTGCCTGTTCTTCGAGCTTTGCCTTGATGTCATCGCGCATTTCTGCGATGGTGTCGAATTCGGAAACGTCCTTTGCAAACTCATCATCGACCTCAGGCAGTTCCTGTGCGGTCATAGAAAGGATCTCGATCTTGAAGGTAGCTTCCTTGGAAGCATAGCGCTCATCGCCGTAGTTCTCAGGGAAGGTCACTTTGATATCGAAGTTTTCGCCGATGCTGTGGCCGACGATCTGATCCTCGAAGCCGGGGATGAACTGACCGCTGCCCAGACGGAGCTGGTAAGCATCGCCCTTGCCGCCTTCGAATGCAACATCGTCGATGAAGCCTTCAAAGTTGATGGTAACTTCGTCGCCCATTTCAGCTGCACGGCCCTCAACGGGAACGATACGAGCCTGACGCTGACGGAGCATTTCGATCTGCTGGTCGATCTCCTTATCGGTGATCTCCATGACCTGCATCGGTGCGTGGATACCCTTGTATTCGCCAACGGTGACTTCCGGCTTGGTGATAAAGGTTACTTTCAGGGTTGCGCCGTTTTCCTTCGAAGCTTCAACGATCTCGATGGAAGGACGGTCAACCAGAACGAGGTCGAGGTTCTGCATGATCTCGGTGATCTGCATCGGTGCGATGTCGTTGATGGCATCTTCAAAGAAAACGCCGTCGCCGTAGAGCTTTTCAACCATCTTACGCGGAGCCTTGCCCTTACGGAAGCCCTTGACGGAGATGTTGTTCTTCTGCTTCTGGTATGCACGCTCGCAAGCTGCTTCCAGTTCCTCTGCGGGGATCGCAAAGGTAACTTCTCTCATATTGACATCGGTTTTCACATCAGATACAATGTTCATAATTGGTTTTCCTCCAATAATTTCATTTTCAGGTCGCGGCGGCAAAACTGCGCCTTGACAGATAAACTGATTATAGCACAAACTGACGGAATTTTCCAGTCGTTTTTCGGAGTTCTCCGCTCCTTACAAATTATAAAACTTTCTGCGGACAAAATTGTATATAATCCCCTGAAATCAGATGGTAGCAAACATCGTCCCGTTCGCCGCAGATGGCGTAGCGGTGACTGCCGCTGCCGTGGAGATGCCCGTACCAGCAATCCGCAATCTGATATTTCCAGAGCACTTGCAGCATTTCATAATTGCAGTTGTCGGCGAAAATCGGGGGATAGTGGAGAAACACGATCGGTGTCAAGCCTGCCGCAAGTGCCGACTGAACAGAAACCTCCAGCCGCTGTGCCTCACGGGCATTGACTTTCGCATTCGCAGGCTCGTTCGGCTCGATGTTCACCCAGCCTCTCGTGCCGCAGATGCCGTATTTCTCATACGCATAGTGATTATTGTGCAGGATATGCAGGGAATGCAGTTCGTTTTTTTCGAGGAATGCCGTCATTTTCGACATGGTCGTCCACCAGTAGTCGTGGTTGCCTTTGAGGATGATCTTCTCCCCCGGCAGCGCATCGATCCAGCGGAAATCGGGCAATGCTTCGTCAAGCGTCATGCCCCACGAGGTATCGCCTGCCAGTACGACCGTGTCCTCCGCAGAAATCTCGCCTAGCCACGCTTCTTTCAGCAGTTCAACATGGTTTTCCCAGCCGCCGAACACATCCATCGGCTTGTCAACGCCGAACGACAGGTGCAGATCCCCGATGACAAACAGACTCACGCGATTCCCAGCTTTGCCTTGACATAGGCAGGCATTTCGGACTTTTCCACGCTGTCGCTGAAACGGACAGGCTTTGTTTTCAGAGATGCCAGAGCCGCAGGGATCGGCATTTTTGATTTTTCGTTGAGCAGGTCGAGAATTGCATATTCATCGATGTCAGCAGGTACGCTGTCGATGGCTTCCAGAACTGCATTGCCGAATTTGTACGGGTTTGCGGTCGATGCCACAAGCATCGGGAGCTTCTCGGAGGCGTTCTCCTGATAATCTCTTGCCGCACAGATACCGACTGCGGTGTGCGTGTCGGAGAGATAGCCGTTCTCGGAAAAGACCTTGCCGATCATGTCCTTTGTAGCATCATCATCCCAGCAGCTGCCCGAGAATTCAGCCTGAATGCGGTGTGCAATTTCGGTCGGGATTTCGTACTTTCCATCGGTTTTCAGCTTGCCGAACCATTCCTGAATCAGCGCATCGTCCTCGTGTGTCATGTGATAAAGCAGACGTTCCAGATTGCTGGAGATCAGAATATCCATCGACGGGGAAACGGTTGCGTGGAAGGTACGGTTGCGGTCATAAACGCCTGTTTCGATGAATTCGGTCAGGACGTTGTTGACGTTGGAAGCGCAGACCAGATGCTGGATCGGCACACCCATCTGCTTTGCATACCAAGCGGCGAGAATGTTGCCGAAGTTGCCTGTCGGAACCGTCAGATTGAAGCGTTCGCCGTCTTTGAGGATGCCCTGTTCGAGCATCGTGATATATGCGGAAACATAGTACACGATCTGCGGAACGAGTCTGCCCCAGTTGATGCTGTTTGCGCTGGAGAACTGCATATTGTTTGCAGCGAGGGCTGCCTGCATATCAGCGTCGGTGAAGATCGCCTTGACACCGTTCTGGCAGTCATCGAAGTTGCCTTTTACCGCGCAGACACGGACATTTTCACCCTCCTGTGTCTGCATCTGACGCTTCTGCATGGAGCTGACACCGTCCTCGGGGTAAAAGACCATGATCTTTGTACCCTCGACATCCTGAAAGCCTGCGAGTGCTGCTTTGCCCGTGTCGCCGGAGGTTGCAGTCAGAATGACGACCTCGCGCTCGATGCCGCTCTTTTTGATAGATTTTGTCAGGAAATGCGGCAGAATCTGGAGTGCCATATCCTTAAATGCGCAGGTCGGGCCGTGCCACAGTTCGAGCAGCATTGTGCCGTCTGCAAGCTTGGTGATCTCCTGCACATTCGGGGTTTCAAAATTACCGCTTTCGTATGCGTTTTTCGTGCATTCACGCAGTTCCTCATCGGTGAAGTCGGTGAGGTACAGCTTGAAAATCCGTGCCGCACGCTCTGCATACGGAAGGTTTTTCAGCGCATTGAAATCCGCCGCAGTCATCTCAGGGATGGACTCGGGGACAAACAGACCGCCGTCAGCGGCGATACCCTGTGCGATTGCCTGTGCGCTCGGAACAGACAGGGATTTGTTTCGTGTGCTGTGGTATAACATATTCATTCCTCCAATATGATTTGGGTAGCATAAACTGAATTCATCGTATTTACGGATGATTCGTCACCCGTAAAACGCATTTTCGATGTACTCGATCCTGCGGACAAAACCGCCGCTGTATTCCACCTCCGCGACATCGAAACGCGGCTGTAAATCGGTCGGATTTTTCAGCAGATACGCTTCTGCCGTGCGGATCAAAAGCTGCTGTTTGCGGGGTGTGACTGCCGCCGCACCCGAACATAGTGCGTTCGGCTGCCGTGTCTTGACCTCCACGATCAGCAGGAAATCATCCTTTCTGGCAACAATATCCAGTTCTCCGCCGCGAATCGTAAAATTGCGGCAGAGAATTTCCGCGCCCTGCTGTTCGAGATATGCACAGACCGCATCCTCGCCCAGCTTTCCGACCTCGCGTTTATTCTGCATCTGCATAGAATTTCTTCAAAAAAGACGGACGGTGTGCAGGACACATCCCGTACTTTGCGATTGCCTCATAGTGTGCTTTCGTGCCATATCCCTTGTGCTGTGCAAAACCGTACTGCGGATACAGCTCATCCAACTCGCGCAAAGACGCATCTCTTGCGGTTTTTGCGAGTACGGACGCCGCCGCAATGCTCGCGGACTTCGCATCGCCGTGTGTCAGCGTGTCAAGGGGAATGGAAAATGCAGGCGGCTGATTGCCGTCCACCAGCGCAAACTGCGGCGCGACCTCCAAGCCCTCTACGGCGCGTTTCATCGCCAGAAGTGCGGCTCGAAGAATGTTGATGTTCTCAATCTCAGCGACCGATGCCGTGGCAACGCACCATGCGATCGCCTTTTCCTTGATCTCGGGGGCAAGTGCTTCACGCCGCGCCTCAGACAATTTTTTGCTGTCGTTCAGTCCTGCGATCTGCACATCGGGCGGCAGAATGACCGCCGCGGCATACACATCGCCTGCAAGCGGTCCGCGGCCTGCCTCGTCCACACCGCAGAACACGGGATAATGTTCCCGCACCGCCGCGTCGAACTCGAACAGTTCCGTATATACTTTTAACGCTCTTGCCATCGTTTTATGCCTCTGTTGCGGGAGCAGTCTGCTGCGGCTGTTCGCAGGGCGGCTCCTCCAGCGTGATTCTTCCAAGCTTCACCGCACGGAACTCGTCGATCAGCGCGATCGCCGCACGCTCCGTGTTTGGGACACCGCCTGAGAGCAGCATTCCGCGGTTCTTCGCCAGCATTTCCAGCAGTTCAAACCCTTGCAGCTCCGCATCTTTTGGAATTTTATAGCGTTCCAGCAGAGCATCCGGGTACTGCTTGTGCAGAATCGTCAGCAGTCTTGCGGCGAGTGCTTCCTTGTCGAGAATATCATCCCGAATCGCACCCGTAAATGCCAGTCGGCACGCAACTTCCTGATCGTCCAGCTTCGGCCAGAGCACACCCGGCGTATCGAGCAGTTCAACACCGCCGTCTACCTTGATCCATTGCTGAATTCGGGTGACACCTGCTCTGTCCTCCGCTTTGGCACGCTTTCCGCCTGCCAGACGGTTGATGAGCGAGGATTTTCCGACATTCGGGATGCCTAAGATCATCACGCGGATCGGTCTGCCCTTCATGCCCTTTGCAGCAAACTGTGCAAGCTGCGGTGCCAGCAGGGTACGGAGTGCAGAGGAAAAATTCTTCACGCCTTTTCCGCTTTTTGAATCGGCAGTAATGACCGCCGCGCCGCGTTTCTGATAGTACGCGATCCATTTTTGTGTCAGCGCAGGGTCTGCCATATCGGCTTTGTTGAGAATGACCAGTCTGGGCTTTTTGCGCGTCAGACGGTCAAATTCGGGGTTTCGGCTGCTGAGCGGCAGACGCGCGTCCAGCAGTTCGGCAACGGCATCGACCAGCGGCAGACTCTTTTGGATCATGCGCCGCGTTTTCGCCATATGCCCCGGAAACCACTGTATGTCTTTCATATCTTCCATAGGTCAAATCCGTTTCTTATTCATCGTCAGACGAGGAAAATACCTTGAACGGGGAAAACCGCATCCAGACCGAACCGACAATATCCTCCGCAGGAATCAGTCCGACCTGCGGGTGACGGCTGTCTTTGGAGATGCTGCGGTTATCGCCCAGCACGAACACATATCCTTCGGGGATAGTCAGCGGATAGGTGAATGCGCCCTCGTCACGCGTGGTCAATGTACTGGTATAGGGTTCATCGAGCGGCTGGTCATCCACATAGACAACGCCCTCGGTGAAGTCTATATTTACCGTCTGTCCGCCCTGTGCGATCAGCCGCTTGACAATATTTTTGCCAAGTCCGCTGCCTGCTATCAGCGTATCGTTTTCATCGAAAGTATAGGCATTCTGACTGTTGAGAATCAGAATGTCCCCTGTTTCGTATGTATGATCCAGACGGTTCACAAGCAGACGCTCGCCCGAAATCAGCGTCGGGAGCATAGAAGTACCGTCCACGGTCGCGGTACAGCAGACAAACGTGAAAAACAGCATCACGACAAACATCGAAACAACGATCGTTTCCAGCAAATCCGCAAAGTCAAACAGCATTCTGCCGATCGGGTTGGCTTCGATGCGTTTTGCGATCACATCGGTTTTTTCCGTAAATGCTTTCCAGAACCGCTTGCCCATCGACAGGAGCGATTCTTTGGGACCTATCACAATCGAAGCAGGTACTTCTGTTTTCGTTTCTGCGGTGACAGGTTCAGCGACCGTTTCTTTTACCTCGGCGACTGCTTCCTTGACGGGCTCGGCGGCCGTTTCTTTTACCTCGGCAACTGCTTCCTTGACGGGTTCAGCGACCGATTCTTTTACTTCGGTAACCGCTTCCTTGACGGGTTCAGCGACCGATTCTTTTACTTCGGTGACTGCTTCCTTGACGGGTTCAGCGGCCGTTTCGTTTACCTCGGCGACTGCTTCCTTGACGGGTTCCGCAACCGTTTCTTTTACCTCGGCAACTGCTTCCTTGACGGGTTCAGCGACCGATTCTTTTACCTCGGCAACTGCTTCCTTGACGGGTTCCGCAACCGTTTCTTTTACTTCGGTAACTGCTTCCTTGACGGGTTCCGCAACCGTTTCTTTTACTTCGGCGACTGCTTCCTTGACGGGTTCAGCGACCGTTTCTTTTACTTCGGCAACTGCTTCCTTAACGGGTTCGGCGGCAGATTCTTTCGCCTCGGTGACTGCGCCTTTCACCTTGGCAATCGCCGCCTTGAAAGGATTCGTCATCTGTTTCAGCGCATCTGCGACGGTTTCCGCAATTGGTGCGGCATCCGCTTTGGGTTCTTCTGCTTTCGGTTCTTCTGGTTTTGCTTCTTCCGACTTCGGTTCTTCCGCTTTGGGCGGCTCCGCCGATTCCGCAGGCGCGTCAGTTTTTATCTCGGATGAATTTTCAGCAGGTGCGGCTTCTGCGGCATCCGTCGGCTTTGCAGGATCCGCCTGCGGCTCTGCATTCACAACTGTCGGCTGCTCCGCAGTTTGCTGCGATGTGTCAGGGACTTCCACATGCTTTTTCGGCAGGATCTTCTCAAAGATGCCCATGCCTGCACCCTCCTTTCATCGCGTCAGAACTCCAAATCTGTCCATAAAACTCTCGCATTGATCATCTGTGCGGTAAAAACGCCAGATCGCACGGCCGATCACCTCGTCCTCGGGCACCAGTGCCACGGCAGGATTTCGGCTGTCGGTACTGTGCAGACGGTTATCGCCCATGACAAACACATAGCCATCGGGAATCGTCATCGGGTAAGTAAATGCGCCGTCATTGCGTGTTGTCAGGTCTGCAATGTAATCCTCGGCAAGCTGCTGTCCGTCTACGGCAACCGTACCGTTTTCGAAATCAATATTGACTTCCTGTCCGGCTACGGCGATCACACGCTTGACCAGACGAATTTCCATACCGACAGTTTCATAGACCTCTGTCTGGCTCTCGTCCGTAAAGTGACCGCTGTGATCATCGTCGATAATGACAATATCGCCGTTGGCAGGTGTGTAGCCCAGACTCCACATGACCAGTCGGTCCTCATTGCAGAGTGTCGGATACATGGACGAGCCGTCAACGGTGACAGGGCGCAGCAGATATGCAAAAATCATAATAATGACAAACACCGAAACGATCACCGCTTCGATAATATCCATCAAATCGCCGAAAAAGCCGCCGATACCGCCGCTTTTTTCTTCTGTGTTCTGTTGGGAATCGCTCATATTCATTTCCCTTTCTTCATCATCAATAAAATCGCGCAAATAAGCAAAAAAGGGGACTCTGCGGTCCCCTCCTCGCCTGTTTGCAGTCAGCGAACCTGACCTTTGACTCTTGCAGCCTTGCCGACTCTGTCGCGCAGATAGTAGAGCTTTGCTCTGCGGACAACGCCTCTGCGGACGATTTCCACCTTGTCAACAGCAGGGGAATGAACGGGGAATACACGCTCAATGCCACAGCCGTGTGCGACTCTGCGGACGGTAAAGGTTTCGTTGATACCGCCGTGCTTCTTCGCGATGATGGTGCCCTCAAAAACCTGGATACGGCTCTTGTCGCCTTCCTGAATGCGAACGTGTACCTTAACGGTATCGCCGACGTTCAGTTCCGGGACATTTTCCTTCAGGCTGGAGCTGCTGATCTGTTCAAGTGCGTTCATGGGTAGGTTCCTCCTTGATTTTTACGGATGTTCATTCGTGCATGAAATGTTCCCTCCGCCGAGGAAACGCACCAGCGGACCATCCTGTGTCGAAATGTGTGCTTCTGCGTGATTTCGCAGAGCATATGCACCTTTGACCGCGTCGGTCAAGAACCGACGGACACTCAAATGCTGTATCATTATACCACAACCGTCTGCAAAATGCAAGCGTTTTTCGAAAAAAATTTGCATTCCGAATAAAAAACAGCAGGCGATCTGCTTTCTCTTTTTCCGCTCTGCACAATCTGCACGAAAAAATATGAATTTTCTGTAAAATCCCTTGTCTTTTAAGTGCTTATATGATATACTATATTTATTGAAGTTCCATTCATTGATTTTTTACTTAAAATTTAAGGAACGGGACTCTGCGGCATCCAAATATATATTTTTTACTGGGGGTATTTTCATGAACAGATCTCACGGCAAGCAAAGCCTGCTGTCTGCCCTGACCGCTGTCACGATGCTCGCATCGTCCGCAGTCTTCACACCCGTATTCAGTACGGCACAGGCGGCTTCCCAAAACATCGAAAATACGATGGAATGGGATACGCTCCGAATCGGCGGCGGCGGCTTCGTTTCGGGCATCGTCACAGGCAAGAAAGAAATGTATCTGCGAACTGATGTCGGCGGCGCGTACAAGTACGACTACGACAAAAACGAATGGGTTCAGCTGTTCGGCTTTCTGAATGATGCCGACCGCGGTCTGCTGAGTGTCAGCGGCATCGCCATCGACCCGACCGATGAGGATACGGTGTATTTCCTCTGCGGCTGTGCTTACTTCTCGGACGCACGCACCGTCATTTTCAAGACAACGGACGGCGGCAAGACCTTTACCGAGACCGATGTCACCGATCTGATCCAGGTACACGGCAACGGCGACGGCAGAGAATGCAGCGAACCGATCGCCATTGATCCTGACAATCCGAATACACTTTACGCAGGCGGCGATGTTACCGCAGGCGACTCCTGCCTCATCAAATCCACAGACGGCGGCAAAACATGGAACGCTGTCAAAGGCTATGACGACCTCGGCTTCTACAAATATACGATTCTCTGGCCGTTCTGGACTGACCACAAAGTCCGCGCCTGTACAAATAGCGACGAACAGTCCTATCCGCAGCAAAACGGCGTTTCCACCATCAAGATCGTTGACGGAAAAGTCTATGTCGGCAGCGCGATCAACGGCGCGGCAAATGTCCATGTGGCAAGTGTCAAAGACGACAAGTTCTCCGTACTCTCGAAAGATCTTCCGACAGCGAACTACCCTGTCACCATCTCCGACGATGGCAACGGCAGTCTGTTTGTCACCTACATTGCGGCACTCGCGTTCGGCGGCACGGCAGGCGGTGCATACAAGTACGACATTGCAAGCGGCAAGGTCACGAACATCTCCCCGACTGACAAGGCGATCGGCATGATCACCGCGGACTCCAAAGATCCGAACAAGCTGTTTGCTCGTACCTGCGGCGTCTGGTCTGACCAGTGGTGGGAAAAGGAATGGACAGATGACAGCGTCACATGGGGCGACCACTTCTATCGTTCCGAAGACGGCGGTGCAACCTGGGAGGACATTACCCCCGGTCAGGGCCCGACCGATTACAGCACGGGCACAGGCGTCAAGGATTTCGTTTCCAATCCCCTTGACACAGGCGGCTACGACTGGATCTACGGCAAGGCTGTTCACTGGGGCAGCGGCATTCTCATCGACCCGAGAGATCCGGAGGGCGACCGCATCCTGATGACCTCGGGCAACGGCGTGTTTGCCTGCGACAACGCATGGGACGAAAAGGGCATCCAGTTCTATTTCTGCCCGACAGGTGTGGAAGAAGTTGTTGCGCTCGACATGGTTTCTGTTCCCGGCGGTGCAGCATACTCCGTCATCGGTGACTACGACGGCTTTGTGCATGTGGACAAGGATACCGTTCCGCAGCAGCACAATCCGAATATGGGTTCGACCTCGGGTATTGCCTACTGTCCGTCCGCACCGAATGTCATGGCGAGAGTCGCAAATGATTCTGCAAAAGGCTATTACACCACCGACGGCGGCAAGACATG
Organism: Oscillospiraceae bacterium; assembly: GCA_024404815.1. Classification (GTDB taxonomy): domain Bacteria; phylum Bacillota; class Clostridia; order Oscillospirales; family Ruminococcaceae; genus Firm-04. The sequence continues at coordinate 33,303 of JAKSPL010000018.1, forward strand.
GAAGGAAATGACCTTCGCGGCACAGGGCGGAAAGCTCTCCATCACCGAAATTTCCAGCGGCAAGTACCGTATCCTCGAATCGGGCAGCAGCGGAAGTGCAGTATCCTACACAGACGATTTCGGCGGCACATGGAACAACTCCACAGGTATCAAGGGCACGAAAACGACCTACACAATGGTTGATCCCGAAAATCCCGCAATCGTCTATGGTTCAGGCATCAATTACAACGAATACTGGTCTTCCAATCCGAACCTCACAGAGCCCTCGCTGGAAGATGACCACTACTCGTTCTACATCAGCAAGGACTACGGCAAAACCTTTACCGAAACGCAAATTTGCCGCTACGATATGTGTGACCACACAGGCGATCTTGCATATCTCACCAAAGACACCGTTGCGATGGCGGCAGGCTGGTACGGTCTGTACCTGATCTCGGACAGCGGCGCGGATGTACAGAGAACCGATGTGTTTTACTGCAAGTCCATCGGCTACGGTGCACCCGAGAAAAAGGGCGGCGTCAACACGCTGTTCATCTACGGCAAGCCCACCGAATCGGATGAAGAAGGTATTTACCGTTCGACCGACAGCGGAAAAACATGGGTATGCATCAACACCAAGAACCTCTACGGCGGCACAGGCAACGGCAACTTCCTTGTCGGCGATATGAACACATTCGGCAAGGTGTATATGTCCACCGTCGGCTGCGGCATCGTGGTCGGTGAAGTCGCCGGCACAAATCCGTCCGGTTCGACAACCTCGACCACCACGACTACTACGACTACCACCACCACATCGACTACCACAACAACAGACGATCAGCCGCATGATGTAATATGGGGCGATGTCAACTGCGACAAGACCGTAGATATTTCGGATGTCATTCTGCTCTGCCGCTTTGTCGTGGAGGACAAGCAGGTCACCGTGACCGCAATGGGCAAAGCAAACGGCGATGTGGACGGCAACAGCAAGCTGACCGCCGCAGATGCCACCAAGATCGTGCGGTACATCGCTATGCTGATCACCAAAGAAGAACTCGCACCGTACAAATAACACACAAGGAGAACTCCCATTTCGGGGGTTCTTCTTTTTGGGGGACATTGTCCCTTTGGAATCCCATTTTGGAGGAGCGAGTACGCGAAGCGCAACAAAAGTTTTACTCGATTTTTTTCAAAAAATCGCAGGGGTTGAGGGGGCGGCGCCCCCCATCGCGCTCCGCAGAGCGCGAAACTCCCCTCTCCTTCCCAAAGATCAGGAGGGGGGTTGGGGGAACCCTATCAAGGGGTTCCCCCAAGGGTTTCCAAAGGGGTAGTACCCCTTTGGTCAGCATCCGCAGATGCCGAAATCCCTGCAAACTGAATGACATAAAAAAGCTGCTCCCGATTGCATCAATCGTGCATCGGAAGCAGCTTTTTTTCACGTTTGTCTTTGAGATACCAGTTGAGCTCTGCGCCCACAAACCAGAAGTACACACAGGTATACAGCCACACAAGCAGCATGATTAAGCCCGTCAGACTTCCGTAAACATACGAATAATTCCGCATAGACTGCGAAATAAACACCGAAAACAGTTCTACCGCACCGCGCCAGATGATCGCGGAGAACACCGCACCCGGCAGTTCGTCCAGAAATTTTGTCTTTCGGCTCGGCAGAATCACATACGACAGCCAGAACACGCCCAGCAGCAGCAGCGGTGTCGCCAGATTGCGTATGATACTCAGCACCACATCCACCGCCGTACTTGCAGGCAGCAGTCCGACACAAAAATGCACCAGTCTTGAACCCAGCGCATACATCAGCGTCATTGCGACCATCATTGCACAAAGCGCGATCGTATACGCACAGCTGATAAACCGCAGCAGCATCTGACTTCGCGTTTCCGTAATGCCGTATGCCGTATTGAATCCGTTGATGAGTGCCTGAATCAACCGCGCCGCCGTCCAGATCAGGAATAATATCAGAAAAAACTTCGCAGAACTGATATTTTCATTGTAGTAGCCGTCAATGAGATTCAATCCCAGCTCATGGTAATCCTCAGGCAGTACCAGTCTTGCCATTGCAAGCAGTGTGCTTTCTTCCAGCGGAAGCAATCGTGTCGCCATACAAAGCAGCATCACGAACGGGAAAAAGGAAAGCATCAGGTAAAAGGTGGACTGCGCCGCATAGGCTGCGAGATGGTCTTTTGCAAATTTCTTTGTTGCAGCCGTAAAGAAATACCAGAACGATTTCAGTCTGTTCCAGAACCAGTTCACCACATTTGCCAAACGCTCCAAAGGCACCCCTCCCCTCCGCGATTGCAGCATTTGCGCTCTTTATGAATGCTTATTCAAAATCGTACTGTTCGCTGTATTCCTCACGGAACTTGTCGAAAATACGGTCGAGCAGCACTTCGTCTGTGACTGCGTCGTAATGTTCGGAATCTTTTCCGAGGTCAACGATCTCCACGATCACGACACCGCCCTCGTCATCCTCATCATCCAGCGGCATCAGGACTGCATAGGGTTTCTCGTCCACATTGACCATTTCAAGGAACTGGAAACGGATGCATTCGCCGTTTTCATCCTCCAAAACGATCAGGTCATCATCCATATCCTCAGAACCATTCTGTTCCAGAATTTCATCTGCCATATCAAAGCACTCCTTTTCAGAAAAATAGTATGTGTATTATAGCACGAAGTTTCCCCTCTGTCAAGCATAATTTCCCTGGTGTCGAATTTTGCCGTTTCCGCATATTCTATATCACGCGGCGGCGATAGCTGCTGCGGAACGTCAAACCGAAACGAAAGGAGTTTTATCATGCGAAGTACAGACAGCCGTCAGGATTCTGCGATCGCAGAAAATGCGTTCCCGATGCACTTGACGCTTGCGCAGGCATATGTTCCGAAACAGGCATGGGAAACACCGCTTTCACCGCAGGATGCGCTGGAAGCAGGGACGGTTTTCCCTTCTCTGGTCATGCCGTTTCTGAAAGGGAAAGGAGGCGATTGCCATGCGGATGCCGTCCAAAGCGTCTTTCTCGCAAATGCAAAAGGATGAACTGCTCTGCAAGATTCGTGCGGCAGAGTTTTCGATGCGCGATCTGGGATTATATCTTGACACGCACCCTGACGACGAAACCGCGCTGGCACATTTCGCGCAGCAAACCGAGGAGTTCGAAGCAGCGGCGGCAATCTATGCCGAGCGATTTGGTGCGCTCCGTCTGAGTGATGTCCCCAACTCCCCCGATGGCTGGGCGGCATGGGCAGGCACCGCATTCCCGTGGGAAAAGGAGGAGTGACCATGTTTCAGTATGAGAAAACGCTCGAATACCCTGTGAAAATCGCCCGTCCGAACGCAAAACTCGCAAAAATGATCATCACACAGCTGGGCGGTCCCGACGGAGAACTCGGCGCATCCATGCGGTATCTCAACCAGCGGTACACGATGCCGCTGCGCGAATTGCAGGGTTTGCTGACCGACATCGGCACAGAGGAACTTTCCCACATGGAGATCGTGTCCGCAGTTGTGTACCAGCTGACTAAGGGACTGACACCCGAACAGCTCGAAGCACAGGGATTTGCGGATTATTTTGTAGATCACACCACGGGCATCTATCCCGTTTCCGCATCGGGCGTGCCGTTCTCCGCGGAAACACTCCAGTCTACGGGCGATGCGATCACCGATCTGAGTGAGGATCTCGGCGCGGAGCAAAAAGCGCGTCTGACCTATGACAACATTCTGCGGTTGGCGGATGATCCTGATGTGCGGGATGTCATTCGGTTCCTGCGTGAGCGTGAAATCGTGCATTTTCAGCGGTTCGGCGAGGGACTGCGGATGATTCAGGAGAAGCTTGCGACAAAATCGCACTATCCGAACAATCCCTACGCATTCAACACCTCGTTTGACAAATCCTGTTTCTGCCGTGCAATGGGGCGATAGTTCCCGACGGATTTCCCATATTTGCTCACAAAAAGGGCGGAGAACCAAATCTCCGCCCTTATCCTGTGATCGTTCGTGCTAAAACGGGATTCCAAAGGGGCTTGGGGACAGCTCCCCCAAAAACCACTCTTTACAGCCCGATATTCAGACCTTTCAATCCGTCGCTGACGATCTTTGCGACAACTTTCGCGCCGGTTTCCGTAAAGTGCGTGAAATCCGTGCCACCATTTGTGGTCGAACCCATGTAATAGCCGTATACCGTGTTGTAAGCGATGTTGTTGAAGTTGTTTGCCATCGCCGAACCCAGATCGAAATACGGGACTTTGTACTTGTTCGCAAGCTGTTTGCAGGCAGTATCAATATTGCGGTAACCTGCGGAGAACGGCTGCTGTGCATTCTTGATCGAAAGAGTCGGGCTCATCAGAACAGGTGTGCCGCCCTTTGCAAGCGCACCCTCGATATAGAATTCCATGTAGTATTCAAACGAGCCGTATGTGGGATTATCCACAAATCCGCAGCACGGTGCATAGCGTTCTTCCTTATTGTACGCGCCGTCGTTGATACCGAAGCAGACGACCAGATAATCGCCCGATTTCATCTGGTCGAGAATCGTTTGCAGTCTGCCGTTGTCATAGAACTGCTTGGAACTTCTGCCTGCGAGGGAATGGTTGCTGACTGTCACCGAGCTGTTGAAATAGTCGCCGAGGTAATATCCCCAGCCCTGCTGCGGTGCGTAGCTTGCAGTGTAGCTCTGTGCGGTGGAGTCGCCCGCAATGTAGATCACGGGATTTGAGGAGTAATTTGTTTGCTGTCCCGATGCGTTTGGATCATAAACCTCCGCGATCGGTTCATCGGTCAGCGAAAGTGTGATATAGTCGATATTCGGGCCGCCCTCACTCGTATACGACTGGAACTTGATGGAATTCTGTCCTGCTTTCAGCGGCAGAACCAGTCCGCGCATTTCCCAGGTCGTCCATGCGCCCGTGCTCTGGAAATCCTGTAGCCACTGTCTGCTGTCGCCGCCGACAGAGAGCATCATCTGACGGTTGTTCGCAGAACCGTTGGCATTGCGGATCGCCATATAGTAGTTGCCGTCCTGTTCGACATTGACCGTAAAGGTCACGTTACTGGTAGAGGTGTTGTCAAGGTTGAGATACGCCTCGCCGACAAAACCTGCATTGACGGTTTCCTTGATGCCCTCGCTGAACGAAGCATTGATCGCGTAGTAACGCTCCTGCACGGGGAACTTGCTGATCTGTGCGGTGAGGTACTGCACAAACAGAACCAAGTCCGCCATAGACACGCTGCTGTCATCGTTGAGGTCAGCGGCTTTTCTTGCGGCATTGTCCGAGAAACTGCCCAGAAGTCCGCGTTTTGCAAGTGTCAGGTCAGAAACGGTAATGACACCGTCATTGTTCACATCGCCTTTTTTGTAGACAGCTTCAGGCTGCTGCGGTTCAGTCGTCTGTGTTCCGCTGCCCGGATTGCCGCCTGCGGAGAAGTCGATATTCTCTGCGACCAGCTTTGCAAGCACCGTTGCACCTGCACGGTTCGGATGCAGACCGTCGCCCGATACATAAAGGTTCGTTGTTGCGTCCGCGCCGATGCCCATGCAGTGATTCTGCCAGAGGGTAAAGAGGTCGAGCACTTCAATATTCAGCGATTTTCCGATGGAATCGAGTGCGCCGCCGAACCAGCGTCCTGTCAGCAGAGGGTTTCTCTGGCAGTCGCCGTTTCTGCCCTGCTGCTTGACGAGAATAACACGCATTCCCTTTGCCATTGCACGCTTTGCCATATCGGTGACGACCTGCGTGTATTCCGATTCATTGGAATAGTTGGTATCGTTGATGCCGATGGAGATGAAATAAATATCGCCCTCGTGGCCAAAGGTTTCGATGGGTGTGAACTGTCCTGCATCGACAAATCCCTCTGCGTACTGACCGCTTGCGGCAAGGTTTCGCACCTGCCACTTGTTCGTATCAATGACTGACGGGAGCATTTGTCCCCAGCCTGCCTGCGAGGAGGAATCGAGCGGATAGTAATTGCAGACCGTTGAGTCTCCGCAGATCCAGACCGCCGGATTGGTTACGGGATTGTCGGAGATCTTCTTGATTTCCAGCGCGGAGAGTGTATACGCATAACCCTCTTTGCCCGCACAGCAGCAGATGTTGAGCTGTCCGTCCTTGACAGGGATCTGGAACGTATCATAGGCATTGTTGCCCGTCAGGTTGATGAGCTGATACATTCCCTCGGCGGCAACGCTGGTGCGGTTGGTATTGCCAAGCCACACAGACACCTGATACAGACCGTTCGGTACATCCGCGCAGAACGATGCAGAACCTGTGTTGGTGGAATTCTTAAACTGTACGGCATCGCTGAGTGCGCCCCAGCCCGATGCAGAAACATCGGACACATTGCAGTCGTAGGAAAAACCGTAGCCTGTGCCGCTGTTGTACTTTGTGGACGCAGATACGCCTGTGTAGCCGCCCTCCGTGCCGCCTGCACCGAAATCGAATTTCCAGTAGTCAGACGCCGCAGATGCCTGCATCGGCATGGTCGGAAGCATCGCTGCGGTGAGCGCAAGCCCTGTCAGCAGGCTTGAAAGCTTTTTCAGAATGGTTTTCATGGCAGAGTGATCCCCCAATTCATTTCTTTATTTTTTCATCATAGCACAAGAAAAACATAAAGTCAAGGAATGCCGCACGGATGGACAGAATCGCACAAGAAAGCGCGACAATAATACAGCACAACTTTCTCTGCCTGCCCGTTTACAGAAAACTTTCAGACTGTTCATAGAAAGTTTATAAGGCATTCAGTATTACTTAAAAAAAGCACTGTATACTAAAATTAAGGTTTCAGAAACCTTGTTTCAAATCCCCCAAATCCCCGATTCATTTCTTTTATTTTTCATGCTATGCGGTATCTGCCTGCATAGCATTTTGCTTTTTTACAGCGTATTTACGCGCAGAAAAAATTTTTTAGAAAAATCTTCCGCTTTTCAGATTATTTTAATCTTCGTTCGGTATGATATAGACAGGTTAAGGTGAACGCCTAAAACCGTAATTTTCAAACCCCATTTTCCCAATTCTTATTTCCCTATTCCATCTGAGATTTTCTCAACTCGGGCTGTGCGGCTTCTTCGCATGGCCTTATTTTTTTGCCTTTTTGCCGATTTCTCTACGAAATGGACAAAAGAACATTCCCAAGCGCAGAAAAATTTTCTCGTGAATTCTCTGCAACCTCTTGCCAAATTCCATAAAATAGTGTAAAATAAGAGAGGTTTGTGAATTTTTTCACAGCGAACTATTTTTATTCTATAATCTTTTTTTGAAAGGATGTATTTCACATGGCAGGTCTTAACAAGGTATCTGTAGACGATTTGCAGGCGAAAGGCAAGAAGATTCTTGTCCGCTGCGATTTCAATGTCCCGATGAAAGAGGGCAAAATCACCAACGATAACCGCATCACCGCGGCTCTCCCCACCATCAAAAAGCTCCTCGCTGAGGGCGGCAAGGTTGTTCTCTGCTCCCACCTCGGCAAGCCGAAGAACGGTCCGGAAGCTGCATTCTCCCTCGCACCCGTTGCAGAGCGTCTTGCAGAGCTGCTCCCCGATACAAAAGTAACCTTCGCTGCTGACGATACCGTTGTCGGCGAGAACGCAAAGGCTGCTGTCGCTGCTATGAACGACGGTGACATCGTGCTCCTCGAAAACACCCGTTTCCGCGGCGCAGAAGAAACCAAGAACGGCGAAGCTTTCTCCAAGGAACTCGCTGAGCTGGTCGATGGTCAGGCATTTGTCATGGACGCTTTCGGTTCTGCACACAGAGCACACGCTTCCACCGCAGGTGTCACCCAGTTCGTCAAGGAAACCGCAGTCGGTTACCTGATGCAGAAAGAGATCCAGTTCCTCGGCAATGCTGTTGAGGATCCGGTTCGTCCGTTCGTTGCGATCCTCGGCGGTGCAAAGGTCGCTGATAAGCTGAACGTCATCTCCAACCTGCTCGAAAAGTGCGATACCCTCATCATCGGCGGCGGTATGGCATATACCTTCATCAAGGCACAGGGCGGCGAGATCGGTACTTCCCTCGTTGATATGGAAAAGATCGACTACTGCAAGGAAATGCTCGCAAAGGCTGAAAAACTCGGCAAGAAGATCCTTCTCCCTGTTGATACCGCGATCGCAGCTTCTTTCCCGAACCCGATCGACGCAGAGATCGCTGTTGAGTTCGTAGACTCCGACAAGATCCCGGCTGACAAGATGGGCCTCGATATCGGTCCGAAGTCCGCTGCTCTCTTCGCAGAGGCTGCTAAGACCGCAAAGACTGTTGTCTGGAACGGTCCGATGGGCGTTTTCGAAAACCCGACACTCAAGAAGGGTACCGTTGCTGTCTGCGAGGCTCTCGCACAGGCTGACGCTACCACCATCATCGGCGGCGGCGACTCCGCTACTGCTGCTATTCAGCTCGGTTTCGCTGACAAGATGAGCCACATCTCCACCGGCGGCGGTGCTTCCCTCGAATACCTCGAAGGCAAGGTTCTCCCCGGCGTGGCTGCAATCGCTGAAAAATAATCTCTTACCAAACAACTGACGATTCGGGCGGATAGCAATATCCGCCCAAATTGCCATATGCACATACGGAAAATCGTGCAGTTTCAGAAAGGAAATGCCATGCTCTTCCTATTACTTCGTTGGAATTCGCTGTACACTGATATTTTTATCCTGATTGGCATTGTCGTTGTACTGGTCAGCGCGTTTATCAAAAGCAACTCCAATTTAAAAAAAGAAATCGAAGAACGTAAAAAGCGCGAATTACAAAACAAACGCAATTCTCAGGACGACTGGTACAAATAAATATCGGTCAAAATAAAAATTCAGAGTGTCATGCTGTTCGGCTGAACACTCAGAAAGGAGAGAAAGCGATGCAGGGATTGATTATGTTGCTGGCCGTTCTCGGTTTTGCTCCACTTTTCTGTATACTGAAAGCAGTTGGAAAAAACAGGGAACGCATGGACTCGGAATTGCAGGAGCGTCATCAGCGCAATCTGCAAAACCTCCAGAACTCCATGACCCATACAGCCGATCTTTCTATGCGTTCAGAACTTGACCAGATCGTTGATGGCGCACTCAGGACATCAGACTATACGCCTGATTTTGAGAAAGAAGGCCCGACAGAAGCCTATCTGCGGTATTTTCAGGCAACGCATCCCTGTCCCCATGAAGACGACCACATGACCATTGTGGAACTGGAGCTTTCCCTCCAGCACTATATGGAAGCGGAGCAGGAACTGCGGCTGATGGTGCCCGACTACATGAATTATCCGCTGCGAATGCGTTATGTCAATGCGCTTCTGAAGCTCTACATTATGACAGGCCGCACAGAACTTGCCCTCGAAGTCTTTACCAAGTATCAGGATTTTTCAGAGCAGTATCTGATGACAGAATCCAAAGGCATCCTTTCCTATCTCGACAACGCCGCGACTGTCACAGCACTCGCAGGCGATTTTGACGAAGCAGAACGCTACTGCGAAGCGATGAAATACTATATCATTCAGCAGAATATCACCGACATGGGATATCTTCTGCCGTACATCACAAAAGTCAAACTGCTGTTTATGGAAGAAAAATCTGTCGAGGCGAAAACCTTGTTCACAGAAACCAAACGGCAGATCCAGAATTTTCAGTCATATCGCTCGGCATGGAATCAGACGTTTTTGTATGACCTGCTCGACCAGACCAGACTGTTCGATGCATCTGCCATGCCAAACAGCGTTCTCGATGAAGAAATGCCCGAAATCGTTTTTCCTGCAAGCACAGCACAGGAATCCAAGCAGGACGGCAGCAACGAAATGCCGACGCTGCAAATCTAATGCAATACCGCACAAGGATTTGTGCCAATATAAACCCATATTCTAAATTTTTGGAGGATGTTACCCATGAACAAGAATCTCAGAAAAGCAATCATCGCAGGCAACTGGAAGATGAACAAGACCCGCCCCGAAGCAAAGGCTCTGCTCGAAGCAATCAAGCCCCTCGTTGCAAATGCTGACGGCAAGATCGAAGTCATTGCCTGTGTTCCGTTCACCAACCTCGAAACCGCTGTCAACACCACCGCAGGCTCCAATGTCAAGGTCGGTGCTGAGAACGTCCACTTCGAAAAGTCCGGCGCATTCACCGGCGAGATCTCCGCAGATATGCTGACCGAACTGGGTGTTGAGTACGTTGTTATCGGCCACAGCGAGCGCAGACAGTATTTCGGCGAGACCGATGAAACTGTCAACAAGCGCACCGCTGCTGCTCTCGCAGCAGGTCTGAAGCCCATCGTCTGCGTTGGCGAGCTGAAATGGGAACGTGAAGCAAACATCACCGAGGAAGTCATTTCCCGTCAGATCAAGCTGGACCTCGCAGGTGTTTCCGCAGAGGACATCAAGAAGACCGTTATCGCTTACGAGCCTGTCTGGGCAATCGGTACCGGTCTGACTGCTACTCCTGAGCAGGCAGAGGAAGTCTGCGGCTTTATCCGCGCAACCCTCGCAAAGCTCTATGATGCAGCAACCGCAGACGCTGTTACCATTCAGTACGGCGGCTCCATGAACGCAAAGAATGCTGCTGAACTGCTCGCAAAGCCGAACATCGACGGCGGTCTGATCGGCGGCGCATCCCTGAAGGCTGAAGACTTCAACGTCATCGTTCAGGCAGCAGTCAACGGCTGATTTTCTCGCATACACTCAAAAATTCTCGCATTTCAGGGGAAGCTCCGCACAGGGGTTTCCCCTCTTACCCTATCTGTTCGTTTTCCGCAGACAGAAAGGAAACCATCATGAAAAAGGAATCTGTCTATCCGATCAGCCTGAGTATTCTCGGCGTCGGACTTGCATTCTCGTTTTTCTCTGCGCTGACGCTGCATATCCTGTTTCCCTTGTTTCTGCTTTGCGTCTTGCTGATGGTATGCGCTGTTCTTCTGAAAAAACCTCTGCCGCGCTTTTTGGCAGCCGCACTCACTGTTTGTGCCGTTGCCGCGACTTGCGTACCGGCGATCATCTATCGCAATGAAGCCGCGCAGAAACAGCCGCTGTTTTATCCGCTGAAACGCGCACTCTTTTGTTCTCTGATTGATAACAACCAGATGATGCGTAAATGTATGCCCGAAACGCTGCCGCAGAATGTCAGCGATTACGATTTCTATACATTCGGGCAGCAGTTCTTTCCTGCACCCGACATCAGACCGTATTTCCGCCTGACACTCCACGCGGATGAAAGCTACATTGCCGCATACGAATCGTCTCAGGCGTTTCGGACGCTGGAACGCTCCGAAATCCAATTCAGTCAGGCAGAATGTGACAGCGGCAAATATGATACCAAAGGCGGCGCGTATTATTTTGAACCTGCATACGGTCGGTATATCCCCTCTGTCAACAGCGCTCTGATCGGCGACTTGTGCAGAAAAGGCGAAAACCTTGACCACCTGATCTTCTGTCTGGACAGCAGCAAAGAGTATCGGGAAGGCTATCTCTTTAATCCCGACACAGGACTGCTGTATATCTTCTCTGCGCCGTAACAGATACTGAAGCTGCTATGCCCCTATCATCGGATAATCAACAGCTGCTGTATGTTTGGGGCTGTTAAAAAGGAGTGTGACCTATGGAAAGAGCAACCAAACCCATCGAAACCCTATTGAAAGTCGGCCTGATCTTAAGCGGTGTCTGGGCGTTTTTGTACTGCGTGCTGTTTTTCATGCAGGGCAGCTACCCCGAGGCATTCACCCGCTTTTTCTTCGCCAACTACTTTGACAAGGAATGCTATGTGCATTTCTACCCTACCCTTGCGATTCCCGCACTCGGCTTCGGCATTCAGCTTTTGTTTTATTTCCTGTTCCGCAGCGAATGCCGCAAGGAATCTGCAAATACGACTCTGATCGGCGTTCTGTACTGTATTGCGGTCTATGTGGTCTTTCCGATCATATCGACTGTCATGAACGTTGTGGAAACCCGATACATCTCTGTGGTCGGCAGCGCAGAATCCGTAGCGGCATATGCCACGAACAGCCGCCTCATCGCTTACAGCGGTATCTTCAAGACTGCCGCAGTCATTTTGTTTGTCATTGCATTTGCGCTGCTGCTCTACCGCAAGCATTTTGTCCCGAAAGAGCAGTAAACCCTTTGTTTTCATTGTAACCCCAAATCCAGAAAAGGAGTTTTTTCTATGAGCAAATCACCCGTTGCACTTTTGATTATGGATGGCTTCGGCATCAATCCTGATGTCTACGGCAATGCCATCACCGCGGCAAACACCCCCAATCTCGACAAGTATTTCAAGACCTGCCCCAACACCACCATCGGTGCTTCCGGCGAAGATGTCGGTCTGCCTGACGGTCAGATGGGCAACTCCGAGGTCGGCCACACCAACATCGGTGCAGGCAGAATCGTCTACCAGCAGCTTGTTAAGATCACCAAGTCCATCCGCGAGGGCAAATTCTTCGAGAATCCTGCACTCGTCGCCGCTATGGAAAATGCCAAGGAAAAAGGCACCGCACTCCACCTCATGGGATTGCTTTCCCCCGGCGGCGTCCACAGCCACATGACACATCTCTATGGTCTGTGCGAAATGGCAAAGCGTTTTGGTCTGGAAAAGGTTTATGTCCACGCATTTCTGGACGGCCGTGACGTACCGCCCTCCTCTGCCGCAGAATACATGGCAGAAGCTGTTGCCGAGATGAACAAGATCGGTGTCGGCAAGGTCGCTACCGTCATGGGCAGATTCTATGCAATGGACAGAGATAACGCTTGGGACAGAGTCGAAAAGGCATATGCCGCAATGGTTTACGGCGAGGGCGTTGAGGGTTCTGATCCCGTACAGGCGATCAAGGATTCCTATACAAACGGTGTCACGGATGAATTCATGCTCCCGACTGTCACCGACAAAAACGGCATGATCTCCAAAGATGACAGCGTGGTATTCTTCAACTTCCGCCCCGACCGCGCAAGACAGATCACCCGTGCTTATGTCGATGCAGACTTTACGGGCTTTGCGCGCAAACAGGGCTTCTTCCCGCTCCACTTCGTCTGCATGGCACAGTACGATGCGACCATGCCGAACGTATCCGTTGCATTTCCTCCCGAGGCTCTGACCATGACACTCGGCGAATACCTTGCAAAATGCGGCAAAACACAGCTCCGTATCGCTGAAACCCAGAAGTATGCACACGTTACATTCTTCTTCAACGGCGGCGAGGAGAAACAGTTCGACGGTGAGGACAGAATCCTCATCAAGTCGCCCGATGTTGAAACATTCGATATGAAGCCGGACATGAGCGCATACGAAGTCACAGACGCTGTGCTGAAAGAGATCGCAGCAGACAAGTTCGATGTTATCATCCTCAACTACGCAAACTGCGATATGGTCGGTCATACGGGCATTTTCGATGCTGCAAAGGCTGCTGTTGAAGCTGTCGATGAGTGTGTCGGAAAGGTCACAGAAGCAGTGCTTGCAAAGGGCGGTAAGGTCATCATCACCGCTGACCACGGCAATGCCGACAAGATGTACGAGCCGGACGGCGCACCGTTCACCGCACACACCACATTCCCCGTACCGTTCATCGTCTGCGGCGAGGACTGCAAACTGCGCGAAACAGGCGTCCTTGCAGACATCGCACCGACCATGCTCCAGCTTCTGGGACTCCCCCAGCCTGCTGAAATGACCGGTACATCTATGATTCTGTAAGTTCTTTGTGGGGACGCTTTTTGGGGGACGCTGTCCCCCAAGCCCCCTGCCAAAGGGATACTATCCCTTTGG
>JAKSPL010000019.1 GCA_024404815.1 Oscillospiraceae bacterium
TGATTGCGGAGCAATCAAAGAGGGGAAACCCCAACGAGGGGTTTCCCCTTGTTCAACCATGCTTTATCTACAAGAAAGGCGGAGCATTATTGCTCCGCCTTTTGTATGCTGATGGATATTCCTGACATTTAGCCGTTCATGCGTTTCCGCTGTATCATTTTGACAATTTCAACGAGAGGTACGATAACAGCTGCCAGTACAAGACCGATCGTGTACTGTCCTGCCGAGAGTGCCACCAGCGAGAAAATACCGCGGAGTGCAGGAATCAGCAGAACGGGAACTGTCAGCACAAACGAGAAACCGATCGCAAAGACCAGCATCTTGTTGTGGCTCTGCATCTTGAAAATCGAACCGTACAGGCTCCGCATATTCCATGCGTGGAACATTTCGCAGAACGACAGCGTCATAAACGCCATTGTGCTGCCTGCTTCGGGCGATGTACGATAACCTACAACATAGGAGATCAGCGTCAATGCGGCAATCGCAATGCCCTGCCAGAGGAGGTTGACACCCATGCCCTCTGCAAAAATGTGCGCTTTGCTGTCACGCGGTTTTCTTCGCATGATGCCCTTTTCTGCGGCTTCCATGCCAAGTGCGACCGCAGGGAAACAGTCAGAGATCAGGTTGATCCAGAGCAGATGTACAGGCTTGAAGATCGTGAACGAGCCGCCCGTCAGCGCACCCAGACCGAGTGTTGCCATGAGAATGCAGATAACCTCTGCGAGGTTGCTCGAAAGCAGGAACTGAATTGCCTTGCGGATATTGTCGTAGATACGTCTGCCTTCTTCGACCGCGCCGACGATCGTTGCAAAGTTGTCATCGGTCAGCACCATATCTGCGACATTCTTTGTAACGTCCGTACCTGTAATGCCCATGCCGACACCGATATCTGCGGACTTGATGGACGGTGCATCGTTGACGCCGTCGCCTGTCATAGCGGCGATTTTGCCCTGTTTGCGCCATGCGTTGACGATACGAACCTTGTGTTCGGGCTGTACACGCGCATAAACGCTGTATTGTGCGACAGTCTTGTCGAAATCTTCATCGGGAATCTCACTCAGTTCTGCACCTGTCAGCGCGGATTGTCCCTCGTTCAGAATACCGAGTTCTTTTGCAATCGCAACAGCGGTATCGCGGTGGTCACCCGTGATCATGACAGGACGGATGCCTGCGTTGCGGCAGAGGTCGATCGCCGCCTTGACTTCGGGACGTACAGGGTCGATCATACCCGTCATGCCGATGAACACCAGTTCCTTTTCGATGGCAGACGGTGCGGTATTCTGCGGAATTTCGTCATATTCGCGGAAAGATGCCATCAGGACGCGGAGTGCCTTGTCAGCGAGCTCCTTGTTCTTTGCGAGGATCGCTTTGCGGTCATCGTCGGTCATCGGACGGACTTTTCCGTCATCCCAGATGCCCGTACAGCAGCGGAGCACCTCGTCCGGCGCGCCCTTTGTGTATTGTACATAGCCGTTGTCCGTTTTGTGGATCGTGGACATCATTTTGCGCATGGAATCGAACGGTGCTTCTGCGACACGCGGCGATGCGTCTTCCAGCTGATATTTTTTCAGACCGATCTTATTTGCATATGCGACAAGTGCGGCTTCGGTCGGTTCACCTGCAACGGTGTCGTCCTGATTGAGTGAGGCATCGCAGCAGAGTGCCATTGCCTTGCCGAGAAATTGTTCGTCCGTGCCGTAATGTTCGACAACGGTCATTTTGTTCTGTGTCAGCGTACCTGTTTTGTCGGAGCAGATGACCTCCGCGCAGCCGAGTGCTTCAACGGCAGTCAGCTTGCGGATGACCGCGCCGCGCTTTGACATATTCGTGACACCGATCGACAAAACGACAGTAACAACGGCAGCCAGACCTTCGGGGATTGCCGCAACTGCGAGCGAAACGGCGATCATGAACGAATCGAGGAACACAGGGAGCGTCAATGCTTCGCCGCTTGCTGCCTTTTTAATGACGCTGAGTGCGAGGATGAAAATGCAAATTGCAAGAACGGCAAACGAGAGGATCTTGCTGAGCTGAGCGAGCTTTTTCTGGAGCGGTGTCTGGTCGTCCTCCGCCGCAGCGATCGCACCTGCGATCTTGCCCATTTCGGTATCCATGCCCGTTGCGACAACCACAGCGGTCGCTCTGCCATAGGCAATGCTCGAACCCATATAGAGCATATTTTTGCGGTCGCCGAGCGGGACTTCGTCGCCTTCGAGTGCTTCGCTGCATTTTTCAGACGGTACGCTTTCACCCGTCAGCGGCGATTCCTCTGCTTTCAGGGATGCCGCTTCGAGAATACGGCAGTCCGCAGGGACGCTGTCGCCTGCTTCGAGCGCAACGACATCGCCGATGACAAGGGACTTGCTTTCGATAACATTCAGATCGCCGTCACGCAGGACTTTGCTCTGTGCGGCACTCATCGCCTGCAATGCGGCGATCGCAGCTTCTGCTTTGTTTTCCTGATAGACACCCAGCACGGCGTTTGCGAGGACGACAAAGAGAATGATGAACACATCCGCATCCAGCTTCCCCTCGGAAATGATGCCTGTGATTGCGGAAATGATTGCTGCTGCAAGCAAAACGAGAATCATCGGGTCTTTGAACTGACCGAGGAATCTGGACAGCAGGGATTGTTTCGGCGGTTCTGCGAGTTTGTTTTCGCCATTTTTTGCAAGACGTTCGGCGGCTTCTTTGGCGGTCAGACCGCTTGCGGTACTGTGGACCTCCTGCAAGACCTCCTGTGCGGATACGAGATAGTGCTTCATAAAGTCGTGTCCTTTCCTGCGGAAATTTCCGCAAATGCAAATAAAAAAGACCTTCGCCATGCAAATATCAACGACCGGAAAGCCGTTTGGTTGCAGAGCGAAAGTCTTGCTGTTTCAATTTCAATGCGGTTTCCGCGACAATACTGTCGGAGAAACGGGTTTGTCGCAAAGAAATCCATTTCGGAGGAAAGCCGAAATGGGAGCTACTCCCTTTACGCGATAGATCACAGTTCATGGAAGTCAGAAAACTGAAACAAAAATCATGTCAAAATGATGTCGGCGGGACAATCAAAAAGGGCATTCACTCTCATGCTTGGAATGAATACCCTTTTACGGAATACGAATTTCAGCCAGATGAAGCGGCTCAGCCATTCGCACGTTCCACTTTGCCGGAGCGCAGGCATCTGGAGCAGACGTAGATGTGGCAGGGAGTACCCTTCACGATTGCCTTCACACGCTGCACATTGGGCTTCCAAGTACGATTGGCACGACGGTGAGAGTGAGAAACCTTAATACCAAAAGTAACGCCTTTTCCGCAGATTTCGCATTTTGCCATAGCTGGCACCTCCTTTTCAGACTTGTGTGCAGTATCTATTGTAACAGATAACGTGGAAAATTGCAAGCTTTTTTTTCAAATTCGTGAAAATTTATCAGATTTCACAGAAAAAACCCGTTTGACACTTGAAAACAGACGCATTTTATTGTATAATATGAGTACCGCATTTGTATTTTCTACGTAAGGAAAGGAGATTTCCCTATGCTGTTTAGTTCACAAAACCTTTTGCTGTATCTGACCAGAGTGTTCGTCATTCTGCTGGTGCTGCCGCTGCACGAGTGCGCCCACGCATGGATGGCGAAAAAACTGGGGGACGATACTGCGATGTATCAGGGCAGACTGACGCTCAATCCGTTTGCACACATTGACCCCGTCGGCGGTATTCTTCTTCTGCTGACTGGTTTCGGCTGGGCAAAGCCCGTACCTGTCAATCCCATGCGCTTCAATCGGAAATATTCACTCCGTGGCGGTATGGCACTGACTGCGGCGGCAGGCCCGATCAGCAACCTGATCGCTGCGCTGGTCGGCATGATCGCTATGCGTGTCTATGTGATGACCGACTTCTACCAAGAGTATGTGATATCCTCGATAGAATCCGAGGTGGTGGGTGTCAATCCGCCTGAGATCATTGCGACATTCCTGATGTACTTTGTGTCTATCAACATTGGTCTGGCGGTATTCAACCTCATTCCCGTGCCGCCGCTGGACGGTTCAAAGGTCATGTTCTTCCTGCTTGGAAACAAGGGTGTGACCGTTGCGGAATGGTTCTCCAAAAACGCATATATTGTCAATATCGCATTCTATATCCTGCTGTTTTCGCCGATTCTTTCCAGACCGCTTTCGTGGATCTCTGATACCATTTATACAGGTATGATCTACGCAACGAACTGGATCCCGATGCTGTTTGGTGCAGGCTGATGCAGAGTTTATCGTTTCATCTGCCTGTCTTTGACGGCCCGATGGACTTGCTGCTGCACCTGATCGCCAAGCACAAGCTGAAGATCCACGACATTGAGATCTCGATTCTGCTGGAACAGTATTTGCTGTATATTCAGCAGTGTGTCGAACAGGATTACGAGCTGGCAGGCGAATTCTTAGAGATGGCGGCAAAGCTCATCTGGATGAAAACCGCGGCACTTCTCCCGCAGCCCGAGGAGGCGGAAGCCGTCAAAAAGGAACTGGAGGGTGCGCTGATCGAGTATTCCCTCTGTAAACTGGCGGCGACCAAACTGCGCGAGCAGTATCTGGGGGATGTACTGTTTGTTCGAAAACCCGTAAAACTGCCTGTGGATATGACCTACCGCAGGGAACATCCGCCGACATTGCTGACGGAAGTATTTACCCAGATGGGACTCAAAAAACTGCCGAGCGGCGAACACGAGGGACGCCTTGACGCGAAGATCCACGAGGTTGTGAAGATCCAGAGTCAGGTGACGAGCGTCTACTCGAAGGTCGTGTATATTCTGCGGCAGTTTTTCAAGCATGAAGCGGTGGACATTTCATCGCTGTTTGCAGATCTGACCTTGCGGACGGACAGAGTGGCGGCGTTCCTTGCGATACTGGAGCTGACGAAATCGGGCAGAATCCTCATCAGCGACGATGGAACCATGCTGACGATGCGGAATCCTGACGCGCTGAAAGCAGGCAAACGGATCCGCCGCGGCGGTTAAAACTTTATGATAGGAGCACCTATGAATATTGAAATCGCTCGCGCCTCATTGGAGGCGGTTTTGTTTGCAGGCGGCGAACCGATGGAGATCTCCCGTCTGGCACAGGCTCTTGAAATGGACGAGGAAACTGTCACGCGCCTTGCTGCCCTGCTCGGAGAATCTTATGATACCTCAGGGAGTGCTTTGCAGCTCATTCAGCTCGGTACTTCCTACCAGATCACCACACGCGCAGAGTTTGCAGAGCCGATTCGCCGTGCGCTGGAAATCAAACGAAATACTCCTCTGTCCAATGCGGCGATGGAGGTTCTGACGATCATCGCGTACAACCAGCCTGTCACAAAGGGATTTGTGGAGCGTGTGCGCGGTGTGGACAGCAGTTCGACCGTCAATACGCTTGTAGAGCGCGGTCTGCTCGAAGAAGCAGGACGCATCGAAGTTCCCGGACGGCCTGTGACCTATCGCACCACAACGCAGTTTCTCCGCTGTTTCGGTTTGCAGTCGCTTGCGGATCTGCCGCCGCTGCCCAACGCCGAAGAACCGACCATGTTCGACCTGTCTGTCGAGGAGGCACTTGCCGCTGCGAACGAAAACACCGCAGATATGGAAGAAACCATCGCCGAGGAAACAGACAATCTCGAAACGGTCGAGGCAGAATAACCGCAGGGAAAGGACAGTATCATGTCGGAACAGCCGAAAAAGAAAACCGCATTGCGCTTTGGCATTGCGGTCGTTGTTATCCTGCTGCTGGCAGGCAGTTACCTGCTTTTGTGGCGGCATATCGGAAATACGATGGAACAGGCACAGCACGATGCCGCATATGCACAGTTCACGCTGGGCGATGCGGTGTATGAGGAATGTGATCTGAGCGTTGTACAGATGTATGCCCCCGAAATCACCGGAATTACAAAAGAAATCTGCGGCACGGACGCAGGAAAAGCTACATTCTCCGATGCAGAATATCCGCTCTGCCGACTTGCTGCGCTGGAAGACGCAGGAAAAAAAGACGGCATCCTGCTGATGGAGTACGGTGAAAAACTGCGCTGTTACGAGCTGACGGGTTTTACCGCTCTTGCAGATGCACCGAGCATTGCGGACGTATGTGAAGCCTATGAGATTGGCAGCGCGGAGGACATTGTATCTGTGACCATCGCAGAGGCGGACGGTACGAAAATTGACGAGATGACCGAAAAAGCAGATATTGCGGCGTTTTATGATAAATTCACCGCGCTGGGTGACTGTCTGAGTGAAGCGGAACAGGCAAAGGCGTATTACGATGCCTACGAAGAAAAGTACGGAAAAACAGACGATTTCACACTCGAAGGCGCGACGCTGACACCCAACTCCGATACGGCAAAAGAACAGGGCTATGCGCTCTGGGGTGACGGCATCTGTATTGTCGGGATCCGGCTTGCGAACGGTCTGCAAATCTGCGATATGGTCTATGCTCCTGTCCCGAAGCTTGTGACCGTGTTCGGATGCTATCGGCTGGAAACCCCGTTTTTCTCATGAATTCCGCAATTTTCTGCATTGACAAGGCGAAAAAGCTATGATATGATATTGATAGAAGGAGGCGATGCCGTATGGCATTTTTGTTAGCAGCTTTGGAACTGAACCCTGCATATCTTGCGATTGGGCTGGTGGCGTTTGTCCTGATCTTCGCGCTGAAAGCAGTCAAAAAAGTGGTGAAGATCCTGCTTGGAATCGTAGCGGCATTTGCGGTCTATTGTTATTTCTTTGGGAATCCGCTGTTTTAACGGAGATTTCAGCGGAGATACGGCTGAAATTTCGGAAAAGCCGTTGACAATACGCTGTGTTCTGTGCTATAATTAGTATGTATGCGAATCTCAGCGCAAAGGAGAATGACTGATGTCTGAATATATCATTGCAGCGGCATCCACCGCGGATTTGCCGCATACATATTTCGAGGAGCATCAAGTGCCCTGCATCCGCTATACCTATTCGATCGGCATGGATGTATTCGAGGACGACTGCCGTGAGGACAGCCGTCAGAAAGCATATGAAAAAATGAGAAGCGGCGTGGTTTATTCAACGTCGATGATCAATGCGGCGGTCTATGCGGATTTCTTCCGCGGACTGTTGGCAACAGGAAAAAATGTCATCTTCCTCGATATGTCCAAGGAGATGTCCAGCTCGCATACCGCAGCAGATGAAGCAGCGGATGCGGTCAGAGCAGAATTTCCCGAACAAACACTCTACATGATGGATACGCGCTGTGTGTCGGGCGGTCTGGGACTGCTCGTTTCGGAAATGGTGCGCCGTCATGAGGAGGGAATGTCCTTTGACGACGTGATCGCATGGGGTGAGGAAAACAAACTCCGCATCATGCACCGCTTTACCGTGGACGATCTGCACTATCTGAAACGCGGCGGCAGAGTTTCCAACGCTTCCGCAATGGTCGGTTCGATGCTTGCGATCAAGCCTGTGCTGTATGTTCCTGATGACGGCAAGCTGACGATGGGTTCAAAGGTACGCGGCAGAAAAGCAGCACTTGCTGCGATTTTTGAGGGTGTTCGCCGCGATATGGTGAATCCTGACGGACAGACGGTGCATATTCTGCACGCAGATTGTCTTGCGGATGCTGAGTGGCTGAAAGCGGAGCTGGAAAAAGCGTACCCGACACTTGCAGGCGTGGAGATCACCAGTCTGGGTGTCATTATCGGTGCTCATTGCGGACCGGGACTTCTGACGGTATTCTATTTCGGAGATGAACGAAAGGCGTAAACGGGTATCTTCGATTATGATGATAACGAAAAAAGGGCGGAGTTACATAACTTCGCCCTTTTTGTGCTTTGCGAGTGATACCGCCATTCAGATCTCGTCCATTTCCGCAGATCTTGTCTGGAAATTGTGCTGTTTCTGCACGGCCGTTCCCTGCGGATGTGTCTTTTCGAAAAGCACATCGCGTGCAGATTTGTAGCATTGCCATGCCTGATACAGCCGTATTTCCGTGTTGGGATCATAGTCGCTGTGCGTTCTTGCCAGCTCACGCCCTTTTTTGTACTCCGGTGCATCATCTGTCAGGGTGATTGTCTTGCCCGACACAAGGTAGAATTCGAGCATCGAGCGCAGATGTAACCGCCAATATCGACTTTTTCCACCGAGGTTTCGGATGGTTTTCTTGACGTACACGGATGAATTGTAAGTACCGGTGCGGCGATAGTATTCTTCGTAGTGCGTAAAATCGGAGTCCTCGATCTCGGAAAACGGGATCCGCTTTTTCCGCAGGAGCAGCTTGATCACAACAGCATCTTCTTCGATGATGATTTTTCCGCCGACAATTCGTTCGGTCAGGTGCAGGCATAAGAACAGAAGAGCCGCCGCAAGCTCACCGCCCATGATCCACAAGAATGCCAAAAGTACGTCTGCGCTGAAATTCCACCAGAGAAATCCCAGTACGATCAGCGTCAGGATCCACAGTCCGAAACACACAAACATCATGATGTTGAAAAAGGGTGTCGTATGTTTGATTTTGAATTCCATTGTGATTTCCTCCGCGTATCAGAATAGTATCATCATACACGATGAAACGCAGTTTGTCAAGTGTTTGTACAGATGATTCTCTGAACGATTTTCTCGGAAGAAGCGTTGACATTCTCCTGAAACTGTGATATAATAAGATGGTATATTTTCAAAACAAACACATATGGAACGTCACACAGGAGGCGGCACATGATATACGTTTTTTTGGCAAACGGCTTTGAGGAAACCGAGGCGATCGCTCCGATCGACTGCCTGCGCAGAGCAGGAAAACAGGTCGTGACAGTCGGTGTCGGCGGAAAAACCATTGTCGGCTCGCATCAGATCCCTGTCGCTGCGGACATTACGGCGGACGAGATCTCGCTCGATGATACGCTGGAAATGGTGATCCTCCCCGGCGGTATGCCCGGCACGAAGAACCTCGCCGCGAGCGAACAGGTCAGAACTGCTGTACAGTATGCCGCAGACAACGGCAAGTGGCTCGCTGCAATCTGTGCGGCACCCTCTGTACTTGGAAAAATGGGACTGCTGAACGGCAAAAATGCTGTCTGCTACCCCGGCTTCGAAGCCGAACTGAACGGTGCAAAGGTCGGCACGGACGCTGTCTGTGCGGACGGAAAAACCGTGACCGCAAGAGGTGCAGGCTGTGCAATGACATTCGGTCTGAAACTGGTGGAATGCCTGTGCGGCAAGGAAGCATCGGACGCGATGGCAGAGGGCCTGATCTATCAGAAATGAACAGCGAATTCTCTATTACAGAGCAGAAAAATCAGCTTCGGCAGCAAATGCGGCAGATTCGCAGAGCGATGCCGCCGGAAAAACGGGAAACGGCAGACAAAGCGATTTGTGAGGCGGTACTCGCACACCCCGATTTTATGCGTGCCAAGCAGATATTTGCGTATGTGGCAATGCCGATCGAGGTGCAGACAAAGGGCATTCTCGAAGCCTGTCTTGCAATGGGCAAGACGCTCGCGCTGCCTGTCTGCGAAACGGCTTCCCACGCAATGACGTTTTATCGGCTGGATGATATGGCGGAACTGACCGCAGGGGCATACAATATCCCCGTACCGCCTGTTTCGGCGGCGCGTGTCTGCACGCCTGACGCGGAAACACTCGTTCTGCTGCCGATGACGGCGTATGATGCACAGGGCTACCGTCTGGGCGCAGGCGGCGGCTATTATGACAGATTTTTCGCGCAGTACCCCTTCTTACGAACCCTCGGCATCTGCTATGCCGACTGTTTCGCCGAGGTACTTCCGCATGATGAATATGACCAGAAAATGCAAGCTTGTATCACGGAAAACGGATTGGAGGACTTCCATGGCAGAACCGAATAAGCCTATTGAAGAAGAAAACAACGAGATTCAGGACGAAGTGGATGCAATGGCGGAGGAGATTCTGAACGCAGACAAGGACTCTGCGGCAGAAACCGAACCGACAGATGCGCCCGCAGACGAGGAAACGGCAGAAGCAGAACCATCCGCAGAATCGGCAGAGGAGAATGCTTCCACCGAAGAAACGGCGGAGAAATCCGACAAGCCGTCTGCATCTTCCAAAAAGCAGAAGAAACATTCCGGAAAGGCAAAAGCTGCCGCTGTTGTAAAGGCTGCAGCAGAAAATGCTGCTTCGGATGAGGATGACGATGAAGAGGATGACGACGAGGATTTCGGTTTCTACGAGGGACGTAAAAAATCCACGAAGAAACGTAAAAAACGCCGCGTGAAGCGCAAGAAGGGACGCGGTGTTTCCTGTGCGCTGATCCTCCTGACGCTGATCTTCTCGCTGTCTGTGACCGCCGCCGTAACGATCCTTGCACTCGCAAAGGAAATGTACGGCATCGACAAGGACATCACCGAAAAGGTTATTACGATCCCAGAGGGTTCCACCTCGGCGATGATCGCACAGCAGCTTCAGGATGAGGATATGATCCGTATTCCGAAACTGTTTCAGGTGTTCTCCCGTCTGAACGGCATGGACGGAAGCTATATCGCAGGCGAACACGTTATCAGTCCGTCGATGAGTTATGAAGCAATGATCTACGAACTTTGCAGCAACCATACCGATGACCGTGATTATGTCCGCGTGACATTCAAGGAAGGTCAGAACCTGCTGGAATGTGCAGAGATTCTCGAAGAAAACGGCGTCTGCAAGAAGAATGACTTCATCTTCTACTTCAACGCAGGCGGCTATAACTACAAGTTCGAGGAGTATCTCCCCGAAGCTTCCTCGCTGAAATTCTATGCACGCGAGGGCTACTGCTTCCCCGATACCTATGAATTCTATGTGGACGAAGATCCGCAGATCGTTGTCCAGAAGATCTATGCGAACTTCGACAGCAAATTTACCGCCGCAGATTATAAAGCGATGGAATCCATGAACATGACGCTCGACGAGGTCGTCACCCTTGCATCCATTGTACAGGCAGAGGCACCGACCGTATCCTCCATGCGTATGGTTTCGTCGGTATTCCACAACCGTCTGAATATGTCGGGTACGTATCCTCGTCTGGAATCCGACCCGACCAGAATCTATGCGGAAGATGTCATTGCGCCGAATCTCTCCATCAAGAACGAGATCATGTGCAATGCCTACAACACATATCAGGGCAACGGCCTGCCTCCCGGAGCGATCAACAACCCCGGAAAGGAAGCAATTTCTGCGGTTTTAAGACCGGAAGAAACACAGTATTACTTCTTCTGTGCGAACACCCAGACGGGCGAGATCTTCTATGCACAAGACAACGCAGGTCACGAAGCAAACCTCGAAGCGATTCGTTTGCAGCAGGCGCAGGCGGCTCTCGCAGACAACGGCGATGGAAATGGCAATGGTTAAGCCTGAATTGCTTTGTCCCGCGGGCGACAGAGAATGCCTTGAAGCCGCCGTACAGTACGGCGCAGATGCGGTGTATCTTGGCGCAAAGACCTTTGGAATGCGAGCTGCTGCGAAGAATTTCGATATTCCGCAGATACAGTCCGCCGTAGAGCACGCGCACGCAAATGGCGTGAAAGTCTACCTTACGGTCAATGTCCTGCCGAGAAACCGCGAATTGGATGCATTTCCTGCATTTATCAAAGATGTACAGGCGTGCGGTGTGGACGCGGTGATCGCCGCGGACTTGGGCGTTATCACGAAAATACGCGAAATTACACCTGATTTACCGATCCACGCATCCACCCAGACGGGCGTGGTCAACTATGCGACCGCGACCGCACTATGGAATATGGGCTGTGAGCGCGTAGTGTTGGCGAGAGAAATGTCCGTTGAGGAAATCGCGGAACTGCGTGCAAAAACGCCGCAGGAGCTGGAACTCGAAGCATTTGTTCACGGTGCGATGTGCATGAGCATTTCGGGGCGGTGTCTGCTGTCGGAGTACCTGACTGGCAGGGACGCAAACCGTGGGGCTTGCGCACAGTCCTGCCGCTGGAAATACGCGCTGATGGAGGAAAAACGTCCGAATCAGTTCTTTCCGATCGGCGAGGACGAGGACGGCAGTTATATCCTGAACGCGAAAGATCTTTGTATGGCAGAACATCTCGAAACGCTCGCAAAAGCTGGGATTTCATCGTTCAAGATCGAAGGCAGAGCGAAAGCCGCCTACTATGTCGCAGGTGTGGCAAATGCCTACCGTATGGCAATGGACTGCGTGTTCGGAAAACCGAAAATGGACGTTCCTGCGTGGGTATTCGATGAACTCGACAAGGTGAGCCACCGCCCGTATACCACAGGATTTTTCTTCGGACAGCCGAGCGACAGCATCCACAACGCGACCGCAAGCTATGTGCGCAATTACGATGTGGTCGGAATTGTACAGCGGACGGACAGCGGACGGATGTATGTCAGCCAGAGAAACCGCTTTTTCGCAGGAGATACGCTGGAAATCCTTGCACCGTATTCTGAGCCGATAACGATTTCCGTCAGCGATTTGCAGGACGGAGAGGGCAATGTCATCGAAGCCGCCAACCACGCGGTCATGGACTGCTCGATGGCGTATGACGGAAAAGAACTTCCAAAAGGTGCGTTTTTACGCAAAAAAGTCGAAGAATCACAAACAGGAGCGTAAGCCGAAATGCTTGCGCTTCTTGTGTCATAAAGCACAAAGGAGAACGAAAATGCTCTTTGAGAAAATCGAACCGCTGCTGCTGAATGTTCAGAAGCCAGCCCGATATATCGGCGGCGAGGCAGGCAGCGTCATGAAAGACAAAAAGGACGTAAAATGCCGCTTTGCGTTTGTATTCCCCGACCGCTACGATGTCGGCATGAGCAATCTCGGCATGAAAATTCTCTACACCTGCATCAATAACCGTCCCGAATACTGGTGCGAGCGTGTGTTTGCGCCCGACAGCGATTTCGAGCAGGCGATGCGCGAGAACGATGTGCCGCTGTATGCGCTGGAAAGTTTGGAGCCTGTCCGCGATTTTGATTTCATCGGCTTTACGATCGGCTACGAGCTGTGCTATACGAATATCTTGAATCTGCTGGATTTAGCAGGTGTTCCGCTGCTGCAAAAAGACCGTGGGGAAACGCTTGCACCAATCGTTTGTGCAGGCGGTTCTTGCTGCTGCAACGCCGAGCCGCTCGCGGATTTCTTCGATCTGTTCTTCATTGGTGAGGGCGAGGAGCTTGACCTTGAAGTCATGGACCTCTACACGAAAATGAAGGAGCAGGGCGCGACAAGAAGCGAGTTTCTCCGCGCCGCCGCACAGATCGAGGGTGTATATGTGCCGTCGCTCTATGATGTCACCTACAACGAGGACGGAACGGTTTCTGCCATTACGCCGAAAGACGGTGCGCCTGCAAAAGTACGCAAACGCATCATTTCCGATTTTAATAATGTAACAGTCCCCGAGGAATTTGTCGTACCGTTCGCAGAGATCGTGCATGACAGAGCCGTGACGGAAGTTCTGCGCGGCTGCATCCGCGGCTGCCGATTCTGTCAGGCAGGCTTCCTCTACCGCCCGTTCCGCGAGAAATCCCCTGAGGTCATCTGCGAACAGTCGCGCAAACTCATCGCCAACACAGGCTACGAGGAACTGTCGCTCTGCTCGCTGTCCACCTCCGACCACTCGCAGATCGAGGAGATGATGGACGGACTGCTGACCTTTACCGAGGACGCGCACATCAACCTGAGTCTGCCGTCGCTGCGTGTGGACAATTTCTCCACCGCGCTGATGAACCGCATTCGCCGTGTCCGCAGCAGCGGTCTGACCTTTGCGCCCGAGGCTGGTACACAGCGTCTGCGCGATGTCATCAACAAAAATGTCACCGAGGAAGAACTGCTCCGAACCTGCAAGATCGCATTTCAGGGTGGTCAGGCGGCGGTCAAACTCTACTTTATGATGGGATTGCCGACCGAAACAGACGACGATATCCGCGGCATCGTGGAACTTGCACAGCGCGTGGTCGATTCGTTCTTCGAGATGGACGAGCGTCCGAAGGGCAAGAGCGTGCAGATCACCTGTTCGGTTGCGACATTTGTGCCGAAGCCGTTCACGCCGTTTGAGTTCCATCCGCAGGACACCCGTGAGATGATCGAGCATAAGCAAAAGGTGCTGGAAGAAGCAGTTTCGGGACACAAGCGCATCCGCGCAAACTGGCATTCTCCCGACACGAGCATTCTCGAAGCGGTGCTGGCACGCGGCGACCGCCGTCTGGGAAAAGTCATTCTCGAAGCATGGAAACGCGGCTGTATTTTCGATGCTTGGTCGGAGCATTTCCGTTTTGACCTCTGGGAGGAGGCATTTGCCGCCTGTGGTCTGGACATGGCGTTCTATGCGAGCAGACCGCGCAGCTACGAGGAAATCTTCCCGTGGGATCACATGGATTTCTATGTTGACAAGGAATTTCTCATCCGAGAAAACGAAAAGGCAAAGCAGGCAGGCTGTACGCCGCATTGTCGGATGCAATGTGCAAACTGCGGTGTTACAAAAGTGACGAAAAAGCCGTGTTTTGACTATAAAAAGGAGGCGGAGGCATGATACCTGTACGTGCGACATTCGAGAAACGGCGCAGAGCAAAATACATCTCGCACCTCGACCTGATGCGCTGTATGCAGCGTGCGTTCCGCCGCGCCGATGTACCGATCTGGTTCACCGAGGGCTTCAATCCGCACGCCTATCTGATGTTTCCGCTGGCGTTGTCGCTTGGCTACGAGAGCGGCTGTGAGTGCATGGATTTCCGCATTGACGGCGAAATGTCGATGCAGACGGCGATGCAGCGGCTCAATGCGGTGCTGCCCGAGGACTTACAGCTTGTAAAAGTCGCGCCGCCCGTCCGCAAGCACACGGACATCGCATTTGCGGACTACCGCGTCTGTCTGGACGTCTCAGAGGGGACTGCGGAGGAACTGCGTGCGGCGTGGGATGCGTTCATTGCACAGCCTGAAATTCTTGTGGAAAAGAAAACAAAGCGCGGCACGGCAATGGTCGATCTGAAAGCAAATGCGCAGATTCTGATGGTACAGACGCTGCAAGACGGTCTGTGGCTGAAACTGCGGATGCCTGCAGGAACGTCGGTCAATGTCAACCCTTCGCTGCTGATGGACGCATTCACCGCGTCGCTGCCCGAGGGCTTGCGGACGGGAATGCTTCGCGCGGAACGGCTGGCAATTCTCTGTGCGGACGGCACGGATTTTGTGTGAAAATCGAGGAGATACGATGAAATTTACATATTGTCCCGACTGCGGTGCGGAAGCTGTACTGCGGCAGATCGGAGATGAGGGTGAGATCCCGTTTTGCGAGCATTGCAACCGCCCGCTGTTTGATTATTTCAGCACCTGCGTACTTTCTGTTGTACGAAATGATCTGGGCGAACTGGCTCTGATTCGGCAAAGCTACGGCGATACCACGCGGTATGTCGGCGTTGCAGGGTACATGAAATGCGGCGAAACGGCGGAGGAAGCGGCGGCGCGTGAAATCGCGGAGGAAATCGGCATCACGCCCGACAAGGTGCATTATGTGCTGAGCGCGTGGCATGGTGCGCGTGACCAACTGATGCTTTGTTTTTGCGCAGATGCGAAGAAATCCGCGCTGAAATGTTCGGGCGAGGTCGCGGAAGCTCGCTGGTTTTCGCCAAAAGAAGCGGCGGAAATTGTCCGCGAGGGCAGTATCATTCAGCGGCTCGTGCTGGCTGTGGCAACGGAGGAAAATCAATGACAGATTTGCTGAAAAGCGCGATGAAGCTTGTGTTTTGGCTGGCTCTGGCGGCGGTGCTTGTCATTTTGACGGCATGGCT
This sequence comes from Oscillospiraceae bacterium, assembly GCA_024404815.1. GTDB lineage: Bacteria > Bacillota > Clostridia > Oscillospirales > Ruminococcaceae > Firm-04. Next base: position 15,720 of record JAKSPL010000019.1, read on the forward strand.
TGCGTCGGTCGGCGTGTTGTCGGACAAGGCGGCTGTGGTCATCATATTCTCGCTGCCGTTCTGGTTTTGCCTATGGAAAGTGTGCAGATGCGTGTATATCATGAAACGCGGACTGCCTGCAACAGGATATTTTTCGATGCAGACGCGGCTTTCACACCTGCGCTACTGCTCGGCGGACGGGGTGGAACGAAAAGGCTCCTGCGACTTGCTGACGCGCCGTTCGCTGAAAAAAGGACACGCCGTTCCCGTCTGGTATCAATCGACGCACCCTGACAGATTCACCACAGGGCAGAACGAAATCGTTGTAAATACGTTCTTCTGCATTCTGTTTGCAATTATCCCCATTTATCTGATGATTCGTTTGTGATGCAAAAATAGCATAATTTCGAGAATTTCGTCTGACTATGATGTTGGACGAAATTTTTTTGCGAAAACCCTTGACAAATACATATGAGTGTGCTATCATATGAACAGCAAAACATATGAATAGGTATTCATATAAGGAGGAAAACAATGGAAAACTGTGAAAAACATTCGCACGAGGAACTGCTGCGAAGGGTGAAAAATGAGCTGCCGACAGACGAGGTGCTGTGCGATCTGGCGGATCTGTTTCGGCTTTTTGCGGATACGACACGCGTGAAAATCCTGTATTTGCTGTTCGAATCGGAGCTTTGCGTGTGCGCGATCGCGGAACTGCTGGGCATGACGCAGTCGGCGATCTCGCATCAGCTGCGAATTCTGAAAGACGCGAATCTTGTCGCGAATCGCAGAGATGGAAAAACGATTTACTATTTCCTTGCAGATGATCATGTCCGGTCGATGATTTTACAAGGATTTGAACATCTGCTGGAAGACTAAATCATCGTATATGTGAAGAAAGGATGATGATATGCAGGAAGAACACGAATCTGTTAGAGAAATAGTACTCCGAATCGCAATTACGGTAATGCTGTTAATTATATCGTACTGTTTGACATTTACAGGAATTCCGAAAATCATCGCGTTTGCTGTGCCCTATCTTGTGATTGGATGGGAAATGCTTGCAGATACGTTCAAAAAAGTGCTTCACGGGAAACTAGAATTTGATGAGGAACTGTTGATGACAGCGGCGACACTTGGCGCGTTTGCTGTGGGTGAGTATGCAGAAGCATCGGCGGTGCTGATTTTCTTCGAAATTGGGGAGCTTTTCGAGCATCTGGCAACGAAAAAAAGCCGCTCGTCCATCGCAAAGCTGATGGATCTGCGGCCTGATCGTGCGATGGTTGTACGTGAGGACGAGGAAATCGAATTATCGCCTGAATGCGTAAAAATCGGTGATGTGGTCCGTGTGAGAGCCGGGGAAAAGGTGCCACTGGACGGTGTTATTGTTTACGGCGAAACGACCTTGCAGACCGCGGCGCTGACGGGCGAAAGTGCCCCTGTTACGAAGAAAATCGGTGACGAAGTGCTGAGCGGGACAATCAATCTCAGCGGCGTGATCCTGGTGAAAGTCGAGCGCGAGGCATCCGAAAGCACCGCGGCGAAAATTCTCGAATTGGTCGAAAATGCAGCATCGCAGAAATCGAGTGCGGAAAATTTCATTACACGATTTGCAAAACGGTATACGCCGTGCGTTGTGATTTGTGCGATTTTGCTTGCATTTCTTCCGCCAATCATACTGCACGGCGGGTGGCTGGAGTGGATTCGGCGCGGTTGTATTTTCCTGATGATTTCGTGTCCGTGTGCGCTGGTCGTGTCCGTGCCGATGAGTTTTTGCTGTGGTATCGGCGGTGCGTCACGGCATGGAATCCTCATAAAAGGCGCGAATTATCTGGAAAAACTGACACACCTCGATGCGACGTCGTTCGATAAAACGGGAACGCTGACGAGGGGCGAATTCGCTGTCGCAGAGGTGCATCCGCAGGGCATCACGTCTGAAAAATTGTTGAATCTCGCCGCGGCGGCGGAGCAGTTTTCGTCACATCCGATTGCTGAGTCAATACTGAAATCATCGAATCTACGTGATTGTGCAATGACGGTGAATGCTGTTGAGGAGATTTCAGGCAAGGGCATCCGCGCGGAAATTGACGGAAAAGTGTATCATGTCGGAAACGAAAAGCTGATGCGCGAAATCCACGTAAATGCACAAAAATGTGAACAAGTCGGAACGGCTGTGCATCTTGCGGAAAATGACAGATATCTTGGATATATCCTGATCGCAGATATGCTGAAAAGTGACGCAAATACAGCGATTTCGGAACTTCATGCGCAAGGCATCGGAAAAATTGTCATGCTGACAGGCGACAATGAAAAAACCGCGGCTGAGGTAGCCGCGGCAGTCGGTGCTGACGCATATCAGGCAGAAATGTTGCCTGCTGAAAAGGTCGCATTTGTGGAGAAAATGATGTCTGACGGATTGTGTACCGCATTTGTCGGCGATGGCATCAATGATGCACCTGTGCTGATGCGTGCAGACCTTGGCATTGCGATGGGTGCGCTCGGCAGTCAGGCAGCGATGGAAGCCGCAGACATCGTTCTGATGGATGACAAACTGGAGAAGATTGCGAAATCCATCGCAATTTCGAGAAAAACGATGCGAATTGTACGGGAGAATATCGTGCTTGCGCTCGTGGTGAAATTGTTGATTCTGGTTCTGGGCGCGGTCGGCGCTGCGGGCATGACAGGTGCAATGATCGCGGATGTCGGTGTGCTGATCCTCGCCGTACTCAACGCGCTGCGCTGTATGCGCGTGTAAGATTTTTCCTTTGAACGGGTAGTTTTTGGGGACGTTGTCGCCGAAATCTACCCGTTTAATTCTTCTTCAATGAGGATCAGTTCTTCGAGAATTTCGTCCTGCCTTGTGCGAATCTCTTCCAACCGTGTGCAGACTGTCTGCATTTTCTCGTAGCTGCTTTGAATTTCGGGGTCGTTCAGCGATTCGTTCAGTGTCTGCTCCTCTGCGGCAAGGTTCTCTGTCTCCTGTTCCAAGTCCTTTTGCTGCTTTCGAAGTTTCGCATCCTGACTGCGCTGTTCTTTGCTGCGGAAGTTCGATTTGGCAGTTTCTGCGGCTTTTTTCTGCTTCTCTTGGATGAGAGCCGCCTGTTCCTCCTCGGTCTTTCGCTTGATCTGCTCCTGATAGACGGAGAATTTCCCTTTGAATCGTTCGACTGTGCCGTTTTCCAGTACCAGCAGATTATCCGCGATGCGTTCCAGCAGGTATCGGTCGTGGCTGACAAATAAAACCGTGCCGTCGAATTCCGCGAGTGCTTCTTCCAGCACTTCTTTCGTGGTCAGGTCGAGATGGTTGGTCGGCTCGTCCAGCAGCAGCACATTGCCGTGTTCCATCATCAGAATGGCGAAGCAGAGTTTTGCACGCTCGCCGCCCGAGATGACACCCGTGTCCTTGAACACATTTTCGCCGGTCAGCCGCACCTGTCCCAGCAGACTTCGCACCTCAAAATCGGACAGTGTCGGGTAGCGGTCGTGCAGTTCATCGAATACGGTCGCATAGGGGTTGAGGCTTTCGCTCTCCTGTTCGAAGCAGCCGAGCCTTGTGCCTGCTGCCCATCGCACCAGTCCCTTGTGGGGGATGATATTGCGCAAAACCTTTAACAGCGTGGATTTTCCTGCGCCGTTTTCTCCGATGATACCGATTTTCTCGCCGCGGCGGACTGCAAAGGAAATGCCGTCCATGAGGGTTTTCTGCGTGTCGCCCTTGCCGACGGTGAGGTCGATGTTTTTGACTTCTAGGACGTCCAGCGGCGGAGTGACCGCGTAGGTAAACGACAGTTTTGCGGACTTTTGCTCTGCAAACGGTTTGTCTACTCGTTCCATTTTGTCGAGCTGTTTGATACGGCTTTTCGCAGATTTGGAGGTCGATGCGCGGACGAGGTTCTTTGCGACATAGTCCTCCAGCTTTGCGATTTCCTTTTGCTGTGCGTCATATTCTTTCTGCTGGCGTGCTTTTGCCTCTGCGCGGAGCTTGGTGAACGCGGTGTAGTTGCCCTTGTAGCGCGTCAGCGTGCCCTGTTCCAGTTCGCAGATGCTCGTACACAGGCGGTCGAGGAAAAAGCGGTCGTGGCTGACGATCAGCAGCGCACCTTTCCAGTCTTTGAGGTAGTCCTCCAGCCAGCCGACCGTTTGAAAGTCCAGATGGTTTGTCGGTTCGTCGAGGATCAGCAGGTCAGGGGATTCGAGCAGCAGCTTACAGAGGGCAAGACGGGTTTTTTCGCCGCCCGAAAAGCCCGAAACAGTACGCGGCAGGTCCTGCTCGGAAAAGCCCATACCGAACAGCACGGTTTTCAGGCGGACATCGGTATTATAGCCGCCGTTTGTTTCAAAATATGCGGAAAGTCTTGTATATTCGTCGCTTTCGTCATCGGTCAGTCCTGCGTTCATTTTCGCTTCCAGACGGCGCATCTCCGCCTGTGCGTCCAGCAGGGGCGCAAATGCGGCATTCATCTCCTCGGCAACGGTTTTCGAGCCGTCCAGCCCCGCATTCTGCGCGAGGTAGCCGATGCGGAGGTGGGTGGCTTTGGAGATGACAGGTTCCTCGGTATCGAGGCGGTCAGCGGATTCCTGTTCAGTCAAAATACGCAGGAACGTACTTTTTCCGCAGCCGTTGTTGCCGACAAGACCGATTCTGTCCTGATTTTCGACGGTGAGGGCAAGCGATTTCAGCACCTGATTGCCCTGATAAAACTTGTTGATTCCTGTGCAGGATATCAGCATGACGGTTCTCCTTATATATGTGAATCTGGCGCAGATACGTTAAAATCCAAGAAAGCTCTGCGCGTTGTTCCAGAAGATGTTTTCGTATTCTTCACGCGAGAAGCCCAGCGACAGCAGACGCTCTGCTTCCTGTGAGGGCGACCACATCGGGAAGTCGGAGCCGAAAATACAGCAGTCTGTTCCGAATTTACCGATGAGCCGTTTTGCACGCTCCTGCGACATTAAGCAGACAGAACTGCTGGTGTCGAAGCGGATATTTTCGCCGCCTTGCAGAACATCCTCCGCCTCGTCCCACGCGGCAAATCCGCCCAGATGGGATGCCAGCACTTTCAGCTTCGGGAAGTCGCGCATGACTTTTGCGAGCATTCTCGGGTGGGAAAAATCGTGGCGGTAGTCGCCTAAGTGGATGAGTACAGGCAGACGGCCTTCGATGGCTTCATAGATGCGGTAGGAGTCGGGGCTGTCGATGGGCGTGCGCTGGAAATCGGGGTGGAGTTTGATGCCGTGCAGACCGAGCGAGATGACACGTTCGACCTCGCCTGCGATGTCGGCGAACTGTCCGTGCATCGACGCAAAACCGTAAAATTCGGGGTGGAGTCTGCATTCCTCCGCGATGAAATCGTTGATGGAGCAGACCTGTTTCGGGGTGGTTGCGACCGAGCAGACGAGCATTTTTTCAGTCCCGATTTTCTGTTCGGCTTTGCGGAGATACTCCGACTCGCCGATGGGATAGTGCATCTGAATATCATAGAAGCTGCCAATGGATTCGGTAGCTTTTTCGCTGATTTTACTGGGGAAAATATGGGTGTGCATATCAGCGATGCGGAATTGTGCGGGGGTAAATTGTTCCATGCGGAAAATCCTTTCTATTCAAACGATCAGGAAATATAAACGGCAACCAGACGCATCAGGCAGAGCAGAATCATACCGAATGCGGACAGCGGTACGACAGCCACGCTGATTTTCTCGATGATCGGGTATTTTTCTTCGAGCGCGTGATACGCTTTGCGGAGCGGAAACAGGCAGGCAATCGCAAGCAGCAGGTCTGACCAATGCCACGAGATCGCGTAGAGTGCCGCACCGCTGAGCACAATGCCGCCTCTGCCGAACAGACAGAGAATATCGGACAGATGGGTGTAAACAGGGATCGTGCCCAGTCCGTAGCAGAACCCGACCGCAGTCAGCGTGACCAGTACGCACTTGACGGCAGCAGGGATTTTTTCGGTGATTTTCTGCGGTATCATTCGTTCCGCAAGCAGTACCGCCGCCGCGAGAACACCCCAGACGATGCCCGAAATGAGCGATTCGTTGAAGACCATGCCAATTACAAGCAGGCAGGCGAGGACACCGAAAAACCAGCGGACGGTTGACATTTTTGAGGAATTCTCAGGGATCCCTGTGATATCGCCTGCGGCAGCCCGAAACGGTTTGCAGACTCTGCCGCAGTATTCGCGGAGCGATTTCGAGAAGATCGGAGCATCGTAGCCGTCAGGCAGTTCGTAGCCGAGCACCAGATGCATTCCCTGTCCGATGTCCATTCTGCCGTGGAAGCCGAAATAAAAGGCACAGTAGATTGCCAGCGCGGCAAACCAGCTGTCAAGCAGGCTGAGGTGTGTACCGATCTGCGATTCCACGATCATCGAGAAGAATTCAAACATCGTCATCGAGATCATGACAAGTTCAAAAATGCCGAATACCATTTTCCAAAGCCCTTTGGCACAGCGTTCGATTTCGAAAGGCTTGCGGTTTTCGCGTGTTTCCTTGTATGCGGCAAAATCGGTCGGACAGAAGCCGAACCAGCGCGGATATTCACAGATATAGCCGACATACTGCGGCAGAGAGGGGATACGGAGCATTCCGTTGGCGCGGTCGATGACACAGATCACCGCCTGCATCCCTGAGAGCAGCAGATACAGATTGCATTTTCCGAGGATAACGATTGCGGTTTGCAGGACAAAGCTGATTGCGATCCACGCTTTTGCCTTTACAGCGTAGGGACCTGTGAGGGTGCGCGGACAGCAGCGGACTGCGAACCATCCGAGAAAGACAGACAGCAATGCCCAGAGAAGCGTCTGCCAGCCGTTCAAAAAGCAGGCGGCAAGTCCGCCGACCGTCAGTACCGCAGATTTCCATTTCTGCGGAACAACTGCGGTGAGAATTGTCAGGAGCGGCAGAAAAAACAGCAGCTCCCGTATTGTCGGGGTGAACATATCAGGTTTCCTCCTTTGGCAGATAGGCTACGAGAAAGTCGGGCAGTTTCTCCGCCGATGTCATCGTACAAAGCACCTCACAGAGTCCTGAAACGGAGAGGTGCATCGGCAGCCGAAGTGCAGTCAGAAGTGACTGTCGGCGTGCATTGGCGTTTGGTGTGCCTGTCAGTCCGTGTTCGTACAGAACCGCAGGCGTAATGTCACAGGGGAGTATGGGCGCGTTTTCCGTGTCAAATACCCCGGCCCGTGTCAAAGCATCCAGCAGGGTTTCGCGGTCCATGCCTTCCACGCCGAGCGTTCCCTCTGCGGAGGGGACAGTCTTGCGGCGTTCTTTCCCGTGAATATTGGGGATGTAGACATGGTAGAGTGTTCCGTCGGGGATCGCACCTTTCAGGAAGCCGCGGATCTGAAATCCTGCGGCGTCAGCGTCGGTGAGAACGATCAGCCCGACGGTTTTTGCGTAGTGACGCAGCAGATCGAGCTGTTCAGGACGCTTGTAGATGCGAAAACCGTCTGTGACGACGATCGTTGCGTCTACAATACTGTCAAGCCGAATCTTATCGTATTTCCCCTCGACAACGATCGCAGGGGTAAGTTTCCGTTTTTCCATCGGTCAGCGGAAATCCTCCCTTCCCTCGCGGTCCACACGCAGCATCCGCACGATCGCCTGTTCGAGCAGGAGTCGGGGAGCGGTGCGGCTGGACTTGCAGGCGCGGTCGGTTTCGCGGAGAACGCGGATACAGGTGCGAAGCTGCGGAAGCGTCATGTTCTTACAGTCACGAATCGCATTTCGTACAGCAAACTCGCGGTTTTTTGGGTATCCGAAATCGGCGGTGATATCTTCGGACTGTTTTGCCGCTGCCGCGCCGAGTTTTGCGCGGTAGAGGTCGGTAAAGGTGCTGCTGAGAATGGAAAGCAGTCCGAGAATCGTTTTGGAGTCCTCGCTTTTTGCGGTGAGGGCTTCCAGCAGGCGAAAGGCGGTCTTGCCGTCGTTGCCCGTGACAGCGCGTGCCAGCCGAAAGGCATCGGCGTCAGGCTGCTGCACGGTCAGCGCGTCGATCATGCGGAAGGTAATGGTTTCGCCGTCCGCACAAGCCATCAGCTTGTCGAGTTCGGTGTGAATCAATGTGGAATCGCACAGACAGCGGTTTGCGAGCAGTTCCGCGTCCTCACGGCTAATGTCGCAGCCGTGACGTTTTGCACGTTCCTGAATCTGCTTTCCGAGCTGAATGGCATTCTTCTTTTCACAAACGCAGAGAATGCCGTTTTTCTCGAAGAAGCCAGCAAATTTCTTCTGCTTCGGGGTGAAAACGGGGACATTGCGCTTGACCTCATAGACGGCGATGCCGCGAATCACGACTAACACGATGACGCGGGGCGGCAAGTCCTCCCAGAGTTTCAGCAGGGCATCTGCGGCGGAGGGCGCGAGCGTGTCAGCGTCCAGATCGCGGATGAGAATGACGTTATACGGCTGGAACATGGAGCAGAAACCGCAGGCTTCTGTCAGGCGTTCGAGGTCGAGTTCCTGTCCGTCGAACGCGGTGTATGCCATCGCATCGCCGTCGGTCAGTTTTTTGAGAATGCGCTGTTCGGTCTGTGCGACTGCGACACCGTCCTCTCCGCAGAGATAGCAAAGCTGCGGCGGTGTTTCCTGACTCATTTCGCGCACGGTATCGGCGGCAGCAAGCTTGGGCATATTCCATGCTCCTTTCGTGATATTCTTGTAAATACGTACTATTTATGTGAGCGGACGAACCGTATACCGACCGTCCGATGAGATGATCCAAATGACATTGCGGCAGTTATCGTCTGCGCCTTTGCCATAGCGCAGTACGGCATCCGCAGGGGAAGAAATTTCCGTATCTACGGGCAAAAGCTGTATCTTCCTTCCACAAAATTGCAGAAAAGCGTTGTCGGGATGCAGCATCAGTTCTGCATCGTCCAGCGAAACGGACACGGTATCTTCATATGTTGGAATACAACCGCAGATACGTGCATTTTCACGAATCTGTCCGCCCTTTGACAGACAGACTTCCCCGACCGCGCCGAGCGATGAATCATAGGCGGCGGCATCGCGGCTCGGGCAGTAGAGAAAATCGACCGTGCCGAGTTCGGAGTCCGCGAGGTACTGTGCGGCATATTCCGCATTTTTCGGGTTGCCTGTGAAGTCGGCGACTACGGTCTGACCACCGACTGAAATCACAGATACTGCGTTGCTTTTCGAACCGAGTACAGCGATGCGAAGCTGATTGTTTGCCGTGATTTTTTGGAAAGCGAGCTGTGCGGAGAGTACGACCGCGCAGCAAAGTACCGCAAATGCGAACTGCTTTCTGTTGCGTGCGAAAATCCACACAAATCCGACAAAAACAACACAAACCAGCAGTGTTGATGTCACCGCACCGTTCCGCACCTGCAAGTGGGAATACGGCAGTCCCGACACGAAATTCGCAAGTGTCAGCACCATGCGGCAGAGCAGTCCTGCGGCAGGCAGAAGAAACGCAGTCAGTCCGCCCGTGCAGACCGTCAGCATCGCAAGGAACAGCGCACCGACACTCAGCGGCAGAATGACAAGGTTGCAGACAGGCGAAAACAACGAAGATTCGCCGCAAAACAGAATGGACGCAGGGAACACCGCGACCGATACGCAGAGGAGTCCGACCAGTTCCCGACCGACTCTTGCAGGCGCACGCCACGGCGAATGCTTGTCTGGGAGCGGAATGCCTTCGGTCATCCACGGCGCGAGAATGCCGATGCCGACCACGCCCGATACCGACAGCCAGAACGATGCCGAGCCGACAACATAGGGCGAAAACAACGTACATCCGAGCATTGCAATACATAATGCACGCGGCGTATTCGGATAGCGTCCGAACAGCGGAGCCGCCTGTGCGAGCAGGAACATGACGCCTGCGCGGTAGACCGACACCGCAGAATCGACCATCGCCGAGAACACGAGCACGGCAATGATATTTACGAAAAAACGTCGTTTTGGAGATACATACAGCAGTTTCAGCAGGGCGTTCAGCAGCGAGCAGAAAAACACCAGATGCAGTCCCGAAACGGCGGTGATATGTCCGATGCCTGTGCGGTAGAGCGCGGCGGAGTCCTCGTCTGCAAGCCCGTCTTTGTCGCCAAAGAGCATGGCAAGCAAGAGTGCGGACTCGTCTGACGGGAGCTTTGCCTGTATGCGCTTTGACATACGGACACGGTAATCCCGCAGCGTTTGTTTCAGTGAAAATCTGCGGTTTTGTGTGATTTCCAGTACATCCGCGCGGTAGATGCGGAGATATTTTCCCTGTCCTGCGGCATACTGTGCCGCGTGGTTGAGATAGTCCGAGGGAATCTCTGAAAATTCCGCCTGCATCCGCACCGTATCCCCGATGGCAAGCATGGGGAGCGTTTCATCGCCGTACCAGTCGATTACCATGCGTTTTCCATGTATCTTCGTGGAAATCGTATATCGGATACTGTCGCTGACGGTTGTGCGTGCGTCCGTGATTTTTGCAGTCAGTTCGCAGGTTTCGCCAATCATCGCAAGCTGCGGCTGTCGGAAAGAATTGTCATAGATCGTCCAGACGCAGTTCGCGCAAAGCAGTCCGATGCCGAGCGGCAGTACGAAACGGCGCACCCGTTTCCAAAACAGACAAACCGCGCCGCCAATCAGCAGAAACACAATGCAAAATACCAACAGATACGTGTGATTTGAAAACACAAAAGCCAACAGCAACCCCGAGATCCATGCTGCCGTAAAGCATTCTACGCCATGGAAACCCTTGGGATTGCTGTCGGCTGAATCACGGTGCAAGCGGTCGGGATTCATACACCCTGTTCCACAGACCAGCCCATTGTTTTGCCGGCAAGCAGATGGAAGTGCAGATGCGGAACGGTCTGACCGGCATCCTCGCCGCAGTTTGTGACGACACGGAAGCCGGAATCGAGGTGTTCCTCAGCGGCGACCTTTGCGATCGCGGTGAAGATCTTGCCGACGATCTCCGCGTTTTCGGGAGAAATTTCAGATGCGCCCGAAATATGCTGCTTCGGGACAAAGAGGTAGTGGACAGGTGCGATAGGGCTGATGTCCTTGAACGCATAGACGAATTCGTCCTCATAGACCTTTGCGCTGGGGATCTCCCCTGCGACGATTTTACAGAACAAGCAGTCGCTCATAGCTGACGCCTCCTATTCAAAATATATGGATCAACGTGATTTTTCGAATTCCTTGGTGAACGGTGTGCCTGCATAGCCGCACGCCGTAAAGAATTTTACCGCAGCGTCCGCAGCCGCACTTCCGTCCATGCGGATGCCGCCCGCGCCCTGTTCGAATGCCCAGCATTCTGCGCGGTGAAGCAAAGCCTTTCCGATGCCGATTCTGCGGTAGGACGCGCCGACAGCCAGAGAAAGAATGGATTTCATCGGCGCGGTCAGCAGCAGGGAATCGTAGTCGCAGGCGTGGAGAAATCCCACAACTGCGTCATCGACCGCCGCCACGAAAATCTTGTGGCGCGGATTGACGCAGAGTTGGGACAGTCCCTGTGCGGTATCAGACGCAGAAACGGGCGTAAGCAGTTCTTCGCGGATGAGCTTGGAAATCGCTTTGGCATCATCGGGGGATGCGATACGAATTTTGACGCGCATACGTCCGTCCTCCTAGTTTTGTATGATATGTGGCGGAACCTCAGCCTTTGAGGAAATCAGCGGCAAGCTCAGGGAGCATACCGAGTGCCTCATCGACCATGTAGCTCTTGCCGATACCTGCCATTGCGGTATCCGGTCTGCCGCCGCCCTTTCCGCCTGTGATGGCGGAGATGCGCTGGATGAGCTTGCCTGCGTGTGCGCCCTTGTCGATGGCGTTTTTCGAGCAGACACAGTAGAAATTGCCGTTTTCGCCGTTGACGCCTGCGAGGACTGCAATGACATTTTCCTCGCGGTCACGGATCTGGTCACCGAGGTTTCTCAGTACCTCAGGCTTGACATCCGACAGCATTGCGGAAACGATCTTAATGCCGCAGACTTCTTTTGCGTCAGCGAACAGTTCGGAAAGCTGACTGCCTGCGAGTTTTGCATTCAGACGGTCGATCTCCTTGGACTTCTCGCGCAGTTCGTTTGCGATCGCTGCACACTTCTCGGGCAGTTCGGAGAGATTTGTCAGTTTCAGAGCCTTTGCGGACTGAGCAATGCTGTTTTCTGCATTTTGCAGCAGTTCGAGGACATTTGCACCCGTTGCGAGTTCGATTCTGCGGACACCTGCTGCAACGGAACTCTCGGAAACGATGCGGCAAAGACCGAGCTGTGCGGTGTTGGAAACGTGCGTACCGCCGCAGAATTCGATGGAGTTGTCGCCTGCGCGTACCACGCGGACAACATCGCCGTACTTTTCGCCGAACAGAGCCATTGCGCCGAGCTTCTTTGCATCGTCGATCGCCATTTCCTCCATAGTGACAGGGAGTGCGGCGAGGACTTCCGCATTCAGAAGCTGTTCGACCTTTGCCAGTTCCTCTGCGGACATCGCGGAGAAGTGGGAGAAGTCAAAACGGCAGCGTTCTGCGTTGACAAGCTGACCTGCCTGATGGACATGGTCGCCGAGTACCTTGCGGAGAGCCGCCTGCAAAAGGTGCGCAGATGTGTGGTTTCTCATAATTGCCATACGGCGTTCGGTATCGACCTTTGTGGTGACGGTGCTGCCGACAGAGAGCGAACCCTGTTCGAGGGTACCCATGTGCAGGAAGTAGCCGTCGCCGCCTTTCTGGGTGTCAGCAACTGCAAATGTACCGTCGCCTTCGAGTTCACCCGTATCGCCGACCTGACCGCCGCTTTCTGCGTAGAACGCGGTCTGCGAGAGGATGACCGCGGCATCTGTGCCTGCTTCAATGGAATCGACCAGCTGACCGTCTGCGAGAATGGCAAGAACAGTTGCTTCGGTTTCCATCTTGTCGTAGCCGACAAACTTGGTCTTTGCGAGATCCTTCGGAATTGCAAGGTCGCCGCCCCAGGAGGTCTTGACCTTCGAAGCGCGGTCTGCTCTTGCACGCTTTTTCTGTTCGTCCATCAGTTCATGGAACGCATCGACATCGACAGTCATGCCCTGTTCTGCGGCGATCTCCACCGTCAGGTCGATCGGGAAGCCGTAGGTATCGCTCAGCTGGAATGCGTCCTTGCCGGGGATCACGGTGCTCTTTTCGCGCTTGAGGTTGTGCATACAAGCGACCAGCATATCCATGCCGCGGTCGATGGTGCGTGCAAAGCTTTCTTCCTCGTGGCGGATGATTTTTGTAATGAGGTCTTTTTTCTCGATGAGTTCGGGATATGCGCCGCCGTTTTCCTGAATGACGGTTTCTGCGACCTGATAGAGGAACGGTTCGCGGATGCCGAGGAGTCTGCCGTGGCGGGCAGCGCGGCGGAGCAGACGTTTCAGGACATAGCCTCTGCCTTCGTTTGCAGGGGTAATGCCGTCGCCGACCATGAATACGGTCGAACGGACATGGTCTGTGATGACACGGAGGGAAACGTCGGTCTTTTCGTCATCGTGGTAGGTAACACCTGCGATCTTGCAGATGTGCTTCATGATATTCTGGACAGTATCGACTTCAAAGAGGTTGTCAACGCCCTGCATTGCAACAGCCAGACGTTCAAGGCCCATACCTGTGTCGATATTCTTGTTCTTCATTTCCTCGTAGTGACCTTTGCCGTCGCTGTCGAACTGGGAGAATACGAGGTTCCAGATCTCGATGACACGGTCGCAGTCGGATGCCTGTTCAAAGGACTCGAACGGGCCGTAGCTTTCGCCGCGGTCGAAGTGGATCTCGGAGCAGGGACCGCAGGGGCCTGAACCATGCTCCCAGAAGTTGTCTTCTTTGCCGAGACGGATGATACGCTCTTTCGGGATGCCGATCTTGTTCATCCAGATCGCTTCTGCTTCGTCATCGCTTTCAAAAACGGTGATCCAGAGTCTGTCAGCAGGGATCTGCAGTTCTTTGGTGAGGAATTCCCATGCCCACTCGATGGCTTCGTTCTTGAAGTAGTCGCCGAACGAGAAGTTGCCGAGCATTTCAAAGAATGTGCCGTGGCGAGCGGTCTTGCCGACACGCTCAATGTCAGGGGTACGGATGCACTTCTGGCAGGTGGTCACACGGACATTGGGCGGAACTGCCTGTCCGAGGAAGAACTTTTTGAGCGGTGCCATACCGGAGTTGATGAGAAGCAGGGAGTTATCGCCCTTCGGGATCAGCGATGCGCTGTCCATACGGGTATGATTCTTGCGTTCAAAGAAGGAGAGATACTGCTCACGCAGTTGATTTAAGCCTGTCCATTCCATAATTTACGGATTCCTTTCGTATTTGCATAGATAAAATCGGGTATAACCATACAAAATATAGTATACCGCAAAATGCGCGGTTTGTCAATCGGTTTGGCAGAAAAAATCCGCCCCTGAAACAGGAGCGGATTTTGTATGTTACATCAGTGCATCGAGATAACCAAAGAGCACACTGTTGGCATCGTCTGCGGTGATCTTATCATCGAAGTCGTAGTCTGCGGACTTTGCCTGCTCCCGTGTCATGGTGCTTGCGCCGTTCATGACATTCACGGTGAGGTATTCGATCAGAACGAGGTTGGCATCGTCAGGGGTGAGCATTCCGTCCCTGTCGATATCGCCCTGTATGTTAAACCAGACATGGTGCTTTTCTGCATATGCCTGTGCGGTAGAGCCGAGATAGCCGCGCATCGGGCCACTGAAATTGAAGCCGCCGGTACTTGTTGCGATGTTGAAGAAGCAGCAGTAAACATCCTCACCCTTGTTTTTTTCCATACAGGCAAACACACAGTTCGGGTTGGCGACGGTCACGCCTGCGAGTTTCTTACAGTAAGAAAACGTACCCGGCGGGATGTAGCTGACCGACTTCGGGATAAAGACTTGATAGATTTCGGAATTTATAAACGCATTTGAGACGATCTGTGTGACGGTTTCGGGAATTTTGCAGTTTCCGGTGGCTTCCGCTCCATCAATCAGAATATTGTTGAAAATGACCAGCCCGTTTTTGCTTTTCTCTCTTTGGTCATATATCCATGGGGTTGACGTGAAGCATTGCGAACCAATGCTTGTCAGCGATTTCGGGATGTTGATCTCTTTCAGCTTTTGACAAAAGTAAAACTGAACGGGTCCGATCGACTGCACCCCCTCTGCCATTGTGACTTTGGTCAGGTTCTCACAGTAGCGGAATGCCTCCGCTTCCATGACCTTGACAGACGACGGCACACTGACAGTTTCGATGACCTTATTTTCATAAAAAGCATCTTCCCCGATCTTAGTGACAGGAACGCCGTTGACCGTTGAGGGAACGACAAGGTTGACAGGTGTTTTTGTCGCGCCTGTAAGAGTTGCCTGACCATTGGAGATCGTGTAGTTGAGTCCGTTCACGGTCACTTCTTGGTCTGCGGCAGAAACAGACAGACAGGGTAGCAGCATCAGCGAAGAAAGCAGCATGACAGCCGCAGTCAGCAGCTGGAGCAGTTTTTTAGATTTCATAGGAAACCTCCAAGTAGATTTGTATCGGTTACTTCATCATATTCTCAAGATAGACCTGCAAAACAGCAGATGCATCGTCGGGAGTGATGTATGCATCCAGGTCGTAGTCCGAAGCGAAACGCTGATCCTGTGTCAGCGTCTTGCCTTGGTTCATGATCGTAGTGGAGAGGTATTCGATCAGGATATAGTTTGCATCGTCTGCGGTCAGGACACCGTCGCCTGTGACATCGCCCAGACCAAGGAACGGGATAGTATGATTTCTCGCATAGGTCTGTGCGGTCGAACCGAGATAGCCGCGGATGATACCATCATATTCCACCCTCCAGATTGCCAGTACACGATTGTAAATACAGCAGGGGCAGTTTTTGTGATCTGCTTCCTCACAGCCGAATCTGCAATTCGGGTTGCCGATCGTGACCATCTGGAGGTCAGGGCAGGAAGCGATCGCCCCTTGCGGAAGATAGTCGATGTGTTTTGGGAGCACAATGCGGTAGAGTCCTTTTGCGTCATTGAACGAATCTGTAAGGATCGTTTTGATAGATGTCGGGACCGTGCAGCTTGTGGTACAGGTGCTGCCATCAATCAGGATCCCGTTGACGGCCACCCATTTGCTTTCCTTCTGCTTGTTTTCCAGCCACATGGTATTCCGGAAGCAGTTGGAGCCTATGGATGTCAGCGTTTTCGGGAAGCTGATATTTCTCAGAAGTGCGCTGGTGCTGAATACACTATAGCCCATTGTCGTCACGCCCTCCGCCATTGTGACCTCATTGAGCAGGTTGCAGCAGGAAAACGCGTAGTTTCCGATCGTTTTGACGCTGGACGGGATACTGACAGTCCGTATGGTTTTATCGTGGTAAAAAGCTTTTTCTGCAATTTCCGTGACGGGGACACCGCTGACCTTTGACGGGATCACAAGGTTCTGCGGTGATTCTGCCGCACCTGTGAGGGTTGCCACTCCGTTGGAGATCGTGTAGTTGAGTCCGTCAGCGGTGATCTCTTTGTCTGCGGCAGAAACAGGCAGACAGGGCAGCAGCGTCAGCGTCAGGACAGCCGCAGTCAGAAACTGAACCAGCCTTTTTTTTATCATGGGTAACCTCCAAAAGAAATGATATCTCCATTATACAGTTTATTTGACAAAATTGCAAGATGCAGAGATAAAAAATTCCTGCCGCTGAGGACAGGAATTTGATAGTATTCAGGATTTTGCGAGAATTTGCAGGATTTGCAGGACATCGAGCGAATTCAGCAGACCGTCCGCGCAGACATCGGCATTTTGCAGACCAATGTCAGAAATTTCAGCCGATCGGTATTCGGTGATGAATCTTGCGAGCAAAACCGCATCGTTCATTTCGAGTGTACCGTTGTTGTTGATGTCGCCGGGGAGCGTTTCCTCATCAAACGGGACAAATTCGATTTCGTGGTCATCGGTCAGCGGTTCGAGTGTCAGAGCGGCTGCCGGGCAGGGCAGAGCGGACACTGCGAGAATTGCCGCGCAGAGTGTTCCGAGGATGCGGTTACAGATCATGGTGACTCCCTCCTTTGATTCTGCCGTGCTGCTTTTACATAAGAGCGATCGAAGTGTCTGTCTGTGATATATTCAGGATCTGAACGATCTGGTTGATCGCCACGCTGCTGCAAACCAGATTGCCGGGTGCGAGCGTAGTCGTGACGACGTGTGCCGCCAGCAGCCGTCTTGTCATTGTTGAAACGCCCAGCAGACCGCTGAAACCTTTCTGTGCTTTGAGGTGTTCGTCTGCGGTGATGAACAGTTCGGTCAGCATCTGCGGATCTGCACCGGTCAAAGCCATGCAGCCGAGTGCGGTCAGGTCATAGGACTGTCCGAATTTCTGACCGTTCTTTTTGAGTACTTCGAAGAGATTTGTGCAGGCTGCGGTTTTGGATGCGGCAGGCGCATCGGACAACGCCAGCACATGACTCAGCGTCTGCACAGGGTCATTCGAACCGAAATATTGTTTCAGGAGCGTAAAGCATTGTTCCACATCGTCCATGACGATTTCCGTGCTGCGCGGAGAAAGTGCAAGCAGTGCCGCAAACGGATAGTCCTCGCCTGCGGTCAGGAACGGGTGTGCCTGCTTCATTTTTTTATAGCATTCGAGCGTTTTTTCTGCATAGCGAACTGCTTCTTCGCCTGCTGCATTGTCACAGATAGACAACGCCGCCAGGAGCTGATATTCCGTTGAAAACAGTTTTCCTGCGCTCAGGGCATCGCGGGTGATTTTGAGATTTTCCAGATACTGCTGCGGATTTGCGGTCAGAGCCATTTTGCAAAGCACAATGATCTCAGCCATGCCGCGGAATTCCGAGAAAAGTCCCTCGCTGCTTTTGAGGATTTGGCGGCATTCCGTCATTTTTGCAATGTCAGGTTCCAGACCGAGCGTTGTGTAGATCGCGGCAGCGCCCAGACTGATCTCGGAAGAATCCCATTTAAAATTCTGTTTCAGAAGCTGCCAGCTTTTTCCAAGCAGCTCGCAGTTGTTGACGATTCTCTGCTGCATTTTGTACACCTCATAAAGATTTATTTATACACATAATTATAGCAAATTTCGTGCGGAATGTCAAGACGGAAAGCTGTCAAAGAAGTATAGACAAAGCCGCAGGGATATGCTATAATAGGAAAGAAAAATACGACAAGGAGAGAACAGCGTGAGTACAGCGATACAGCAATGTCCGTATGCGATTCAGATCACAGACGTCCGCAAGCAGTACCGTCTTGGTCAGGTGAACAGCAGTACCTTGCAGGGTGAACTTGCATCGTGGTGGGCAAAAAAGCGCGGAAAAGAAGATCCAAACATGAAAATCGGAGCAGCACCGCGCATTTCGGGCGAAACCTTTATGGCATTGAACGGTGTCACTCTGACGATCAAACAAGGGGAAGCTGTCGGTATCATCGGGAAAAACGGTGCAGGAAAATCTACGCTCCTGAAACTCCTTTCGAGAGTCACCGCCCCCACCGAGGGCGAGATCGACATTTACGGCAGAATTTCCTCGATGCTGGAAGTCGGAACGGGCTTCAACGGAGAACTGACAGGCCGCGAAAATGTCTATATGAATGGTGCGATCCTCGGTATGACCAAAGCGGAGATCGACGCCAAGATGGAAGACATTATTGCGTTTTCGGAGGTGCGGGAATTCATCGACACCCCCGTAAAGCGGTATTCTTCGGGAATGTATGTCAAGCTTGCGTTTTCGGTCGCCGCACACCTCGACAGCGAGATCATGATTATGGATGAGGTGCTGGCGGTCGGAGATATGGCGTTTCAGAAGAAATGCCTCGATAAGATGAAAGAAGCGGTTTCCGCCGAGGGACGCACCGTGCTGTATGTGTCGCATAATATGGCAACGATTCGTCAGCTTTGCGAGCGGTGTATCGTGCTGGACGAGGGAAAAGTCGTCTACGACGGCGATGTGGAAACCGCTATCGAATACTACATGAGCGGCGAGGATACCCTCAAAGCGCACAGGGACTATGTGTTCAAGGATTATCTGCTGAAAAACAAGCTTGTATTTCAGGTGCTTTCCTCTGATATCGACCATATCGACTGTCAGTACGGCATGGGCGAACCTGTGACTGTGCGGCTTGTATGCAAAAGTCAGACAGACCTCGACAATGTCCATTTCCGTTTGCAGTTTGTCTATAAAGACGGCACACGAGTCGGTTCTTCGTTCAGCAGCAGCGGCTTTTCGATTGCCGCAGACACGGAAACGACCGTACAGCTCACGCTCCCGACAACAGAGCTTGTCCCCGGACAGCATCTTGCCGAGATCGCATTTTACAGCTGCAACGACGACAACTATAACTTCATCAACACGATTGAAAACGGATTTTGCTTTGAGATTCGTACACCGACGCCTGAGAATCACCTGCCGTTCTGGGCGCGGAACTGGGGTCATGCCCATCTGGCAGACATGAAACTGGAGGTGCTGCCGCATGAATCCTGAGATCCGACATACGCATATCACCGCAAAGCACCGCTGGTTCGACTTGAAATTCCGTGAACTGCTGCAATACCGCGACCTGATCGTCATGTTCGTGAAAAAGGATTTTTCGCTGAAATATAAGCAGACGATCTTAGGCCCTGCGTGGATCTTCCTCAACCCGTTTTTCACAACGGTGATCTATACCGTTGTGTTCGGAAACATTGCCAATATCGGTACGGACGGTGTTCCGAAACTGCTGTTCTATATGGCAGGCAATGCACTCTGGAGCTTCTTTTCACAGTCTATCACTTCTACGGCAAATGTGTTCCAGTCCAATGCGCATATTTTCGGAAAGGTTTATTTTCCGCGTCTGACAAAACCGATCGCCAATGTTATTTCCGCAGGCATCAATTTTCTGGTACAGCTGATCATGCTGTTTTTCTTCTGGATATATTATGTTCTGCGCGGCAATGTGCATCCAAACTGGTGGAGTATGCTTGGACTGCCGCTGGTACTGCTGGTGCTGGGTGTGATGGCACTGGGCTGCGGAATCATCGTCAGCAGTCTGACCACAAGATACCGCGATCTGGCGATCGTTGTGAATTTCGGTGTATCGCTCTGGATGTATGCAACACCTGTGGTCTATCCGCTTTCCACGGTGGGCGGCGGCTGGATGCGGACGGTACTGATGTGCAATCCTGTGACGCAGATGATGGAGGTATTCCGCTATATGCTGCTGGGACAGGGACAGGTCAGTTTTCTCGGCATTCTCTGGTCGGTGGTGTTTACCGTGCTGGTATTTCTGGGCGGTGTTTTGCTGTTCAATAAAGTCGAACGTACTTTTATGGACACGGTCTGATTTCTGTATATCCAAAAAACGAATCCCCTGATCGGCAAATGCCGAAAAGGGGATTCGTTTTTTATTATTTCTGATTGTACTGCTTGATTTTCATTACGAGATCAACAATGCCATAGCCTGTTATGACTGTACCGTCTTCCATCGTTTGCTTGAACTGCGGGAAGAACGTAGGCTGAATGGGCGGCCAGAATGTCCACGGATGGATCAAACCGCCGTTGATGTCTTGCATTTTTTCTTCGGAAAGAACTGCAAAATTCTTGGCTTCCATGTGTAATACCTCCATAAGTAGTGTGATGTGTGTTGCGTGTTGTGTTGTGACGTGATCTGCATACATTCAGGCAGATTTCCGTTCTGAAACCGTACGCTTTTCAGATGGAGAACTGCGAAAATGTATCTGTAATAAGATACACACCGGAAGCGGAGATGTTACAGCTACGGAAGCATATCTTTCCAGAAAGCGGTTTCTCTGGACATCTCCCGCAGATAGAGATAAGCCAGAAAGAGACCAACGAGCGTGAACAGGACACCGGTTATGACAAAAGTCCATGATATATCCGGCGGCTGAACAGAGAACACAAGCAAAGCGATGCCGATCACGGTGAACAGGATCTCAAACAGTATCATCTCGCGGATAAGCTGACGCATATGTTTCTTTTTTAATTTTTCTGCGGGTATTTCGACACTCAGTATCCCTGTCTGCTGTGCTTCATCAAAACGAGCCTGAAATTCATCTCCCTCGAGCATCTCGTGGAGCTTTATGGTACACCAAGCGGGACGATCAGGCTGTGTATAGACACGGAGGATCTTCCCTTCTGGGAGAATGCCTTTTGGCTCTTTCAGCGTTTCCCAATATATTTTGCCGTCCGCGCAGTAGGCAATGAGATACCGGCACAATTCGCAGCCTATCGTTGAATCTTTGATGAGCGTGCATTTCCTGAGAACGCCCGTATACGGTCCTTGTCCATGCAAACACTGCGGTGCATTTGTCTGGATGGGTTCGGTCTGGAAACAGTCAGCCATAGTCGGTTACTCCTTTCAGAAAATAGACGAAATCATTGCAGAAGCTCTTTGACAATGCCAATGGCGGCAAATACTGTAAACAGAATGCCGATCGCCAGCATAACGACTGCATTCATGATATACGTATGCCGAACCGAAATCCCCCCGATCAGCAGGCCGATGCCGACCAGCAGAAACATCGCAAGAAGAATAATGGTCGGCACTTTGGATTTTGAATATTCCAGCGTATCGTTCGGCACTTCGAGCAGCAGCAGGTCGCGTGCTTCTTCGGTGCGTGTTTCGTATTCTTCGGGCGAAAGGTATTCTTCGAGATTCAGCGTACATTTTTCAGGATGTTCCGGATCGACATAAACGCGGACGACCTGTCCATCGGGGTGCTGGCCGTAAGAGCCTTGCAGCGACTTCCAGAACACCACGCCATAGACGGAATAGACGATCACATAGCGGTAGACAGCATAGCCGTTGACATACATATTGGTGGGGAAACAGCGCTTGATGACACCTGTAAATATCTCGTTCTTATCCAGTCTGCGTATGCGGCATATTTCTTTGACCTGAAAGAATATGATGAAAAATCCGACTAAGATAAATGCCATCGGGCACAAAATGAGAAACAGCAGTTCCTTTTTATCGTATGCCGTGAGCCGCATACTGCGAATATGGATCTGTGGAGCGGATTCCGTTGCTTTGGCGGTGTAAACGCAGATGTCGATCGTATCGCCTGCTTTTACGTGTTTGCTGACATTTTCAAGCAGCATATGGTCATACGGATAGTTCGCATAGCGAAACGACACATAGGCATCGTATTCACTTTTGTTTTGTCGGAATGCTTCCGTGACGGATGCGGACACTTTTTCTTCGTATTCGGCGGGCCGAAGCGGACTTAGAACTTCCAGAAGACCGACGATCATGACACACAGACCGGTAAGAAAAAAGACCAGTCCGAATAAAATGCCGCGAAGGGCAGCTTTGATAATTTCGGCTGTGTTGCTTTTCGTATCTGACATACGCAATGCTCCTTTCGTGCCACAGGCATATTCTATGTTTTGATTTTAACATAACAGCCATTGCTTGTCAATAGCAAACGCCGCATGACCTGAAAAATCATGCGGCATTTGAAAAAAGTGCGGCAGGGGGTTAGCTGTCGGCGGATTCTGCATTGTAGATCTTTTGAAGCTGGTCTTTGAAATAGTTGTTGATGATCGCATCGCCTGCTTTGTCGAGATAGAGCCACCGATAATCCTCTATCGGAATCGCACCGGCGACATCGCCCATATCGTCATAGCTTGTGTGAATATGGTGGTACAGTGCCTTGAAAGCCTTTGCGTCAAGCTTTATGTAATCTTCAGGCGGGATCTCACGGTAGAATCCCCAGGTTTCACCGAATGCAAATTCCTGTTTCGGAATCAGTTTGAGGTCGTTCTCCCGGAACACGTCTTCTATTGTCGGAACAGGCAGGATGTCTTCCATGACGGCAATCGTATTCTTGAATGCTTCGGGAATATACAGTCGGGAACCAGGAAACTGTCCCATAAACCAGAGCTGCGTTCCGTCGTCCATGGTTTCTTCCAGATATTCCCGATATTCGCCGTACAATGCGTCATAAACAACACGGCTTTGGAAGAAATATTCGTAATATTTGAAATCGTTTGCTGTCCATCCACTGCTGTCCCAGTCCTTGCGGTAGGCTTCCAGCAGGCGGTCGCAGTCCTCCGCCGAAAGTTTCGGTACAGAAAGGTAACCGAAATTATTATCATAAGGAGAGTATTTCGTGCCGAATTGCAGCATATGGGCATCGCTGTTGTTTGCATCGAGTATTTTTTTCAGCATTGTACACCAGAATTCCTTGTTGGATGTCGAATGTATCATCTGTTCAAGGGCTTCCTTTTGTTCATTTGGGATCGGCATGCCATAGAATTTCTGTTTATTACCGTAGTTGTATTCTATGTCGATTATTAATGCAGCCTCGGATGGCATGGTCTTTCTGCTTTCAGCGAGCACTTCGTTGATGGAATCCACATTCGCAGGTTCCCGAAGATACAATGTAGTATTTTCCATTTCGGCTTTGACTTCCACCAGTCCGAGCTTTGAGGGGGTCCTGTCGCCAAAGCCGAGGAAATGCGTATAGTTCAGACCGAAGAATACGATGAAAGCGGCGGCGGTGGCGAGAACGTAGCCTGCGATACGGCGCGGCATTTTTTTGAGGTTTCTGGTGGTGATGAGGTCGAGGATCAGCAGGATCAGCAGGCAAGCTATAACTGCAAGCAGCGGATAGAGAAGCGGACGTTCCCATTCCATATACGGATAAACTGCGTTTTCAGCACTAATTTCTGTGAACAGGATGACAACAAACATCACCGTGAAAAACTGCATCAAATGGTATGCCGAGCGAATCGGGAACGGCTTCGAAACGGTTTCAGCCTTGCGCTTGCCGTGAACGAACCATGCAGCGAGGAATTCGAGAACAATGCAGGCTGCAAAGCCCAGCAGGCAATACAGCCCGATCTGAGCCCTGTTGCACTCATAGAGGATTACGTCAAAGCCGAAGTCTCTGAACGTGGGGCCCAGGGGACCAGCAAGATGGGAGAGGAAGTATTCAAAAAATGCACCTTTGTAGACACACTGCATCTGGATAAGCTGTACGGATGCATCATTGGCGATAAAAGAAGTCAGCACGCCGAATACCACGAGTGCAAAGGCGAGCGACAGATGATTGCCGCAGAAATTGACACACATGACCGTCAGCGTATACAGCCAGAGCGCGACAAGGTCGTAAATCAGCAGACAGAGGAAGAACTCTGTTGGTGCTTCCATGATGCTGAGCACAGCCGCAGTGATGATATTGGAGATCAGCGTGGGGAGCAGCCATACGGTAAGTCCGCCGAGGTAGCAGCTGAAAAACCGCTGGTTGTGATTCATCGGCAGGCTGAAATACAAGTCCGTGTCGGATTTTTTCAGCAGATAGGAGAATGCCTGTATCGCGGCGTTGGCAATCATGAACACAATGACGACCATTGCCAGTATACTGACGATGGTCAGCGTGGTTTGGAAGATTTCTGACATGTCTTGTGGAGTGGTTACCGCCTCATTGGGTGCTGCATAATAATCCGACATTTCCGAGTCGTATTTACGGAGTTCCACTCCTACAAACAATAAAACCGGAAGTCCGAGCAGAGAAAGAAATGTCAGGAAGATCATCAGCAGACGGTTTTTGCGGACAATGCCGCGGAAATTACTGAGAAACGGGTTCATCGTTTTCAAAGACGTAGTTGCCATAACCAAGCACCTCCAATTCGTAGATAAAGATTTCTTCAAGTGTCAGGGGGATCAGATCGCAGACCACAGGATGCAGCGCAGAAAACCGTTCGCACAGTTCCTCCTCATCGCCCTTAACGACCAGATGGTACACGGATTGCTGTTTTTCAAAGTGGAGAATTTCCGTGCCTGTTTCTGCGAGCTGTTCTTTGGTGTACGCAGGTGCATCCGTAGGGAATGCGAGCTGTAATTTGTGCATATTCGAACGAATGTCGTCCAGACTGCGCGAGAAGATAATGCGGTTGTCGTGGATCAGTGCCGCGCTGTCGCAGATCTCGTTGATTTCGGTGAGGTTGTGCGTGGAAATGATGATGGTCATGTTTTCTTCGAGCATACGGTCGATCAGCAGCTGACGCACCAGCTTTCGCATCGCAGGGTCCAGACCGTCAAACGCCTCGTCCAGCAGAAGATATTCGGGCTGTGCGGCAATACCGATCATGGTGATCGCCTGTCGTTTCATGCCTTTTGAGAATGTGGAAAGCGGCTTATTGGTCGGGAGCGAAACGGCTTTCAGCATTTTTTCGAGCAGGGCATCCGAAAAGCGCGGATAATACAATTTGTAGAAGTTTGCAAGACTTTTGATGGTGAATGAATGGTACTGTACCGTTTCGTCTGATACAAAAAAGACGCGGCATTTGTTATCGGGGCTGTTGAAAATGGGCTTCCCGTCGAGCAGCACTTCGCCGCTGTCCGGCTGATATACACCGCTCATCAAACGGAGAATCGTGGATTTTCCTGCACCGTTCGAACCAATCAAGCCGAATGCACTGCCTTTTGGAATATCAAAACTGATGGAATCGAGAACGGTTTGTCCGTCGAAGGCTTTTGTGACTTGTTTGAATGAAATCATGTTTGATGCTCCTTTCCATTTTGTATAAACTCGCTGCTGAGGGTGCGGATTCTGTCGCAGAGGGTATCCGCATCCACACCGACACGCATTGCGTTTTGTGCGGCGGTATCGAATTCTTTCAGGATGTCTGAATGCACATCGGCTTTTTGTATCTTGCCGATGAAACTGCCTCTGCCGGAGAGTGAATAGATGACACCATCGCGTTCGAGGTTCTGGTAGGCTTTCGAAACGGTATTGGGGTTGACGGAGAGGTCTTTGGCGAGCTGTCGGACGCTTGGAAGCTGAGAACCTTCCGGCAGGGCGCCTTTGACAGCGAGTTCAATGATTTTTCGGTAGAGTTGTTCGTAGATGGGAACACGGCTTTGCAGGTCAATATCGAACATGACTGCACCTCCTTTGCAATGTCTGCTCTATGTGTACTAGTTGTTCTAGTACAGTCATTATAGCACGGCTTTTTCATTTTGTCAAGAGGGAGAGAAAAAATTTTTGTGCGGAGTTTGAGATGGCGCAGTCCCAAAAAAGAAAATGACCGATGCGGGTGCATCGGTCATATATAAAGAGGAGAGGAAGTTTTCCAATGTGCAAGATGTCATGAAAAAGCTTGTACGGGATGTAGTAAGAGTGTAGTGAGATGTAAGAGTGAAATTGTAGAGAGAGTGTGTGGGGAGGGGGAGTGCAAAAACGAATAGGGCAGTGAAAGTATTTCCGTGTTGTCAGGTTGAAATTGTGGAATGATCGTGAGTGCGATGTAAGAGTGCGTCAGTTGTGAGAAAATAGTGCGTGAAGTAGTGTAAAGATAAAGTAGATGATCATAGAAATGTAGAAAATGGTAGAAATTTGTAGTAAGACGGAGTGGTGAGATGTTAGAACGTCAGTAGAAAAAAGGTTGTATGTTTGTGGGATAGGGGTGTTTGGCGGGGAGATGTGCAGTGAGATGTTTGCTGTGACGGAATGCTGTGATGTTGATTAGAGTTTGGAAAAAAGCCAGTTCGCAATTTTGACAACAAACGGACTGATCGTGATTGGTCCATACGGAGCAATTGCACCGCCGCTGACATTTCCCAGCTGTTCTTCTGTCAGTTCGTCGTCACCGCCGCCGCAGCAGACGCGGACAAGGTCGCTTGCGAATTCCCGAAGTTCGTTCGGTGTGAAATCGTAACCGTCT